>JAKSPT010000003.1 GCA_024404495.1 Lachnospiraceae bacterium
CTGTCTTATTATATCCGACGGCGGCATTTTTTGCAACAGTATTCCGAAGAAGTTCACTTTTACAGGAGGCTTTCCATGAAAAAAACGGTATTTGCCGTTCTGATCCCGCTGATCCTCGTTCTTTCCCTCCCGTCGGCGCTTCCCGCGTTCGCCGCGGATAAAACCGCCGAACCGGTGTCGCCCGCGCTTTCCGTTCTTGCCGGAGACGCCGCGCTTGCGGTCAGCGGCGAAAGCGGCAGCTCCGTGAAGCTGAACGCGGAGGCTTTTGAGAAAGGGCTCGGTGTCGGCCGCGTCCGCTCGGTCACGATCCTTTCCCTGCCGCCGATCACCGAGGGAAGGCTGATGCTCGGACAGAGCGAGGTCGTAAGGAATCAGGTCGTTTCCCGTTCGGCGCTTTCCGAACTGTGCTTCCTTCCGAGCGGAGACGGCAGCGTAACCTCCTCCTTCACCTTCCGCGCGGGAGACGCGATGCCGTACGAAATGACCTTTAACGTCTATTGTTTAGACGCGGAAAACGGCGCTCCGGTTCCATCCTCGGCAGAAAAAATCGAAACGCTCGCCGATATTTCCTGCTTCGGATGTCTGAACGCGTCCGATCCCGACGGAGACCCGGTCACCTACCGTATCTCCGCTTATCCCGAAAACGGTCTTCTCGTGCTTGAGGACACCGGAGGCGGGGATTTCACCTACACCCCGGTTTCCGGCTTTACGGGAAGGGATTCCTTCCGCTATACCGTGACCGACAGGTACGGCAGCAGCACGGAGGCGAAGATCACGGTCACGGTCTCGGAAAACGAAAGCGGCATTTTACTGACCGATATGATCGGAAAATACGGGCACGGCGAGGCGATCGCCGCCGTTGACGCGGGGATCATGGACTGCAGGATCGAAATGGGCAGCCGCTATTTTTCCCCCGACGAAGAAATCTCCCGTCTTGATTTTCTGGTTTCGGCGATGAAAGCGTGCGGGTACCGCATCGCGACGACGGTAGGCGACACGGGTTTCGCAGACGACGCCTCGATCCCCGCAGAAAGAAAAGGCTACGTCTCGGCCGCCGTGAAAATGGGCTTCATAACCGGCATCGAGGAAGACGGAAAACAGTATTTCCGTCCGGGAAAGACGGTCACGTTTGACGAAGCATCGGTAATCCTCAACGGCATTCTCGCTCTTCCCGTTCCGGTCTCCGCCGTGTCCGAACCGCCCGTACCCGACCGGGCTTCCGAGGCTTACGCCTGCATGTGCGTGAACGGACTCTTCCCCGCGGGCGGCAGATACGCCGCGGAACCGGAAAAAGTGCTTGACCGGGCGGACGCGGCAGTCCTGCTGAACCGGGTAAGCGAATATCGGAAAGCAAATCCGTAAAATCCACTTGCATTTCGCGGGAAACTGTGTTATACTTTTCGTAACTATAAGGAAAGGCGGTTTCACCGTATGAAAATGCGCGATTTCGGAAAGCTGGGGATCAAGGGCTCGGCTTTCGGCTTTGGCTGTATGAGATTCCCGACGAAGGAAGTTGACGGAAAAAGAGTGATTGACGAGGAGCTGTCGATCAGAATGATCCGCACCGCGATCGACAACGGCTGCAACTACATCGACACCGCATACGTTTATTTTGATCAGGAGAGCGAAAGAGTCGTCGGCAAAGCGCTGAAGGACGGTTACCGGGAAAAGGTCTTCCTTGCGACCAAGCTGCCGGTCTGGATGTGCAATTCCAGCGAGGACCTCGAAAAATTCTATCGGAAGCAGTGCGAGAACCTCGACGTGGAGCATATCGACTTCTATCTGCTCCACTCCATGAACCTCGGCTCGTGGGAAAACGCGAAGAAGATCGGCGCGAGAGAATTCATGACCAAGCTGAAGGAAGAGGGCAAGATCTCCTATGCCTGCTTCTCCTTCCACGACGGTTACGAGGCGTTTGAAACGATCCTGAACGAATACGACTGGGATATGTGCCAGATCCAGTTCAACTATATGGACGTTTACCATCAGGCGGGGCTGAAGGGTCTTCAGCTTGCCGGCTCCAAGGGCATTCCGGTCGTCATTATGGAAGGTCTGCTCGGCGGTACGCTCGCGAACGTTCCGGACAACGTGCAGAAGCTGTTCGATGAATTCCCGGTCAAGCGCACTCCGGTCGAATGGGCGTTCCGCTGGATCTGCAACCACCCCGAGGTCGCGACCGTCCTCTCCGGCGTTTCCAATATGGATCAGACCCGCGACAATCTCCGTATCTTCGATACCGTGGAGCCCGGGATCATGTCCGAGGCAGAGCTCGAACTGATCGAAAAGGTGCGCGAAGCTTTCGAGAGCAGACGCAAGATCGGCTGCACCGGCTGCCGCTACTGTATGCCCTGCCCGAACGGCGTCGATATCCCCCGTATCTTCCGCACATGGAACGACGCATTCAAATTCCGCAATGATCTTCAGGGTGACCGCGGCTACCGCCGTATCGTCGCCGACGGCTGCGACGCGACGAAATGCGTCGAGTGCGGCGCCTGCGAGGGTATCTGCCCGCAGAAGCTCCCGATCATCGAGAAGCTGCAGCAGGCAAAGAGCGAAATGGAATAAAATCCTTCAAAAGCAGAACTGCCCGACCGATATCGGTCGGGCAGTTTTTTGCCGCAGACGAATAAAACAGAAGCCGGGAGGATTCCCGGCTTCTGTTTCTGAACGTTATTTCAGCGAAATTGCCTGAACGGCGAAAGATCAGTGCTCGACCGAGTAAGGAAGCTCGGCGTCGATGTAAGAACCGGGAACGGGCTCCTTCGACATTTTGAACTCGATCACGCCGCCCGCCTTCAGCTCTTCCTGCGTGAAGAAGGTACGGTGGATGGTTTCCCCGTTGACCTTGATATTCTTCACGTAGACGGTCTCGGCGGTATTGTTGTCGGCACGGATCACGAGATCCTTGCCGGAATCGGTGTGGATCACGGCGGAACGGACGGCGGGAGAACCGACGACGTATTCGGCGGCGCCGGGGCAGACCGGATAGAAGCCGAGCGCCGAGAAGACGAACCAACCCGCCATCGAACCGTTATCCTCGTCACCGGGATAGCCGTTCGGGGTCTCATTGAAGAGCTCCTTCATCGCGCGTCTCGTCCAATACGCGGTCTTCTCGGGCTTGCCGAGCATCGCGTAGATATAGGGGAGATGGAAGGAAGGCTGATTGGAGATCGCGAACTGACCGAAGTCAACGGCTGCCATTTCGATCATTTCGTGGATCTCGAAGCCGTAGCCGTAAACGTCATAGTACGGCTTGGTGGAGAACAGATCGTCGAGCTTGGCGATCAGCTTGTCCTTGCCGCCCATGATCTTCGCCAGACCGAGATAATCGTGGAAGAGAGCGAAGCTGTTCTGCCACGAAGAGCCCTCGGTATAGTCGCCGCCCCACTGGAAGGGATTCCAGTCGGCACGGCGGTTGCCGTCCTTGTCGCGGGCGCGCATGAAGCCGACCTCGTTGTCCCACAGATTTCTGTAATTCAGGGACGTCTTCATCAGCTCGGCGTATTCCTTCTCCTTGCCGAGCGCCTTGGCGAGCTTTGCGATACAGAAGTTGCCGTAGGCGTAGTCCTGCGTCTTATTGACGCTCTCGCGGTGATCGGAGGTGACGTAGCCGAGCGTATTGAAGCCTTCCACGCCGTCTCTGCCGTATTCCGCGGCGGGAGCGGGATTCAGGACGTGCTTCATCGTGCTCTCGAACATCTTTTCGATCATCTTCTTATCGGTCACGACGCCCTTTTCCACGGCGTCACCGAACACGGCGTCGATCGCGGTACCGGGCATACAGTTGACCGCTCCGGGAGACATCCAGCGGGGCAGCCAGCCTGCTTCGTCGTAGAAATTCAGGAAGCCGCGGCACATATCGGTATAACCGTCGGAGTTGATGAGAGAATACATCGGATAAACGGTCTTGTAGGTATCCCAGAAGCCGTTATCGGTATAGAAGGGACCGTCGCAGATCTCACCGGTGGACGGGCTGTAATGCTTCTGATTGCCTTCCTTATCGTATTCGTGGAAGATACGCGGGAAGAGGAACATCCGGTACAGGCAGGAATAGAAGGTGTGCATCGTCTTCTCGTCCGCTTCGATCTCGATGCGGGAGAGCTTCTCTTCCCACGCCTCTTCCGCGTCGTGCAGAAGCGTATCGAAATCCTTGCCGACGAGCTCGGTCTCAAGATTGGTGACCGCCTGCTCAACGCTGATGAAGGAGGTACCGATGCGGCAGGAAACCTTCGCCGATCCGTCGTTCACGAAGGCAAGGTTCAGCGCAAGACGCTTTGCGGTATTCACGGCACCGATATCAAGCGGCGCCTGACCGGGAACGCCGACCGTAGACTTGGAAAGATCGAAATCACGGTCAAAGTCAAGCGCGAAATACAGCGCGAAATTGTCCTTTGCGGGCCAGGTGTGCGTTCTCGTGTAACCGGTCACACGGCGCGCGGCGGCATCCACCTTCATCATGATCTCGGCGTCGCCGTGGGTCATCACGAAGCGGTGGGTCTTTTCGGGCTCCTCCCAGCTCATTTCCAGAAGACCGCAGCGGGTCGTGGGAACGAGGTGCAGTCTTGCGCGGTGGACCATCAGCTCCATATCGATCTCGGCGGGCGTATATACCGTACGGCGGAGCGTGTAAGCGCTTCTCTGTCTGCCGTCGATCGCGGCGCCGTTTGCGTCACCGGTCGCGGCGGAAACCGTAAAGGTACCGTAATCGTTGATCCAGGGGCTGGGCATATGAGTCAGACGGATGCCGGTCGTGAAAGTATCGTTCGGATTGAAGAACAGCGAAGCTCTTCTGGTCTCGATCGCAAAATTTGCCATACCGAAAGGAACGGAGGTCAGAGGAAGGATATTGCCGTGGGAAAACTCCGGAACCGAATTGGTTCCCTGCGTCACGTGGACGTAATTCAGGTATTTCATGATTGGAATCCTTTCATACTGGAATTTTATCTATTATAACACATCGGTTCGATTTTTGCAATCGTTAAATCATGATTTCCGAAAATAACAGACGTGAATCACGAACTCTTTTCCGAGCGGAGAGGTTATCCGCTCAAATACGGCGTTCCCCGGTTCCCGCACGTCGCGGTCGAAGGAAACGTCCGCAAACGTAACGCCCTTCAGCTTGACGAGGCTTTCGAGCATCGTCCACCGTTCAAGCGCTTCCCCGTCGTCCTTTGCGCCGCCGAGATACCGCGACCTTACGCGCTCGCTGACGTGCCTCGTTTCCTCGCAGTCAAGACCGATCTCCCGGTCGGAAAAAACGCAGAAGGCGGCGTGCTTCGTATGGGAAATGCTGAAATTGATCTGCGGATATCCGGGATGATACGGCTTTCCTGCCGGGTTTCTTACGATGCCGTCCGTGAAATCGGCGATGCCGTAAATTCTGCGCGCGCCGTCCCGCAGAAGCCGCCACGCCGTTTCGTGCCGCGAAAACGAATCGGGAGCGCAGAAGGAGGAGAACAAAACGATCATAACGTTACCGTTCCCGGGACGCGTATGAAGGATTCGGTTTTCTTTCCTTCCTTTTGCGCTCCGGGTTCTTCTTTCAGTAGTTTTTCGGTATTATGTTTTCGTTTATTTTACCACGATTTCGTGTTTCTGTCAAGATTTTCGGAAAAGAGGAACAGAAGTCGTATTGCAGGAATCACGATGTGAACTTTCATGTGAATATGCGATTATTTGTGTGAATTACCATGTATTATTACCTTTATTGTTGAAAACGGAAAGTATTTTATATTTTTATTCCAATAATCCTCCGTTTTGTTTATTGCTTTTAGGCAATTTAACCATTATAATCAAACTATAAGCACTAAATCCGAAAATTATCAGGAGAAAGCCATGACTGCAATTATCAACTGGCTCGCAGACGCAAACGCCGAAGGTGTAAAAACCTACGGGAATCTGATCGCGATCACGACGCTCCTCGCCGCGCTGATCGCGCTGATCTACGTCGCGGTGACCGCCAAAAAGGTCCTTTCCTTCCCCGAAGGCAGCGACAGAATGAAAAAGATCTCCCAATCGATCCGTTCCGGTGCCAACGCTTATCTGAAAAGGCAGTACACGGTCGTTGCGGTCTTCTTTCTCTGTATGTTCATCGTGCTGATGCTTATGGCAGTTCTCGGTCTGCTCACCTATTTCGTTCCGTTTGCTTTCGTGACCGGCGGCTTCTTCTCGGGTCTTTCCGGTTTCATCGGGATGAAGATCGCCACCGCATCGAACGCCCGTACCGCAGCCGCCTGCGAATCCGGGCTGAACAAGGGACTGCGCGTCGCGTTTTCGGCGGGCTCCGTCATGGGTCTGACCGTCGTCGGTCTCGGTCTGCTTGACATTTCCCTTTGGTATATTCTTCTGAAAATGATCTTCCGTCTTCCCGTAACCGAGGTGACCGCGGCAATGATCACCTTCGGCATGGGTGCTTCCTCCATGGCGCTCTTCGCGAGAGTCGGCGGGGGGATCTTCACGAAGGCAGCCGACGTCGGCGCCGATCTCGTCGGCAAGACCGAGGTCGGGATCCCCGAGGACGATCCCCGCAACCCCGCCGCCATCGCCGATAACGTCGGTGACAACGTCGGTGACGTTGCCGGTATGGGCGCCGATCTCTACGAATCCTACGTCAGCTCGGTCATTTCCGCCTCCGCGCTCGGCGTTACCGCGTTTACCGGGACCTCCGTCGACGCGGCAAGAGCGCTTCTGATCCCGCTTGCTCTCGCGGCGATCGGCGTGATCGCCTCGATCATCGGTACATTCTTCGTCCGCACCGGGGAATCCATCAATCAGAAGGCTCTGCTTTCCGCGCTGCGTAAGGGAACCTACGTTTCCGCGATCCTGATCGCCGTTACCGCCTTCCCGCTCGTATGGTTCGTTCTCGGCTCCGATATGATCGGTCTCTATTTTGCCATCCTGCTCGGGCTCGTTTCGGGCGTTCTGATCGGTCTCTCCACGGAATATTTCACATCCGATACTTATAAGCCGACCAAAAAACTCGCACAAAGCTCCGAAACGGGCTCCGCCACCACGATCATCGACGGCATCGGTCTCGGAATGCTCTCCACCGCGATCCCGATCGTCATCGTCGCGATCTGCGTTATCTGTTCCTTCTATCTCTCCGGAAAAGCAGCCGGCGAATTCGCGTTCAGCACCTCCCGCGGTCTTTACGGCATCGCGCTCGCCGCGGTCGGAATGCTCTCCACGCTCGGCATCACCCTCGCGACCGACGCGTACGGTCCGGTCGCCGACAACGCCGGCGGCATCGCGCAGATGGCGGGACTTGACGAAAAGGTCAGAGAACGCACCGACGCGCTCGATTCCCTCGGCAATACCACCGCCGCGACCGGAAAAGGCTTCGCGATCGGTTCCGCCGCCCTCACCGCGCTCGCGCTGATCGCCTCCTACGTCGAAAAGATCGAGACGCTCGACCCCGCCTTCGTCTTCAACCGTGATATCATGAATCCTCCGGTCCTCGTCGGACTCTTCATCGGCGGCTGTCTCCCCTTCGTCTTTGCCGCGCTGACGATGAACGCCGTCGGCAGAGCCGCTGAATCCATCGTCCGCGAGGTCAGAAGACAGTTCCGCGAGATCAAGGGCATCCTCGGAGGGACCGAGGACCCCGACTACGCGAAATGCGTCGACCTCTGCACGCAGTCCTCTCTGAAGGAAATGGTCCTTCCCACCCTGATCGCCGTCATCGTGCCGGTCGTGATCGGACTTCTGCTCGGCGTCAACGGGGTCATCGGAATGCTTGCCGGAGCGACCGTCACCGGATTCCTCCTTGCCATTTATATGTCGAACTCCGGCGGCGCGTGGGACAACGCGAAAAAATACATTGAGGCGGGCAACTTCGGCGGCAAAGGCAGCGATTCCCACAAAGCAGCCGTCGTCGGTGACACGGTCGGCGACCCCTTCAAGGATACCGCGGGACCCGCGATCAATATCCTCATCAAGCTCCTTTCGATGGTCTCGATCGTTTTCGCGGCACTCGTACTGAAATTCGGACTTCTTTAATCCATTATTAAAATGACCGGTGCGTTCGGCACCGGCCATTTTTCTTATTTCAGAGAAGGGATCTCGGTCACGCGCAGCTTGGCGCAGCCGTACGGTATCAGCGTTTTCGTCTCCGCTTCCCCTTCCTTCCGGCAGCGCTTCGGGAAAGGATCGGAAACGGTCGTATATCCGTCGGCATACCCCCAGTTGGTCGGCGCAAGCTTCGCTTTCAGAATGACGCGCGGGTGAGTGGACGAGAAAGGAATATCGTCGCTCTCGGGGAAATCGACCGAGAATTCTTCCCCGCAGAAGCCGTAACGCCATTCGTCTTCGGATTTCAGCTCGTAATCGCAGTACGGGAATTTTCGTTCCACGTCGTTTCTTACGAACTCGTGCTTCAGCCATTCGGCTTTTCTCGGAAGCGCGAATACGAGGGGCCCCCAGGAGACCGTTTTCAAGCCGTGAGGGCGGTTGTTCATACGGGGAGCAGCGGAATACGAGATATCGAATTTCGTCTTTCCTGCGCCGATTTTCAGCGTCAGGTACTTCTTTCCGGTCAGCGTTTCCCCGTTGACGGTGACGGTTTCCGCCCATCCGGGAACACGGAGCTTCAGAATGACCTCCGCGCCGTCCTCCGCGTCCGCGAAGATCACCGCGGCGTGGCGGAAGGGATATTCCGTTACCACGCGGAGAGACACGCGCTTGCCGTTCATTACGGTGTGCAGAGAGGCGGGCATCAGCACGGGAAGCAGCACCGTGCTTTCGTCCTCCCGCAGGAAGGCGTTCATCGCGAGCTTGGGCCAGCCCTGACCGCCGTTTGCGGTGCAGCAGCCGTAGTTCGGCTCAAGACCGAAAAGATTCGATTCTCCGCCGTTCGTGCGGAAGATCGCTTTGTTCGGGAAATACGAGCATTCGATCTGATTTGCCATCTGCAGATACTGATGCGTCCACATATCGTCCGAGAAGGTCGCGGGAAGCGCGTTGAACGCGACCGTTTCGAGCCGATCCGCCCATTTTTCGTCTCCGGTCACGCGGTAAAGCCATTCCAGAGAATACATCAGCTCGTTCACGGAGCAAAGCTCGGTTCCCTGCACGTTCGAGATCCCGGCGAGGCACTCGTCCCCGGTATAAAGACCGACGGCGGTCCCGTTGTACTTTTTCAGGATCGCGTCCTCGGCGGCTGCACTGACGCCGCTTTTCCCGAACAGCGCCTTTTCGACCGCCTCGGTCTTCAGCATCATCGTAAGATTGACGATATGCGTTTCCATCGTCCATACGTTCAGCGGAACGATCCACCGGTCGGTATAGCTCTCATATTTCGCACCCTGCTCTTTGAGAGCGGAGGCAAGCGAAAGCATCCATTCCTCACCGTATTTCCGGTAAAGGTACTCGATTGGAATGAGACCCTCGAACCAGCGGTAATATCCCCAGTTCTTCAGCCGTACCTTTCCGGCGTCAAGAAGGTCTTTCAGGTTTTTCATCGCCCGGTACAGCGCTTTTTCCGCCTTCTCCGAGCCGGTGAACTCGCAGTAGAGCGCGAGCACCTTTCCGATCAGCAGCAGCGCCCAGAGGTCGTAATTCGGGATATCCTCTTCTCTGCACGGACAGATCCATCCGTCCGGTCTCTGTCTGTCGAGAATGCCGTTCACGTATCGGTCGGCGCGGCAGATCATATCCCCGTTCCGGAGCAGATAGGCAAGCGGAATGAAGCCGTCGAGCCAGTACGGGACACGTTCCCATCCGTCGCGGTTCCCTCCTACCCACGCGCTGTCCTTCACGTCGGGCCAGACTTTGTCAAGATTCCCCATCAGACCTTCCGCCTGGATCTCAAGCTGCTTTTTCAGCCAGCCCTCCGGAACAATCTGATTCGGATCAAATAAACGGTACACAGTCATCACTCTCCTTTTTCTTTAAGATACCATAAAACCCTTCAAAAGTCAACAAAAAAGACAAACGCCCCAAAAAGCGTTTGTCTTTTTATACTTACCTGTCTTCGCGGAAATAGGCGATCCCGAGGCTTTCGGGAGGCTGATTTTCACGCTTTCTGCGCATCGAGGTAATAACGAGCACCACAACGGTAACGACGTAAGGCAGGATCTTGTAGATCTCACTCGGGATCGGAAGGCTGAGACGGAGATACAATATCATCAGGGCGCCGAAGAGGAAGGAGCCCCAGATCGCGTTGAGCGGTCTCCACAGGCAGAAGATGACGAGCGCGACGGCAAGCCAACCTTCTCCGGCAAGACCCTCGTGGTTCCAGACGCCGCCCGCGATGGTCATGATATAGACCATACCCCCGATGGCGGAGATGCCGCCGCCGATGACGGTGGCGAGGTACTTGTTCTTCATGATATTGATCCCTGCGGCGTCTGCGGTCGCGGGAGATTCACCGACAGCGCGGAGGTTCAGACCGTAACGGGTCTTGGAGATATAGAACGCCATCGCGCAGGCGATCAGAATACCGAGATAGACGAAGATGCTGTGACCGAAGATCAGCTTTCCGACGACGGGAATGTTCTGTAAGAACGCCGGGAAAGGAGAGGAGTAAAAATACGTCTTCAGCTCGTTGCTGACGGTGATATAACCGCCCTCCTTGACGCGCATCGTCTCACCGATGAACTGACCGAGACCGGTACCGAAGATCGCGAGGGCAAGACCGGTGACGTTCTGATTCGCGCGGAGGGAGATGGTGATGAAGCTGTAGATCAGAGCAGCCGCGGCACCCGCGAGGAACGAGAGGAGGATCGCGATGATGACCGCAAGGATCCCGTTCGCATTCGCTCCCGCGAATTTGCTGTAATAGAAGGCGCCGGCAAGACCGATCGCGCCGCCCATATACATCATACCCTCGACGCCGAGGTTCAGGTTGCCGGTTTTTTCGGTGAGGATTTCACCGAGCGTACCGTACATCAGCGGCGTGCCGTTGACGATCGCGCTGATCAGAAGATTCAGTAAGGTATTCATTTACGCCTTGACCTCCTCTTTCTTTTCTTTCCGGTTGAAGATGATCTGATAATTGATGAAGAACTCGCAGGCGAGCATACAGAAGAGGAACACGCCCGTGATAATATCGGAAACGGAGGTCGGAACGCCCATATTGGTCTGAAGCGCACCCGAACCCTTATCCAGAATCGCAAGCAGGAAGGAAATAATAATCATAACGAACGGGTTGAGCTGTGCGAGCCACGCGACGGTGATCGCGGTGAAGCCGACGCCGTCAGCGACGCTGTGATACAGCGTCTGATGCGCGCCGGAGGCAACCATAAAGCCGACAAGACCGCAGATCGCACCCGAAAGAAGCATCGTGCGGATCGTGATCTTCGCAACGTTCATACCGGCGTAGCGTGCGGTGTTCGGGCTGTCGCCGACGACGGCGATCTCGTAGCCGTGCTTCGTGTAATTCATATAGATGAATATAAAGCCGGTCAGCAGAAGAACGATGATCCAGCCGCAATGGATGCCGAACACCTTCGGCAGGATCGCGTTTTTCGAGAAGTTCGGGATGATCTGGCTGCCGGGCTTCCCCTCCCAGGGACCGCCCTGAAGCCACTTGACGATACCGATGACGATATAGTTCATCATCAGCGTGAAGAGCGTTTCGTTCGTGCCCCACTTTGCCTTGAAGAACGCCGGGAAGAACGCCCAGATCGCGCCGAAGATCACGGAAGCCGCTCCCATCAGAAGAAGCAGGACCGGTGCGGGAAGATCCGGGAAGGTCAGGGCGAAGAAGGTCGCGCCGATCGCGCCTGCGGTGATCTGACCCTCGGCACCGATGTTCCAGAACTTCATTTTGAAGCAGGGCGTGATCGCAAGCGCGGTACCGAGAAGCGGGACGGCGATACGGATGGTCTGACGGAGGGAGGTCACCTTTCCGAGAGAACCGCTGATGATATTGCCGTAAGCCGCGAAGGGATTCTTTCCGTTGAGCAGGAAGACGAGACAGCCGATGATCACGGCGACGAAGAAGGACGCGATGCGGATCGCCCACGTTTCCCTTGCCTTGAGCACGGGGCGCTTCGTCAGATGGAACAGCGGTGCTTTATTAACCGTTTTCTGCATTTCCGCTGCCTCCCTTCTCTTTGTCGTTCGTCATAAGGAAGCCGATTTCTTCCTTGGTGATGTTTCTCGCGTCGACGATGCCGGTGACCTTACCGTCGCACAGAACGAGGATGCGGTCACAGAGCTCGAGGAGAACGTCAAGGTCCTCACCGACGAACACGACGGCGACGCCCTTCTGCTTCTGCGAGGTCATCAGATTGTAAATAATATAGGACGTGTTGATATCGAGTCCGCGGACGGCGTAGGCGCTCATCAGCACGGTCGGTTCGGTCGCGATCTCACGTCCGACCAAAACCTTCTGCACGTTGCCGCCGCTCAGACGTCTGACGGGATAGTTGACGTCGGGAGTGACGACCTCAAGCTCCTCCTTGACCTTCAGAGCAAGCTCGTTCGGGTCCTTCTTCTGAAGGAGGACGCCTTTTCCCTTTTTCCACGAGCGGATCATCATGTTGCCGGTCATACCCATCGTACCGACGAGACCCATACCGAGACGGTCCTCCGGGACGAAGGCAAGGGACACGCCCGCCTGCTTGATCTGCATCGGCGTTCTGCCGACGAGCTCGGCAGCAGGTTTTCCATCCGGCGTATAGAGGATCGAACCGGACTGGACCGGGCAAAGACCCGCGATGCTTTCGAGCAGCTCCTTCTGACCGGAACCGGCGATACCCGCGATACCGAGGACCTCGCCTCCCATTGCGGTAAAGGAAACGTGGTCGAGCTTCACGACACCTTCCTCGTTCACGACGGTCAGATCGCTGATCTTCAGACGGGGCTGCGGATTGACGGGAAGCGGACGGTTGATGTTCAGCGTCACGGGACGGCCGACCATCATATTGGTCATTTCGCCCGGGTTCGTGTCCTTCACAAGCATATCGCCGACGAAGTGACCCTTGCGGAGCACCGCGACGCGGTCTGCGAGCGCCATTACCTCGTTCAGCTTGTGGGTGATGATGACGATCGACTTTCCGTCCTTCTTCATTTCGCGGAGAACGTCAAAGAGACGCTCGGTCTCCTGCGGCGTCAGAACGGCGGTGGGCTCGTCCAGGATCAGGATATTCGCCCCGCGGTAAAGCACCTTGATGATCTCAAGGGTTTGCTTTTCGGAGACCGACATATCATAGACCTTTTTCTCCGGGTCAATGTTGAAATGATATCGGTCGCTGATCTCCTTGACCCTGCGGCTGACCTCTTTCATATCGAGAACGGGCTTGATATCGAGCCCGAGGACGACGTTCTCGGCAGCGGAAAGCACGCTTACAAGCTTGAAATGCTGATGGATCATACCGATCCCGTAGCGGAAGGCGTCCTTCGGGGAGGAGATCACGACCTCCTCGTCCCCGACGTAGATTTTACCGGCATCCGGATAATAAATGCCGGCAAGCATATTCATTAAAGTCGTTTTTCCGGAGCCGTTCTCACCGAGAAGCGAGAGGATCTCGCCGTTCCAGATATCGAGCCAAACGTCGTTGTTTGCGACGATAGAACCGAATTTTTTCGTGATGTTTCTCATTCGTACTGCGATCGTACCGGGCAAAAGACATCATCCTTTCCTGTCTGGTTATCGTTGTTTTCCTGACCGAAGCGTCCGGCGTGCCGGGCGTTTTGGTCGGGAAAACAAATGAAACACCAAAGAGACCGGGGGTGCCGATCTCTTTGGTGTACGATCCCGTAAGGTACGGGACCTTCAATTCAGATCAATATGCTTCGTTGAGCCACTCGATGCCGTCGATTCTCAGAGCGAAGTAAGGAGCGGACATAAGGCCCGGAACCTGAGACTCGTGGAAGGCACCGCCGGAAATCGCTTCGCCCTCATCGGGAACGAAGTCGCCGGTCTTGTCGATGGCGAGCTGAGAAGTAACGGTCTCGCCGTTGACGGTGAACTTGGAGGTATCGAAGACTTCAAGAGAACCGTCCTTGATCTTGGCGATGACCTCGTCCATCTTCTCCTGCGTGCCGGGAGCGGCGATATCGGTGTTCAGCGTGGTCATAACGACCTCGCCTTCCTTCATGCCGTGAGAATAGTCGGCATCGAAGTTCTTGCCTTCGGCAACCGCGGAGATCGCGTAGACGAAGTAGTTGGTCCAGTCGATTCTGGTGGAGATGATGGAAGCGGTGGGAGCAGCGGACATCATATCGGCGTTGTAACCGGTATGGAAGACGTTGTTCTGTGCAGCGGTGGTAGCGGGAGTGGTGTTGTCGGAATGCTGGGAGATGAGCTTGCAGCCTTTGTCGATCAGGGTCTGAGCAGCCTGACCCTCGAGGGTAGCGTCAGACCAGGAACCGACGAAGGAAACCTTCATGGTAACGGTGGGGCAGACGGACTTCGCGCCGAGGTAGTAAGCGGTGAAACCGGAAATGACCTCTGCGAAGGAGTAAGCGCCGACGTAACCGATGACAGCCTCTTCGGGCTTGATGGTTCCGGCGTCAATGAGCTGCTGGAGCTTCATACCGGCAACGACACCGGCAACGTAACGGCCCTCGTGGATGCGGTTGAAGGCGTTATGGGTGTTGTCGAGGTCATCCTTCCAGCTGCCTTCGTTGGTCATACCGACGAACTGGACGTCCGGATAGTCGCCTGCAACCTGAAGCATAGCGGGCTCCTGACCGTAGGAGTTGTTGAAGACGATTGCGCAGCCGGCCTCTGCAAGCTCTTCGTTTGCGACGGCAACGGGCTCGCCCTCGATAAGGTTATACTTGATAACCCATTCGATCTTGATGCCCTTGTCCTCGAGAGCCTTCTTTGCGGTCTCGGTAGCGCGGATGAAGTTGTAGGTGTAACCCTGGTCGTTTTCGTCGCCGATGCAGACCATACCGATCTTCAGAACGCCGTCCTTGGCGCCGGGATCCTTGGTGCAGGCACAAACGGAAACGAGCATGATTACCGCGAGAAGTGCGATAAGCAGTCTTTTCATTTTGTTTCCTCCGATTTTTTTTGATTTAAGAACTAAATCATGATTATTATATCAAAGGGCGGATGTTTTGTCAATAATAATTGTCGAAAAATCGTTTATTATGAATTCACAGATGATACTCAAACGTAAAAGAATCCGTTGTACAGAATATGCAATCACAGACGGAAGAGGACGGATACGACCTGATGCGGAGCGATGCGCAAATCCGCACCGTTTTCTTCCCCGAGCACCGTTTTTTCATTTCCGGCAAGATCGCACAGAACGGTTTCCTTCACGTGAATGCCGGGAACGCCGAGGCGGACGCGTACCGTCTCTTCCCTGTCGGAGGGATTGCAGAGGTCGGCGGCAATCCCGTTTCCGCCGTTCTGTTTTCTTACGGAGGCGATCACGATCCTGCCGTTATCGGTTTCAAGGAACGCGCCGTGATCGGTCATAACGATTTCCGGACGCCGATATCCGGGCATCACGCTGTCCTCGGTCTGTCGGTTCATCATCGCGCGCGGGGGCTCGAGAGAAGACAGTGCCTCGGCGATGACGTTTTCCTTTTCCCCGGCAAACGGGATCAGAGAAAGCTCGAACGAAAGCTTCGTCAGATTCAAAGCTTCCTTCATCCGGTATTCGTCCACCGTCGCGAAAACGCCGGCAGAGATCACGTCGATCGAACGAAGCAGCGTGACCGCGACCGCACGGTCCGCGTCGTCGATCACCTCGTATTCGTAGATCCCGGGCGCCGTGACGGCAAGACCGTTCTTTCCGTCGGTCACTCCGCAGAAGCCGAGCATCGGCTTGGTCTGATAGATCTGCTCGTGTCTCGCTTCGGGATCGTAAGCGGAAACGATATCCCGTTCGGTCAGATCAAACGCCTGCAGACCAAACGACTTATCCGCGTTTATCAGTCCCGTCGGGAACAGGACGCGCAGGCGGTGATTGACGGCTCCGTTTTCAATACCGATCTTCAGATCGAGCTTTTTGCTGTTTTTGCCGAGGAAAACGCGGACGGTCAGTCCGATCTGCGCGTACCCGCTTCCCCGCTGTCTTCTGTCCGCCGTGATCCCGTCCGGGACCGAAAGCGTCAGAGCGATTTCCGCTTCCGCGCCGAGCGGCGTGTCGAATACCTGCGTAAAGGAGGCGTTCCCGCAGACGGAATACACCGTTCTGCGGTCGAATTTCGGCTCGGCGTGGATATAAACGTCGCCTGCCTCGCCGCTGTCCTCGAAGAGAAGCTGCGAACGGTAGGTATATCCGGTCGACTTATCGGTAAGATCAAAGGTACCGTTCGGGAGGAACTTAACCGACAGATACTCGTTTTCCATACAGTCGGGACGGGAGAACAGAGCGCTGTCCTTCCGGTTTTCAAGCTTGTAAACGGCGGGATCCCCTGCCGCGAAATCAAGACGCAGCCAACCGAACGCGGGGATCTCGGGCAGGTCTATCAGCGCCGTCACGACCGATTTCGTCCCGTTCGTCGGATGACCGAGGCGGGGATTGTAGCGGATATCGCCGGAAGCCTTAACGGAAAGGATCTTAACCGGAACGGGTGTGCCGTCCGCTTCGTTCAGAAGGAAGGTACCGTTCCCGAAACCCGAGGGCACGTCGAAGCTAAGCTTTCTGACACCGGAAACCGGAGTCTGCGCGGTATTGAAAATCCACAGCGAGGGGGCTTCGGTCCCGCAGGACATAATATAGCGGAAGCCGTCGTCCGTCACCTGCTCGGAAAGAGAGAGCGAGGCGCCGTATCTCGCCATGACCTGCTCGAAAACCTCGTCGACCGAGCAGCAGCCGAGACTGTCGTGCGCGTGATTCTCAAGAACGTTTTTCCACGCGCGTTCGATCGCCCACGAAGGATGCTTTCTGCCGAGCGTCCACGCAAGCGCCGAGACCGGTTCCAGACGGTTCACGATCGCGTGCTCGCTCCTGAAGTGTCTCAGCTTCTGACGGGGATGCAGGGCGTTGGTAGATTCGAGGACGTCCTCGGCGTTGTACATCAGTTCTCCGATGACCGCTGCCGGCGCGATCCCTTTTTCTTCGTAATCGGCAAGCACCGCCGAGGCGTATTCCTCCGGCGTGCTCTGAACGACCTCGATCTCCGGAAACAGCTCCTTGATCGCGCCGATCGCTTCAAACAGATCCTCCTGCGCCCAGGAATGGTCGATCCCGTTCAGCCAGAGCATATGTCTGCTGTCGGAATTGAAGAGTCGGAGTTCGCGCAGCTTTGCGACCTTGTTCTTCAGACCCGCGCGCGGGATCTCAACGCCGTCGATCACCTCGGTATAGTCGTCGGCACAGAGCGGAAGAGCGGTGGCTTCCCCGTATCCCGAACGGGAATAGAACATATCGACCGCGCTGCCGTCGGGTGCTTCCCAACGGACGACGCTTTTCGACTTTTTGGGCAGACCGCGCCATGCCATCGCGGAGGGAATGCCGAAACCTGAAAGGATCTGCGGCATCTGCGCCGTGTGCCCGAATTCGTCGATTTCATAGGCGAATTTCATCACGCCGCCGAGTTTTTCGGAGGAACGGATCCCGTATTCGAGATTGCGGCAGAGCGCTTCCCCGCCGACGAGTCCCTCAAGCGGCTGCGTGTACCAGGGACCGACGAGCAGTCTGCCCTCCTTCACAAGAGCGGCGACGCGATCGCGGTTTTCGGGTTTTGCCTCGATATAATCGCCGATCATCGCGTACTGACCGTCTGAAATGAAGCGGTAATCCTTCTTTACTTCGAGAAGACCGACGAGTCTGTCGCAAAGCTCGACGAGACGGTCAAGGTATTTTTCGTGCGACTGATACCATTCGCGGTCCCAATGGGTATTGCTGATAACGTGATAGATTTCGTTGTATTCCATCGCTGCCTCCGGGCGTTTTTTTATATTATACCGAATTATCCGGGGAATGTCAACGGGCACGGACAAATTACCATTTTCGGAAAAGCACTTGACAGAGCCCGAAAAAAGTGGTATAATAGCGACCGTCGGAACGCTGGTGTGGCTCAATGGCAGAGCAGCTGATTTGTAATCAGCAGGTTGATGGTTCGACTCCGTTCACCAGCTCCAGGGAGCGTTCCCGAGTGGCCAAAGGGGGCAGACTGTAAATCTGTTGTCGCTGACTTCGGTGGTCCGAATCCACCCGCTCCCACCATGTAAAAACCTCATTTGTCTGCCAAGACAAATGAGGTTTTTACAATGATATCCGTTCCTGTCGGAACGAGTGATATACCTTCGGTATGATATCCCACTTCGTGCGATGAAATACGCCTTCGGCGTATAAAGGAACGGATATCATCATATTTGCCGCAAGGCAAATATATCATGCCGAGCGAAAGCTCGGTATATCATACGGCGTCAGCCGTATATCATATCGCCGCGAGGCGATATATCATTTACAGAAGAGTACCTTCATTCCGCTTCCGTTTTACCTGCACCCCAAAATCACCAAAACCGTCTTTCCCCGAAACGCGGAAAAGACGGTTTTTTCTCGTATGAATGCCGGCAATCAGTCTTTCTTCTTTACAAACAGCTTCCCGATCTCGAATATCGCGAACATAAGCGCGACCGGGATCAGAACGAAGCCCCACGCGGGAAGCGAAAGCCTCACGACGCCGAACAGATTTCCGAAGCGCGGGAACACCGACGCACAGACGATGAACGCGGCGAGGACGAGATCGGTCAGAGCCGAAATGCCGCTCACGACCATCCCGTGACGGAAGATCGGATGACCCGAGGAAAGCACGAGACGCAGGACCTGCTGGGACAGGATCAGACTGAGGAAGACAGCCGTGCAGAGCGCGTCGCTTCCGCGGATCACGCCGACGACCGAGCCGACGATCATGCTTCCCGCCGTCAGCACGGACCAGATCAGACCGTAAATAACGCTGAACAGCGCCGTCCTTCCGATCCGGTCAAGGTCAAACCGTTCGTAAGAACGCTCGTAAAGCATTTTCGTATCCGGCTTGGAGAACGCCATCGACAGGATCGCCATCAGATCGACGATCATACCGGAGAACAGAAGCTGGATCGGCTTCAGGTACGTAACACCGACAGCGATCGAGAGAACGACGGCTGCCGTGCGGAAGGTCTGCGTCATCACGATATGCCGGAACATCCTCGTCAGGTTCCGGCAGATCATCCCGGCGGAGCTGACCGATTCCGCGATCGCGCGGAAGCCGCCGCCCTTCTCGTCCGCCTCGGAAACGATGACGTCGGAAACGAAGCGGAGCGCTTCACAGCCCATTTCCCCGCCCTTTTTGGAATAGACGGGCGTATTGCGTCCGGTCAGCGAATACCCGGAGGTCCCCGCCTTATCGGAAAGCGTTACGCTCTGCGCGAAGCTGACGTCGGCCTCTCTCAATACCGTGAGCTCCTCCAGTCTGCGGCATAGGACGCCCACCTTCGCGCCTTCGTCCTTCAGATCGCGGATCAGCCTTCTCTTCTGCGACACATCAAGTCCCTGACAAAGCGTATAGGTACCGAGCTCGGAATAATAGAGCCCCTCCTGCATTCCCGCCATTTCGGAGCCGGTCAGTACCCGGTCTCCGTCCTTGAGGATGCCGACCGATTCGGCAAAGCGGAGATTGTAATCCCCCACGTCGTCGGTCATCAGGATCACGCGGATCCCGGCGTCGCGGCAGCGGGCGACCGTTTTCGCGATGCCGACCGTAGAAGGCTCGCGGATGGCAAGCAGCCCCTCGAAGTTCATTTCGTGCTGGCAGACGCCGATCTTGCCTAGATTGTTGTACGGAACGGTTTTCGTCGCAACGGCAACCACGCGGTATGTCTGCTTGGAAAGCAGCTCCCCCGCAATGCGGAAGGCGCTCGCCTTTTCCTGCGTCATCGGCAGGACTTTTCCGTTCTCGGAATAGGTCGTGCAGCGGGAAATCAGAAGCGAGGGATCCCCGCGCAGCGCGATCATATAATTATCGTAACAGGAGTAGAGCGTTGTTTCAAAGAAATTGTCCGGGCCCGCGTCTCTGTGCTCGACGAGCGGATATTTCGTTTCGAGCTCGACGTTGTAGATACCAAGCTCTTCGGAAAGACGCAGGATGGCGTTTTCCTCGGGCGTATAGATATTTTCGCTGTTTTCGTTATTCAGTCTGAGCCGCTCGGAGCCGTACAGACCGGTTGACAGCAGCGCGTAGCGAAGCGCCTTCGACGCCTCTCTTTTGAAGCCGTGCTCCCCGACCGAAACGGTATCGCCGTTGACGAAGACCTTTTCGATCTTCTGCTCCGAGGTCGTAAAGCTGCCCTCCTTCGGAACGATAAGACAGTCAAGATCCTTCATCACGCGAAGCTTATCCGAGTTTTTGATCAGCGCGCCCGAATTGATGCTGCCGTTTCTTCTGACGGCGCTGAAAACGCCGCAGGCGATCAGAATAAAGCCGAAGATCGGCAGGAATTCGGTCAGCGAGGAGACCGAAAGCGAAAGCGAAAGGAGAAAGCTGTCAACGAGTCCCGTCCCGCGCTTTGCGATGATCAGATCGGCAACGGTCAGGACGAGAATGGAAAAGCAGGAAACGAGAGACGCGGCGCGGCTGAACTTCCGCAGCTTCGTCAGAACGGCGAGCTTGTCGTGCAGCACGATCGGCATATTCTTCCGCATCTTACAGACGAGGGTCTCCTTCCCGATCCCGCAGGCGATGGCTTTCCCCCTGCCCGCGGAAACGATCGTGGAGGCAAACACCATATTTCTCTGCCCGTGAGGAGCAATATCACCCGAGGTCACGAAATCGGCGTTTTTCCGTACCGCCTTCGGATATCCGGTCAGCGAATACTCTCTCACGTCCATCCCGTCGGTCTCGATCAGTCTCGCGTCGCAGGGGACGATATCCCCGGCGGTCAGATAAATGATGTCGCCCTGCACGAGCTGACGCTGCTTGATCAGATACAGCTTGCCTTCCCGCAGTACCTTTGCGGTCGGAAGCGCATAGTAATCCATTCCCTCAAGCACGCGCTGCGATTTCTCGTAGGTGTAAAGCATCACGGCGTAAAAGACGAGAAGCACCGAGATCGCGGCAAGCATCAGCACGGTCTTCTCGAAGATCACCGCGATCAGAACGGTGAACAGAAGAAGAATGGAAGGCAGATCGGTCAGGATATGGATCAGATTGGAACGGAAAGAGGTCGACGAAAGCTGATAAACGTCGTTCATGCCGTCTCTTGCACGGCGTTTCGCGACCTGCTTTTTCGTCAGACCCTTTTCGGTATCGGTCTTCAGAATCGTTTCGACCTGGCGGTAGCCTTTATCGTACCATTTATCTCTCATGATCTGTCTTCCTGTTTTGAACTATCAGATGCAGGTGATGGCAAGCGCGCCCTCGCTGACGTCAAGCGACACGAGACGGATATCCTTATCGTAATCGCTGATGAGGCGGTTGGCGAGTCTGTCCTCCACTTCTCTTTCGATATATCTTCTCATATTCCTTGCGCCGTATTTCCGGCTGAAGGATTCCTTTGCAATGAACTTTGCCGCTTCTTCCGTGAAGCCGAAGGTAATCTCCCGCTCGGCGAGCGCGCTCTTCAGCTCGTTCAGCATAATGGAGGCGATCGCGGCAAAATCGTTTTCGTCGAGCGAACGGAAAGTGATGATCTCGTCGACGCGGTTCAGGAATTCCGGACGGAGGAAGGAGGAAAGCGCCTTTTCGGTCTTGGCTTCCTCTGCCGTTTCCCCGGTCACGCCGAAGCCCGCGAGCGTGGACGAAACCGCGGAACCCGCGTTCGTCGTCATCACGATGACGGTGTTCTCGAAATTGACCGTTTTTCCGTGCGCGTCGGTCACTCTGCCGTCGTCAAGGATCTGAAGCAGGATGTTCATCACGTCGGGATGCGCTTTTTCGATCTCGTCGAAAAGGATCACGGAATACGGCTTGCGGCGGATCTTTTCGGTGAGCTGCCCCGCTTCGTCGTAGCCGACGTACCCGGGAGGCGCCCCGATCAGCTTGGAGACCGAATGCTTTTCCATGAATTCCGACATATCGAGACGGATCAGCGTCTCGGGAGAACGGAAAAGCTGCGCGGCGAGCTGCTTGACGAGCTCGGTCTTGCCGACGCCGGTCGGACCCGCGAAAATGAAGGAAACCGGCTTGCGCTTCGGGGAGACCCCGGTGCGGTTGCGCTTGATCGCCCGGACGACGGCCTCCACGGCTTTGTCCTGCCCGATGATGCGTGCCTTCAGAGAGGGCTCGAGCTTGCCGATCTTTTCAAATTCGGTCTCGGTAATTTCGGAGGCGGGGACACCGGTCCAGATCTCGATGACCTCGGCAAGGTCCGCCGTGGTCAGCTCGATGCGCTTTTTCAGTTCCTCGAGCTCTCCGATCTCCTTTTCGAGATTCAGCTCTCTGACGCGGAGATCGGCGACCTTCTGATATTTCATCGACGCCGCTTCTTCATTGCCCGCTTCGGGCTCCTCGTTTTCCGCGGCTTCCTTTTCCTTCAGAACGAGAGCAAGCTCGTTCTTCTTTTTCTCGCATTCGCCGATCTCCTTATGGCGGAGCGCGACGTGCGCGAGCGCCTCGTCGAGCAGGTCGATCGCCTTATCGGGAAGGAAACGGTCGGTGATATAGCGCTCGGAAAGGATCACGGCGTTACGGATCACCTGATTCGGGATCGAAACGCTGTGGAAGGTCTCGTAATTGCCCTTGATGCCGATCAGGACCTTTTCGGTATCCTCGACCGAAGGCTCCTCCACGACGATCGGCTGGAAGCGGCGCTCCAACGCGGCGTCCTTTTCGATATATTTGCGGTATTCGGTCAAAGTCGTTGCG
Organism: Lachnospiraceae bacterium; assembly: GCA_024404495.1. Taxonomy (GTDB): domain Bacteria; phylum Bacillota; class Clostridia; order Oscillospirales; family CAG-272; genus CAKRZE01. The sequence continues at coordinate 22,702 of JAKSPT010000003.1, forward strand.
CCGATCACCTGGATCTCCCCGCGGGAAAGCGCGGGCTTGAGGATATTCGCGGCGTTCATGCTGCCCTCCGCGTCACCGGCGGAAGCGATGGTGTGGACCTCGTCGATCACGAGAATGATATTGCCGAGCGTCTTGACCTCCTCGATCAGACCCTTCATTCTGGTCTCGAACTGACCGCGGAACTGCGTACCGGCAACGATAGCGGTCATATCGACGAGATAGACCTCCTTCGAGGCGTGCTTATACGGGACGTTTCCGTCAACGATGCGCTGCGCGAGCGCCTCCGCGATCGCGGTCTTGCCGACGCCGGGCTCGCCGATCAGACAGGGATTGTTCTTTTGTCTGCGGCAGAGGATCTGGATCAGCCGTTCAAGCTCGCGCTCTCTGCCGATCACGGGGTCAAGTCCGCCCTCGGCAGCCTTGCGCGTCAGATTCATACAGAAGCCCTCGAGATATTTTCTCTGGGGAGCCGCTTTCGCGTCGTTTCCCTTTTTGGCTCCGTTCTTCTGCTGACCGTTCTGACCCTGCTGCATTCCGCGCATGATGCTTCCGAAGATCTTCCGCATATCGAGCGCGGGGGCTTTCCCGTCCTCGTCGGGCTTATCGGATTCCTCGGCGAGCATCTCGCCGACCTCCTTCAGCTCCTCGGGGTCGATCTCGGCGTTCATCCGTTCGATATCCTCTTCGGAAAGCCCCATCTGCGAAATCGCAAGGTCGACCTGCTTGATCCCCATCTCGCGGGCACATTTGATACAGTAACCGAGGTTTTCCATCTTTCCGTTTTCAAACTTGGAAAGGAAAACGACCGGCATTCTTTTATGACAGCGACAGCATAATTCCATGCTAAATACTCCTTCGGCAGCGTTCTGCCGTAAAAAAACTGATTATCGGGCGGTCTCTCCGTCTCCGGAAAGCAAAACCACCTCTGCGTAATTGCCGAAACAGGTCAGAAGCTTATCGTCGTCAAGCATGAAAAGCCTCTGACAGCCGTCCCCGATCGGACGGATCACGGCATCCCCGCCGGAAAGCGGGAACCGGTACAGCTTCTTTTCGGATACGATCCACAGATCGGTATCGGAAAACGTATAAGCCTCGATCTTTCCGTCCACCTTCACGGTAAGCGGGTCGGTCCCTTCTCCGGTGCAGAGCACCGTTTTTCCGGTACCCAGGATCGTGGTATTGAAGCAGACCGCGTATTTTCCCTTTCCGGTCAGAATATCGGTCGGCGTCTTACCGGAAAAATATTCCTCGGAAAGCTTCTCTCCCGCGGCGCCGAAATGATAGACGCCGCCGTCGCCGGAAACGGTAACGGTATCTCCGGAAAACGCGCCGGAGATCAGCATCTCGCCCGGAACGGAGACCGAAAAGACCGACTGATCGTTGTAGGGATCCACGACCGAAACCTCGGAGACCCATCCGCCTCCGGCGTCGGTAAGGGAAACGATCAGAAGTCTCGTTCCGTCGTCGCTGAACGCGATATGCGTCACGTAGCGGTCGGTATAAACGCGCGAGATCACGTCGAAATCGCCGTCGTAGATCTCAACGACACCGCGGAAATCCGCGTTTTTCAGAATGAAGGCGAAGAGCCCGGTCGGAGAAGCGGCGGCGCCGGCGATCGGCGCGGACGTTTTCCCGTCGTAAAGCTTGGAAAACGCGTTCATCACGGAAAACTGCTGCGTGGTCTGACCGAAATCGTAAACGAGGAAGAAGGAATCGGTCGAAAGAACGTGCGGGGCAATATAATCGTTGGTCACGCTGAGCACGGTCTTCCCTTCGCTGCTGTACAGCAGCGTGTCGCCCGGACGGACGACGGCAAGATAATCGCGGAACAGAGCGAAATCGGTATCGCCGACCGAATCGTAATAGATCGTGCTGTAAACGTCGGTATATTTCGTGGAATCGGTGTTCATATCACGAAGCAGATAACGGAAATTCTCAAGCGTGATATCCTTCCGGAAGATCGAGATCATCGCGAGGAAGAAGACTACGGTCAGAACGGCGGCAAAATACTTTGCCCACTTGAATTTTGCTGCGATCTTCAGATAATACTCGTTTTCGGGGTACGCCTCTTCCCTGCCTTTTTTCTTTTTATCGAAAGCGATCGGCTTCGGCGCGGAGGCCTCGAGCGCGTTCGTTTTTTCTTCCTTCTGCGCTTCTTCAAACGCCGCGGCGTCGGGAAGCACGGTTTCATCTTCTTTTTTCTTTTTGCGCTCCGATCTCATGGGATCCTCCTTTCCGGTATTCGGCGGATGCTTTCAGAAATAAGTCACGCGATTGAGGTACAGCCCGTCGGGCGGCAGCGTGGAACCGGCGCGTGAGCGGTCCCTTGCGTTTATGATATCGGTAACCTCGTCGGGGGAGATCCTGCCGTCCGAAACGGCAAGCAGCGTCCCCGCGATGATCCGAACCATGTTGTATAAGAATCCGTCGGCGCTGACCGTCAGGATCACACGGTCTCCCTCGCGCCTGACGCGGCAGGACTTCACGGTACGCACCGCGTCGACGATCTTCGACCCGGCAGCCATAAACGAGGTGAAATCGTGCTTTCCCTCGATCTTCCGCGCCGCCTCGTCCATCAGATCCTCCCGGATCGGTCTCGGAACGTAATAGGCGCGCCCGGCATCAAAGGGCGAACGGGTCCCGCCGTTATCGAAGACATAGATATATTCCTTTTCCATTTCCGTGTAGCGCGGATGGAAGGAATCCGGCACGGTAACGGCACTTTTCACGGCGATATCGTCGGGAAGCGCGGCGTTCATTGCCGTAGGGATCTTTTCGGTCGGGATCGTGATCCGGTCCACGCCGGGATCGACGGTCACGAAAAACTGCTTCGCGTGAACGCCTCTGTCGGTTCTCGAACACCCGGTCACGGGATACCGCCTGCCGAAGACGGCGTTCACCGCGTCCTGCACGGTGCCCTGAACGGTGGGAAGATCCTTTCCCTTCTGTACCTGAAATCCGAAATACGCCGTTCCGAGAAACGAAATTTCAAGCAGATATTTCATAGCGAGAAACCCGGTGCGTACTTGTTCAGCAGAACGACCGCGGCGCAGAACGCGCACATCACGAGCGCGGAAAGATAATCGCGCAGCCCGAAACGGTGGGTCGTCATGTGGGTCATCCCCTTGCCTGCACGGTAGCAGCGGCACTCCATCGCAATGCTGAGGTCCTTTGCGTGGCGGAACGCAGAGAACAGAAGCGGGATGAGGATCGGGATCAATGCCTTTGCGCGGCGGATGAGGCTGCCGGACGAAAAGTCCACGCCTCTTGCCGTCTGCGCCTTCATGATCTTATCGGTCTCGTCGATCAGCGTCGGGATGAACCGGAGCGCGATCGTCATCATCATGGCAAAATCGTGTACCGGGAGATGCAGGACGGCAAGCGGGGACAGAAGACGCTCGATCCCCTCCGTGATCGCGGTCGGCGAGGTGGTGTAGCTCAGGATCACGCTGGTGCCCGCAAGCATACATACCACGCGGATGATGATCATGATCGCGTAGCGGATGCCTTCCGGATAGATATTGATGATCCAGAAGGAAATGAGCGGCGTTTCGCCCTTTTTGCCGAAAAGGTTCAGGATCGCCGTGAAAACGATGATGATGATCAGCGGCTTCAGCCCCTTCAGCACCACCTTCGGGCTGATGCGCGAAAGCAGTACGAGAAAGAGCGTGAAAGCAACGAGAAGGAGAAAACTGAATACGTTCTTCGCGAGGAACACGATCACGATATAAAAGATCGCGCCGAGGATCTTCGTCCTCGGATCAAGACGGTGAATGACCGACTGACCGGGAAAGAACTGTCCGAGTGTGATATCGGTGATCATCTTTTTCCTCCTTTCGCGAGAGAAGGATAAAGACGGAGGAGCTCTTTTCTGACGTCCTCGACCGTAAAGAGATCGGTGCGGACCGGAACGCCGAGCGCGTTCAGCTCGATCAGGAAGCGGGTGATCTGTGGAACGTCGAGCCCGTACCCGAGGAGAGAGTCGCGGTCGGAAAAGATATCCCTGCAGCTCCCGGTGCGGGCGACCTTGCCGTGATCCATCACGACCAGCTCGTCGGCGTAGCTTGCCATATCCTCCATGCTGTGGGAAACGATGATGACGGTGCTTTTCTTTTCCTTCTGGAAGGAACGCACGCCGCCGAGGATCTCTTCCCGTCCCATCGGGTCAAGCCCGGCGGCGGGCTCGTCGAGGATGAGGACCTCGGGCCCCATCGCAATGACGCCCGCGATCGCGACACGCCGTTTCTGACCGCCCGAAAGCTCGAACGGGGACTGATCAAAGGTTTCCTTTTCCAGACCGACGAAAAGCGCGGCTTCCTCCACGCGGCGGTCGATCTCCTCCTGCGGCAGTCCCATATTGGTCGGACCGAAGGCGATATCCTGCCTTACGGTTTCTTCAAACAACTGATATTCCGGATACTGGAACACGAGCCCGACGCGGTACCGTACCGCGGAGATCTCCTTCGGGTTTTCCCAGATATCCTTTCCGTCGAGAAAAACCCTGCCCTCCGTGGGCTTCAGAAGCCCGTTCAGCATCTGCACGAGCGTGCTTTTGCCGCAGCCGGTATGTCCTATCAGACCGATGACGCGGTTTTCTTCAAAGGACACGGAAACGCCGTCGAGCGCAGTCTTGCAGAAAGGCGTTCCGACGCTGTACCGGTAAGTGACGTTTTCAAGAGAGAGCTTGCTCATAATACCATGCGGGCGATGACGTCCGCTCCCTCCTTTTCGGTCAGCACGTCCGAGGGGAGACGGCATTTACTGAGATTCAGCTCGTAAAAGAGCTCGGTCACCTGCGGAACGTCAAGCCCGAAGCTGTGCAGCTTCTCGACGTTTCCGAAGACCTCCTTCGGCGTACCGTCCAGCACGATCTCGCCCTCGTTGATCACGATGACGCGGTCGGCGTAAACGGCTTCCTCCATATTATGCGTGATCGTCATCACGGTAATACCGTGCTCTTTATTCAGACGAAGGATGGTATCCATCACGTCTTTTCTGCCCGTCGGGTCGAGCATTGCGGTGGATTCGTCGAAGATGATGCATTCCGGCATCATCGCAATGATACCGGCGATCGCGATGCGCTGCTTCTGTCCGCCCGAAAGCTGATGAGGCGCGTGTGTCGCGTACTGCTCCATTCCGACGGTTTTCAGCGCCTCGTCGACGCGGCGGCGGATCTCCTTCGGTTCGATCCCGAGATTCTCGGGTCCGAAGGCGACGTCCTCCTCCACGATGGTGGCAACGAGCTGATCGTCGGGGTCCTGAAAGACCATACCGATCTTGCGGCGGATCTCGATCATCATTTCCTCGGTCATTTCCGGGTCGGTGATGTCCATCCCCGCGATCGTGATCTTACCCGAAACCGGAGACTCGATCATATTCAGAAGCTTTGCGAGCGTCGATTTTCCCGAGCCGTTATGCCCGAGGACCGCGACGAAAGAACCCTTCTCGACCGTCAGATTGATATTCTTCAGGATCGGACGGGACATCTCGTCGCCGCTGCCGTAGGCAAAGTTCAGATTTTCAATTTTGATAAACGGGTCGTTGTTCATATTGTGTTATGTCTCAGCGATTATTATTTATTTTCCCATCTCGCGCTCGAGCCGCACGGCAGAACGCCGCCGGTCTGGGAAACGGGAAGACCGATCTCATCGGCAGACACGCTGCCGCCGAAGCGCGGGATCATTTCCTCGCGCAGAATGTATGCGACGGCGGACGGAGACAGCCCGGTCGTGTAGGAGTTGATCAGGAAAAAGAGCGGTTTTTCGGTCAGGACGGAAACGGTCAGACGGACCAGCTCGTCGATGTTCTCTTCCAACTTCCACATTTCGCCCTTCGGACCTCTGCCGTAGGAGGGCGGGTCCATAATCACGGCGTCGTAGCGGTTGCCGCGGCGGATCTCACGCTCCACGAATTTTTTGCAGTCCTCGGTAACGTAATGGATCTTTGCGTCGGAAAGACCGGAGAGCGCCGCGTTTTCCCTTGCGCGCAGGACCATTCCCTTCGCGGCGTCAACGTGTGTGACCTCCGCTCCGGCTTTCGCGGCGGCTACCGTGGCGCCGCCGGTGTAGGCGAACAGATTGAGCACGCGGATCGGTCTGCCGGCGCTGCGGATCAGCTCCGAAAACCAATCCCAGTTGACCGCCTGCTCGGGAAACAGCCCGGTGTGCTTGAAGCCCATCGTTTTGACCGAAAAGGTCAGTTCCCCGTATCCGATCTTCCATTCCTCGGGAAGCGCGCTTTCGCTCCAGCTTCCGCCCCCCGTATGGGAACGGGTATAGCTCGCGTCGGCTTTCTTCCACGCGGGATGCTTTCTGCGGTCCTTCCAGATCACCTGCGGATCGGGTCGGATGAGGGTATATTCCCCCCACTTTTCAAGCCTCTGACCGTCGGAACAGTCAAGAAGCGTATAATCTTTCCAATTCAGAGCTGCCCACATACGAAATGATTCTCCTTCGGGAAATATGCGTAAATGTTCCGCTTTCGTTCACGAACCGCTGTCCTCGAACATACTGAGCTGCGGCGCGTTTCTCACCGCGTTTTCCTGATACGGAATGCCGAGATGCTCATAAGCAAGCCTCGTCGCGCATCTGCCGCGCGGCGTACGGCTGAGGAAGCCGATCTGCATCAGATACGGCTCGTAAACGTCTTCCAGAGTGACCGATTCCTCGCCGACGGTCGCCGCGAGGGTCTCGAGCCCGACCGGACCGCCGCCGTAAAAGCTGATGATGACCTCAAGCATCCTTCTGTCCACGTTGTCGAGACCGAGGTGGTCGATCTCCAGCTTGGAAAGCGCGAAATCGGCGATCTCACGGTCGATGACGCCGCTCCCCTTCACCTGCGCGAAGTCGCGGACGCGTTTGAGCAGTCTGTTCGCGACGCGGGGCGTGCCGCGCGAACGGGAAGCGATCTCCCGCGCGCCGTAGGGGTCGATCGGGATGTTCAGGATCTTCGCGCTTCTCGTAACGATCTCGGAAAGCTCCTCGGTGGTATAGAGCTCCAGCTTCAGAATGACGCCGAAACGGTCGCGGAGCGGGGTCGAAAGCTGTCCCGCGCGGGTCGTCGCGCCGATCAGCGTGAACTTCGGGAGGTTCAGCGGGATCGATCTTGCCGCAGGACCCTTTCCGACGATCAGGTCGACGACGTAATCCTCCATTGCCGGATACAGGATCTCCTCGACGGTGCGCGGCATACGGTGGATCTCGTCGATGAAAAGGATGTCGTTCTCGTTCAGATTGGTCAGCAGCGCGACGAGATCGCCCGGCTTTTCGATCGCGGGACCGGAAGTCGTCCTGATATTGACGCCCATTTCGTTCGCGATGATCGCCGAAAGGGTCGTTTTGCCGAGCCCGGGAGGGCCGTAAAGCAGAACGTGATCGAGCGTTTCCCCGCGCAGCTTCGCGGCGTCGATGTAGATCTTCAGATTTTCCTTCGCTTTTTTCTGTCCGATATATTCGGTGAGTGTGCGGGGGCGTAGGCTCCCCTCGATCTCGCTGTCCTCCTCGGAATAGGAGGAGGTCACGATCCTGTTTTCAAAATCGTATTCTTCTTCAAATTCTTTTTCGTCCATTTCGGCGGTTCCTTTCGTTTCGGATGTCGTATGGATTGCGGGATCACTGCTTCATCAGTTTTTTGAGCGCCGCCTTGATCGCGTCCTCCACGGAAAGCGAGGGAGATACGCCCTTCAGCGCGTTCGCGGCTTCCGCCGAGGAATATCCGAGCAGAAGAAGCGCGCTTCTCGCCTCGGAAAGCGAATCGGAGCCGACGGGGGTATCGTCACGGAAAACGTCCTCGGTGACCTCGATCTCCTTTTTCATCTTGTCCTTCAGCTCCAAAACGATGCGTGCCGCCGTTTTCGCGCCGATACCGCTCGCCTTGGAAAGCGCCTTCGCGTCGCCGGTCGTCACGGCAAGAGCAAACCGCTCGGGGGAATACAGCGAAAGAATGGAAACGGCGGATTTCGCGCCGACGCCCGAAACCGAGATCAGCAGCTTGAAGCAGGAGAGCTCCTCTTCGGTATAAAAACCGTAAAGCTCGAGCGCGTCCTCCCTGACGGAAAGATAGGTGAAAAGCTTTACCTTCTGCCCCGTTGCGGAAGCGAGCTTGCCGAGCGTCGTGCCCGTGATAAACAGCTTATAGCCGACGCCGCCCGCGTCGATAACGGCAAAGGTCGGATCGGTATAGGTCAGCGTACCCGAAATATAGTAATACATATCCGTGCTTCCTTTATCTTATTTGAGATTGAAAAATTCCTTCATCCTCGACCCGCCGGTATGCGCGTGGCAGATCGCGATCGCAAGCGCGTCGGCGGTATCGTCGAGCTTCGGCGCGGTTTTGAGATTCAGTATCGTCCTTACCATCATGATGACCTGCGCCTTTTCCGCCTTGCCGTAGCCGACGACCGAGGACTTGACCTGAAGAGGCGTGTATTCGTAGCAGGCAAGCCCCTTCTGCTTCGCGGAAAGGAGGATCACGCCGCGCGCCTCGGCAACCGGAATGCCCGTCGTCGCGTTGGTATTGAAGAACAGCTCCTCGATCGCCATCTCCTCGGGGTGGTACATATCGATCAGCTCGCCCATTTCGGAATAGATCTTCATCAGGCGCTCTTCGACCGGCGTATGCGCGGGAGTGGTGATGGCGCCGTAGGAAAGGGTGCGGAAGCGGTTTTTCTCGTATTCGATCACGCCGTAACCGACGATGGCAAGACCCGGGTCTATTCCGAGAATGATCATTTCCTTTTCCCCTTTTCCCGCGTTTTCCGGAGCACCTCCGAATTTCGGCATTACTCCGCATTTTATCAATGTATTATATCACAGAAATATCGAATAGTCAAAAGAAAATTGTAAATATTTGTTGTTATTTTTGCTTTGCAAGTCGGGATACGTCAAGGAAAGATCCGAAAAAGTAAATTTTTCGCTTTCGTTCCCGCAGCTCTTGCGTTTTTCAACCGACTATGATATAATAATTATAATTATGAAAAAAAGGCGGGATCCGTTTGAAGATCATAACCTTCGCGGTCGGTGATACGCTCGTGATGAAAAAGCCGCATCCCTGCGGGGAGACGGCGCTGACCGTGCTTCGCGTCGGCTCCGACGTGCGCGTGAAGTGTCCGCGCTGCGGCAGGGATATCACGGTCCCCCGTGTCAAGCTTGAAAAAAACATCAAATCTGTCCTGCAACCGAAAGGCGGTAACTGAACATCTTGAAAACGAAAAACAAATCATTCCGATCACCGATCGGTACCTTTGACTGCGGATATCTGTTCTTCGCGTTCCTGATCCCCGTCGCGATCATGTGGCTGATCTTCATCTTTATGGAGACCTATCCGTTCGGCGACAGCTCGGTCCTCGTCCTTGACCTGAACGGTCAGTACGTTTATTTCTTTGAGGAGCTGAGAGACAAGGTCCTGAACGGCGGCAGCTTCCTCTATACCTGGAACCGCTCCCTCGGCGGAGAATTCATGGGGATATACGCGTATTACCTCGCTTCCCCCTTCTCCTTCCTGATGGCGCTCTTCCCCGAGAACCATATCACCGAATGCCTGCTCCTCATCATGCTGCTCAAGGTCGGCTGCCTCGGTCTCTCGATGGCGTATTACCTCCACCGGCTTGAAACGGGCAAAAAGACGAACGTTCTGATCTTCTCCACCTGCTACGCGCTTTCCGGCTATATGATCGCCTACGGTCATAACACGATGTGGGTGGACTGCCTCATCCTGCTGCCTCTCGTTTCCCTCGGGATCGAAAAACTGATCAAAAAAGGAGAATTCGGTCTCTTCGTCGTCACGGTAGCGATGTCGCTGCTCACGAGCTTCTACATCGGCTATATGGTCTGCATCTACGTTGCGCTCTATTTCTTCTATTGGTATTTCGCCCATAACGTCAAATACGAAAACAACTTCTATATGGAGGACAACCACTTCTGGAAGTCCCTCGGAAGGATCGCGGTCTACTCGCTGATCGCGATTATGATCTCGGCGATCATCGTTCTCCCTGCCTACACCTCCCTGCAGTTCGGCAAAAACACCTTCTCCACCCCCTCCTACAAATTCCAGCAGAATTTCGATCTGCTTGATTTCTGCTCCAAATTCTTCCCCGGGTCCTACGATACCGTAAGACCCGAGGGCTTCCCCTTCATCTACTGCAGCACGCTCGCCCTGATGCTGCTCCCGATCTACTTCCTCGCGCCGAAGATCCGGGCAAGAGAAAAGATCCTCGGCGGCTTCCTGCTCCTCATCTTCCTCTTCTCCTTCGACTGTTATGCGGTCGACCTCGTATGGCACGGCTTCCAGCGTCCGAACTGGCTGAACTACCGTTACAGCTTCATGTTCATTTTCCTCGTGCTCGTGATGTCGTTCAAGGCGCTTGATAAGGCAAAGAAGCTGGAATTCAAATACGTTATCGTCGACACGATGATGCTCGGCCTGCTGCTGATGGTCATACAGAAGCAGGATTACAAGTATATCGACGATATCAAGACCATCTGGTTCTCCGCCGCCTGCCTTGTGGCGTACCTCGTTCTCATTCACGCCGAATGCCGCGGGTACCTCGGGAAAGTCTCCTCGGTGCTGATCCTCGTCGCCGTATGCGTGGAGCTGTTCACATCCGGTCTGTTCGATACGATCTCGCTTGACAAGGATGTCGTCATATCCTCCCGCGTCTCCTACAACTCGTTTATGGAAAAGATGACGCCCCTCGTCGACTACGTGCAGGAGCAGGACACCTCCCCGTTCTACCGGATGGAAAAGAATATCCACCGCAAAACGAACGACAGTATGGCGCTCCATTTCCACGGCATCTCCAATTCCACTTCGACGCTGAACGCTTCGGTTGTCAAGCTTCTCAATCAGTTCGGCTACGCCTCCAAATCCCACTGGTCCAAATACCTCGGCGGGACCCCGGTCTCCGACGCGATCTTCGATCTGAAATACGTCATTTCCGAGGACGTGATGAACACCGGTGTATACGAGCTGATGACCACCGACGAGGATAACGGCTACTACGTTTATTACAATCCCTACGCGCTTTCCCTCGGGTACGCCGTGAACGACGACGTTCTCGACGTGGAGCCGAGCGAGATCTATACGCCCTTTGAGCGTATGAACGAGATCGTGACCGGAATGCTCGGAAGAGAGGAAACGGTCAGACTGTTCGTCCCGGTATCCTACGAAAAGAAAGCGACCAATCTCGACGAGGGCTACACCTCGGGTCACACCAAATACTCGCCCATCGAAACCGGCAAGAAGGCAAAGCTCGCGTTCACCCTCCACGCAGAAGCGAATACCGAGATCTTCGCTTACTTCCCCTCCAACTGGCCGCGCGAGGTCAGCCTCACGATCGACGGAAGCGCGTCCGGCACCTATTTCGGCAACGAAACAAACCGTATCGTTTCCCTCGGCGTTTTCCCGGAGGAAACCGATTTCGAGGTCGTTCTCACCTACAAGGAAGAGGATTTCTACCTCCGCAACAACGTCGATTTCTTCTTCACGCTCGACAACGAGGTATACAAGGAGGCGTTCGGAGCACTCGGCGAGGGCAACTGGAACATCACGTCCTTTGAAGATACCGACATTTCCGGCACGGTCAGCGTTCCCGCATACGCCGATACCTTCTTCACCACCATCCCCTACGACGAGGGCTGGATCGTCACCGTCGACGGGAACCGCGTGGAAACCGAAAAGGCGCTCTATTCCCTCCTCAGCTTCGATATCACCCCCGGTGAGCACGAGGTCAGGCTCGTCTATTACCCCGACTGCTACGCCAAGGGCAGGATCATTTCGCTCGCCGGCATCGTCTGCTTCGGCGCGGCGCTGATTATCGATCAGTTCGTGAAGATGAGAAGAAACCGCAAATTCGCGGAATACAACGGCATTTATTGAACGTAAAAAAGGCTGTCGCACGGCAGCCTTTTTCCGTAAACCGTAAGGAGCAGAACGTGAAGAAGGACAGAAAAAAGAACCTGCGGATCGCACGCACGCTTGCCCTGATCCCGATCGCCGCAGCGATCCTTTTCGGGATCCTCTATCCGCTGATCTTCGGAAAAAGCCATCTGCGCCGGGTCACCTACCCCGCCGGACAGGCGGAAACGGTCGGCACGGATAAGGAAATGACCGTGTGGTTTTTCGACGTCGGGCAGGCAGATGCTTCGCTGATCCGTACCCCGGACGGGAAATACCTCATGATCGACGCGGGGAGCAACGAAAGCGAAAAGCTTCTCGCGGCATACCTGAAAGAGCTCGGCGTGAAGAAGATCGACACGCTGTTCCTTTCCCACGGGCACGAGGATCATATCGGAGGTGCCGACCTTCTGATCCGTGATTTCGGCGTCTCCCGCATCGTGATCAACCGTTATCCCGACGATTCCGTCACCGCGGAAAAGCTTCTCCGCGCCGTGAACGACCGGGATCTGAAGCTGTCCCTTCCGGAAAACGGAGAGATCTTCGTCTGCGGTGACCTCAATATCACGGTCATGCTCCCGGTCACAGAGACGGGAGACAACAACGACTGCGCCGTCTATCGCGTGCAGTACGGCAATACGGTCCTTCTTTACACCGGAGACGTCGAGGCGGAGGGGGAGAAACGTCTTCTCTCCGATTTCCCTCTGCTTATGAACAGCGACGTCCTGAAAACCGGACACCACGGTTCTTCGTCCTCCACCTCGGAAGCTTTTCTGGAACGCGTTTCCCCGGCGTACGCCGTCATTTCCTGCGGAGCCGCAAACGAATACGGTCATCCGAACGAAGAGGTCCTCGAAAGGCTGAACAGCGCGGGCTGTAAGGTTTCGCGCACCGATCTTGACGGGACGATCGTCTTCCGTTCGGACGGAGAGAACCTTTACTGAGCCGCGGTCCGGTTCACGTCGGCAGAGAGCAGCTCACTCACCGTCACGAACCGGTATCCCTCCGCGATCAGCGCGGGCAGCACGGTTTTCAGCGCCTCGGCGGTATGCCCTTTCCCGTAAATACAGTCGTGCATCAGAACGATATCCCCGCCGCGGACGTGACCGAGGACGGCGGAAACGATCTTATCCGCCGCGATCCCCTTCCAGTCCTCGGTATCCACCGACCACAGAACCGTGACGCAGCCCGCCTCCCCGATTGCCTTTCCGTTCTCCGCGCTCAGATTCCCGCCCGGCGGACGGAACAGAACGGTTTCATATCCGAGAATGCCCGAAAGCAGCGCGCCGTTCTTTTTCACGTCGGCAAGATAACGCTTTTCGTTCGTCTTTTTTCCGTTCAGATGGGAATACGTGTGGTTCCCGATCTCGTGTCCTTCGCCGACAGCCCTGATCAGCAGATCAGGGCTTTTTTCCGCCTTTTCACCGATCACGAAAAAGGTTGCCCGCACGCCGTATTCCGCGAGAACGTCGAGGATCGCGCCGGTACCGTCCGGATCGGGACCGTCGTCAAAGGTCAGCGCGATCAGCTTCTCCTCCCCCGTATCCGCTCGTCGCACCGCGTCCCTCGGCTGACTGCCCGAAACGGCGAGGACCGGAAGGAGAAGCAGAAGCAGGGCGCGTTCAGCAAAACTCATAGAGCGAACCGAAGCGATACCCGCGCGCTTCCCATTCTGTCAGAAGCCGGTCAAGGATCGCGGCGTTTGTCGAGGAAGTCGGATGAAGCAGCAGCACCATACCGTTGTGCGTATGGTCCAGGATCCTGTCGATCGCCTTCTGCGGATCGGGCTGTCTTGCGTTGTCCCAGTCGGCGTAGGCGTAGCTCCACAGAACCGTCCGGTATCCGCATTGCGCCGCATAAGCAAGCGAATCTGCGGTAAAAGCGCCCTGCGGCGGGCGGAAAAAGGGATCGGGGTCTTCCCCGGTCACCTCCCTGACGGCATCCTCAAGACGGCATAATTCCTTCCGGAGAGCCCCCGCGCTTTTCATTTGCGAGACGTCGGGGTGGGTCGCCGTGTGATTGCAGACGAGATGTCCCTCGTCCTTCATTCTGCGAACGAGCCCGGGCTCCGCCTTCGCAAGCTGCTCCAGAATAAAAAAAGCGCCCTCGGCATCGTGCTTTTTCAGAACGTCCAGGATTTTCGCCACGTTTCCGTTCTCGTACCCGGCGTCAAAGGTCAGATAGATCACCTTGTCCCCGGGATCCTGCCCGAGCCATATCGCCCGCCCGTTATCCGCAAACGCAAATTCGGGCGCGATCACGGGACGTACGCCGCCGACCCCGGTTCTGAAATACCATTGACAGTTTCCCGCGGCAGAGACGGCAGACAGCACGGAACCGCATATCGTCAGCACCGCCGCAAGCAATAAATACCATTTTTTTATCACAACGTTTTTCCTTTCCGTTTCGTATTCCGGTCGCCCGGTAAGAATAGTATCCGCAGAAAAGAGAATTTCAATTTGACAAATTCTGCTTCGGGAATAAAAAAACGGAACCGTTCATTACGGAACGGTTCCGTTGGAAATAGAAGTTATCCGGTTATCAGAAAAACGACGAGATCGCCGGCAGCAGGAGCCAGCCCGCTGAGATACCGTTCGGCATCCTCCGGAACCGTAAGCGCGCCGTCTGCCTCGGACACGCCGATCCCGTTCTCGCCGCAAAGCGATAAAAAGGCTTCCTTTTGCTCTGCTGCCACAAGATAAACCGTGATTTCTTCCAATTCTTTGCTTTGTATGCCGGGCAGATCCGACGTGTCGGGTCTTTCACCGATCACAACCGCTTCGGTTCCGGGATAACCCGAAAGGAAACGCTTCACGCTTCCCTGCATTTCGGGTGCATCCGGTCCCGGCGTCTGCCCTACGCCGGGTGTGGAAACCGGATCGTCGGTCATTCCGCCGTAGCGGCGGAAAACGCCGGTATATACGAGCGCCGAGGTGATCCCGATCACGAGAACGAGCATCGCCGCGACCGACGCGTATTTCGTAAAGGTACGCATTTTTTCGCGTGCCGCTTTCTGTTTTTCCTTCCGGATCGCGGAAAGGACGGAAGAAGAAACCGAGCCCGAGGGTTTCGGAGAAGAGGATCCGAGCAGTACGGAAAGAGACTTTTCAGCCCGGAGCGCGGCGTCGCAATCCGCGCACGAGCAGAGGTGCTCCCCGACCGCACGGCGGCGGTTCTCATCCAGTTCGCCGTGGACCCATTCATCGGCCAGTTGTCTGACTTCATTACAGGTCACCCGGATCACTCCCTTCGTAAGAAAAAGACTCGCATTTCTTTTCTGCCCCATTAGACGGCGCGGAATTCAAAAAGTTCCGTTCCGTAAGAATTTTTTTGAAATTATTTTTTGCGCGGCTGATCCGGCTCTTGACCGTGCCGATATCCAGCCCGAGCCTTTCCCCGATCTCCTGATAGGAAAGAGAATCGAATTCCCGCAGCGTCAGGATCAGACGGTGCTCGGGGGATAGGAGCGCCATCGCTTCCCGGACCTCTCTGACCGTTTCCGAAGTCATCACCGCGTCCTCCGGGATCGAATAAACGTCGGTATCGGCGAGCTCGGTCTCGCTTTCCTCCCCGGTCTCGGGATCGGTGCGGTTCAGGGAGAGCGCCTCCCTGCGGCTGCGATAAGCGGCGTAATCGAGCGCCGTATTCTTCGCCACGCGGAACAGCCATGTGGAAAACCGGGATTCTCCCCGGAAAAACGTGAGCGTCTTCCATACCTTGAGGAAGGTCTCCTGTGAGGCGTCCTCGGCGTCCTCACGGTTCTGTAAAACGGCATACGCGACGTGATAGACCTGCGTCTCGTATTTTTCCATCAGCGAAGCAAACGCGGTTTCGCTGCCTTTTTTTGCCCGTTCGATCAGGGTTTCTTCGCTGATTTCACGCATACCGTTTCTCCTTTCTCAGATATTTGCTTCCGCAACCGCCGCGATCACACGGCGGATCTCGTCCGGGTCGGACGCACGGTTCAGTACCTCGCGCCCGTCGGAGGCGCCGCGAAGACCCTTCAGATAATAACCGATTTGTCTTCTGCCTTCTCTGACCGCGTAATATTCGCCCTTATCGGCAATCATTTCCTCAAACTGATTCAACGCTGCCGCAAGACGCTCCGACGCCGGAGGAGTGCGGTATTCCTTCCCCTCCGCCATCGCGTGAAGATCCGCAAACAGCCACGGGTTTCCCATGGAGCCGCGCGCGATCATCAGACCGTCCACGCCGGTCTCAAGCATCCTTTTTGCGCTTTCCCGGTCGACGACGCCGCCGTTTCCGATCAGCGTCACGCCGGGGACCGCGTTTCTGACCGCCTCGATCGTCCGGTAATCGACGGGATCGGCGTAGATCTGCTCCCGCGTCCTGCCGTGGATCGTAAGCATATCTGCTCCGGCGTCGGCAAGCCGTTTCGCAAATTCGACGGCGTTCACGCTGCCCGCGTCCCATCCGGTACGGAATTTCACCGAGAGCGGAAGCGGGACCGCTTTTCTGACCGCTTCGACGATCCCCGCGGCACGCGGAGGGTCCTTCATCAGCGCAGAACCGTCTCCGTTCGAGACGATCTTTTTCATCGGGCAGCCCATATTGATATCGATCCCGACAGGATGATAGAGTTCGCAGAGAAAAGAAGCAGCCTCTGCCATCACGGCGGGCTCGGAGCCGAAGATCTGGATCGCGCAGGGACCGGCTTCCTTCGTCGTATCCGCAAGGAGGACCGTCGTTTCGTCGCGATAGCAGACGCCCTTTGCGGATACCATTTCGGTAAAGCAAAGCTCCGCGCCCTGCGCGAAGCAGGAGGAGCGATAGGAACGGTCCGTCACACCCGCGAGAGGGGCGAGAAGCAGACCGTGTTTCAATGTCGTGTTTCCGTATTTCATGCTCTCATTATAAACGATACGAAAACGATTTTGGTGAACAAAATATGAATATCGTGAAAAACGGTCGGAAACGGCGAAAACGGACGGCAGACGCCCGCTGCCCGTAGGAGCAGGAAGCGTATGCCGTCCGCAGACCGTTTATTTTTTTCCGATCAGAAGGTACGGATGGAGGAGGTCCAGCCGCCGTCGATGATAAAGACCTCACCGGTGGTGTAGCCTGAATAGTTCTCGGAAGCGAGGAAGCAGGCTGCGCCGCCGATATCGGAGGGATCGCCCGGATGATGCATCGGGATCGCGTTCATCATCTTCTCGGCGGTCTCGGCGTTTGCGTAGAAGAGCTTCTTCGTGCCCTCGAACATGATGGAGCCGGGGCAGATCACGTTGACGCGGATGTTGTCCTGCGCGTATTCGAGCGCCATTGCCTTGGACATATTGATGACGGCTGCCTTTGCGGCGGTGAAGCCGACCTGAAGGCGAAGGGGCTGATAGCCTGCGATGGAGGAAATGTTGATGATATTGCACTTGGTGCCCTGCTTCAGCATCTGTCTGATCGCGTACTTGGAGCAGAAGTAGACGCCGTTGAGGTCACAGGCAAGGATCCTGTCCCACAGACCGTCGTCGTACTCGTGGGTCTTCTTTCTGTATTCGGGTCCGCCGTTGATGCCTGCGTTGTTGACGAGAACGTCTACCGAGCCGAAGAGGCCGACGACCTCGTTGATCATATTCTCGCAGCTTTCCTTATTCGTAACGTCGCAGACGACGGGAGCGCAGACGCCGCCCTTCGCGGCGATGGCGTCGCAGGTCTTCTGCAGGGTCGCGATGGTACGTCCGGTAACGACGACCTTCGCGCCTTCTGCCGCGAAGCACTCGGCGATCGCGGAGCCGATGGCGCCGCCGCCTCCGGTAACGATAACAACTTTATCTTTCAGTCCAAGATCCATGATGAGTATCCTCCGTATATTTATTTTTATGAATTTTTCAGAGTATCACGGCAGTATGCCGCATAACGGGGCGCAGGTCAGACGGGGCTGCGGAGCGTGACGGATGGGATTGGAGTGATGCCGAGGCGATCAAGATATATCACAGCATCCTCGTAAAGCTGCTGACGGTAAATTGCGTCGGGAGAGTGCGCGTCGCAGCCGAAGATCACGTCGTTTCCGACTTCCCCGGCGATCCGGAAGAACAGTTCTCTCGGATAGTGACGGTGTTCGACGAAGCCGAGGAAATTGAATTCAAGCGGCACGCCGAGGCGCTTCGCGTTTTCGCAGAGCGGCGTCATATATTTTCGGTAGGTCTCTTCATCGCCGACCCAGTTCAGAACGTCCGGGTGTGCGAAATAGGTGAACCTCCCGGTCTCCATTCCCTCGGTAGTCTGGTTCACGAAGGCTTCCAGAAGCTTTTCGTCCTCGGTGGGACGGGGGCAATAGGGAGCGTCGGTCTCGTTTCCGAGAAAATGCTGTCCCATGATGAGGTATTCCACCGGATAATCCTTCAGAAAGCCGATCAGTCTGCCGAACAGCTTCGGATAGTATTCCGCCTCGAAGCCGATATGGATATCGATCGTTCCGGCGTACTCTTTTTTCAGCGCCGTCAGGGTATCGAAATAATCGTCGACGTCCGAAAGACGGACGCGGAAGCCGGAATAATAATCACCGTCGAACAGATAGGGGGAATGATCGGAAAAACCGAGGGTCTTCATCCCGCAGGAGATCGCCTTTTCGATATATTCCCGTTCGGTCCCCGACGCGTGATGACAGCGGACGGTGTGCGTATGATAATTTGCCTGTAAATACAAGCCGAACACTTCCTTTTATGCGCGGTCGACCGGGAACTGGATGCGAAGCTGATTGACCTTGTGCTGGAAGGCTTCCTGCTGCTTGTCCACGAGGAGCTTTTCCTTGAGCTGATCGGCAATATCCTCAAACTTCGCGGGCTGTGCCTCCGCTCTGGTATTCAGACGGATGATGTGCCAGCCGAACTGGGTCTTGACCGGCTCGGAGATCTCGCCGATCTGCATCGCGAAGCAGGCTTCCTCAAATTCGGGGACCATCTGTCCTCTGCCGAAGGAACCGAGATCGCCGCCTCTTTCCCCGGACGGGCAGGAGGATTCGGTCTTCGCGGCGTCCTCGAAGGAGATCTCTCCTGCGCGGATCTTCGCGAGGATCTCGTTCGCCTTTTCCTCGGAATCAACGAGGATATGAGAAGCGCCTACCGTTTCCTGACCGCCGAACATCGCGGTATTGTCGTCAAAGAATTTCTTCACCTCGTCGTCGGTGATCTTCACGTTCTCGACCGCCTTCTTGACGGCGTAATTGACGAGAAGGTCTTCCTTCAGTCTCGCGAGCTCCGCCTTGAACTCGGCGTCTCTCTCGTAGAGATTGGAGGCGGCGTCGGCAAGCAGAAGGCGCTTGTTGATGAGCTGCTCAAGAAGAGCGGCTCTTCCCTGCGGATTGTTGTACTGCGCCGCACGGGAGCCCATATCGGCGATCGCGGCGTCGATATCGCTTTCGGTGATCGCTCTGCCGCAGACGGTGGCAAGAATCTTGTTTTCCATGTTGAAACATCCTTTCAGATAAACAAATTTTATTTATTATACTACAAAAAGAAGAAAAACGCAACCTTTTTCGGAAAAAACCGCTTTTCTTTATGAAATACATCCGGGCACCGGATAGATCGGCTTCCCGTGGTCGGTATAAATGCGTTCGTCCGGAAGAAGGAACCACCGTTTCGACTTTTTTCCGGTCCGTTCGGTATCGGAAAGATCAAAGGTCGCGTCAAGGTGCAGCGGCTTTCCGTTCACCCATACGATATTCCACGCGTGGTTCTGATTTTCGTGAAAGACGGAGGGAGCGATCACGGTCGTGCACGGGACCTCAAGCAGGGTCAGGATCGCCTGCACCGCCTTGGAGATCCCCTCGCAGACGCCGATACCGTGGCAGAGCGGACCGCTTATCTCGTGCGCGTAGAGCTTTTCGAGCTTATCGTATTTCACGTTCGTCAGAATAAACGAGTGCGCGTATTCAACGGCGGCGCGGTCCCTCCCGGCGGGAAAGCCGTCGAACCGGAATCCGCCGACGATCTTGTTCAGCCTTGCGGTCACGGCGTCCTGCACGCTTTTCATCTTCTTAGCGTCGAACCGCGTGCTCCTCAAAAACGTCATGCTGTCTGCGCCGGGATACCGGCTGACCGAGAAGGAATCGAGCCCGACGATCACGGGATGGTCAAGACGGAATCTGTCGTAGACCGAGGAAATATCCTTCAGCGTGAGCGCGGGCACGGAGAAGGTATTCTTCCCCGCCGCGATCTCCCGGTATATCGTCTTATAAACGACTTTTTCCTCTTTCGTCATTCCCGAATAATAATAAGGTTCCATACCGATCCGTTCCGTCCGTTTTCTTACCGCTATTATACCATCTCTTTCCCCTTTTGTCAACGAAAAGAGGCACCGCTCCCCGAAGGAAGAACGGTGCCCCGCTTTTCAGTTTCCCTCCGTGAGGGAAAGACAGGAAACGAGGACGGTGTCCTCCCCGATCCGTACGATCTTTTCCCACGGGATACGGATATCTCTCGGCTTGGAAAAGAATCCGCCACCCTCCCCGGGAACGAGGATCGCCGTCAGCTTTCCCGCCGCGAGATCGACCTCCACGTCGCAGACGTAACCCATCCTGCTCCCGTTTTCGGTATTGATCACTTCCTTGTCGCGTAATCCGTTCAGCGTTCCGCAGCGCTCGGTCATACCGTCACCCCCGTCAGAGGATGATGCAGATGAGACCGCCGCTGCCCTCGTTGATGACCTTGGTCAGCGTCTCGCTCAGTCTTGCCCTTGCCTCTGCGGGCATATGGGCAAGCTTGGTGTGCAGTCCCTCCGTGATCAGATCGTGCAGGGATTTGCCGAAGATATTGGATTCCCAGAGCTTTGCCGGATCCTCGTCGAATTCGTGAAGGAGGTAACGCACGAGCTCCTCGCTCTGCGCTTCGGTCCCGACCACGGGGCTGATCTCGGTCTCGATATCTGCGCGGATCAGATGGATCGAAGGTCCGCTCGCCTTCAGCCTGACCCCGTACGCCCCTGCGTGGCGGATGATCTCGGGCTCCTCCAATTTCAGCTCCTTCTCCTCCGGCGTCACGATGCCGTACCCGTTCCTTTCCACCTCGTCGAGCGCTTCGGAAAGACGGTCAAGGCGGGATTTCTTCTCCGCGTATTCCCGCAGAAGGGAGATCAGCGATGCGTCGCTCGCGATCTCGAAGCCGGTCATTTCGCTGACAACGCGGTAATAGAGATCGTCCTTCAGCTCACAATCGACCGTCGCTTCCCCGGTGCCGAGATCGAGACGGGAGAGGCGCACGGAGGAGACGTTCTCGTTTTCGGAAAGAGAGGAAAAGGCTTCCTTCACGTTTCCGACCCGACCGACCGAGGCGGCACACTTCATCAGATCCTCCCGCAGCGACTTTTTCAGCGGATGGGTATCGGGAACGGCGTCGGTCCAGCGCGGGAAATTCACGCCGATTTCGGTGACCGGAAACTGCATCAGGATCATTTCGAGAATGGAGGAAATGTCCTCCCCGTTCAGCTCGAGACAGTTCACGAGAGCGACCGGTGCGCCGTATTCCGTTTCGAGCTTTTCGGCAAGCGCGATGCTCTCGGGTCTGCCGGGGTCCTTAGAGTTCAGCACGACGGCAAACGGCTTGCGCATCGCCTTCAGCTCGGCTGCCGTCTTCTTTTCCGCCGCCTCGTAGGAGGAACGCGGGATCTCCCCGATCGTTCCGTCGGTCGTCATCAGGATTCCGATCGTCGAATGCTCGGAAATGACCTTTCTCGTCCCGATCTCCGCCGCCTCCCCGAACGGGATCGGCTCCTTCGACCACGGAGTATGCACCATGCGGGGTCCGTCCTCGCCCGATGCCCCGAGCGCCTCGGGGATCATAAAGCCGACGCAGTCAACCATCCGGACGCGCATTTCCCCGCCCGAACCGAGCACCACCTTTGCCGCTTCCTCGGGGATGAACTTGGGCTCGGTCGTCATCACCGTCTTCCCGCCCGCCGCCTGCGGCATCTCGTCACGGGCACGGTCTCTCCCGCTGCCCTCAGCCATATTCGGAAGCACGAGCTCTTCCATAAACCGTTTGATGAAGGTCGATTTTCCGGTACGGACCGGACCCACGACCCCGATATAGATATCCCCGCCGGTCCGCCGCGCGATATCGTCATAGATCAGTTGATTCGTCATATCGTTCCTCCGTAAGATTCGTTTGTCAGCTTGCTTATGATTATGTGCGGAACGACCGGAATATTACTTTTTTATGAATTTTCAAAAAAACCGTTGACAAACGCCATTCCGTGTGCTATGTTATGTGTGTACCAGTTATGATAGTACACCAAGAAAGGAGAATCCATGTTTCAGATTGATCCTCTGTCACGAAAACCGATCTACGAACAGCTCATTGAGCAATGCGAAGCGTTTATCCAAAGCGGCCTTTTGAAGGAAGGCGACCTGATCCCCTCGGTGCGTTCGCTTTCGATGGACCTTTCGGTCAACCCCAACACGATTCAGAAGGCGTTTGCCGATCTTTCGACCCGCGGCATCATCCGCTCGGTCCCCGGAAAAGGAAACGTCGTCTGCGGGAACGCCGCGCAGATCATCTCCGATAAAAACCGCGAAAAGCTCGACGAGTTCCTTTCCCTGCTGCGTCTGCTCGCCGGATCGGGCATCCCCCGCGAAGAACTGATCGAATACGTCAACAAAGCCTATCAAAGTCATTTCTAATGAGGTAATTCCATGATAAAAGCAGAACATCTGACAAAAAAATTCGGTGATTTCACCGCCCTCGACGATATCACCTGCACCATTCAGGACGGCTGTATCTACGGTATGGTCGGCTCCAACGGCGCAGGAAAGTCG
The DNA here is from genome assembly GCA_024404495.1 of Lachnospiraceae bacterium. Taxonomy (GTDB): domain Bacteria; phylum Bacillota; class Clostridia; order Oscillospirales; family CAG-272; genus CAKRZE01. The sequence continues at coordinate 45,359 of JAKSPT010000003.1, forward strand.
ACCTTTTTAAGGATCATCACCGGCGTTTACAAGCAGGATGCCGGTACCGTCACGATCGACGACGCACCGATCTGGGAAAACCCGGCGCTCAAGCAGCGCATCGCCTACGTTCCCGACGAGCTGTTTTTCCTCAACAACGCCTCGATGAACCGTATGGCGGATATGTACAAAGCCTTTTACCCGAATTTTTCGGCGGAAAGATTTAAGGAACTGACCGCCAATTTCAATCTCGACCCGAAAAAGTCGATCAACACCTTTTCCAAAGGCATGAAGCGTCAGGCGGCGACCATCCTTGCCCTCTCCTGCCGCCCCGATTACATCTTCTTTGACGAGACGTTCGACGGGCTCGACCCGGTCATGCGCAACTACGTCAAAAAACTGATCTGCGATGACGTCATCGAGCGCCACGCCTCGGCGATCATTACCTCCCATTCGCTCCGCGAGCTGGAGGACACCTGCGATCAGCTTGCCCTGCTTCACCGCGGCGGTCTCGTCCTCGAAAGCGACGTGGAGAATCTGAAAACGGCACAGTTCAAGATTCAGATCGCATTCCCCTACGAATACGACCGTGCCAAGTTCGAGGGCATCGAAATCCAGCACTTCGTCAAGCACGGCTCGGTCTCCAATATGATCGTCAAGGGCACGAGAGAAGAAACGGTGGAAAAGCTCCGCGCGATGAACCCGATCATCCTCGACGTGCTGCCCCTGACGCTCGAAGAGATCTTCACCTACGAAATGGAAGCCCTCGGCTACAGCTTCCAGATCGACTGAGAGGAGACAGAAAATGACGAACGAAAACATTCATTTCACCCCCGCTTCCCGGAACACACACAAGCGGCCCTTTGATTTCAGGCTCTTCCTCGAAGGAATGCGTCAGCTCCGCACCTTCGCCATCGTGATCCTGATCATCCTCTCGCTCGAAGCGATCCTCGTCCCGGTCTCGAACGCGATCGACTACGCGACCTCCCGCAGCTTTCAGGACGAGTGGGTCACTCCGACAGAAAACAACGACGTGAAACGCACGACGACCCCCTTTGAATTCCATCCGCTCGTCGTCGGCGTATATCTGTTAGCCGCGCCGATCATGACGCTGATGCTCTTCAGCTTTCTGAACAAGCGCAATACCTCGGACTTCTACCATTCGGTTCCCTATACCCGCGTCTGTCTGTATTTCAGCTATTTCGCGGCGATCATGGCGTGGATCGTTATTCTTGCGTTCGGCTCCACCCTGCTTTCCCTCGTCGCGCAATGGATTCTCGGTGATTTCTTTATCCCGCTGACCGCAAACTACTTTATGCTTGCCCTCACGGTATCTGTATGTTCTCTCTACGTCGCCGCCGTGACCCTGCTTGCGATGACGGTGACGGGAACCGCGTTTTCCAACGTGGTCATCGCACTGCTGATCATGTTTGCGCCGACCATTCTCTTCACCATCCTGACGGATGCCGTTTCTTCCTTCCTCCCGATCGTACCGGACGGAAAAATACTGGAATACGTCACGACCTCGAATAATATCGTGACCGCCACGATCGTCTCTATGTTCACCTCCGTCATCGGCTTCAACTCGCCCGAAGCGATCTTCTATTCGTGGAAAGCTCTTCTTTATACCGGCGTCATCGGTGTCCTTGCCCTCGTGCTCGGCGTTGTCCTGTTCTGCTTCCGCAAATCCGAGACCGCGACGCAGTCGGCGCCCAACCGGAAGGTGCAGGCTGTCTTCCGTATCGCTTTGACCGCCGTTTTCTGCTCGCTGATCCTCAGCTCGATCTTCAACGATCTGATGCGCGGCTACGGGCTCGATGATTTCGGCTACGTGATCTTCTTCATCGTTGCCCTCGTTCTCTACTGCCTCTACGAGCTGATCTCCACGAAGAAGTGGAAAAACGTCCTGAAAGCTCTCCCCGGTTATCTGATCGTCCTCGCTCTCTGCGGCGTGATGCTCGGCGGAATGTATCTCGTCTATCAGAATCAGATCAATTTTGTGCCGGACGCAAACGACGTCAGATCCGTTTCGGTCTGCCCCGAAAGCAATAATTACGGCGGTTTGATCACCCTCGAAGAGTATTACACGAACCAGTCCGACGAAATCAAAATCACCGATCCCGAGATCATCAAAATCGTTACCGAGGCGCTGAAGGAAAACGTTGACGTTCTGAAAGCAAACAACAACGGAACGATCTACCAGCAATATCAAAGAAACAGTTATTACCAATATTTCACCTCTATTATTGATAAATACTATGAAGAGAGGTCTTCCGACTATACGCAGTACGTCTTCCGTTTCCGCACCGGTACGACAACCAAAACCCGCCGTATATACGTGAATACGGAAAAAGCGGAAATGGTCGTCAGCGCGCTTGCCGAGAACGAGAATTACAAGAAGCTGTATTCCAATCTGCCTGACGCCGTCTACGTTTACACAAGCAGCAGATTTGACGAAAGCCTGACCGATGAAGAGCTGATGAAGGTCTACGACATTATGAAGTTTGAGATCGCCTCCGCCGATTTCAACGAGTGGTGTTCCTACATCAAATCCCATAATTATTTGTACCGCGGCAGGTCTTTCAACGTGATCGCACGTGTCCGGTCCGGTTTCAATACCTACGACGTGGAGATTCCCGTTGAGAAGCAGTTCATGCCGCAGGCATACGGAAAACTGATGTCTCTCATATCCGAAAAGACGAGAGAACAGCTGAAAGAGATCACCGCCTTCGTCGCCTCCGAGGAATTCATAAACAATTTCAGCAAATGCTATTTTGATCTCAGCTGCTATATCCCGAATTTCAGGAACGGGGAAAAGACAGAAGAAGTCAATCTTTGGTGCGGAAACAGCGACGGAAGAACCACGCCCGAAACCGTTGCCGAGATCCTGAACCTGTTTGACACCGCGAAAGACCTTGATCTTGACGAACCTTACGGCCAGGTGAACTTTTACTATCAGTCCATACCCGATGATTACGAGCATAAAAACGACGGCGGCGAATATCGGAATTACAAACTCAATCTTCCTCTGAAGGATTCGGTCAAGCTTGAAGAACTGATCAAAAAATACAACGCGACCACTTCCGAAGCGATTGAATATCCCGTTGTGGATTACGACATCGCCGAATAAAACCGAATGAAATCAAAAAACGCCGGGCAGATTCTGTCCGGCGTTTTTTCGTTTATGATCAGAAGATGAGGTCCTTTTCTTTCGCTTCCTTCGCAAGACGGAAGAAGGTATAGGGATCGGCGAAGCAGAACTTTCTTTCCGGCATCTTTTCCTTCACCTTTTCGATGATCGCGTCGTGCGAGGTGGGGGAAACGAGGATGGTGCGGAAGATATAGAAGTTCTTGTTCTCGGGAGAATGGTTGATGCAGCTCACGACGGTATCCGCCGCCTTTTCGGGATCGACGTGCTCGACGCCGATATCCGAGGTGTGCGGAATGAAGACCGTTCCGTCAACGACCTTCGTCGGGAGCTTATGACCGAGGGAGAGATACCCGACGCCGACGTCGGCGAAGCGGGCAACGTCCTTCATTTCCTGCTCGGTGGTCAGCGACGTACCGTCGATGATGAAGCCGATGCAGTGATTGTCGAACTTTTCAAAATATTTCTTGTTGTGTTCGACCCAGACGTCAACGCCCGAGGGGAGATCGGAGTGGACGCGCGGCGGATACAGGAGACGGGGGTTGTTGTACCCTGCTCCCGAGTCGCCCGCCTCGAAATAATCGTTTTCGGTAAAGTTCTCGTAAATGAAGTCGAACGCCTGCGGGATGCGGTCGGAAAGGTTCATATTGAAGCACCACATCAGGGGGTTCTTGCCGAGCTTGGGATCCTTCGACCAGCGCGGGATGAACCGGTTCGTCCACGCGGCGGCGTCGTAGTCGCCGACGTAGAAGAGGACGTAGGTCGTATCGGGATCGAACGCGGGCTTGTCCTTCGGACGGGGATTGTGATACTTTTCCTTCAGCGGGTATTTCGTATAGACAGAGGCGTTCGCGATACCGCAGTAACCGTAGGCGTCCGCGTCCTTGATCATATTGTAAGCGGAAAGCACCTCGGTGAAGCGCCACTCGGCGTCAACGCCGCCGTGCTTGCCCTTGCCTCCGTGGGTCGTATATTTGAGCTGCCACGGGTTGAAGCCGCAGACCGTGATCATTTCCTTCCCGCCCACTCTGTCGTAAGCACGGCGGAAAATTTCGATCATCGTGCGGTAATCGGTACCGAGCGGCTGATCGGGATCGTCGCAGGGCGTTTCGTCGTCGTAGGAGGAGACGTCGAAAACGAAGCAGCGCTTCGCGATCGCGTAGTCGTGGTTATAGACGAAGGCGTTGCCGAGATCGGGATAGTACGGCTCGGTATCGCTCCAGCTGATGCCGTCGACCGTATAGAACAGGATATTTCTGTTCGTGCGGTCGAAATACTTTTCAAGCGCCCAGAGATAGGCGTCGCATTTCTTCGAGCCGGAGGAATGACGGTCGGTGTCCGGGATGATACCGTTTCCGGTGAATTTCCCGACGAGATTCAGCTTTACCTCCGCGCCCGTCTTTTTCAGAACGTAAGGAAGGATGCCGTCCTCCGAATAGCGGACCGGAAGAAGATCCTCCACGCCGCACACCGTCGTCGCGGCGTTCATCGTTGCGGGAACGGCGGGGTCCCACGCGACGATGCCGAGCTCCTTTACCGTCTTCCCGAAAACGTCGAGGAAGGCGTCGAAGGAGTCGATCGGAGCGGTCTCGTAACCGTTCATGAACTTTCCGGGCCTCGTCATATATTCGAGCCAGAAGAGGTCCTGCGGTTCCCAGTCAAGATAGACCGTCGGTTCCTTCCGGTTCAGAACGCCCTGCACCGAAACGATCAGCTTCATCGCGTCGTACTGCAGAACGGTGCGCGCTCTGCCCATTTCGGGCGTGCCGACGCTTTCGAGAACCTTTTTCGTACTGACAATCCAAAGTGTTTTCATACCGATACCCTGCCTTTCTTTGATCCTGCGGATCAGTGAATGAAATACATAAGAGTAGAAACGGCGGTGCCGCCGAACATCAGGATCGCGAGGATCCAGACCATGATGCGGGTCGTCATCGAGTATCTGCTCTTGAATCCGTTATTGTTTTTCTTTGCCATTTCAGTTTTCCTTTCCGGTTACGGTATTTCCCGTGGAGGGGAGTTTATTTTTGCGGAAGCGTTTGACCGCTTCGAGCTGTTCTTTCGGAATTTCGACCGCCTCGGTCACCTTCTGCCCCTTCTTCAGAGAGAACAGAACGTTGCCCTGCGCGGCGCGGTTCTTCATCTGCGGGACGAGCTCCGCGTCGATCAGGATCGCGCGGTCGCCGTCGGATTTCAGAAGAACGTCGGTGCCGTCCTTCACCTCGACGATGCCCGCGATCGGGGAGGCGGAGGAGAACGCGCCGGTCAGACGGCGGCGGTTGCTCTTGGTCTCGTAGGCGGAGAGGGGCACGCGGGCGCCCTTGCCGTTTTCAAAGAAGAAGGCGATCTGCCGGTCGGCGTCGGCGTCCTTTTCGGGCAGGAGAAGCATCTGCACCGGTTTTTCGTCCTCGTCGAAGGAGAGCTTCGCGGCGACGAAATCGCCGAGCGCCGCCGCCTTCGTCGTATCGAAGTCGTCGAGCTTCGCGCGGTAGACCTGCGCGTGATCGGTGAAGAAGAAGATATCGTCGCGGTTGGAGGCGTCGAGGATCGTGCGGATCTCGTCGCCCTCCTTCAGCTTCTGCTCGTCGTTGCCGCGCAGAGAAAGCAGCGTGATCTTCTTGAAATAGCCTTCCTTCGTCAGCACGCACTTGACATTGTAATCCTCCACGTCGTCCTCGGCGGAGTAATCCTCGATCTCGGAGGCGCCGATCAGCGTGGTCAGACGCGGCTTGCCGTACTTGTCGCGGATATCCTTCAGCTGCCTGGAGATCACGTTCTTCAGACGAAGCTCGGAGGCAATCGTTTTGCGGAGGTCGTCGATGCTTGCCTGCAGCTCCTCGATCTCCTTCGTGCGGTTGATGATATATTCGCGGTTGAGGTTGCGGAGCCTGATCTCCGCGATGTATTCCGCCTGCACCTCGTCGATGTCGAAGCCCTTCATCAGGTTCGGCACGACGTCGGCTTCCTTCGCGGTGCCGCGGATGATGCGGATCGCCTTGTCGATATCGAGCAGCAGCTTGCCGAGACCGAGAAGCAGGTGAAGCTTTTCTTCCTTCTTGCCGAGCTCGAAGGTCAGTTCCCTTCTCACGCTGTTGACGCGGAAGCGGATCCACTCGTTCAGGATCCCGGGAACGCCGAGCTGCATCGGCACGCTGTCGATCAGCACGTTGAAGTTGCAGGGGAAGGAATCCTCGAGGGGAGTCATCTTGAAGAGCTTTGCCATCAGTCTGTCGGGATCAACGCCGCGGCGGAGGTCGATCGCGAGCTTGAAGCCGTTCAGGTCGATCTCGTCGCGGATATCGGTGATCTCCTTCAGCTTGCCGTCCTTGACGAGCTGCATGATCGTCTTGATGATCGCCTCGATCGTCGTGGAATACGGGATCTCAAGGACCTCGATGCAGTTTTCCTTCTTGTCGTAGCGGTATTTGGAGCGCAGACGCACCGAGCCGTGCCCGGTCTCGTAAAGCTCCTTCATCGCGTCACGGTCGTAGATCAGATCCGCGCCGCCCGAAAAATCGGGTGCTTTCACGATATCGAGAAGCTGTTCGGCGGTGGTCTTCGGGTCCTTCAGCATCTGGATCGTCCCGTCGCAGATCTCGGCGAGGTTGAACGAGCAGATCGTGGAGGTCATACTGACCGCGACGCCGATATTCGGGTTGACGAGGATATTCGGGAAAGCGGTCGGCAGGAGGCAGGGCTCCATCATCGTATTGTCGTAGTTCTCGGTGAAATCGACCGCGTCCTTTTCGATGCCGCGGAAGATCTCTGCGGCGATCGGCGCAAGCTTCGCCTCGGTATAACGGGAGGCGGCATACTGCATATCCGAACTGTAATGCTTGCCGAAGCTTCCCTTCGACTCAACGAGCGGATGCAGCAGAGTCTCGTTGCCGCGCGTCAGACGGACGAGCGTTTCGTAGATCGCGGCGTCGCCGTGCGGATTGAGCCGCATCGTTTCGCCGACGATATTGGCGCTTTTCGTCGTCGGTCCGGTCAGCAGCCCTTTCTTATACATCGTATAAAGAAGCTTGCGGTGCGCCGGCTTGAAGCCGTCGATCTCCGGGATCGCACGGGAAATGATGACGCTCATCGCGTAGGGCATAAAATTGGTTTCGATCGTCTCGGTGATCGGCTGATCGAGGATTTCGGCAACCGGGAGTTCTTCGGCAGCGTCGGGGAGGTTCGTTTTCTTCTTCGGCATTCTCTCTTCTTCTCCTGTTAAAAATTCAATAAAAAGGTCAGAGCTTTATCACGCAGTATCCGGCGGCTTTGATCAGCCGGTTAAAAACGGCAAGCCCGATCCCTTCGCGGGACGGCATTCTGGAATAAATCCTCTCCACCTTCGGGAAGGCGCGCAGACACTCGAAGAGGCGGTGCGCCTGCGTGTTCCTTTCGTCCTTCGGTCCGAGGGATATCGTGCGGTGCTCCCCGAGAACGGCAAGGTCCTCGTCGTAGCAAAGCACGCCGCAGTCCTCTCCCGCCTTCAGTTTTTCCGAAACGAAGGAAAGGAAGGCTTCGTCGCTGCCCTCCAGAAGCACGAGCGGGGCGTCGGGCGCGTAGTGGCGGTACATCATACCGGGCGCGAGCGGACGCGTCCCCTCGGGCAGTTTTTCGGTCAGACACTTATCCGGGATCACGGTATCGGTCACGGTCAGCAGCATCTCAATTGTAATGCCGCCCGGACGGAGAAGATGGAGTCCTTTTCCGTCGTCGGTCGGCTTGACGATCGTCGATTCCACGCCGAAATCGCATTCCCCGCCGTCGATCAAAACGTCCACTCTCCCGTCGAGATCGTGCTCGATATGGGAAAAGCGCGTGGGGCTCGGCTTACCGGAAAGGTTCGCCGAGGGCGCCGCGATCGGAACGCCCGCAAGACGGATCAAAGCGTTTGCGATCGGGTGCGAGGGGATGCGGACGGCGACGGTATCGAGCCCGCCGGTCACGGTATAGGGAATGCAATCCTTTTTCGGCAGGATCACGGTGAGCGGTCCCGGGCAGAACGCGTCGGCGAGGCGATAGAACATTTCGTTCGTCACGCAGTATTTTTCGGCGTCGCGCGCGTCGGCAAGATGGATGATGAGCGGATTGTCGCTCGGTCTTCCCTTCGCACGGTAGATTTTCACGGCGGCTTCCGCGTCAAGCGCGTTTCCGCCGAGCCCGTAGACCGTTTCGGTTGGAAACGCGACGAGACCGCCGGAGCGGATCACGGCAGCGGCACGTTTCAGAGAGGCGGTATCGGGATGGAGGATTTTTTCGGTAGTCATGAATTGCCTTCGTCAGATGATTTCAGTTTTTCCGAGGTTTCGGCGACGGCGAGCGCTTCAAGAAGCGCGCCGAGGTCCCCGTCGAGAACGCGGTCAAGGTTATACGTGGTATAGCCGATACGGTGATCGGTAATACGGTTCTGGGGGTAATGGTAGGTGCGGATCTTTTCGCTGCGGTCTCCTGTGCCGATCAGCGTTTTCCGTTCGGAAGAGCGCTTTTCGTCGGCTTCCTCGCGGCTTCTCTGCCACAGACGGGTCCGGAGGACGCGCATTGCCTTTTCTTTATTCTGAAGCTGGCTGCGCTCGTCCCGGCATTCCACGACGAGACCGGTGGGCAGATGGGTGATGCGGATCGCGGATTCGGTTTTATTGATATGCTGACCGCCCGCGCCGCTGCTTTTCATCGTGTCGATCTTCAGATCGGATTCTCTGATCTCGACCGAAACGTCCTCCGCTTCGGGAAGCACGGCGACCGTCGCGGTCGAGGTCTGCAGCTTCCCCTGCGAATCGGTGACCGGAACGCGTTGGACGCGGTGAACGCCGCTTTCGTATTTCAGTCTGCCGTAAACGTCGGTGCCCTTTACGGTAAAGGAGATCTCCTTCAGCCCGCCGAGACCCGTTTCGCTTCTCGATATCGGCTCGGTTTTCCAGCCCTGCTTCGCCAGATACATCGAGTACATCCGGTAAAGCTCGGCGGCAAACAGCGCGGATTCCTCCCCGCCCGCCGCCGCGCGGATCTCCATGATCACGTTGCGCTTATCGTCGGGATCGCGAGGGAGCAGAAGCAGAGTCAGTTCCCGCTCAAGCCGCTCTTCGTTTTCCTTGGCGGATTTCAGTTCCTCCTGCGCCAAAGCGAACATTTCGGCTTCACCGGGATCGGAAAGAAGCGCGAGCGCCCCTTTTTCGTCCTCTTTGGCGCGAAGATAGGCGCGGTAGGTCTCAATCAGCGGTTCAAGCGCGTTCTGATCGGAAAGAAATCTCCGCAGCTTTTCGGGATCGTTGTTGATCTCCGGCTGCGAAAGCGCCGCGGAGAGCTCCTCATAACGCTTTACCGCCTCGTTCAGCTTGTCCTCAAGCCTCATTTGTTGAAGCTGTGGAACGCCTTATAGGTCATATAAAGGTCAAGCTTGGAGATGACCTCGTAGGGCGCGTGCATCGAAATGACCGGAACGCCGAGGTCGACCGTTTCGATGTTGTATTTCGCGATATACTTGGCGACCGTTCCGCCGCCGCCCGCGTCGACCTTGCCGAGCTCGCCCGACTGCCAGACGACGCCGTTCTGATCGAAGATATTGCGGACGTACGCGACGTACTCGGAGGAAGCGTCGTTCGTACCGCTCTTTCCGCCCGAACCGGTGTACTTGGTGAGGCATACGCCGCCGTTCAGGTAAGAGGAGTTGGAGCGCTCGTAGGGCTCCGCAAAGTTCGGATCGAACGCGGCGTTGACGTCGGCGGAGAGGCACTTGGAATTGCGGCGGAGCTTGTGGATGTTCGCGCCGAACGCGGAAGCGATCTCGTCGAGGAGGTCAAGAAACAGCATCGTCTGCATACCGCTCGTACCCTCGGAGCCGATCTCTTCCTTGTCGGCGAGGATGGTCACGACGGTCTTCTTTTCATCGGTGGTATGGAAGAGCGCGGTCAGCGCGGCATAGGCGCAGACGCGGTCGTCGTGCCCGTAGGCGCCGATCAGCGAACGGTCGAGACCGATATCGCGTGCCTTATACGCGGGAACGCCGCAAAGCTCTGCGCTCTGGAAATCTTCCTCGGTAAAGCCGTACTTTTCGTTCAGAAGCTTCATCAGGTTCAGCTTGATCGCGCTGTCGCCGCTCTTGTTGTCAATGGGCTTGGTGCCGAGGAGGATATTGAGCTGCTCGCCCGTGATGCCCTGCGCGAGGGTCTTCGACATCTGCTCTCTCGCGAGATGCGGCAGCAGGTCGTTGATATAGAGAACGGGATCGCTCTCGTCCTCGCCGATCACGACGCTGACCTTCGTTCCGTCGGTCTTCGTCACGACGCCGTGGAGCGCGAGCGGGATTGCCGTCCACTGATATTTCTTGACGCCGCCGTAATAATGGGTCTTGAAAAAGCCCATGCCGCTGTCCTCGTAAAGGGGATTCTGTTTCAGATCGAGACGGGGGCTGTCGATATGAGCGGCGGAAATGAAGACGCCGTTTTCGACCGGCTCGGTACCGATGCGGAAGAAATAAATGCTCTTGCCGCGGTTATTGAAATAATATTTGCCGCCGACCTCCAGCTTATCGCCGAAATCGTAGGATCTGAAGCCCTGCTTTTCGGCAAGCGCGATCGCCGCGATCACGGCCTCTCTTTCGGTTTTGGAGGCGTCGAGGAACTTCTTGTAGTCCTCGGCGTAAGCGGAAGCGGCATCGCAGCCGGCGTCTCCGCATTCTTCAAACGCGTTCTTTCTCTTATAGAACAGCGCTTCCTTGAGTTCCTTGTTTTCTTCTCCCATGACGGTCTCCTTTATTTCGTATTGGATTCGCCGGAAAGACGGTCGTACGCTTCCCAGGCGTTTTTGACTTTGTTCAGATAGTTTTTCGTTTCCGGAAACGGGATGTTTTTCAGTTTGCCGTTTTCGCTGATCTCCGGATCGTTCAGCCAGTTTTTGACTCTGCCGTCCCCGGCGTTGTAGGCGGCGATGGCAAGCTCCCAATCGGAAAACTCCGAATGGAAGTACGAGAGCAGATACGTCCCGCAGCGGATATTGGTCTCGGGATCGGTCCGCCCGTTTTCGGTCGTTTCTTCCCCGAGCCTCATGCACACCCACTCGTAGGAGGCGGGCATGAGCTGCATCAGCCCTACCGCTCCTGCGTTTGATTCCGCTTCGGGATCGAAGCCGCTTTCCGAACGGATCACGGCAAAAACGAGATTTTCGGGAACCTCAAATTCCGCCGCGTACCGGGAAACGATCTCTTCGTATTCGGTCGGATAAACGAGCTGCTCCGCCTTTTCGGTCAGCTTTCTGCCGTATAGGATCCCGAGGATCAGCAAAACGCCGATCAGGATCACGACAAGCGGGACGAGCTTCCCGCCGCCGTTTTTCTTCGCCTTACGCTTTTTCTTCGTCGGCATCGGTGACTCCGATCTTTTTCAGGATCCGGTCGATATCGGAAAGCAGCGCCTCCCGCGTCTTGTTTTTCTGATTATAGATCATATATGCGCCGTTCAGCAGATAAAACGCGGTGTCAAGCTGCGCGTCGATCCGTTTTCCGGCGATCTCTTCCGAAATGCCGTCACGCCCGGTAATCCTGCTTATCCGCGTTTCGCGGGAAGCCGAAACGGCGACGATGACGTCGCATTCCCTGTCAAACCCGCTTTCGTAAAGAAGGGGCGCGTCGATGATCGCAGCGGGAAAGCCCTCTTTCTCCTTTTCCTTCAGCCATTCCCGGCAGGCGGAAAGGATATAGCGGTGAGAGATTTCGTTCAGGACCGCGCGTTTTACGGGATCGGAATAAACGATCTCCCCCATCTTTTTTCTGTGATAACTGCCGTCCGGCAGAAGGATCTCTTCGCCGAAGACCGAAACGAGCTCGTTCAGGCAGGGACTGCCCTTCTCGCAGACCGCACGGGAGACCTTGTCGGTATCGAGGGCGGGGATCCCGCGCTGAAGAAACAGTTCGGAAACGAAACCCTTGCCGACGCCGCTCCCTCCGGTCAGACCGATCACGACCATTCCTCAACCTCCGTAAAAGCACCGTGATTTCCGGCGGAACGCTTCGCCGCGTCAATGACCGCCTGCACGTACGCGCCCTCGAAAAAGTCGGGCAAAACGGCGGTATGATCGGAAAGCGCGGACAAAAGCGTATAATAACTGTGCGCGTGTGCGCGAAGCCAGCCGACCGGCGCTTTGGGGCTCGGGAAGGCGCCGCCGGGCGGATCGTATCTGCCTCCGACGTCAAGCCGCGTAAAGCCGTTCACGTTCTCCCCGTTCCGGTCATAGTATTCAAGGATCCCCGGCTCCGCCATCGAAAACCGGAGCGCGCCGTTTTTGCAGTAGATCTCGAACCGAAGGTCGTCCTGCGTTCCGACGGCAAGCTTGGAAGCCTCGACCGTACCCATCGCGCCGTTTTTGAGAACGACGTTCAGATACGCCGCCTCCTCCGCGTCGGTCGTCCATTCCCCGCCGCCGATCCCTTTTCTTTGCGGATAACCAATCTGCGTCAAAGCCGAAACCGACGCGACCGGACCGAGCAGCGAGACCATCAGATCGATCACGTGAGAGCCGAGATCGTTGAGAACGCCTCCGCCGAAGGAACCGCATTGCTTCCATCCGGCTTTCTTTTCCGGCTCGGTGCAGCTCGCGTGGAGATAGGCAAAGCGGAAGGAAAGCGGATCGCCGAGCTTTCCGGAGGCGAGCAGCTTCTTTGCGTACAGCGTCGCCGGGAAGAAACGGTTATGGAAAACGACCTTGCCGATGAGACCCGCGTCCCTGACCGCCTTCGCGGCACGGTAGGACGACGGGGCGTCCGGACAGAGCGGCTTTTCGCAGTAGATATGCTTTCCGTATTTCACGCAGAGAGCGATAAGGTCTTCGTGGGAATCGTTCGGCGTGCAGATATCGATCAGGTCGATCTCCGGGTCGGAGATCATCGCCTCAGCAGAGGAATACGCCACGCAGCCGATCGCCTTCGCGGCAGCGGCGGTCGTTTCGGGCTTCGTGCAGACGACGCCGACGATCTTTGCCTCAAACGGCAGAGGGCTGTAATAAAACGGCATCGCGGCAACCGAAAAGGCGTGGGTCTTTCCCATATTGCCGAAGCCGATCAGACCGATCCGGATCATAGGCGGAATTCCTTTCAAACAAAAAAATCAGAACAGCGGTGCAAATAACCCGTAAGCCGCAAGCCCGTCGGGGATCACGCGGTATTTTCCGATCGAATACAGCGAGGAATGCTCCGAGAATCGGAACATATCGCTGACCAGATCAACGAAATCGTTCTGCCCGTTCTTTCCGATCAGGGCAAGCGGCAGAACGACGGCAAGAAAAGCGAACGCGACGGCAAAAGCGGTATAATTCTTTCCGGGCGAAAGCGCCGGGTCGGCGTACGGAAACTGCGTGTAGAAAAGATGGTTGGAAAGGATCTTTTCGAGCCATATTTCTGCTTTCGGGTAATTCGCGTCGAATTCCTTCCGCTTTTCGGAAAGGAGCCGGAAGGCAGACGAAGGATCGATCCCGTCGGGATCGCCCCCGAGGAGCGGGAACACCGTATCGGCAAATTCATCGACCGAAACGCTCGTGCGGCGGTAAGAACGGATCAGCTTCAATACCGTCATCAGCGCGTCCTCTCCGCTGCCTTCGTTCCCCGCGATTTTTCCGGTCACCTTCTCGCCGATCAGACGGATGCGGTCCTTCAGCGAAAAACGGCGGTCCGACAACAGCGCGATGCACTCCCGGTTCAAGCGGAGCTTCTCTTCGGAATCCAGCGCGGATCCCAGACCCTCAAACGGAAGGTTCAGTTTCTCTTCCTCAAAGGAAAGCGGTTCGTCGTCACGGATCAGAAGCTCGACGGTCAGCTCGCAGCTTGCGCTCATCACCGCCTCTTCCGGGTTCCCTTTTTTGATCGAACGCGGATACATCCGGCAGACGATGGGGAGAACGTCCTCCCCTTTTTCCTTCTGCAAAGCGCAGTATCCGTCCTCCCGAAGGATCGGGCATTTGCCCTCGTAATTCGGAGAGATCAGCGCGAAGCGTTCCTCTGTCGGGTAATCGGCAAGATGGAACGCACGGTCAAGCCGCTCACGCAGCTTTTCGGAGCATTCGATGCCGATCAGACGGTAGTATTCCTTTTCGGAGAGGGTGATGCCCCACCCGCCGCAGCAAACGTGACGGCATTCCCCGCACTTGCAGGAAAAATCCTTGTAATAAGACGGCGCAAACACGGTTGCTTCCGTATGGATTCCTTCTTTCGTCAGAAAGATTATTATTCTGCAAAAATAAAACTGTCAGCAAAAGCCATATAAACGATAAGCGTCGTTTTTTCAACGGTATAATCAAAGCCGAGACAGTCAAACCTGCCGTAAGCGGTAAAGGTATCGCCGCCGATCAGACGGGGTTCTCTCGTTTTTCTGCAATCAAAGATCTCATAATACTGTCCGTCCTGCCCTGTGCAGAAATAGCTCACGCCATATTCCGCGAAGTCATTCACACGGACGACGGTATAGGTACCGCGAACGAGTTCCTTTTCGTGTGCATCCGGATCCCTTAGAAATGCGTTCGCGCTGATCTCAACGCAGGCGGCGCGATAGTCCGCCTCCGGCATACTGACGTCCGTTTTCCTTTTGGATTCCCATTCCGTGATAAGACGGGGAATCAAGCCGTTAAACAGAAAGACCTGCAGGAGAACGTAAATCACAATCAGAACGACCGCGACGATCTTCACCCATTTTTTACGGTCGCTCGCAAGGAACAGGATCAGCGCGGGGATTCCGAGACCGAGCACGAAAAGGATCAGAAGGAACCACCAGCGGAAATAGACCGGCGTAAAGGTCGCTCCCTTCACCGCCTTCTCCCTCTTTTCCACAATCGGTTTGCGGTTGCCGGCTTTCATATTTTCGGGACAGGGCTTCTTGCAGATCGGACAGATATCGCCTTCAAAAAGCGTTTCGCAATCGGGACATCGGTTCAGCTCCGGATTGTCGTTATAAGCGGAATCACCCGAATATTTTCCGAGAGAGGTCTGTCTGTATTTCATAAAAAGCAAGCGTTCCTTTCCGAAATCAAAATATATGCGTATACATTGTCATTATACCGCGAAACATCCTCAATGTCAAGGGAAAAAAGCAATACGGGTGAAAAAGAAGCCTCATAAACAAGCGATTCTTCCCTTTTTCAGACAAGAAAAGCCCCCGGGAAATCCCGAGAGCTTTCTGTGCTTCCGTTGGTCCGCCGAAGTCAGCGGATGATGAAGGGGTCGATCTGCGCCATCAGCTTGTCGCACTCCTCGTCGGTGCCGTGCGCCACGAGCGTAATGGGAGAAAGAAGGTCGAGCGCGAAGATGCCCATGATGGATTTCGCGTCAACGGTATATCTTCCGGAGGTGAGGTCGATCTCGATCGTCTGCGCGGTCATGATATCGACGAAGTCGCGGACGTCCTTGATGGAAGTGAGTTTGATTTTAGTGGTTTTCATATACGAATACCTCCTTGGGTTGTATTGTTAAATTTATGACCGAACGTATAAGCCGGGTTCTGTGAACTCCGGGTAAACGCTGTTTTAAGGTTGTTTTTGCGAAAAAGCCCATAAATCCAAGACTTTTTTCGCAAAAACACGATTTCATCATTGTTTACCGAAAGAGAACCGCAATCATCTATCTTGTCCTTACGTTGCCGCAAGGCTCTTTGCCACCCCGGGATTCCGCCGGGCAGACGTGCTTTCGCCTCCCTTGGGGTGTTGCTTCGGATAGGGTTTACATTTGCATTATGTTACCATAATGCCGGTGAGCTCTTACCTCGCCTTTCCATCCTTACCCCGGTTTCCCGAGGCGGTTTATTTCTGTTGCACTTTCCCGGAAGTCGCCTTCGGCGGACGTTATCCGTTATCCTGCCCTATGAAGCCCGGACTTTCCTCACGCTGCAGCCTCTCGGCGTAACAGGCGCGATTGCGCGGTTCGGTCATATATGATTATACACTTTTTTGTGCCGTTGTCAAGCCGGGAATGAATGAAAATCAGCCGACTTGAAAGGCGATTTTTGTATCATTTTGAAAGATCCCGGCGCACGGATTCATCCGTTTTCGCGGTGCGCGTCCATATAGGTCTGAAGGATGATCTGCGCGGAAAGCGTGTCGACGACCTGCTTTCTCTTTTTTCCGCGGGTATCGGTGTCGTTCAGATAGCGGTGCGCCTCCATCGTGGTGCAGCGCTCGTCCTGCAGATAAACCGGAAGCCCCGTTTCCTCCTCAAGGATCGCGGCAAACGCCTTCACCTTTTCGGAGCGCGGACCGAGCGTGCCGTTCATATTGATCGGGTGCCCGAGAACGAGCGCTTCGATCCCGCGGTCTTTGCAGATGGCGGCGATCTCCTTCGCGAGCTTCCGGGGACCGCCCGCCTCCACGTTTCCGATCCCGGAGGCAAGGAATCCGAGCGCGTCCGAAACGGCAAGCCCGGTACGGGCGTCACCGTAGTCTATTCCGAGTAACTTTTTCATTGAAAGAATCCTCCGGGCTGCATCGTTCTGCAGTTCACGACCGATTCGGTGACCGAATCGGCAAAGGCGATGAGATCGGCAAGCATTTTGTCGCGCAGTACGTCGTTCATGATCTCGTGGCGGCAGCCGGGATAAACGATCTTTTCCAGACGGTCGATCCCGTATTCAAAATACTCGTCGTAAAGATCGGAGATACCGTTCCCCATCCCGCCGACGGGATCGTCCTCACCGGACTGGAGAAGGATCTGAACGCTCTTCGTCATTTCCTCCTCTTCCACGCCGGTCACGTTTTCCCCCGTGATCGAGGCGATCAGGCGAAAAGTCTCCCGGTACGCTCCCGCGGTAAGCGGAAAATCGTAAAGCGGATTCCCCGCAAGCAGCGCCGTCTTTTCCTCGAGCGAATTGATCCAGCTTAAGGGGCTGTTTCGCTTCTGTCCGAGCTTTGACGAAAGAAAGGAAAACATCGCGGCTCGCATCAGGGGCGCGGGACGCTTTTTCCCGAAAAGACAGAGGAACCCGGCAAGAGCGCCTGCGGCAGCGGACGGGTTTTCGGTACCGACCGACCCGCAGAGCACCGCGCCGTCCGCGGCGTCACGGTATTTTTTCAGATAATCCCGGATCACGAAGGAGCCGAGGCTGTGACCGAACAGAACGATCGGCAGAAAGCGGTATTTTTTCCGGATCAGCGCGGTCACGGCGTAAGTATCCTCGGTCAGATCGGAATACCGGTCGAAATGACCGGGCTTTTCCCCTTCCGCGACCGAACGGCCGTGCCCGAGGTGATCGTGTCCCCAGACGACGTAGCCCGCGTCGGTCAGCGCCGAAACGAAGCCGCCGTCCTCGTATCTGCCGAAGCATTCGTTCATCCCGTGAACAAGCTGGATCACGCCCTTCGGCGGGACCGCGGGAAACACCGCGGTATAAGCGATCTGATGCTTTTTGTCTGCCGAGAGGAAGGTCCCCTCGATCCGCTCGCAGCCCATTATTCGGCGTCCTCCGGCTTATAATCGGCGAGGAGCTCGTCGATCTCGCGCTGCTTCGGAACGGTGGAAAGACCGCCGTGCTTCTGCACGCTGATCGCCGCGACGAAGTTGCCGTAATTGACCGCCTCGCTGATGTTTTTCCCGTTCTGAAGGTAGCGCATACTCATCGCGCCGAAGAAAATGTCTCCCGCGTAGGAGGTATCGAGGACCGGAACGTCATAGGCGGTGACGAACTCGGTGCGCACGCCGTCGTAAAGGAAGATGCCTCTTTCGCCCATACGGATCACGATGTATTTGGCGCGGACGCGGTTGCTGAGAAGAACGGCGGCGCGCAGACAGTCGTCGGGGGTACGGAGACGGAGCCCGGTCAGACGGTAAACCGATTGCTCGTTCGGGCAGAAGACCTCAACATTCTGGAGACGGTCGAGCGGGATCTCCATATTGGTATCGGAGGCGTCGATAAAGAGCGGGACGCCGTTCGACCCCGCGTAGTCGGAAGCCGCGAGGATCGCGTTGGACTGCACCTCGAACTGGACGAAGATCGCGTCGGGGCAGCAGGTCAGAGCGTCATCGACCTCGTCGGGACGGAGATACTGTCCCGCACCGCGGCAGACCGTTTTGCGGTAGGAGCCGCCGTCCGAATACTTTTCGGAAAAGGCGGTCTTCATTCCCTGCTCGAGAATGACCGACCGGACGTTGATCCCGAGCTTCGGAAAGAGCGTGCGCAGACGCTGACCGAAAAAGTCGTCTCCGAGCTTGGCGCAGAGAAACGTTTCCGCGCCGTATTCCGAAAGAGCCGCCGCGAGGACCGCTCCTTTTCCGCCGGGAAACAGGTCGTAGCTTCTCGCGTAGGATACGCGCCCCTCGGCGTCTCTCGAATCCGGTTCGATACCGAAATCCATTCCCGCCGTGCTGATCACGAGTGCCCGTGGCTTCATCATTTTGCCTTCTCCTTTGAACGTAAACTTTTCTTTCTATATTTTATCATAAAACCGTCGGAATTTCAATAGAATCCTCATAATTTCCGCTGCTTTTTTAACGAAATCCCGTGTTTTTTTCGCGTTTTCCGAAAATCGGTTGACACATTACCGGAAAAAGTGTATAATATGTAAAAATCAAAATGGGAAAGGTACCGAAATGGAAAAGCACCTCAGTATCAGAATCGTTCTTTTATGTCTCTCCGCCCTTCTCTGCCTCCTGCCGCTCGTCTCCTGCAGCACCGAGGATCTCGGCAAGGGATGGGTCCCCGCCGGAATGCAGCAGGCGTCCGGTGACGATATGCCCTTCCGTATGTTCGTCCCCACGCAGTGGAAGGTCGGCTCCTCCGACGGCGCCGTGACCGCCTATTCCGAGGACGCCTCCGTCTCCTTTACGCAGTTTCTCTACAGCGAGTTCAAAAAGGACGGCAAGAATCCGACGCTGACCGAATATTACGATTCGTTCGTTCCCTCCATGCGGGATTCGATCAGGGACCTCGAATTCCTGACCGAGGCCGAGGATATGCTCATCGACGGCACCTTCCCCGCGAAAAAGTACGTTTTCACCGGAACGGCGGGCGGTGTGGACTGCAGATTCATGCAGGTCGTTTTCTACGTTGACAGCGATCTGTATCTCTTTACCTTTACCGCGGCAGCCGACAATTATCAGACCTACGAGGAGTCGGTGAACAAGATCCTTTCCAATCTGGTCTTCACCGCCGAAAAAGCAGAATGATCTATCTTGACAACAGCGCGACCACCTTTCCGAGCGAAGGGGTGATCGCCGCGATGGAACAAGCCCTCCGCGAATGCGCGGGCAACCCCTCCTCGGTTCACGCGGCGGGGCTGAAGGCGAAAAAGCTCCTTGACGAGTCACGCCGGGACGTCCTTTCCCTGCTCGGGGAAAAGAATCCCGATCCCGCCTCCCTGATCTTCACGGGGAGCGGCACCGAGGCGGACAATCTCGCGGTCCGGGGCGTTCTGAAGGCGAAGAACTTCCGCTTCACGCCCCGCGTGATCACGACCGACAGCGAACACCCCGCGATCTCTCATATCCTCAACCGGATGGAGGAGACCGAGGGCGTCGAGGTCGTGCGTCTTTCCACGAAGGGCGGCGTCATTGACGGAAAGGAATTCTCCGAGGCGCTGAACGAACGCACCGTGCTCGTCACGATGATGTACGTCAACAACGAGACCGGCGCCGTTTACGATATCGCGTCCGCGTTTTCCGAGGTGAAGTCCCGCTTTCCCGAATGCGTCACTCACACCGACGCCGTGCAGGCGTTCGGAAAGATCCCGGTCATCCCCAAAAAGCTGAAAGCCGATCTCGTCACCGTCTCCGGTCATAAGATCAGGGGACCGAAGGGCATCGGCGCGCTCTATATCAATCCCACGCTGATCCGTCAGAAAAAACTGATCCCCGAGATCCTCGGCGGCGGGCAGGAAAACGGCTTCCGCTCCGGCACCGAAAATATGCCGGGCATCGCGGGTCTTGCCGAAGCGTGCCGCGAGATCGCCGGAAAGGGTTACCGCGACGACCGCGCGGCAGAGCTCCGTTCCTTCCTGCTTTCAAAGCTTGATCCGCGCGTCCGGGTCAATACCCCGGCAGGCGCTTTTCTGCCGCAGCTCGTCAGTCTGACCCTGCCCGGGATCAAATCCGAGGTCATGCTTCGTCATCTTTCGGCAAAAGACATCTGCGTCTCGAGCGGCTCCGCCTGCTCCTCCCACAGAAGGACGGCAAGCGGGACGCTGCTTGCTTTCGGTCTTTCCGAACGCGACGCCGACTGCACGCTGCGCGTCAGCTTCACCCCGGACAACACCGAGGAAGAGCTTTCCGCCCTTGCCGACGCGTTGAGAGCCGGGCTCGATTCCCTGGCGAGGATCCGCTGAATCCCTTTTCAGAAAGGACAATATATGCTTCACACCGATTTTCAGGGAAAGAACGTCACCGTTCTCGGCGTCGGGATCTCCAATACCCCCCTTCTTTCCTTTCTTCTCGACCACGGCGCAAACGTCACCGCGAGAGACAAAAAGCCGTTCGACCTCCTTCCCGATGCCGCAAAGGCGCTGAAGGAACGCGGCGTGCAATTCATAAACGGCGAGGAGTATCTGAAGGATATCCGTGCCGATTACGTTTTCCGTTCCCCCGGCATCCGGTACGACAAGCCGGAAATTCTGAAAGCCCTCGAAGAGGGCGCGGTCCTCACCTCCGAAATGGAGCTGTTCTTTGAGGAGTGCCCCTGCACGCTGATCGGCGTCACCGGCTCGGACGGTAAGACCACGACCACCACGCTGATCTCCAAGGCGCTCGCGATGCAGTACGGCGAGGAGCACGTTTACGTCGGCGGGAACATCGGAAGACCCTTGCTCCCCCTCGTTGAGCAGATGACGAAGGAAGACTTCGCCGTCGTGGAGCTTTCCTCCTTCCAGCTCCACACGATGAAGCGCTCGCCCGATATCGCCGTCATCACCAACATTTCCCCCAATCACCTCGACTGGCATACGGGAATGGACGAATATATCGCCTCCAAAAAGAACATTTTCCTGCACCAAAAGAACTCCTCCCGCCTCGTTCTGAATAAGAACAACGCGATCACGGCTTCAATGGAGCACGAAAACGCGCCGGGAACCACGGTCACGATGTTCAACGATCCGGACGGAATTTATCTCCGCGAGGACGGGATGATCGTTCTGCGCGGGATGAACTATATGGAAGCCTCGGATATCCTGATCCCCGGCAGACATAACGTCGACAACTATATGACGATGATCGCCGCGCTCGAAGGACTCGTTTCGACCGAGAACGTGAAAAAGCTTGCCCGTACCTTCGGCGGCGTCGAGCACCGCTGCGAGCTGGTCGCGGAGATCGGCGGGGTCAGCTACTACAACAGCTCGATCGATTCCAGCCCCACCCGTACCCTCGCCGCGCTCTCCAACTTCAAAAAGAAGCCGATCGTCATCATGGGCGGCTACGACAAGCACATCCCCTTCGATCCGCTCGCGCTTCCCGTCTGTGAAAAATGCAAGGCGGTGATCCTCACCGGCGCGACCGGCGAAAAGATCGGGGAGGTCATCCGTTCCTGCCCGGCGTACGAGGAGGGCAAGCCGTATCTCCGTTACGTCCCGGATTTCCGTGCCGCCGTGGAAGCGGCAAGAGACTGTGCGGAAAGCGGTGATATCGTTCTTCTCTCCCCCGCCTGCGCCAGCTTCGACGCCTTCCCGAATTTTGAGGTACGCGGAAACACCTTCAAGGAGATCGTCAGATCCTTTGCGGAAAAATAAAAAAAGAGACCGGAATGAACGCTTTCATTCCGGTCTTATATTTTCAGAATTCTTTCAGAAGCTCCGCGATCCTGCAGGCGATCATCGCCTTGGATTCCCGCCTCGTTTCTCCGGCAATATCGGAATACACCCTTGATACCGTTTTGTTTTTACAGGAAACGGCAATATAAACCGTTCCGACCTTGCTGCCGGGGTTTGCGGGGTCCGGTCTGCCGAGGCTTCCGGTCACGCCGATGCCGATATCCGTTCCGAACGCTTTCCGGCAGGTCTCCGCCATCGCTTCGGCGGTCTGAACGGAATAGACGCCGTACTTTGCGATGATTTCCGGATCAACTCCCGCGCGGATCTTTGCTTCGTTTCCGTAGGTCACGATAGAGTCGCCGAAGACCGAGGAAGCCCCCTCGTTATCGGTGATCAGCGAGGCGATATAACCGCCGGTGCAGCTTTCCATCGCCGTCACGGTCGTTCCGTCGGCGATCCACTTTTTCACGAGCGCGGCAAACGCGCGGCGGCATTCGGTTTCGGGTCTCATAGGATCACGCTCCTTTTCGCTTATTTTACCATTCCGGAGGGAAAAAGTCAAGCGCGGAACGCTTTTTCGTTTGACAGAAGGAAAACCTTATGGTATAATATCCGAAAACGGCAGAAAAGGAGAGCGGCGTATGGAATTCACGACCGAGATCAACGACAGTCTGAAGCTGAAGCAGATCTCCTCCGGGCTGAAATTCGGCACGGATGCCCTGCTCCTCGCCGCCTTTATCCGTCGGATGCCGACGAAGGACGCCGTGGAATACGGCGCGGGAAGCGGCGTGATCTCCCTTCTGCTTGCCGTGAGAAACAAATTCCGCGCCGTCACCGCCGTGGAGATCCAGCCCGAATACGCCGCGCTCATCCGTAAAAACGCGGAAGAAAACGGACTTGACGGAAAGGTTTCCGCCGTTTGCGGAGATATCCGGGAGTATCGGACGGAAGCAGACGTGATCTTCTCGAATCCGCCCTATATGAAAGCGACCTCCGGCTACCGGAATACCGACGACGGGAAATTCATCGCAAGGCACGAGGTCTGCGGCGATATCGGCGATTTCTGTGCCTCCGCCGCAAGGAATCTGAAATACGGCGGGCTGTTCTACGTCGTGTACCGCCCCGACCGTCTGACCGATCTGCTTACCGCTCTGCGTGAAAACAGACTCGAACCGAAGCGGATCCTGTTTGCCGCCGCAACGGCTGCCCACGCACCCTCCCTCGTTCTCATCGAGGCGAAAAAGGGTGCAGCGCCGGGCGCGAAGCTGCTTCCGCTCCTCTGCCTCACGAAACCGGACGGCAGTGACACCGACGAAATGAAACGAATCTACGAAACCGGAGATTATACAGATGACTGAAACCGAAAAGAACCGCGTGGAAGGCGGCACCTTGTATCTCGTTGCGACGCCGATCGGCAACCTTTCCGATCTCTCCTCCCGCGCCGTCAAAATCCTCACGGAGGTCGATTTCCTCTGCGCGGAGGACACTCGCGTCACCTCCAAGCTGCTTTCCTCCCTCGGCATCACGAAATCCATGGTGCCCTATCACGACAACAACCGCCACGAAAAGGGACCGTATATCGTCCGCAGACTTCTTGAGGGAGAATCCTGCGCCCTCGTCTCCGACGCGGGCACCCCCGCCGTCAGCGACCCCGGCGAGGACCTCGTCCGCGACTGCATCGAAGCGGGCGTTCCGGTCACCTCGGTCCCCGGCGCCTGCGCCGCGATCACGGCGCTGACCCTTTCCGGCATGAACACGCGCAGATTCGCCTTTGAAGGCTTCCTCGAAGGCAGAGTTTCCGACAGGAAAGCCGCGCTGGAACGCATCCGCACCGATATCCGCACGCAGATCTTTTACGAGGCGCCCCACCGTCTGACCGACACGCTCGCCCTCTTTTCCGAGGTCCTCGGCGACGACAGAAGGATCGCCCTCTGCCGGGAGCTGACCAAGCTGAACGAGGAGGTCCTCCGGATGACGGTAGGCGAGGCCGCCGCGTATTACGCCGAAAACGAGCCGAGAGGCGAATACGTCGTCGTGGTCGAAGGATATACCGCCAAGGCTTCCGAACAGTTCTGGGCGGAAATGACGGTCGAAGAGCACGTTGCCTACTACATGGAAAAAGCCGAAATGAAAAAGATGGACGCCATCAAGGCGGCGGCAAAGGACCGCGGCGTCTCGAAAAGCGACCTCTACAAGCAGCTTCTGTAATACGAGTAAGACCGTTCCCCGAAAACTCCGGGAAACGGTCTTTTCTTATACTGCGTCCGTCGGGATGAGAAGGACCGTTTTTTTCGGCAGATCCCCCTCGGTCATTCTGTTCGCCGTCAGCAGCGCGTCGGTCGAGCTGCGGTATCTTTTCGCGATCTCCCAAAGGGTCTCCCCTTCTCCCGGATAACAGAGGATCACCGAAGGGAGATCCTTTTTCTCCGCGGGCTCGCCTGAGAAGACCGCCTCCTTCACGAAACGGCAGGAGGAAAACGAAAAGACGGGAGCCGTAAAGGAAAGCTCGGTATCAAAGTACAGCTTTCCGTTATCCATCCGGCAGTTCGCGTCCGCGACCGAAACGCTGACCGGAACGGCGCAATCCCCGTCCGGGACCGCACCGGAATCCAGCTCGCAGCGGAAGGGGCTTTCGGCAACGGCAAGCCCCAAAGCGGCACTCCCGTCCTCTCCCGCACCGACCGTCAGCGCGAAAAGCTGCACTCTTCCGTTCACAATCAGCTTTTCGCGGAAGGGATCGGTCTCGGTTCCGGTAACGACCGCAAAGGCGCGGGTATCGGCGACCGATACCGCCGCCGCAGCGCCGCATTCCTCCTTCGGAAACGAAACGTTATGCGAATAGCCTCCCGACGCCGTGCGGAGAAGAAGAACGCTCTTTTCCTCCCGTTCCGAAACCGATTCCGTGGGATAGACCGTTGAATACAGGTCGGAGGTCAGCACGGCGTCCTTATCGCGGAATACCGAGAGCGAAAACGAGCAGACCGCGTCGGCCTCAAGCACCCGTTTCTCTCCGACCGCGTCCTCCCCGATCTCCCCGCGAAGCTCTCCCGCCGAAACGTTCAGGAGCACGCGGTCTCCGGGGAGACAGCCGGGGACCTCCGCGGTCTCGGTCTGACGGGTCTTCTTTTTCAGCGGGAAGGTGCTGCCGTTCTCACTGCGGCAGAGGAAGGAAAAGCGGTTTTCGTACGTGACGCGGACGGCGTTCTCCTCCGCCTCCGCGGAAACCGCGGTCACGCTCATCTCCCCGCCGACGATCTCCCCGACGGCGGGAAGCGTTCCGGGCACGCCGATATCCGCGGAAACCGGAATGCTGACCGAACGGCACGCGACCGGAATACTGCTTTTTACCGCCCTTCTGCGCTCCTTCACCGTCGTCTGCCCGGATGCCGTCAGACCGCGCAGCACCGGTACGGTCTCCTCCTCCGAATATGCGAACAGGAAATCGCGTACCTTTGCCGAGATCCTCACTTTTCTCGAATTGATCGTCTTCACCGTTCTGTCGGTAACGCTGCCCGAGCGGAAAACGTCGTTCCCCGGCTTCACGCCGGGCGCGGGGATCTCTTCCGCGCAGGGGAAGGAAAATACGCAGTACGACAGCGTTCCGTCGTCCGCCAGATAGACGACGGTCGCCGTCACGCTTCCCTTCACCGTCACGCTCCCGTCCCCCGCCTCCGGCTTTTGCTCCTCCAAACGGAATTCGCTCCAAAGCACGGTTTTGATGTCCTTTTTCGTATCGGGAATGATGAAATCCCCGCCGCATCCGATCTCCTTCGTTCCCTGCCATACGAGGAGATTCATTTTGTTTTTTTCTTCTTCCCGGTTTTCCGGATGATTCATATCTCTGCCCTCTTTCTTCGGTTATTGTTCGGATCACTGTATGCGGAAACCGGGTGCGGCAGAACCCGGGCGTCGCAATTTCAGAAGCCGGGGCTTTTCATTCCCTCCCTCAGCTTTTCAAGCGCCGCCTTTTCGATGCGGCTGACGTAGGAGCGGGAGATCCCGAGCTTCTTCGCGATCTCTCTCTGCGTCATCGGTTCGTCGCCGCGCAGACCGTAGCGAAGGATCAGAATTTTCCGTTCTCTTGCCGTCAGCGCGGTGAGGATGAGCTTTCCCGCCCGTTCGCTGCGGAGCTTGAGATCAAGATCCTCCGCGATCGTATCGTCCACCGAGATCAGATCGGCGTAGGTCAGAAGATTTCCGTTTTTGTCGGTCTCCACCGGCTCGTTCAGCGAGATCTCGCCGCTGTATTTTTTCCGGGAACGGAAATACATCAGAATCTCGTTCTGCAGGCATTTCCCGGCGTAGGTCGCGAAGCGCACGCCCGATTCGGGCCTGAAGGAATCCACCGCCTTGATCAGCCCCACCGTGCCGATCGACATAATATCGTCCTGATCCGAGGCGTTCGCGTAGTATTTTTTCACGATATGCGCGACGAGACGGAGATTGTGGACGATGAGACGGTTCCTCGCTTCCTTGTCCCCGTTTTTCATATCGGCAAAGCATTTTGCCTCCTCCCCGGGGGAAAGCGGATCGGGAAAATTCTGCGCGCCGGAGACGCGGAGAAAGAAAAAAGAAAAACGGGAAAGCAGTTTCAGGATCAGTTCGGATACCGTAAAATCAGCTCCTTTCCGGATTCGGTACCGTTCCATCCTATGAAGGGGAAAATTTGTCCTATACCCGTCAGAAAAAATCGTTTATCCCTTGCAAATTACCGTGTGATATGATATAATATTATGAATTATTATTCGGATGTGAGGACAGCGCTTGAAAATTCTGAAATTCATCGTCGGCATCATGCGTACCAACTGCTATTTTCTCGTCGACGAAATGAAAAACGAATGTATTGTCGTCGATCCCGGTTACGACGCCGAAGGGATCCTTTCCCATATACGGGATCGGGGACTGAAATGCGCCGAAATCTGGCTGACGCACGCCCATTTCGACCATATCATGGGGCTTGCCGAGCTGCGCGAAAAGACCGGCGCGCCCCTCCGGATGCACCCCGCCGATACCGAAATCCTGCTTGACAACGGAAAGAACCTGATGCGCGTTTACGGCGGCATCGACGTCCCGCAGAAGGAAGCCGAGCTTGCCTTTGAGGACGGCGCGGAGATCCCCTTCGCCGGGGAAACGATAAAAGTCCTCCACACGCCGGGACACACGCCGGGTTCCGTCTGTCTCATCTTCCGCGACGGCATCCTCACCGGCGACACCGTCTTCCGCGAGGGCTTCGGAAGGACCGATTTCTTCGGCGGAGACCCGGACGAGCTCGACCGTTCCATGGTTAAGATCCGGCAGATCGAAGGAGATTACCGTCTTTATCCCGGTCACGGCGCGTCAACGACGCTGGAACACGAAAAATACAACAACATCAAACTGATTTAAGAGGTTTCTATGGATTACGAACTGCTTGCCGAATTACTGTTTCCGAACGTCACCAAAACCCCCGAAGAGATCGAGGCGATGTATCCGCCCCGTAATCTTCCCGAAGGCGCGAAGGTAACGCGATTTGCCCCCTCCCCCACCGGCTTCGTCCACTTCGGAGGTCTTTTCCCCTCCACCGTCGGCGAACGCCTTGCCCATCAGTCGGGCGGCGTCTTCTATCTCCGCATTGAGGATACCGACGCAAAGCGCGAGGTGGACGGTGCCGCAGAGGCGCTGATCAACACCCTTGCGGAATACGGTCTGCATTTTGACGAGGGCGCGGCGCTCGACGAAAACGGAAAGATCTGCGATAAAGGTGCCTACGGTCCCTACAAGCAGAGCGAGCGCGGCTTCATTTACCACGTTTACGCAAAAAAGCTCGTGAAGGAAGGCAAGGCTTACCCCTGCTTCACGACCGAGGAGGAGCTGGAAGCCCTCCACGATACCGACAAAAAAGCCGAGATCAAGGCAAGAGAATGGACCCCCGAGCTTGAAGCGGAGCAGAAAGCCGCGATGCTGAAGCAGAGAGAGTTCACGATCGAAGAGGTAAAGGAGCATCTTGCCGCCGGTCATCCCTTCGTCCTGCGTATGCTCGCCGACGGCGATCCGGACAGGAAAATCAAATTCACCGACCTCATCAAGGGAACGATCGAGATCCCCGAGAACGACAAGGACGAGGTCCTGCTGAAATCGGACGGCATCCCGACATACCATTTCGCGCACGCCGTCGACGATCATCTGATGGGCACCACCCACGTCATCCGCGGCGAGGAATGGCTGCCTTCCCTTTCCCGTCACATTATGCTCTTCCGCTTCCTCGGCTTCCGTCTGCCGAAGTATATGCACATTTCGCAGATCATGCGCCTTGACGAGAACGGCAACAAAAAGAAGCTCTCCAAGCGCGATATGGGTGCAAACCTCTCCGATTACGCAAAGAAGGGCTACTCCGCCGAGGCGGTCAACGAGTACGTCATGACCCTGCTCAACTCCAACTACGAGGAGTGGCACACCGCCAATCCCGAAAAGCCCCTCACCGACTTCCCGTTCAGCATCAGGAAGATGTCCGGCTCCGGCTGCCTCTTCGACTTTGAAAAGCTGAACGACGTCTCGAAGAACATCCTCTCGAAGAAGACCGCCGACGAGGTCTACGACGCCGCGCTCGCGTGGGCGAAGGAAAACGACGCCGACCTTGCCGACCATCTTGCCGCCGATCCCGCCTACGCGAAGAAGATCCTTGCGATCGGCAGAGGCGGAAAGAAGCCGAGAAAGGATCTGACGACCTGGGCGGACGTAAAGCCCTATATCCGTCAGTTCTACGACGACTGGTTCGCGCCGATCGACGTGATCGACGAAAAGTTTGACCGTGACGATATCAAAAAAGCGCTGACCGCCTTTACCGATACCTACGACGAAACCGACGACAGCGCCGTCTGGTTCGACAAGATCAAGGCGATCTGCCCGCCGCTCGGCTACTGCCCCGAGATGAAGCTTTACAAGCAGGATCCGACCGCGTATAAGGGTCACGTCGGCGACGTTTCGATGTTCCTGCGCGTCGCGGTGACCGGTATGCTGAATTCTCCCGATCTCTACGAGGTCATCCACATCCTCGGAAAAGAGCGCACGCTGAACCGCGTCGCCTCCTTCCTCAAATCCCTCTGAAAGGACGATCATTATGGAATCCCTTTTTCTCCCGAATAACTTCCTTCATGAAATCATCGAGAAGGATCTTGCCGACGGCGTAACCGATAAGGTCCATACCCGTTTCCCGCCCGAACCGAACGGCTATCTGCACATCGGTTCCGCAAAGGCGATCCTCATCAACGCCTCCACAGCGAAGAAATACGACGGTCTCTTCAATCTCCGCTACGACGACACCAACCCCTCGAAAGAGGACAACGAATACGTCGAATCCATTCTGGAGGACCTGAAATGGCTCGGCGCGGAGCCGACCGGCGGTATTTACTACGGCTCCGATTATTTTGACAAGTGCTGCGAGTTCGCCGTTCAGCTCATCAAACAGGGCGACGCATACGTCTGCGACCTTTCCGCCGACGAAATGAAGGAATACCGCGGCACGCTGACCGAGCCCGGCAAGGAATCCCCGTGGAGAAACCGTTCGGTCGAGGAGAACCTCGATCTCTTTGAGAGAATGAAGAACGGCGAGTTCCCGGACGGTGCGAAGACCCTGCGCGCGAAGATCGATATGGCTTCCCCGAACATCAATCTCCGTGACCCGGCGATCTACCGCATCGTTCACACCTCCCACCACCGTCAGGGCAATAAATGGTGCATCTATCCCCTTTACGACTACGCGCATCCGATTCAGGACGCGCTCGAAGGCATCACCCATTCGATGTGCTCGCTTGAATTCGAGAACCACCGTCCCCTTTACGAGTGGGTGGTCGATCATATCGGCTTTGAAAAGAAGCCCAAGCAGCGCGAATTTGCCCGTCTGAACGTGACCTACACCGTCATGTCGAAGCGCTACCTCCGCAAGCTCGTTGAGGAGAAGCTGGTCGACGGCTGGGACGACCCCCGCCTTCCCACCATCTGCGCGCTCCGCCGCCGCGGCTTCACGCCCGAAGCGATCTTCGATTTCGTCCGCCGTGCGGGCGTCGCGAAGGCGTATTCGATCGTTGACGTCGAGCTGCTCGATCACTGCATCCGTGAGGAGCTGAACGAGACCGCCGAAAGACGCATCGCCGTTCTCGACCCGATCAGGGTCGTCGTCACCAACTATCCCGATGACAAGACCGAATACTTTGAGGTCTCCAACAACCCGCAGAATCCCGAAGCCGGAACGAGGAAGGTCCCCTTCACGAAAGAGCTTTACATCGACCGTTCCGATTTCGCCGAGGTCCCGCCGCCCAAGTTCTTCCGGATGAAGCCGGACGGCGAGGTACGACTGATGGGTGCCTATATCGTCAAGCTGAACGAGATCGTAAAGGACGAAAACGGTGAGATCAGAGAGCTCCGCGTCACCGCAGATCTTGAGACCGGTGCGGGAATGCCCGCCGACGGCAGAAAGATCAAGGGCACGATCCATTGGCTCTCCGCGAAATACGCGGTCGACGCGCCCGTGATGCTCTACGACAAGCTCTTCACGATCGCGAACACCGGCGAGATCCCCGAGGACAAGACCTACGACGATTATCTGAATCCCGATTCTGTCGTCCGCCTCGAAAACTGCAAGCTCGAGCCCTCCCTTTCCGACGCGAAGCCCGGCGAGCGCTTCCAGTTCGTCCGCACCGGCTACTTCACGCCCGACAGCAAGCATCCCGGAACCTTCAACCGCATCGTAACGCTGAAGGACAGCTACAAGCCGCAGTAAAAAAACGAATCAAAAAACGGAACCGTTCGGTTCCGTTTTTTATTACGTTTCAGAAAAGATGCTTTTCGGAAAATGCGGTAAATATCGCTTCAGAGCGGTCTTTTCCGCCTTCGGTCACCATCACGGTCACCTTCGGCGTTTTCACTTCTCCTCCTGCCGGGACGGATTTGTCGGCGGTCAGGAAGAAGACCTCGACGCCGAGCGGCGTGGGATAGACCGCGGCGGTCGCGCCGGGAGAATCCAAAAAGACGGTGTGGTCGTCAAATTCGACCGTCAGCGCCCCTCCCGCGGTATAGCACGGAAGCGTCTTCACTTCCATCCCGCAGGTACGGAGGGCGATAAAATCGCCGCAGAATTCGTGCTTGAAGGAAATGAGGCGGGAAAGCGCAAGATCGGCATCCGTGGGATTGGAGACCCTGCTTTCCAGCGTGACGACCGGGAAATCACGGTATTCGGTCAGTTCGGTCGTTTCGGTAAGACCCGCAGCGTCGCGGAAGGAAAGATCGGTCAGAAGAAGATTGCTGTCGGCAGAACGGGTATATACCTTTTTGTCGGCGGTGACGTGCGGTTCCCATACGGTCTCGCCGTTCACTTCCCGTCTGACGCGGACCGGCGAAGCCTCCGGAAGCCGGAAGCTCGCCTTTCTGACCGTCAGAAGAAAATCTTCTCTCGTCGGTTTCATCATTTGCCGATCCTCGTGAAGAACAGGAGCTTTCCTTCTCTCTTATTCAGACGGAAGGTGTAATCCTTCAGGTCGGCGCCGTGCATTTCGGTCTTTTCGCCCGAAAGCGCGTCCTCGACGACGTAATCCTTATCGTCCTCAAGTCCGAGAACGGCGGTGAAGGAATCCTGCTCGCAGTCCTTGTTTCTCAGGCAAAGCACGAAGCCCTCGCCCTTGTCCTGATCGTAGAAGTGGACGCAGTAGGTATCGGTAAGCTCCTTGTTATAGGTCAGCTTGCCCTGCGGGAAGTAATTTGCGGTGAGCTCGATCTCGGCTGCTCTCTTCCAGATGGGACGCATCTTTCTCGCGAGCGCAAAATCCTCGGGAGAATCAAAGCAGGTGAGCATAAAGGTGGCGGCGGGCGTGATGGCGTTCAGATAGGAGAACTCGTCGATCACGTTGTTGTGCGCCCAATCCATCGTATGCGCGCGGAAATAGGGGATCCACTCGAACATTTCGAGGTGCTGCTTCTGCTTCTGCGCGTGATCGCCCAGACCGACGTCGGTGTACTGGAACGGAACGGCGCGGCGCATCGTTTCGAGGTCGTTTCTTCTGCCGCCCGAAGCGCAGGAATCAAGATACAGACCCGGGTTGCGGATCAGCAGCGTGTCCCAATACTTATAGTAGCCCTGAATGTGCAGGTTCTCGATCGCGCCGAGACGGTCGGGCTCCTCGTTGGAGCGCCAGATCCTGCCCGGATGGAAGTTGAAGTCCTGACGGTAGCAGCGGATGTGCCACTTTTTGATCAGCCCGTCGATACGGTCGATGATCCACTCAAGAGCGTCCGGATTGCCGAGATAGAAGAGCGCGTCGCCGTTATTCCAGTCAACGCTGCCGTCCGCGTTTTTGAAGGGCATGATGAATTCGCGGTGCTTATCCTTGATCTCGGTCTTGATGCTGAGGCGGATACGCTCCGGCTCGAACCATACCATCAGATCGACGCCGTTCCTGTCGCACTCCTCGCCGAGCGGACCGAGACCGTTGTTGGGCCAGCGGACCTTGTCCTCAAACCAGTTGCCGATCGCCGGCCAGTCGCCGTTGCAGGGATAGAAGCCCGCGTCGTACCACCAGAGGTCGGGCTTGACGCCGCCCTTGATATACCGCTTCAGCGCGGTGATCTGGTTATCCTCGGAACCGCCGGTAAACTCGGCGCCCTTATAATTGAAGAGGTGCATGCAGCATTTCGGAGGGAGGTTCTCACCGAACTGCTTGGGCATGACGTGCGCGAAATAGAAGCCGCGCCACAGGTTCATCGAACGGGTCTCGTCGGGTGTGTCGGAAACGAGCAGGCACATTCTGGGCGTACGCATCGTCTCACCGGGAAGGATTTTGAAGTTGGTCTCCTTCTGACCTGCCTTGACGTTGATGCCGAGCGGATTCTGCACGAAGGAAGCCTTCCAGATGCCGGTCCAGCCGACCGCAAGGGTCAGAACGTAATCGTCGAATTTGACGCGCATATACGGGAACGCGCCGTTGCAGGAGGTACCGTCTCCGCTCGGGTGGATGGTGATGCCCTCGGCCGTGATCGAATCGTCGGTGAAGTGGTAACCGTCGCCGCCGCAGGTATCGCCGTTGCCGTGGTGCAGGATCGGATCGTCACCGCAGAAGTCGGCGTCGAGCGCGTCGATCGCGGAGAGGATCTCGGTCGGCTCGCTGCCTTTATTGGTAAAGAACACGGTATATTCACAGACGGGAAAGTCGCGGTATTCGAGGATCTCGGCACGGATCTCAAGACCCTTGTCGTTCATACCCGTGATCACCGTCTCCGTGATCGAGTTATCAAGGAGCTTTTTGTACTCGGTCGGCTTGAAATCGGCGGGGATACCGCGGATCTGACGGTCACCGAGGCGGAAGGAAAGCGGGAGAGATGCCGCAGAGGCATAGGAAAGTCTTCTCGCTGCGAGAAGCATATCCTGTCTGGAAGTCTGATATTTCATCATCAGTCTCCTTTCAAAAAGATGAAGGAATCCGGTTTTCCGGTTGTACTATTATACCATATTTCCGTTTTTTGCGCAACCGTTTTTTCTATAAAGTTTACCCCGTTATGTTGTAGAAAATCAACAATCCGGGAGCCCCGTTTCCGACGGGACTCCCGGACCGAAGATCATGCCGCTTCTTTTTTCGCGTCTGCTTTCGCTTTCAGGAGGTTGTAGACCGCGACCGCGCCGATCACGATCACGGCGCCGACGATCGCCATCGGGCTCATCATCTGATTCGCGAAGATCGCCGCGAGGATGGGATTCAGGATCGGCTCGATCCCGGCGATCAGGGACGCCGCGACCGGTTCGGTCCGCTTGATGCCTTCCGTAAAGAAGATATACGCGAAGCCGACCTGAAAAACGCCGAGCGCAAGCGCGAGCAGGATCACGTTCGGGGAAAAATCGGTCTCCTGCACGAGGAAAGGCAGACCGACGAGCGCCGAGATCGAATGCCCGAGGATGACGGAGGAAAGCGCGTCACCGCCCGGGAAGGTGTCGAGCATGAACACCCCCGCGTAGAAGACGCCCGAAAGGATCGCCACGAGGTCGCCCGCGATCCTGCCGCCGCCGAGACTGTCGAGAAGGACGCAGACGATCCCACCGAGCACGACGGCGGTCGCGATCAGGTCGAGCTTGGTCGGCTTGACTTTGAAGAAGATCAGCATGAACAGAATGATGAAGATCGGCGCGGTGTACTGAAGCACGATCGTGTTCGCCGCCGTCGTCATCTTGTTCGCGATGACGTAGGTATTCATTTCGAGGCACATAAACGCGGCACCGAGCAGAACCGAACGGTTGAATACGAACTTATGCTTCGTGATCTTCAGATAGCAGATCAGAAACAGCGCCGAGATCAGCGTCCGGCAGCCGTTGATCGAGAGCGGCTGCCACGGGATCTTGTCAATCAGCACGCCGCCGAGCGAAAACAGAACGGCAGAAAGAAATACGAAGAGAGGACCGAGTTGTTTTTTCAAGGATGTACACCTTCTTTAACGGAATTGAGAAAGATACAGCGAAGCGTAGAAGCCGTCCATGCGGAGAAGCTCGTCGTGCGTGCCGGATTCCTCGATCCTGCCGCCGCGGATGACGATGATCTTGTCCGCCGACTGGATCGTGGAGAGACGGTGCGCGATGACGAAGCAGGTCTTCCCTTTCATCAGCGCACGCATCGCCGTCTGGATCGAAAGCTCGGTGCGGGAGTCGACGTTGGAGGTCGCCTCGTCGAGGATGAGATATTTCGCGTCGGAAACCATTGCCCGCGCGATCGTGATGAGCTGCTTCTGTCCCTTCGACAGATTGGAACCGTTATCCGAGATCACGGTTTCGTACCCGTCCGGCAGCGAAAGGATGAAATCCTCAAGCCCCACGGCTCGCGCGGCGCCGTAGACCTCTTCTTCGGAGGCGTTGTCCTTGCCGTACGCGATATTGTCATATACCGTCCCGGCGAACAGCCACGCGTCCTGCAATACCATTGAGAAGGCGGCACGGGAGGAATCGCGCGTGTACGAGGTGATCGGCTTGTCCGACAGGAGGATGTTTCCGGTTTCGATATCGTAAAACCGCATCAGAAGATTGATGACCGTCGTTTTGCCCGACCCGGTCGGTCCGACGATGGCTACCACCGACCCCTCGGGCGCGTCGAACGTGATATCGTGCAGGATCACCTTTTCCCCGTCGTAGGAGAAGGTGACGTTGCGGAAGCCCACGTCCCCGCCGTTCCCGGAGAGGATCCCGGCGTCGGGTGCGTCCGGCTTTTCGGGTTCCATATCGATCAGAGCGAAAACGCGTTCCGCAGCCGCGCAGGCGGACTGCAGCTCGGCTATGATGTTCGCCGCCTCGTTGATCGGTCCGGCGAATTTTCTGGAATACAGAATGAAGGTCGAGATATTGCCGGGCGTGATCTTATCGAAAATATACAGGATCGTGCCGAACATACTGATCAGCGCGAGCGAGAGGTTATTGATGAAATTGACCGAGGGACCGATCGCGCACGCCTGATAATCCGCCTCGTAGTACGCGTCGACGGCGTCGCGGTTTCTCTCGTCAAAGCGGGAAAGGAAAACGTCCTCCTTATGGAAGGAGCGGACGGTCTTCTGCCCCGAGAGGATCTCCTCGGCGTAGCCGTTCAGGATACCGAGCTTCGCCGACCTCTTCTTGAAGAGCGGACGGACGTAAACCGACTTGTACCGTGTGAACGCGACCGAGATCGGCACGGTGACGGCAAAGACGAGAACGAGGACAGGCTTGATCTTCAGCATCATCACGAGAGAACCGATCACCATGATGGCACTCGCGAAGATCTGCAGAAGGTCGTTGGAAAGCGAGGCGTTGATCGTATCGATATCGTAGGAGACGTGGCTGATGATATCGCCGGTCTGATGTCCGTCGAAATAGGAGACCGGCAGCTCCAGAAGATGGTCGAACAGCTCGTTGCGCATTTCGATCGTAACCTTCTTCGATACGCGGATCATCACGTAGGTCAGCAGATACGAAAGGATCGCCGAAACGACGTAGCACGCCGCCATCAGCGCACAGTAATAGAAGACCTTTTCAAAATTCACCCCGCCGTCGAGGCTGAGTGCGTCGATCGCGTGACCGGAAAGCTCGGGTGCCGCGAGCGCGAGGACGTTGGAAACGACCATGATGACCACGGCAAGGATCATCGGGAGCGGGTGCCGGAACAGATAGGAGCCGAGGCGAAGGACGACCGACAGCTTGATATGATTGCCGGAGCCGCCCTCGTTTTTCTTCTTTTCAGTCAACGATCATCCCTCCCATCTGCGTTTCGCGGATCTCGCGGAAAATGGTGCAGGTCTCGTTCAGTTCCTCCGCCGTACCGTACCCCACGATGCGCCCTTTTTCGAGCACGATGATCTTATCGCAGTCGGCAAGCGAACTGACGCGCTGCGCGACGAGGATCGTCGTGGGGCGTTTTTCGAGCGTACGGAGGGACGCGCGGAGCTCGGCGTCGGTCTTGTAGTCAAGCGCGCTCGAGGAATCGTCAAGGATCAGGATATCGGGCTCGCCGGCGAGAGCGCGCGCGATCAGGATGCGCTGCTTCTGCCCGCCGCTGACGTTGGTGCCGCGGGAGGTCAGGGGATGCTCGTACCCCTCCTCGAACCGCTCGATGAACTCGGACGCCTGCGCGAGCTCCGCCGCGCGGCGAACCTTCGCGTCGTCAAGGTCTCTTCCGAAACGGATATTCTCGGCAACGGTATCTTCAAAGATGACGTCGTTCTGCATCACGCTGCCGAACATCGCGTAAAGCTCGTCCCGCGGGATCGAACGGACGTCCCGTCCGTCGATCGCGATCCTTCCGGAATCGGCGTCGTAGAAGCGTTCAAGCAGCTTGATGACCGTGCTCTTGCCGCTTCCGGTCGCGCCGATGATGCCGAGGGATTCCCCCCTGCCGACCGTAAAGGAGATATCGTGAAGCTGCGTCTTTCCCTCGCGGTACGAAAAGGAGACGCCGTCGAACGAAATATGCGCGGGCAGACCCTTTCCGGGCGCGGCGTCTTCGGTCACGGTCAGGTCTTCGGGCGCATCGAGGATCTCGCCGATGCGGTTCGCCGACGCGGTCCCCTTGGAATACATCACGAACACGCGGGAAACCGAAAGCATCGCGTTCAGAATGATCGTGAAGTATGAAAGAAAGGCGATGATCTTTCCGGGTTCTGTCAGACCGTGAGAGACGCGGTACGCACCGACGATGATGACGCCGGTCATACCGAGGTTCAGAAAGAAGGTCATCAAGGGGTTTGTAACGCCCATCGTGATCCCCGCCTTCATCTCCTTGGCGCCGAGCTCGGTGTTCACGCTGCGGAAGCGCTTTTTCTCGCTCTCCTTTTTGGAAAGCGCCTTGATGACGCGGATGCCCTGCACGTTTTCACGCACGACGCCCACCATCGCGTCGTTGGATTTCTGAACGTCGGCGTACATCGGGATGCCCTTCAGCGAAACGCGGAAGACGATCCACGCGATGAACGGAAGCAGCGCCACGATCACGAGCGTAAGGACCGGCTCGAAGAGCGCCGTCACGATCAGCCCTCCGATGAGAAGGATCGGCGCGCGGAAGCCGATGCGCTGCATCTGCCCGAGAAGCTGATGGACGTGATAGGTATCCGAGGTCAGACGGGATTCCAGCGAGGGGACGGTGAATTCGTCGATCTGCCGCCCGGAAAGCGACAGTACCTTCCTGAAAAGATCGTGCCTGATCCCTCTTGCGGCGTCCCTTGCGACGGCGGAAGCCATCCGGTTCGCGGTGACGTTCCCGACGAAGCCGAGCAGCGCGACGAGGATCATCACGACGCCCCAGAAGACCACCTTGCCGATCTGTCCGAGCGGAACGATATCGTCGATCAGATACGCGAGGATCCACGGGAGAACGAGGTCCATGATCGTCCCGAGGAACTTGATGACCGATCCGACGATGACGCGCCCGCGATACGGCTTCAGATATTTCAGAATATAGTGCATTCTTTCCCTCCACGGTCGGTTCCCGGTGATATTCCGCGGATTCCGGTCATAGAATAACCCAGAAACCAATCAATCTGTTCAAAGGGGTAACGTATATGAAAAAAACATTGCGCAAAGCGGCGGCACTGCTTTCCCTTCTCTGTCTGATTCTTTCGGTCTGCTCCTGCGGAGCGAAAAAGGAAAGCTGCGAAAACCTCCTCGAAGGTCTCGTTTCTCTGTATCCCGACATTCCCGAAACCGAATCTCTCTATCTGGCGGGAAAAGAGGAGACGGAAAAGGGATATCTCAGCGAGCAGGACGCCGCGTTTCTGTATCTCGGCGAATACGGCAGTCTGCCCGAGTGGACGCTGATCGACGACTTTGCCGTCCGGATCCCGGACCGTCCGCAGGTCTACGAGCTGCACGTTTTCCACGCGGCGAACGCAGCGGACACCGAAGCGGTCTGCAAGCTGCTCTGCCGCCGCGCCGACCTGCTCGAGGCGTATTTCCGCAATCCCGAAAAGACCGGTACTTACGATTATTCGACCTACCGCGCCGAGGTTTACGTCAAGGGCTCCTACGTATTTCTGCTCGCGACGCCCGACAACGCCGCGGCGATCGATCTGATCGAGAAATCGGTCTGAACGGTCACTCCGAAACGACCCGGTAAAGGATCGCGTTTCCCTTTTTCCCGGCTTCCTCGATGAATCCGAGACGAAGCAGCACGCGCTGCGCGGAATACAGTCCCCTTCCGGTCAGGCGGAGCGCCTTGCTCAGTTCCTTTCTCGTGAACGGGTCGGGGAGCGAGGACGGAACGAGGGAACGGTAATCCTCCGGTCTGTCAAAGGCGTATTCCTCGGCAAAGACGAGAGGAAGCAGCTTCTGTCTGGAGGAGCCTTTCTTCCGGTCCCTGCTCCAGCCGTCAAGAAGACGGTACTCCACGCTGTCGCAGAGCACGACACGGGTATGGAATTTCTCATTTCCGAGGAAATCGGCGACACCGTACAGCTCCCCGAGCAGATCGGAGGGACGGCCGTGCTTCGAGGACTTTCTCGGCTTTGAGGTCTCCCCGGTCAGAGGATCCACCCAGATCAGCGTTTTTTCCCGGATGACCGGATAGACCACGGTCACGTCGTATTCTTCGAGAAAGGACGCAAGCTTGTCCTTCATCGTATAGAAGCCGCGCGTCTGGATTTCGTATATTTTCCCGTCGCGCATGACGTCGGCGACGTAGCCCCGGCATTTCACCTCGTGATACGAAGGATCCGGCTCAAAGCGTGCCTTGAGCTCCGCGTGGGTCTCCCCCTCGGTATAGGTGCCTATTCCTTTTTCGGGATCGTAGCTCATATTGCCTCCGGAAAACAAAAATGAACGCGAAAAGGCAGAAGATTTCCGCCTTTTCGCTTTTTCGGTTACTGCTTATCGCATCCGCAGTTCTGATTGCCGCGGTAGGGCGCGGGCGCGAATTCGCTGAACGGAAACGCCATCTTTTCAAACACGGCGCAGGGGCTTTCGTGCTCGCCGCACGAGCAGACCTTATCGGGCACGGCGTATTCGGTCGCGGACACGAGATACTGTCCGGGACGCTCGATGCGGATCACCGAGAAGAAGCCGAGCGAGACCGCGAGGTATCTTCCGCTTCCTCCTTCGTCCGAAAGGAGCGTGCCTTCGAGGCTGCCGCGCACCGCCTCCGGGATATCGCCGCAGCAGCATCCGCAGGAGCAGGGCGGGCAGACGTTCAAAATCTGCGCGTCGAGCACGACGGGATCGACCGCCTCCACGACCGCGATGGGGAGATTATCCCCCATATCCGCGTCGGGGATCGGCATACAGGAATCCGAATCCGTCCCGTTCGACTTGAAGACGTGAACGCTTCCCTCCGAGCCGTAAAGGATGGATTTCTTATCGCAGACGGCAATTCCCTCCGCCTCGCGCGGTCTGCCGCAGCAGCAGAAGTCCACCTTGACGCGGCAGAAGAATCGGGTCAGAATCTGATAGAACCCGCAGTTGAAGGGGACGCTTTCGACCCGGATGCTGACGCCCGTGATCTTTGCCTCCTTCGCCCGGACGCTCTGCGCGCCGGAAAGGAGCTCGTCACCGACGTCGGTCAGCCAGACTCTGACGTTTTCAAAGCAATCCTTGTCACGGCAGCTGTCCAGTACCCGGTTCACGTCGATACAGACCGTATCTCTCGATCCGTTCTGACCGGTACCGCAGCCGTTTCTGTTCTCAATCATTCTTTTTCCTCCGGCATAAAATATGAAACACGGAACCGTATTTCATTATCATTCTATGCCGGAATGCGAAAGATGACCGGGGTTCCTGAAAAAAAGCGCCGCCAAGCGCAAACCCGGCGGCGTATGGTTCGGTTATGGGATCAGATCATCGCGCGGAGATCTTCCGGCAGAGACTCGACGGTGGCGGAGATCGTCATCACGGCGTTGATTTCCTTCGCGGAAATCAGCTTTTCGGTCTTGCGGACGAAATCGACGAGAGCGTCCATATCGTTCTTGCAGATCTTGAGCGCGGAATCAATGAAGAGGTCGGTCACGTCGTTGTTGCTGGCAAGAATACCGGCAACGAAGCCGTAGAACGCGTCGGCGTCGGAGATGCCGTACTCATCGGTATCGATCAGGCGAGCCTGATACTTCACTTCGTGGATCAGCTTATTTCCTTTTTCGAGGCAGACGACGGAGCCGGTGCTCTCGTTGACTTTCATATTGACAAGGTCGATCAGAGTTTTCGTTTTGCCGGAGCCTTTCAGACCTACAATCAGTTTCAGCATTTCAATGTTCCTCCATGTAATGATTTATAAAGTATCCTTAACGGATTCTTTTCAGAAGTTCCGCACGGCGTGCTTCGTGCTGTGCGCCGGGCTTGCCGAGAAGCGCGTACATATTGTTCTTATAGCCTTCCACGCCGGGCTGGTCAAACGGATTGACGCCGAGCAGGTAGCCGGAGAGGGCGCAGGCAAACTCGAAGAAGTAAACGAGGTAGCCGAAGTGGTAAGCGTCGCGGGCGCCGATCTCAAGAACGATATTCGGAACGCCGCCGTCGCTGTGCGCGAGCGCGGTCGCGACGAACGCGCTGTCGCAGACGAAATCGAGATTCTTTCCGGAGAGGAAGTTCAGTCCGTCGATGTTCTCGGGATCGTCGGGGATCGCGATGGGATCTGCCTCGGTACCGACCGAAAGGACGGTCTCGAAGATATTGCGTCTGCCCTGCTGGATGATCTGTCCGAGGGAGTGCAGGTCGGTGGAGAAGACGACGGAGGTCGGGAAAATGCCCTTTCCGTCCTTGCCTTCGGATTCGCCGTAAAGCTGCTTCCACCACTCGCCGAACTGGTCGAGCGAGGGATCGTAAGCGGCGAGGATCTCGATCGCCTTGCCCTGTCCGTACAGATAGTTGCGGAGGACGGCGTATCTCGCGCAGGCGTTGTCGCAGGAAGCGTCGGAAGCGTACGCGGCTCTCGCGTCGGCGGCGCCCTTCATCATCGCTTCGACGTCGATGCCGGCAACGGCGATGGGGAGCAGACCGACTGCGGTCAGAACGGAATATCTTCCGCCGACGTCATCCGGAACGACGAAGGTCTCGTAGCCGCGGTCGACGGCGAGCTTGCGGAGCTGTCCGCGCGCCTTGTCGGTCGTGACGAAGATGCGGTCCTTCGCGCCCTCGGCGCCGTATTTCTTTTCGATGAGACCGCGGAAAATGCGGAACGCGACGGCAGGCTCGGTGGTGGTACCGGACTTGGAGATCACGTTGACGCAGACGTCCTTCCCCTCGCAGAGGCGAAGCAGATCGTTCAGATAAGAGGAGGAGAGGTTATTTCCGGCAAATACGACCGCCGGACCGCTGCCCGGAAGCTGATTTGCCATGGAACCCTTGACGAATTCGATCGCCGCACGCGCACCGAGGTAGGAACCGCCGATGCCGATAACGACAAAAATATCGCAGGACGATCTGATCTTCTCCGCCGCCTTCTGAATCCTCGCGAACTCATCCTTGTCGTAATTGACCGGCAGATCGACCCAGCCGAGAAAATCGTTCCCGGCACCGCTGCGATTGATCACGGTCTGATAGCAGCCTCTGACCTGCTCGGAAAGAGCGCCGAAGGCTTTTTCATCCGCGATCCCGTTGAAATATTTCTCATTGAGATTCAATGCCATAAGGATCATCCCTTTACTATTATACTGATTGTATTATACATCAGAAGAGCCTTTTTTGCAAGAGTTTTTTTGTAAGAATTTGTATTTTCGGCAGAATTAACATTATTTTCATACATCAAAGAGTCCCCGCAGCCTCTCGGGCGTGCGGGGACCGTGCG
Source organism: Lachnospiraceae bacterium (assembly GCA_024404495.1). Taxonomy (GTDB): domain Bacteria; phylum Bacillota; class Clostridia; order Oscillospirales; family CAG-272; genus CAKRZE01. The sequence continues at coordinate 87,407 of JAKSPT010000003.1, forward strand.
GTTTACAGAATACCGTGCTGTTTGATGAACGCGGTGAGCTTATCCGCGGCGGCACGGTGTCCCGAAAGATCGGGATGGTAGTCGTGCCCGTTCAGATTCTGCGGGAGCTCACAGTAGTAAAAGCCCGCGTCTTCCCCGCCGAGATCATGAACGACGCCCTCAAGCTGTTTCGTATAAGACGGCTGCATACCGGTGACGTAGACGATCTTCGCGTCGGGATGCATTTCCTTCGCCTGAAGCCCGAGCGCCATAAGCGCATCAAGGATCACGTCGTCGCGGATGCCCTTTCCCGCCTTGTTTTCCCAGTCGTTCGTACCCATATTGATCACGACGAGATCGGCTTTTCTGGAATCGGAGCAGTCGTAGTCCTTTTCGTTGACGCGGGGATAGTTCCGGTAAACGTCACCCATCACGATCGTCTGCGGACCGCATACGACGCCGATGCCCTGAATGGCGACGACCGAATAATCCGCACCGAAGTTCTTTGCCGTCAGGTCACAGTAGGACAGCGTGGAATCCTGGAACAGCGGACAGCCGCCCCATTCTCCCTCGGCAATCACCTCGGAAAGGTTGCCGAAGCCGGTCGTCAGAGAGTCACCGATGAATTCGATATAGTGCTCCGCGTTTTCGGGCGGATTGCGGAGCGCGCCGTCAAGGCGGATTTCGCTGACGTAAATATCTCCGCGATCCCATTCGGTCTGACGGACGATCGAGAAGGTATGCGTCCCCTCGGGAAGACCGTCCGCGAGGACGAGCTCGGTGTCGCCCGCTTCGTTGACGTGAAGGCGCTCCTCAAGACGGTTGCCGTCAACGTACACGGTAAAGAAGACGCCCCAGTTTCCGCCTCCGACGTTGCCGCCCGCGGTAATCACGACGCTGACCTTTCCCTTGCATTCCGCCGTGAATTCAAACGAGGTCGAGCTGCAAAGCAAAGACAGCCCGTTTTCGGAAAGCCGCGTTCTTCCCTGCGACTTGAACCAGCCGCCGATCTTGCTGACGTAATAAACGCCGTTCACGGGTCCGTCCGTCACGGAATATTCCCCCTTCATAATAAGCTGCTCCTCATAAACGTTACCGTCCTCCCCGGGCTTCAGCGCGGCAAGCAGTTTACTGACGGCGATCGCCGTGCAGGTGTCGTCCTTTCCGAGTACGACTAACTTGTTTCCGATCTTTCTTACCTCGTAGCCGTTATCCGGAAGCGAATCGTAAACCGCCGTGCTCTCGGCACGGTTGGTCAGACCGACGAGGATCTCGGGAACGGACGCGTAATTCTCAAGGGAATCGGTTCTGCCGATAAAATCGGTCGCCATCTCCATTTCTTTTCCGGAATACGCCTCAAGCCCCTTGCGGAGACTGACGAAAGATTCGGTCAGCATATCGGAGCAGTAGTCGGGACGGACAAGAGAATAGTGCTGCGCACCGCTTTCGTCAAACAGAACGAACGGCGTTTTGTTGCCGTCGTCCGGTTTTTCTCCGGGTTTGCCGCAGGACGGCAGCGCAAACACAAAAAGCGCGGCAAGCAGGAAGCATAGGATTCTTTTCACAATAACACCTCACGAATCAAAAAGTCGGTCACGGTAACGGTCAAGCACGCGGAAAAGGAGAAGTCCGAGCAGCCCGGCGGTCAGCGCCTCGGAAAGAAGGGTCGTTCCGAAAAAGAAGAGGTAAGTTCCCTCCAGCCGATAGACGAAAAGGAATATCAGCGGCAGCACGGCGGCGTTCAGAAGCACGGGCGGCAGAACGGCGGGCAGCGGCATTTTTTTAAGAAGCCTCGTCAATATCGCCGCTGTCAGAGTCACGGCGGTGCCGATCACGGTATCGAGCGGCGCGCAGGAGGAAAGAAGGTTAGCCGCGAGACAGCCGACGGCAAGGCCCGGGACGGCGCAGGGGGTAAAGACGGGCAGGATCGTCAAAGCCTCGGAAAGGCGAAGCTGAATTGCCGAAACCGAAAACTGACCCGTCACAAGCGTCAAAGCCGCGTAGAGCGCGGCGATCATCGCGCTTTCGGTCAGAAACCGAACGCTTTTGTTTTTGCGCATGGGGAAAACTCCTTAGTTTTGTTTAAGGTGAGGATGGTCACGAACTCACCGGATTCTTTATTATACCACAGTATTTCCAAAAGGTCAAGAACCGAAATTGATGCCGAAGCGCATAAAGGAATACCGGTCGGGATACGAACCGCATTTTCCGTCCTGCCATTGCTTTTCGAGGGAGAAAACGTTCGGTCCGACGGCGTAGGGCTCCGGGTCGGGAAAATGGTGCGGTCCGAGCAGATTACGGCGGGAATTGCACAGCGTCAGACGGACGTCGTTTTCCCCGTCGTAAAGAACGCCGGAAAGGTCGAACCGATCGTCAAAGAGCGCGTCGCCCATATCTTTCCCGTTCACGGTAAGAGACGCCGCGGCAAATCTGCCGCCGAGGCGGAGCACCGTCGGCATTCCGGGATGCCACGCGATCCTGCCCTTCACGGTCATCTCTCCGGTGAAGAACGGATACCCGTCGCGCAGGGGGTCCTTCAGATCCACGGTATCCTTCTGAGCGGTCAGCGCAAACCCGCCGTCGCAGAGGACGGTTCCCCGCACCGATTCGGTAAACGGCGCGTCCTCTTCCACCCCGAACGAGCCGAAGAGATACACCGGCTCGATCTCGGTATCGAAGGAAAGACAGTTCCGGAGCGATTCGGAAACGCCGCCGTAGAGAACGTAATAGACGTAATCCCGCTGATGGTACGGAAATTCAAAGGTGAGCAGATTTTCGCCCTTCACGGCATACCGGGCGATATCGTAGGTCATGAAGCTGCGGTCAAGACGGTATTCCCCGTTCGGTCCGACGGGGTGACCGTTGACCGTGACCGACGAATAAGGAAGCGGCTCCGCGACGGCAAGCAACTTTTCGGGGTTTTCCTTCACCCGGAAACGATAGGTCAGCTTCACGTTTCCGTGATAGCGCTCCCGGAGAAGCCCGTCCTTGATGCCCATCACGGCGATCCCGGTCTTCTTTCCGGTTTCCGTTTCGTAATCGGCGTAATCGAGAACGATCATATTCTCGGGCTTCGTTTCAAAGCGCATTTCGTCGGGGAGGGACAGATACGCTTCCACGCCGGAAGTATCAAACGGCAGAGCGCCCGCGTCCTTTTCGGTCAGAAGCACCGAGGCGGAATCCCCGAGGCTGACGAGAACGGTGCAGGACCCGTCGGCTTCCCTTCTTGTACGGAGCGGCAGATAGGTCATCGTATTGAGATCGAGCGCCGAAAGAGCGGCGGCGCTTTTCAGATTGACCCGAAGATCGCGGAAGGTGCCGCTGCCGGTATTGGCAAGGAAGATCAGCCTTCCCTCCTCCGTCTTTCGCATCGCGGTATGCAGATACGCGTTCTTTCCGTCCTCCGTTCTGACGGTCAGACCGGAAACGCCGTCCAGTTCGTCAAGCGACATATTCGGCTTGAGGAAGGAAAGGTCCGCTTTTCTGCCGTCGATACGGTCGGGCAGTCTGCCGAAGGCGGCTAATTTTCCGCCGGCGGCAAGGTATTCCTCAAGGATCGCCGCCGTCGTTCCGTCGATCGTTTCGCAGTCGGGGAGCACGACGACGGAATACCGGCAGTTCCCGAGCACGATTTCATTTCCGTCGGCTTTCCCGTATTTCGCGAGCAGCGTCTCGTCCCCGAAATGGTAGGGGATCTGCCGTTCGGTAAAGGTTCTGACCAGACGGTCAAGCTCTCCGTCAAGCCTGCCGAGCTTCTCCTGAAAACGGATATAATGCAGATACGCCGAGCGGATCGGGTGCAGGACGAGCACCGGCGCGTATTCCTCCCCGACCGACAGCGCCGCGCCGAGACGGTTGAAATAGGTATTGAACGGAAGGAGATATTTCTGCCACGGATTGTGGTCGGAATAATGGCAGGGGTAATCGCGCTTTCTCTGTCCGCGGATCGAATAGGAATACAGATGCTGACACATCAGATTGACGCCGTTCGCGTACTGCATTTCGGCGATACGCTTCAGTTCGCCGGGGGTCACGTCCCAGCCGCAGCAGGCAAACATTTCGGATAAGGCGTACTTTTTCCCGAGCTGCGCGCAGACCGAACCGAGCTGCTTCGGCGCGAGCGCGTTCGCGATCCCTCTGCCGAGATAGTCGATACCCGGAATATGCTCGTATTCGTAAAACGGCATCACGCCGCCGCAGCACATCATCTGCCCGGAAAGCGAGGATTCCTCCACGGCGTGACCGGTGATCTTTACGCCGTGTTCCCCGCACCATTCGTAAATCGGACGGATGAAGCCGTTCGTAAACAGACGGTGCAGAAGGAGATAGTAATCGTAGCGGAATTCCTCCGCTCCGTCGTAATCGAAGAACAGCGCCGCGAGACCGGGAAGCAGCGGATACCCGTATTCCTTTTCAAAAATCGAGGGAAGCGTATCGGAATAGGGCGTGTTCCAGCGGTAATACTGCGGCTCGTCGGTAAAAAAGCCGGGCATCACGGTACCGAAATCGGCTGCGGAAAGCCGCTTTTCGTACACCTCGTGGGTCGCCTCGATGAATTTTCTTGTGATTTCGGGATTGAGCGTATCGACGTAGCTTTCGTCGTACCCGCGGCGGATCAGGATAAAGTCGTTCCCCTCGGAAAACGCGGGAAGGAATTCCATTCCGTCTTCGGTCTTCCGGAATACGGCAAGCACGTCGGGATCGTTTACCGGATAGGCTTTTCCCGTCTCGGCGGTCAGAAACGCCGCGAGATTTTCGCGGTCGCGCAGAAGGATCCCGCCCGCAAAGCCGCTCGGCCAGCCGTTTTCGTCGTAGGACCAAGCCTCCATCCCGAGCTTTTCCGCCTCGCGGACGCAGGTCTCCACGGCGTGAAACCATTCGTCAGACAGATATTCGGTTTCCAATCCGCCGCGCGCGTGCATAAAGAAGCCCTTCATTTTCAGATCGTGCATATTGCCGATCTGACGGCGCAGCTCCCCGTCTTCAAGCTTATCGTTCCAGCTCCAGAAGGGGATGCTGCCGTGGTTCATTTCCTCCGCAAGAATCGTCTGCTGCAGTTTGTCCATCGTTTCATACCGTCCTTACGTTATTCTTTGTCCCATTATACCGCAAACCGTTCCCTTTTTCAAGAGTCCGGCGAAAAACGGTGCTTCCCGGCATTTTGTCCGAAGGGAGAACCGCCGCATACAATGTAAGAGCACCGAAAGGTGCCGGAAGAACAAAGAAAGGAAGCTTTCGCAATACGAAAGAAACGGTAACAAGAATGGACAGATACAGAAACTGCCCCTGCCGGAATCACCGTCCCTCCGCAGCTGCCGCGCCCGTCGGGGCTGCAGTGCGGAATTCCGTCAGAGAACAGAGCCGTGAGGACAAATACGACGTTCCCGCGATCTCGTTCGTGACGAGTCAGCCCTTCGGGGATCTCTATTCCCCCGAAGAAGGATTGAACGCGGGAACGATCTTCCGCGGTCTCGATAAGCCGCTCGGCTGCGGGGGGTGCGGAAGATGAACGCGGGAATGGGAAACGAAAGCCGTGAAAACGACCGGATGCGCGCGGTCAGCTTCGCGCTCGACGATCTCCGTCTTTATCTCGACACGCATCCCTGCGACGAGGAGGCGCTCCGGCTTTACGGCGATTATACCGAGGAACGCAGAAAGCTCCTCGCCTCGCGCACGGACTTTTCCGGTTCCGTAAACGCTTACGAACCGAACCTCGCAAACGGATGGGACTGGAACGACGGTCCCATGCCGTGGAAAGGAGACAAATAAAAAATGTGGGAATATGAAAAAAGACTGCAATTCCCGGTCCGCATCAAGCATCCGGACGCGAGAGCCGCAAAGGTCATCATCACACAGTACGGCGGACCCGACGGCGAGCTCGGCGCTTCCCTGCGCTACCTTTCCCAACGGTTCTCCATGCCCGACCCGAGAGTCGCTGGGCTTCTCACCGATATCGGCACCGAGGAGCTCGCACATCTCGAAATGATCGGTGCGATCGTTCATCAGCTCACGGCGGATCTGACGGTCGAGGAGATCAAGGCGCAGGGCTTTGCGGATTATTTCGTCGATCACACGGTCGGCGTTTATCCGCAGGCGGCGGGAGGCTTTCCCTTCACGGCGGCGGCGCTCGCCTCAAAAGGTGACCCGATCACCGATCTCAGCGAGGATATGGGCGCGGAGCAGAAAGCGAGAACGACCTACGACAATATCCTCCGCCTCGTCGACGATCCCGACGTGATCGCCCCCATCCGCTTCCTCCGGGAGCGTGAGATCGTTCACTATCAGCGCTTCGGCGAAGCGCTCGGCATGGTGACCGACAAGCTCGATCGGAAAAACGTCTACGCGTTCAATCCGGCTTTCCGCAGATAAAACGGGGCTGCTGCACGTTTGTGCAGCAGCCCGTTTATTCAGGTATTGAAATCAAATTCGCTTTTCTTTTCTCTCGTCATCAGCTTCATGACCATCGCGCGCGGATCGGCTCCGCCGTTCACGATCGCGTCCACCGCGCTGACGATCGGCATTTCGACGCCGTATTTACCGGCAAGCTTCACGGCGCCCTCAAGCGCGTTCAGTCCCTCGACGACCATACCGACCGCCTTCGTCGCTTCCTCCGCCGTCATCCCCTGACCCATCAGATATCCGGCGCGGTTGTTGCGGCTGTGGCGGCTTGTCGCCGTGACGACGAGGTCGCCGATCCCGGCAAGCCCCGAAAATGTCCTGCGGTGACAGCCCATCGCCTTGCCGAGTATCGTGATCTCGGCGAGCCCGCGCGTGATCAGCGCCGCCTTCGTGTTGTCTCCGTAGCCGAGACCCTCCGAAATACCGGCAGCAAGCGCCATGATGTTCTTGAGCGCGCCGCTCAGCTCAACGCCGAGAATATCGCTGTTCGTATAAACGCGGAGCACGTCGGTGCTGAACAGCTCCTGAACGAAAGCGGCGCATTTCCGGTCAGCCGAAGCGGATACGATGACGGTAGGAAGGTCGATCGCGACCTCCTCGGCGTGCGTCGGACCCGATAGCGCGGCGATACGGGAGGGATTGCCGAGCACGTCCTCAAGAATTCCCGACATCGTGAAAAGAGTGTCCTTTTCAAAGCCCTTTGCCACGCTGACGACGGTCTGATCTTCGGCAAGATATGCCGCAGCCTTCTCCGCCGTGGAACGCATAAAGACCGAGGGCACGGCAAAGACCACGGCGTCCGTTCCGGTGCAGGCTCTTTCCATATCGACGGTAAAAACGATACCGTCCGGAATACGCATTTCCTTCAGATTCTTATGAACTCTCGTTTCGGAGAGATAAGCGACCTCTTCGGGGATCGCAGACCAAACCGTGACGGAATACCCCTTGCGGTAAAGAAGCCGTGCAAGCGTCACACCCCACGTTCCCGCGCCGAGAATACCGATTTTCACCGATCCCGACGTGCTCATAAACCGATCACCCTCGGTGCCGCGGTAAAGGAGGAAAAGACGGCGGAAGCGTTTTCAAAATACAACACCTCGGTATTGCCGTCGTTTTCGTCGTACATGGCACGCAGGGACGGATAAGCGTCGAGCATCGCCTTTTTCGCTTCGTACCTTTCGTCCGGGACGAGCGTGCCGGAAAGACGGAGCCACGTTCCGTCAAGAAACGCGCAGAGCTCCGCCTTCGGGTTCGCGTGAAGCTGTTTCGATACGTCCTTTTTCTTTCCGGTCTGGATATACAGTCTGCCCTCGAATACGTTGACCGTGCCGAAGGGACGGACGCGGGGCTGATCCCCGTCAACGGTGGCAAGATAATAGGTTCCGGCTTCTTTCAAAAAACGGAGGATTTCTTCCATATCGGTTCCTTTCTGAACAAAAGGCAGGGAGTCCCGGTTTGCGGAGGTTCCCTGCCGATTTCATTATTTGTTTTCGAGCTCGGCAAGGTGTCTGTCGAGAAGCGTCTTGATGCGTTCCGCGGGATTGAGGACGTGGTTGATCGTCTGATCGTGGTTCAGCGTGTCGATGATCAGCGCGACGTACTTGCACATATTGACCTCGCAGTACCACTCGCGGGAGAGCAGCTCGGGCGTGCGGTAGATCAGGTTGGTGGTGAACAGCTTGGTGAAGTTGCCCGCCTTGTACGCCTCGTCGATCGCGTCGAGACCCTCGCAGAAGAGACCGAAGGAAGCGAAGAGGAAGATGCGCTTTGCGCCTCTCTGCTTGAGCTGATACGCGACGTCCATCATGCTTTCGCCGGAGGAGATAATGTCGTCGACGATGATGACGTCTTTCCCTTCCACGCTTCTGCCGAGGTATTCGTGCGCGACGATCGGGTTCTTGCCGTTGACGACGATCGAATAGTCGCGGCGCTTATAGAACATACCGAGGTCGATCCCGAGCACGGAGGAATAATACATACATCTCTGCATGCCGCCCTCGTCGGGAGAGACGACCATCAGGTGGTCCTTGTCGATCACGATATCGGGCACGTAGCGGACGAGCGCCTTGATCATCTGATAGGTGCACTTGATATCGTCGAAGCCGATCAGCGGAACGGCGTTCTGAACGCCGAGGTTATGTACGTCGAAGGTGAGGATATTGGAAACACCCATCCGTTCCAGCTCCTGCAGAGCGACCGCGCAGTCAAGTGACTCTCTCATATGTCTCTTGTCCTGTCTGGATTCGTACAGCATCGGCATGATGACCGAGATCCTTCTCGCCTTACCGCCGATGGCGTTGATGACGCGCTTCAGATCCTGAAAATGATCGTCCGGGCTCATCGGATATTCCTTGCCGTACATTCTGTAGCCGACGCCGTAATTGTAAACGTCAGCGAAAATATATACGTCGTAGCCGCGGAGGGAATCGGCAAGCATCGCCTTCGCCTCACCGGAGCCGAAGCGCTTGTACTGAGGAGCCGTGATGAACGACTGCTCGGTATTTCTCCATTCCTTCAGATATCTGTCAACGCGTTCGAGAAACTGTTCGCAGCCGGCAGTACCGATGACCGCGAGATCGCCGTAGAACAAACCTTCCATTTTCTGCACCCGTCCGCCGATGCGGACTATCCTTCCCCAAAAGATTGTTATACTGAAGTCATTATATCACATTAGTCGGATTTTTGGAAGAGAAATTTCCGCGGGAATGTGTAAAAAATTCGTCCCGGAAAAACGTTTTATTTGGTCACTGTTACCTTTTTCAGCACTTTCACCGCGTCGGGATCGATGCCGCGCACCTCGGTCAGTCTGCACGCGAAGAGCTGCATCACGAGAGCGGTGAGATACGGCGCCTCGGTATCGCGTCTGATCGCGGGGATCTTCACGGCGAGCGGGCGCTTTGCGAGTTCTTCATCGTCGGTCACCGTAATGACCTCGGCACCGATGCCGTCAAGGCGTTCGATCATCGCGAGCGCGTCGGCATAGGAGGGACCCTTCACCGCGAAGACGAAGACGGGCTCGCTGTCGTAGATCTGCGCGAGCGGACCGTGATAGAAGTCGGCGATCGAATAGCCCTTCATCCGGACGCGGTTGGTTTCGAGCACCTTGAGCGCGCCCTCCAGCGCGATCGGGTATTCGTAGCCTCTGCCGAGAACGACGGCTTCGGTCATCAGACGGTATCTCGGAACGAGCGTTTCAAGCTGCGCGGGAACCGTTTCCATAGCCTCCGCCATCTTTGCGGGGACCTCGGAGAGCGCTGCCTTCAGTTCGTCGCTTCCGCTCCAGTACGCTACGAGCCACGCAAGAAGATACATCTGCGCGGTAAAGGTCTTGGTCGCTGCGATCGAGACCTCGGGTCCGGCGTTGCAGCAGAGATGGAAATCGGCGGTCTTGCTGAGCAGCGACCCGGGCGTGTTCGTGACGGCAACCGTGATCGCGCCGCTCTCCTTCGCCTGCTTCAGTACGGCGTTGACGTCCTCGGCGGCACCCGACTGGGAAACGCCGATGACGAGAGAGTCGTCGTATTTCATCTTCGCGCCGTAATGGGTCACGGCAGAGGGGGTGGAAAGCCCGCAGGGGATGCCGAGATATTCGGCAAACAGATACTGCGCGTAGATCGACGCGTGGTCGGAGGTGCCGCGCGCGGCAAAATAAACGTGACGGGGATCCGCCTCACGGATGCGGGCGATCAGCGCACCGAAGGTTTCCGCGTTGGAGGCGATCACCTTCGACAGCACCCCGGGCTGTTCCCGGATTTCTTTTTCAAGATTGATCATAATGTATATACCTCAATTCAGATAAATTGAAAATAACGGAGAAGAAAGATGCCGAGGAACAGCGAGAGCGCGGAAACGATCGTGGTGGTCAGCAGGATCCTGCCCGCGAGATCGTAATCCGAGCCCATACTTTCCGCCATCACGTAGCCCGAAACGGCGGAGGGGCTGCCGAACACGACGAAGATCGCGCCGAGCTCCACGCCGCGGAAGCCGCAGAGGATCGCGGCGCCGACGGCGGCGGCGGGAACGAGAAAACAGCGCAGCACGACGGCGGAAAGAAGCAGGGGAAGCCCGGTCTTCATCGTTTTGACCGAGAAGCGTCCGCCGAGCGCGATCAGGGCGAGCGGCACGGTCAGGTCGCCGACGTAATTCAGCGTCTTTTCGGCAAAAGCGGGAAGCTTCAGCCCGATCGCGGCGGACAGAAGTCCGAGCACGATGCCGATGATCAGCGGATTGGTCACGATGCTTTTCAGAATGGAGGAAAGCAGTTCCTTTTTCGTTTTCTTCTTGTCCTCCGGTGCGAAGACAGACAGAACGACGACGGCGAGCGCGTTGAACAGAAGGATCGAAAAAGGCAGGATCAGCGCCATCACCTTTCCTCCTTCGTCGCCGAACATATTCTTCATCAGCGGCAGGCAGAGGATGGCGATATTCGTCCGGTACACGCCCTGAATGAACGCGCCCCGCTGCGGATTGCCCTTCACGAAAAGGGGCACGAAAAGGATCAGCAGAAGGAACAGGACGAGAATGCCGGATACGACAAAAAGAACGGCACCTCCGTCGGAAAGCGAGAAGGAGCCGCAGGACAGAATATCAAGATAGAGCGAAACCGGAAGCGAGACCCGGAACATCAGCTTGTTCGCGCCCGAAAAGAAAGAATCCCCGAGGATCCCCGTCTTCTGAAACGCGAAGCCGAGCAGAGCGAGGAGAAAAACGGGGAGAACGGCGTTCATACTGTAAAGAAAACTCTCGCCCATCGTCCGATCCCCTCCCTTTTTTCGTATTATATCATATCTTTCCCGGTAAAGCAAGTACTTTTCCCAAGGGAAAGTGAATTTTCGCAACATTTTTCTTTTTTTCACGGTGCATTCACACAGAAATCAAACAGAAGGGTTATACTGTTTTCAGAATAATGAAAGGACGTTCTTTTATGAATCAGTATCCCGAAGACAACGAAAACCGTCCCGTCGTTTACGCGGCGCCCGAAGCCGTTCCCGCAGCGGAACCGAAAAGCAAAAAAGGAACGCGGACGGCCGTAACCGTTCTCATCGCCGCAAACGTGCTGCTGCTCCTCCTTTCCGCCGTGACGGCAGGCGTATGTCTGTCGATGCGGAGCGACCGAAACGCGCCGCCGGAAGCAGAGCAAAAGGAAGAGACCGATCCCCCGCGCGGACAGGAAACCGATCGGAGAACGGAAGAACCGGAAAAAGCGCCCGAAACCGCCGTGCAGACCGGAGAGGAAGCGATCCTCCCCGAATTCCGCAAGGTGACCGCGGAAGGAATGAAGACCGTTTCCGAGGTCTACGCGGATAACGTCAACGCCGTGGTCGGCATCACGGCAAAGGGCACGAGCGTCAATATCTTCGGTCAGAAGACGACGACCGCAAGCACGGGCACCGGCTTCATCGTCAACGAAAAGGGATATATCCTCACGAACTGCCACGTCATCGAATCCGGAAGCGACTTTATGGTCACGCTTTACGACGGCAGTATCTACGAGGCGACCGTCATCGGCGCTGACGCTGAGACCGATATCGCCGTGCTGAAGATCGACGAGGAAGGACTGCAGACCGTGGAGCTCGGGGATTCCGACGGCAATATCGTCGGGGAGGAGATCGCCGTCATCGGCAATCCGCTCGGCGAGCTCACCTACACGATGACCAAGGGGATCGTCTCCGCGCTGAACCGCGTGATCGACACCGGGGACGGCGCGATCCGGATGTTCCAGATCGACGCCGCCGTCAACGCGGGCAACTCGGGCGGTCCCGCCTTCAACGCCTGCGGGCAGGTCATCGGCATCGTCACCGCGAAATATTCCTCCGATACCGTCGAGGGCATCGGCTTCTGCATCCCGATCCGTGACGCGGTCCGCACCGCGAACGACCTGATCTCCTACGGCTTCGTGCGCGGCAGAGCCTCGATCGGCGCGGAATACACCGACGCATACAGCGTCTACGCCTATTACCGTCTTTACGGCAGAGGAGGCAGATATCTCAGCTACGGCGCCTACGTCACGAAGGTCAATCCCGGTTCCGCCGCCGAAAAAGCCGGATTGGAGGCCGACGACACGATCATCGCGATCGACGGCACCAAGCTGAACGACGACGCCGCGCTGGATAAGGCGCTCCGCCGCTATTCCCCCGGCGACACGGCGGAACTGACCGTTTACCGTAACGGAAACGAAATGAAAATCACCGTAACCCTTGACGAGTATATCCCGTCGGGCGCGGTTCTGAAAGAAGAAGGTGACGTTGTCCTTTGAAGACGCTGCGATTCTATTCTGTCTTTCTTGCCTCTGCTATGCTTCTTTGTACCGTCTCCTGCCGCAGGGATCCCGGTAATGAAACGCAGAATACGGAACACGTATTTATCCCGGATACCGCGGAGGAACGGATCATCCGGGAAAACGAAAAATCGGAAATGTTCACCGAAAAGGATCTTGACGCTTCCCTGCCTGCCGACGGGACCGCTGTCACGCTTGACGGTGAAAAAGAGCCGTTCCGGATCACAGCCGGAGGGACGTGGATCCTTTCCGGAACGATGAACGGAACGGTCGAAATCGAAGCCGATAAAACCGAGAAGGTCACGCTTGTCTTGAACGGCGCCGATATCAGCGGCGGAAACGCTCCCGCGATCCGCGTCCTTTCTGCCGATAAGGTCTTCCTGCATCTTGCGGATGGGACCGAAAACGTGCTTTCCGGCATTGCCGCCGAAACCGACGGCAGCGAGGACGGCGTAATATTCTCCAAAGAAGATCTGACGGTCAAAGGCGGCGGCTCCCTCTCGGTCAACTCCGGAGCAGGTCACGGTATCGTCTGCAAGGACGACCTGAAGCTCACGGGCGGAACGGTGACCGTCAATGCGGCGGGGCACGGGATCGACGCGAACGACAGCGTCCGCATCGGCGGCGGGACCCTTTCGGTCACCTCCGGCAAGGACGGCATCCACGTTGATAACGCCGAAGATACCGCTGCCGGTTATTACTATCAGGATTCCGGTTCGGTTTCGATTCTATCCGACGGAGACGGAATCGACGCTTCGGGTTATATCCATATCACCGACGGAGAAATCAGCGCCGTCACGGGCGGAGGTGCTTCAAACAGCAGGAAAAAGAGTTCTCAATCAGGTTTCGGCGGAAGATATCAGACGGAGGCGGATACCGTCAGTACCAAAGGTCTGAAATCGGACGCGGCAATTCTGATCGACGGCGGCTCCTTCCTGCTTGACTGCTGCGACGACGCTGTCCATGCCGCAGGAAACGTCGGAATCTCAGGCGGCAAAATCGAAATCAGTACCGGAGACGACGGCGTCCATTCCGATTCCGCACTGACCGTATCGGGCGGTGATCTGACGATTACCGAAAGCTACGAGGGTCTGGAAGGCATCACCGTGACGGTGGCAGGCGGAAATATCGTAATCCGTTCCTCGGACGACGGCATCAACGCCGCAGACAAAACGTCCGGAACGCAGAACCCGGGCGGCGGCTTCTTCGGACGCGGCGGAATGCCCGGCGGCGGCTCCTCCTCCTGCGTCATCGCGATCAGCGGCGGGAAAACCGTTATTAACGCTGACGGCGACGGCGTGGATTCCAACGGCACGATCATAATGTCGGGCGGCGAGCTCTATATTTCCGGTCCGACCTCGTCAGCAGATTCCGCGTTCGATTTTGAGACCGGCGCGGAGATCACGGGCGGCGTGCTGGTCGCGGTCGGTGCCGTCGGCATGGCGGAAAACGTCACCTCGGCTTCGCAGGGCTCCGCGCTCGTCAACATGAGCGGAAACGGAAAGCTGACGCTGAAGGACGAAAGCGGGACCGTTCTCGCCGAATACGACCCCGGAAAGACCTATCAGTGCGTTCTGATCTCCTGCCCCGGGATGGAAAAAGGAAAGAACTATACCCTTTCCTCTCCCTCGTCAAGCGTGAAGATCGCCCTGACCGAACTGATCTGCGGCGGAAATCAGGGCGGACCGGGAGGCGATCCCGGTTTCCCCGGAGGACCCGGCGGTCCCGGCGGTGATCCCGGATTCCCCGGAGGACCCGGCGGCGGTCAGGACGGTCCGGGCGGAGGCTTCCCCGGCGGAAGAAGATAACTTTCCCCATTTTATCCGAATACGCGCAAAGCCCGTTTTCCGGTCGTCCGGAAGGCGGGCTTTCTTTTGATAAAAATCGTTTTGCTCATTGACAGACCCCGCCCCGCCGTGCTATACTCGAAGCGGAACGAATTCTCTTATGAAAAGGAGTTGACCACTATGTCCGTCTTATTCACAAAATACGCGGAACTCAAAAAGAAGGTCGGCGGCAACCGGGAAATGTTCGGTTACGAAGAGACCTTCGGTATGCCCCGCGAGGAGCAGGAGCATATCACGCCCCCTGCCCGTCACCTCGTCCGGATCCTTGCCGAAACCGAATTCGCGATCCGTCTTTCCGCCTCCCTCGACGGGAAATACGACGCGCTGATCGGCAGCGAGCTCGACTATCTCACCGCCGAAATGGAAGCGGAGGGAACGCTGACGAAATCGGTCTGCGAAAAGGCGGAGGAAATGCTGCTTCCGATGTCTGCCGAAGCGAAGGAATACAAGCTGATCCTTGCCGGACACGCCCACATTGACATGAACTGGATGTGGTCGTGGCCCGAGACCGTCGCTTCCACGATCGCCACCTTCACGACGATGCTGAACATCATGGACGAATACCCCGAATTCTGCTTCAGCCAGTCGCAGACCTCGGTCTATCAGATCATCGACGAATACGCACCCGAACTGCACGACCGCATCAAGGCGCGCATCGACGAAGGACGTTGGGAGGTCACCTCCTCCGCGTGGGTCGAGACCGACAAGAATATGCCGAACACCGAATCCCTGCTCCGCCACATCGCGTACTCCAAGAAATATCTGAACGAAAAGTGGGGAATCCCCGCCGATAAGCTCGAGATCGACTTCTCGCCCGATACCTTCGGTCACAGCGCGAATCTCCCCGAGATCGACCTCTTCGGCGGCGTGAAATACTACTATCACTGCCGCAGTCTTTCGGGCGATCAGGCACTCTACCGTTGGAGAGGGCAATCCGGCAAGGAAATGCTCGTTTACCGGGAGCAGTATTGGTACAACAGCGGCATCACGCCCAAGCCCGCGATGGGTCTGATCGACGTATCGAAGCGCTGCGCCGGGCTGAAGACCGGGCTCGTCGTTTACGGCGTCGGCGACCACGGCGGCGGACCGACCAGACGCGACGTGGAGCGCGGCATCGAGATGATGGGATGGCCGGTCTATCCGACGATCAGATTCGGCACCTTCCGCGAATTCTTCAAGGAAGCCGAAAGCGTCCGCGAAAAGCTGCCCCTCGTCGATCACGAGCTGAACTTCATCTTCCCCGGCTGCTATACGACGCAGAGCCGCATCAAGAACGGCAACCGCCGCTGCGAAGCCGCGCTGAACGAAGCCGAGACCGCGATGGCGCTCGCTCACCTTTACGCGGGCGGTCAGGTGCGCGGAGAGGCAATCGAAAAGGCATGGCAGAAGGTGCTCTTCACGCACTTCCACGATATTCTGACCGGTTCCTGCGTGCAGGACAGCCGCGAACACGCGATGGGTCTCTTTCAGGACGCGATGGCGACCGCGAACAGCGAGACCTCCCTTGCGCTCGGCAAGCTCGCCGCCGCGACCGATACCTCGATGATAAAGGTCGTTTCCGATCCCGCCTCCCAGAGCGAGGGCGCGGGCGCGGGCTATCACATCGGTTCCTTCCAGAGCCGTGCCGAGGACGAGCGCGGTCAGGGTCTGACCCGCATCTGGACGGTCTTCAACGATACCCCCGCCGATAAGAATGAACCCGCAGAGATCACCGTCTGGGACTGGACGGGCGATATGCGTTATCTTGCGGTCACCGACGACAAGGGCAATCCGTTGGAATTCCAGCTCCTCGACGGCGGTCTCCAGCACTACTGGGATCACAAATTCTTCCGCGTCCTCGTTTATCTGAACGTTCCGGCGCTCTCCTACGCCGCCGTCGTTCTGAAGCAGGGCGAGTACGGTGACTACCCTGTCTATCTGCAGGGCACGCACCGCACCGCCGGGACCGATCACGATCAGGTTCTCGAAAACGATAAGATGCGGTTCGTCTTCAGCGGCTCCACCGGTGAGATGCTCTCCGCGACCGAGAAGGCGACCGGAAAAGAGCTGCTTTCCGCGCCCGCGACCGTCAAGCTCATCGACACCAACCGCCACAATTCCGACGCGTGGAACATCGGTTCTTACCTCGAAAAGATCCCGCTGACGAACGTAGTGAACGTGCGCGGCATCTGCCACGGAGAACTCAGAAAGGGCTTTGCCTTTGACGCGAAGATCCGTTCCTCCCGCGTCACGGTGGAATATACGCTCGACAAGGGCGCTTCCGCCGTTAAATGCCATATCCGCGCCGACTGGAACGAGGTCGGCGGCGAAAAGGTCCCCGTCCTCGCCTACGAATTCCCGACCGCGGCGAAGACCGACCGCTTCTCCTACAATATCCCCGCAGGCTCGATCGTCCGTGAAGCGGCGGATCAGGACCGTCCCGGTCTTTCCTACGTTTCCGCCTTTACCGGAGAGGATAACGTCCCCGCGATCGTGACCGCGAGCAAATACGGCTTCCGCGCGACTGCCGACAAGGCGACCGGAAACGCTTCGCTGATCTCCACGCTGATCAACACCGCCGTTTCTCCCGATCCCTATCCGGAGCGCGGTATCCACGAGATCGACCTCTGGATCGGTCTGATCCCCTCTTCTCCCGTCGCGGCGGAGCTGACCGCGCGCAGCCTCTCCCGCCCGATGGCTCCGGTCAGCACCGGCAGCCACAAGGGTACCCTGCCCGCCACCGGAACGCTGCTGAATTATTCCTGCGATACCGGTATCCTTTCCGCCGTCATCCCCGAAGAGAACGGTCTTACCGTCCGTTTCTATTCGGTCTGCGGCAAGGACGGCACGATCACCGTTGACACAGGAAAAACCGTGAAGGACGCGTATCTTACCAACCTGATCGGCAACCGTCTTGCCCCCTGCGCGGCGGAAGGCACCAAGGTCACCGCGCCGCTTGCCGCGCACACCGTGGCGCAGATCACCGTTACCTTCTGATCCTTCACTTTCATCGGCGGAAATCCGTACGGAAAACGGATTTCCGCCCTTTTCAAAACATTTTTTCGGTATAAGCGTGACCCTGCGGAAAAAACCGTGTCTATATATGCAGAAACGCGGAAAGGAGAGAAAACGTGGAAGACGAACGCATCCTCGCGCTGTTTTTTGAAAGAAAAGAACAGGCGATCAGCGAAACCGAGAAAAAATACGGGAACTATCTTGCCGCCGTTGCAGCGCGGATCGTTCACGATCAGGACGACGTCGGAGAGATCCTGAACGACACCTACGCCGCCGCGTGGAACGCCATTCCCCCGGCAAGACCCGAAAAGCTTTCCCTTTATCTCGGCAAGATCACCCGTGCCCTCTCCCTGAACCGCGTCCGGGACAAAAAAGCGGAAAAGCGGGGAGGCGGTGAAGCGGTTCTCTGCTTTGAGGAGCTGGAGGGCGTTCTTTCCGGAGAGAACGATCCCGTCAGCGCCCTTGAGGAAAAAGAGCTGAGCCGCATCCTCGACGACTTTCTTTCCTCCCTTCCCGAAGCGGAAAGAAGAGTCTTCGTCTGCCGCTACTGGTATTTTGACCCGGTCTCCGAAATCGCTTCCCGGTTTGATTACAGCGAAAGCAAGGTCAAAATGATGCTCCTCCGTACGCGTGAAAAACTGAAAAAACGTCTTGAAAAGGAGAATTATCCGATATGAAAAACGAAAAAAACACGGATCGGCTGATCGACGCGATCGGCAATATCCGCGAAGAATATATCTGCGACGCGCACTCCGTTTCCGCGCCGCAGAAGAAAAAGGTATCGCCAAGACGCGCGCTGATCGCATCCGCCGCGGCTGTACTCGTGGCTGTGGGAGCCGTTTTTGCCCTGCCGGCGCTCATCAGGCGAGATCATCCCGTCACACCGATTGACAACACCGATCCACATATTGATCCTTACGTCGATCCCCTGACCGTGAAAGCACCGTGGGAAGACGGCAGGCTTTCCTTTACCGTAATGACGTACGGTTCAGGAAATACCCTCCTTTCCCTGCCGCAAAGCACCGGGATCCGGTTCGTTTCGATGACGGACGAATCCCTTCCGGAGCTTCCGACCTCCGAAACCGAACCGGAAGAATCCGTCCCGGAGACCGTTCCCCATTCCGTCACCGTTTCGCTCGCTCCCGACACGAAGATCTCCTCGTGCGTCAACGGCGATTATCTCCGCATCGTTCCCGGCTCGGGTGAGCACGTCGACTGCGTTGACGTCTACTACGACGTAAAGAACGATAAAACGGTCTGCCTTGACTGCACGGTCCTTTCGCTGATCAAAGAGAGCGATCATTACTTCGACGCTTCGGTCCGCTGTCTCATCGAGGACTGCCTCATCACCATGGAAGCGATGATGGCGGGTGAAAACGAACAGAATTATGAATTATTCTACGGTCTCCTTTACACCGACGAAATGAAACAGATCGTTCAATCCGGCAAGCGTCCGCCTTATTCCAAACTTGAAAGCGACCGTATCTTCATTTCCGAATACGGGAAAGAAGAGATTCAGCGTAAGCTGAAAAAGTTTGCCTACCCGGAGGTACGGGTAATCGAATACGGCGCCGATCCCGATCTCTGCCTCTTCACGCTCGTTTCTCCGCAGTCGGGCAACACGTACGGCTGTTATCTCGTCCGCCTTTCGGACGGAGAGATAAAGAAGCTTGACGGGACCTCCATCGGCGTTCCCTCCTGCCTCAACGGCTCGATCACGCTGAACGCGGAAGGACTTCCCGCGGCGAACCTTCTCGGTGCCGGAAAGGTTTCGGTCAGCAGTGATTATTCGGTCGTCACCGTCACGCTTCCCTATTTCATTGACGAACTGAAATACAATGACAATACCGGAACCTATATTCCCTCGTACTATGCGAAAAACGTCATTCTCTTCTATCCCGAAGAAGGCACCTTCGATGCCCTCCTCGGTACCTCGATCGGAGCGGGGGATCATCCCTATCCCGCAGGAAACGCTGCCACGGAGCACGGCGTCACCCACTACCTCACGGTTTCGGGAACCCACGCCTTTTACAAGAAAGGAACGTGGTGCGAGCTGACCGGGGATTTCGTCCGGATCATCGTCACCGCCGGGGAACAAACGCCCGTGATCGTCATGCGCGAAAACGGCGGATTCGCTTTCTTTGATACCGAAGGCGCGCCGATCGAACCCTCCGCGCTCGCCGATAAGCTCGACCCCGCAAACGATTACGTCTTTGATAACGGCGTGAAGATCAATCTTCTCACCGGAGAAGAAACCGTCCCGTTCCCCGGTCAGGCAGACGCTTATGCAATTTCGGAAGACAGCCGCTTCGTCTACGCCTTCTCCGCCTCCGACGGCATCGTAGGATGTTACGACCTCGTCACGGGTGAGACCGCAGTCCTTCCGGTTTCCGGCGCGTTCCTGACCGAAGCCGGGATCGGCGAAGAACCGATCTTCTGCCTCTTCACAGACGAAAAGGGCGAAAAACTCCTTTTAGCGTATTACAAAAACGGCACGCTGACCTTTGATGCCGAAGCAATGACGAGAGAGCATCCGCTCTTCATCAGTAACGGGATCATGAACGAATATATCGAGAAAAACATTAAAAACACGTTTCCTTATTTCCTGTGCGGCGGGAAACCGGTCAGGTTCCGTAATACCGAACGCATAACGCCCCTGATCCTTGCGGTATGCGCGGATATGATCTTTGACAACGTATCAATGCCTGCCCCGGAATTCTTCGCCGCTCTCGCGGAGAAGCTGATTCCCTATCTGGATTATTCGGCGGGAAGCGCGTGGGTCTCCGAAGAGACGCTTGATTCCCTCCTCGGCGGACAGACGCCGGATGTGCTGAAAGAGATCTTTTCCTTCAGCACGAGAAACGACGGCTTCGTGACGATAAGCACGGACACGGAAAACGTAGTCGATGATTACGCGAATAATCTTGCTTCCGTTATGATCTGGTATGCGACCGGTTACACGGAGCTGCCCGATTTTGATATCATAGCAGAGTATTACGAACCGATAATCGTTGATGCTTATCGGGAATATTACCGCAGGCTGAACGAGAACGTACCGACTCCCGACGTCGCGGGACTGAAGGAAAGACTGATCCCGATCATCAAGGATGCTCTTTCCGTTTACGAGGTTGTCGACACCGACAGAAGAACGGGACGGCCGTATTACACGCCGTGCATCCTCTGCCGGGCGGGCGATATCGTCAGAACGATCACCGATCTTTATCCGGTCTGTGTCGAAATCATCACCGGCAGAAACTACGCTGAATTCGTAAAAAGCGGCGACTTTCTCAGGATGAATTATATTGAAAGTCTGTATCTGACAAGAACGGACGATACCGCGGGCAATATCCGTATCGGAAGGGATTACGGAGCTGACACCGAAAAGATCATCCCCTTCCTTTCTTCCCTTGACTTCCGTCCGGGAGATAAAGATGTCCGCGCAGAGGCTGTTCTCGCCCACACATGGGATACCGGCTTCGGCTATGGAATCATCTTTTCTGAATATCCGAACACGAACGTCATCGCGGTCGGTTCCGATGAAAACGGCCGGTATTACGCCGTGATATCCGGATATTATGCGGAGATCACGAAAGAAGAATGTGAAGGGTTCAAGGCGATCTGCCGGGGCGCGGGTGATTTCGATCGCGGCGCCGGACGGGAAAGACTGCTGCAGGATCTGATCGGGCAATACGCAAACGCGGAAAACGAAAACGCTTCCTTCTGAAAACGAAAAATGCCCTCCGCAGAGGATACGATTCCTCTTCGGAGGGCATCTTTTTCTGTTCAGAGTTTCAGTACGGCAACCACTTCGTCCCCGTCAGTTTCGCCGTTCGGACGAAAGCCGAAGCTATCATACAATCCCGCGGCTATGATATTCTCCGGTTCATACGAGAGAAAACAGTATTCGGCTTTTCCGCACGGGAAAGAACGGATAAATTCCAACGCGAGCGCAAGCGCTTTTTTTCCGTAGCCTTTTCCCTGCTGACTTTCGTCGATCATCAGGCGCCAGATATTGTAATTGCCGTAAGCAATTTTCGGCGGATTCTCGAACGTTTCGTCAACATCGTACCCGATCATGAGAAATCCGACCGGAAGATCATCATCGTATATACCAAACGGGAAGACGCTGCCGTTTACAGACAAGGTAAGATACGCCTCGCAGAGGCTCTGGACGTTTGAAGCGACAAAATCATCCTGCGCCTTGCTGACGTGAAGCCTGCATATCTTCCAGATGTTCTTTGAATTGATCTTTTCAAGTCTGACCATACTTTTTTCAGAACAGAATTCCTTCGTCCTGTGCCGAGAAGGGTCCGACCGGCGTATCAAAAACGTAAAGTCCGAACGCGAAGCCGGTATATTCGGTAAAGCCGGTTTTTCCGATCGTACCGACCTTATCGCCGCGCTTCACCGTACTGCCGACGGTCACGGAGGGATCGCCCATACAGCAGTAAACGCTCTTCAGACCGAGACCGTGGTCGATCACGACGGTATTGCCGGTCATTGCCGTCCTTCCGACGTAAACGACCTTACCGTCTGCGACAGCGGTGACGTCGGGACGCGCACCGAGATAGATATAATGTGTGAAGGGGGAAACAAAGATGACCGCAGTTGCCTTGACCTCACAGGTTCTGCCGAACCCGTACCGGATATAGTTGGACGTGGGAGGAAGCTCAAGCGGCTCGGACGTGAAATGTCTCGGCTCGGAGGCAGAGGAAAGAACGGCACGCAGCTCGTCGTAAAACGCCTGCTCGTTCGCCGCGCTGCGGAGAACGGCGGTATCGTAAGGCATATCGAAATTGTTGAAGGGCGTGTACTGATAATCCTTTGACTTCACCTCAAAGATCTGCTCGGTCTCGCCGTATTTCAGCTTGATGCGGAAGGTCTTTCCGCTCTCTCCGATGCCGATGGGAAGCAGTGCGCGGCAGTAATCCTCGCCGTCCCGCAGGAAGACGGGGGAAGCCGTGATCGCGGGCTCGCAGGAGAAGAGGATGCCCTCGGGATCGACGGCGTTCTTCGCCGAGATCACGATGAACTCACCGGGCAGCACTTCCGTATCCGCGATCGAGAAGACCACGGGAGCAAGAACGGTCTCTTCGATCCGGTAGGTCGCTTCCCCGTAGCCAGTGCGGAGATCGGTCTGGTACCATCTCGCGTCGATTTCCACGGAATAGGTCGCGTTCTCGGTCAAGAGCTCGGGGCGGATGCCGGAAAGCTGACCCTCGTATGCGACGGTACCGCCGTTTTTCATCACGACGTTCAGATAATCGGGCTCGAGATCAAAGACGAGACCGAGCGGTCCCTGCAGAAGGAAGGACGGAACCGAGGAAGCGAGCGGGATGCCCTCGGTCTCACGGAAAACGTCGTCGTAGCTCTGGTAATACCATTTCATCCCGGCGGGAAGCACGGTCTCCTCCCCGATCTTCATCATCGGGGGAACCGAGGAGGCGTAAAGCGTTTCGGCGAAGGAGCTCTGCAGGAACGCGAGCGCGTCCTGCTCGGTGACGCGGTAGCACTTCCCGTCGCTGTCGGTGTAATAGGCGTGGGAGGAATCGGAGGTGAAATAATAGGTGTATTCGTATTCCTTCTTATAGCTCGTGTAGACAGCCTTCACGACCGCGGTCCTGCCGGGCTCGAGATCGGGAATCTCCATGATCTCCCCCGCGTTTTTATGAAGACGCATAAAATAGCCGATCGCGTCCTCCCCGATCGACGGCTCCTCGCAGAGCGTATCGACGTCGTAGGTCTTTTCGGTGCCGTCGGGCAGGGTCAGCCTCATCGAAGAGACGGAGCCCTCCTTTACCGGCGTTTTTTCGACCGACTGATATTTCGCGATCGCGATCATCGTCGGGATGAGCGCCGCGACGACGACGATCACGGTGATAATCACTTTTCTCAGTTTTTTTCCGATATCCATTCTGTTTCCTTTCCCCGGCTCCGGGCAGGTTTCAATTCCTTTTCTTTCATTATACACGGGCTTCCGTTCGAGGTCAAGGGCAAACCGACATTTTTCCTCCGTTTTTTCCCGGTTTTTCCACGGCAGTCGCTCCGCTTACGCAAATTTATCATTTTCCTTTCATTTCTTCACGAATCCTTAATTGACAAGCGTTTTTTGCCGTGCTATAATGAGAATGGAATATAGTAATGAGGAAGGAGATGCAGCCCGTGAAAATCAGATGGAACCGACGTTATACCGCGATCGCTCTTTATACGGCGGGAGTCTGCTGTCTTCTGATCCTCGTTTCGTGGATCCTCATCAATCTCCGCTCGGTGTTCGGGGTCCTTGCAAAGATCGGCGAAGCGATCCTTCCCGTTTCGATCGGCTTCGCGATCGCCTATATCCTGAATCCGCTCGAAAAGCTGTTCGACAGCAAGGTCTTCGGCTTCGTCGAAAAGAAAAAGCCTCACCCGTGGTTAAGGCGCTGTCTGTCGGTCGCCTGCTGCTTCCTGTGCGCGCTCATCGTGATCGGGGTCCTGCTCATCTGCATCGTACCGCAGGTCATGGCGGGCGTCTACGACCTGACCTCGAACGCGGGCGGCTACGTTTCCAAGCTGAACGGATGGATCTCCACGATCGTCGGGGATTCCGGATTTCTGTACGAGCAATACCGGAAGCTGCTCACGTATATCGACCTCAACCGCCTGCAGGAGCTGATCAATCAGTTCATCAAAAACTCCTCCGATTATCTGATCACGGGCGGAGGCGCGATCCTCAGCTTCTTCGGGAGCTTCCTCGGCGGAACGCTGAAGGTCATTCTCGGCGTCTTCCTCGCGGTCTATATGCTGCTCTACAAGGAAAAACTGACCGGGGTCGTGAGCAGCGTTTCCCACGCCGTCCTCCCCGAAAAAGCCAACGGCGTTCTGAGCCACCTCCTGAACGAGGCGGATGACCGCTTCGGCGGCTTCATCGTCGGGCAGCTCATCGACGCGCTGATCGTCGGCGTTCTCGTCTTCGTTTCCAGCTGGATCCTGAAGATCCCGTATTATTCGCTCGTCAGCGTGCTCTGCGCGGTCACGAACGTCATTCCCTTCTTCGGTCCCTTCCTCGGCGCGATCCCGTCCTTCCTGATCATCTTCGTCTCCAGCCCGCTCAAGGCGCTCGTCTTCGTCGGGCTGATCCTCGTGATCCAGCAGATCGACGGCAACTATATCTGCCCGCGCATACTCAGCGGCTCGACCGGACTTTCCTCCCTCGGCGTCATCCTCTCGATCACGGTCGCGGGCGGACTGCTCGGCATCACCGGAATGTTCATCGGCGTCCCGCTGTTCGCCGTACTGTACGCGCTGATCGACGAGCAGATCGAGAAGAAGCTCGCGCAAAAATCGCTTCCCACCGGAGCCGCCGCCTACGAAACGGAGGGGGCTCCCTTCGTGCAGGCGCCACCGACCGAAGAAACGCCCGCCGAAGTTCCCGCCGACGTAAAAAAGCCGAAAGCGGTCAAAAAGCCGAAGGCGGAAAAGAAACCGAAGGCGGAGAAAAAGCCCGGAGCGGAAAAGAAACCGAAAACGAAATCCCCGAAGGACAAGCCGGTCAGAAAAAAGAAGGTCGTCCTTCCGAAGCCGGATAAAAAGAAAAAGAAACAGCCGGAGGCGGCAGCGGAGGTGACCGAAAACGATGAAAAAGAACGATAACCTCCTCACCGTCGCGGTCTACGCGTTTCTGACGGCGCTTGCCGTCCTGCTGTTCGGCGTGCTGCTCTACCGCTTCGGCGCGGTCGCAACGGCGATCGGCGGCGTGCTGACGGCGATCCGGTCGGTCTTCATCGGCATCGCGATCGCGCTGATCCTCAATCCGACCCTCTCCTTCTTCGAGCAGTCGTACGATAAGCTCTTCTGCAAGAAGAAAAAGAAGCCGCGTCTGGTCCATGCGCTCGGGCTGATCACCACTTACCTTCTCCTGCTCCTTCTTCTCGCGGGCGTCATCCGGATCCTGATCCCGGAGCTCATCGACGCCGTAACGAAGCTGAAGGGACAGTCGGAAAAAGTCCTCGCCGACCTGCAGGTCCGTATCGACGCGTTTCTCGAAAAGATCGAGCTGCCCTCCCTCGCCGCGGACGAATCGCAGGAAAAGCTCCACATCAACCTCGCCGAGGTCCTCAACGGTTGGGCATCCTCCCTCATCGGTCTGCTTACCGGCGCGCTCCCGGGGCTGCTCTCCTACGCCTCGAACGCGTTCAGCGGCTTCAAGGATTATTTCCTCGGCATCGTCATTTCGGTCTATCTCCTCGCATTCCGCAATTCGGTAAAAGCGGGTGCGAGAAGGGTCACGGCGTCGGTCTTTTCCGAAAAACACGCCGTCGCGCTCAGCGAGATCGGTTCGATCACCTACCGCACCTATCTGTCGTTCTTTACCGCGAAATTCTACGACGCGACGATCGTTTGCTGTATCTCTTATATCGCGTTCACCGTTCTGGAGATCCCCTACGCCATTCTGATCGGTCTGCTGTTCGGCGTGCTGAACCTGATCCCCTTCGTCGGTCCCGTCATCGGCGGGTTTATCGGTTGGATCATCGTTCTGATCTTCGCCCCGCAGAAGGCGCTGCTGTATATCCTCGTCATCCTTGCCATTCAGGCGCTTGACAGCTACGTCATCGAAAAGTATATCATCGGCGCTTCGGTCATCGGGCTTTCCAGCTTCTGGGTCCTCGTGTCGGTCACCATCATGGGCGGGCTCTTCGGCTTCACCGGAATGCTGCTCGCCGCGCCTACCTTTGCAATGGGCAGGATCCTCGTCCTCCGCTTTATGGAACACGTAAACCTGAAAAAGGAGGAAAAGAACGCGGTTTCTGCGGAAAGCACGGAGGAAGCGGATTCGGAAAAAACCGAATAAAAACCGCATTTCCCGTTCAAAGCAAAAAACACCCGCCGGAAAGGAACGGCGTTTCCTCTCCGGCGGGTGATATTCGTTATACAGGTACCGCTTCTTTCCGCGGTGCCTTTTTTATTCTTCGTCGTTTTCGGGGGTAAACTCGAAGCAGGGCATCAGCTGCAGCTTGAACTGATTGATGCGGTGGAGACGGTCGATCTTTGCCTTCTCGGCGGGCGGCGGCTCGATCCCCTCGCGGATATACCTATCGAGCATCGCGTAGGTAAAGCCGAGGTTGTCCTCGTCGGTTTTTCCGGAAAGACCGTCGATCGGGGGCTTTTCCACGAATTTTTCGGGGAGTCCGATCGCACGTCCGACCGCCTTGACCTCGGCGACCGTCAGGCGGGAAAGCGGGCTGAAATCGCCGACGCTGTCGCCGTAACGCGTGGAATAACCGACCCAGTCCTCTGACAGATTGCAGGTATTGGCGACCCTGCCGTTTCTCGACTGGGAAACGCAGTAAAGCGCTGCCATACGGATTCGGGGCGGCAGGTTGACGACCGACTGCGTCGAGACGTCGAAGTCCTTCATTTCGTCAAGGATCGCTTCCACCGCTTTGCCGACGTTGACGACGTGATACTCGATACCGAGCGTTTCGCAGAGCTCGTAGGAATAGGAGATATCGAACTGCTCGCCTCTCGGCATCAGCACGCCGATCACGCGGTCCTTTCCGAGCGCCTTCACGCAGAGGGCAGCGGTCACCGAGCTGTCCTTGCCGCCCGAAATGCCGACGACGGCGCTGCAGCCTTTTCCGTTCTCCTCAAACCAGTTTCTGATCCATTCTATGATCCGTCCGGCGGTTTTTTCCGCGTCAAAACGATACATATCTTTTCATCCCTTTCGGTATTCATTTACCCGATTATAGCACGGCTGATGATGCTTGTCAAGCGGTTCAGAATAGGATGCGCACCTCAAAACGGTTCCTGCATTTCGGGCAGCAGGCAGTGTGCTTGCCTTTTCTTCTCGGCAGACGAAGCGTCGAACGGCAGGCGGGACATTTGCGGTAGACTGCCGTTTTCCTGTCGCGGAAGCGGTCCTTCTGAAGCTGAAAGAAGGAGCGCACCTTTCCCCATACGTTCATCCATTTCCGGTTTTCGGATAATCTCCTCGTATGGTTCTTGGAGAAAAAACGAATGAAGAAACAGACGAAAGCCGCAGATTCGATCAGATCGAACGGAAGACGGAACCAAAACGTACCGCCGAAAAAGGAGACGATGCCGCCCGCGATCATCGAAACGGCCGCAAGTACGATCAGCGCTTTTCCGAGCGAATCCATTCCGTAAATCCCGGAGAACGTGCGGTACAGCCACGATTTGATACGACTCATAAAAACACCTCTTTTCTTTTTCATATTACATCGGATATTTGAACCCGGTTTGAACCGCTTGAAAATATTGTAAATCGGAAAATTGACACTTGCTTTTTCCGACAAAATGTTTTATACTGTAGAAAAGAAAGTGCGTTCATCTGCCGAAAGGAATGGAAATGAAATCAAAAAACAATCCGGCACGGAATAAGGCTTTACGTATTTCGGTGGCAATCCTGATACTGCTCACGCTGTTTTCCCTGTTCCCCGTTTCGGCTGACAGCGCGACGCTTTCTCTGAACGGACAGGCATCCGTCCGACCCGGAGAAGAATTCACGCTCGTTCTTCATAACGGAGGCGCACCCATTATTTCTGCACGCTTTACCGTGGAATACGACCCGGCGTTTTTCTCCTTCTCGTACTATTATTGTGGGAAGGAAAACTGGGATTCCGACCACGATATTCAATCCGGAAAAATCTCCATAATCACGATCGCGGGCTCCCTGAGCGACTTTTCGTCTGACGCGGACCTGTTCTATCTCGTCTTCAAGGCAAATCAGAACGTCACACCCGGAACGTCGACCTCCGTCCGGATCACGAACGTCAATCTTTCGGACGGGAACTACGATTACGCTCCCGCTGCGGAAAAAACGCTGACGATCGCGCAGCCTCTCTCCTCAAACGCCAACCTTTCCGCCGCGTGGTACGACGGCGTAACCCTCACGCCCGCCTTTTCCCCGAGCGTCACCGAATACAGCGCCACCGTTCCCTTTTCGGTCAGCAGTATGCAGATGGGCGCGACGGCGGAGCATTCCGGCGCGAAGGTCAGCTCCCAGTACGCGAACCTTGAGGTCGGCTACAACAAGCTCGTCGTGACCGTCACCGCGGAAAACGGCGCGCAGAAGTATTACGTATTCCACATCACGAGAGAACAGGACCCAAACTACGTTCCCTCCTCCGACGCGCGTCTGCGTTCGATCGAGGTCAGCGAGGGACGCCTCTCTCCCGCCTTCGACCCCGACACCTTCCGCTACGTCGTTTACGTTCCCTACGAGACCGAAACGATCACGGTGAGCGGCATCCCCTACGATATGAAAGCGCAGAAATGCGACGGCGTTTCGGCGGAGCTTGAGACCGGGGACAACGAGCTGATCCTCTCCCCGATTGCCGAGGACGGCACCGACGGTCACTATTTCATCACGGTACGAAGGATGGAAGCCTACGACCCCGAAACCGAGGCGGAGACCGAACCCGTAACCGAACCGGAAACAGAGCCCGAGACCGAGCCCGAAACCGAGCCGGAGACCGACCCCGTCACGGAGCCCGCGGATACCGCAGAGACCGAACCGACCGGAACGGAACCCGAAGAAACCGAAGCCGATCCCGTCTCCTCCGGTCCCGACACCCGTCAGAACGGCGGAAACGGTGATTTCACGGTGACGATGATCGTGCTGATCTCGGTCGCCGCGATCTGCATCGGCGTCGTCATCGGGATCCTGATCGGCGCCGTCGGCAAAAAACGCGGTTAAGTCTAAAACACGCAAACACCCGGAACGACCGGAACCGCGGTCGTTTCCGGGTCTTTTTTTGCTCTTTTTCTCTCTTTTTTCACAAAGAATTGCCGAAGTTACAATAATTATTCATAATTGTCTGTTATAATAGCGAAGATAATAAAAATACACTCCAAGGAGAAACCGTAATGAAACTCAACAAACTGAAAAACTTCGCGGGGGTTCCCGGTCCCGTCGTCACGATCGTGATGGACGGCGTGGGTCTGACCGACAACGAATCCGGCAACGCCGTCAGAACCGCCTACACCCCTACCCTTGATATGCTTCTCTCGACCTACCCGATGCGCA
>JAKSPT010000030.1 GCA_024404495.1 Lachnospiraceae bacterium
CATCCCAACCGAAAAGGTCGGCGATTTCGACACCGAACTCGTCGAGGAATTCTGGCTCGGTTTTGTGCGTCAGGCGGAATGCGCCCTGCATCTCCGTTCTCTTGCCGGCAAAAATTCGCACCACATCATCGAAGGCGCGTTCAAAGCCGCAGCGAGATGTCTGCGTGACGCCGTGAGCATCGACGAGGAATACAAAAACGAGATACCCTCGACAAAAGGAGTTCTGTGATGACCGCGATAATCGATTACGGCGTGGGAAATCTGTTTTCCCTGCTTTCGTCGTTCGCAAAGATCGGTGAGGAAGCCGTCGTTACGGCGGACGAAAAAGTGCTTGACGAAGCCGACCGCATCGTGCTGCCCGGTGTCGGAGCGTTCGGCGACGCCGCCGAAAAACTGAAAAACTCGGGCATGGCGGCGGCTCTCGCAAAACAAAAAGAAAAAGGCAAGCCCATACTCGGTATCTGCCTCGGTATGCAGCTCCTTTTCGATAAAAGTTATGAATACGGCGTCTACGACGGTCTCGGTTTCATACCCGGCGTCGTGCGCCCCATATCCGACGTCGTTCCCGACGGGTACAAGATACCCCACATGGGTTGGAACAAACTCGACTACGTCGGCGAAAAACATCCGCTTTTCAAATATCTCGGGGACGAGGAATACGTTTATTTCGTTCATTCGTACTACGCTGCCGACTGTGACGCATACGTCACGGCAAACGCCGAATACGCTTCTCCGCTCACCGCGTCGGTCGCGAAGGACAACGTGATGGGTTGCCAGTTCCACCCCGAAAAGAGCGGTGACGTGGGACTCGCCATCCTTAAGGCGTTCTGCACGATGAAAGAAGGTGCGATATGCTGATATTCCCCGCGATAGATATGTACGAAGGTCAGGCAGTCAGACTTTTCAAGGGCGACTACGCCCAGAAGACCGTTTATTCCGATGACCCCGTCAGCGTGGCGTTCGACTTCAGAAAAGCGGGCGCGACGCACGTCCACCTCGTTGACCTCGAGGGCGCGAAGTTCGGCAGCACGCCCAACTTCGATCTCGTATGCCGCATAAAGAACGAAACGGGCCTTTTCGCCGAGATCGGCGGAGGCATACGCGATATGAAGGTCATCGAAAAATATCTCTCAAGCGGTATCGACAGAGTCATTCTCGGCACCGCCGCCGTCACGAGCGAGGGTTTCGTGGCCGAAGCCGTCAAGGAATACGGCAGAAAGATCGCCGTCGGAATCGACATAAAGGACGGCTGCGTCGCCATAAAGGGCTGGACTCAAAGCTCGGGGATAGACGCGTTCGAATTCTGCGAAAAAATGCAGGAATGCGGCATCGGCACGCTTATATGCACCGATATTTCCAAAGACGGCGCGATGAAGGGCACGAACAGGGAACTGTACAAGGAACTTTCAAAGCGCTTCACCATAGATATCGTGGCGTCGGGCGGCGTTTCGTCGATCGACGACGTAAAGGCGCTGAGAGAACTCGATATCTACGGCGCGATAATCGGAAAAGCGTACTACACCGGTGCGATAGGCCTGCGTGACGCGATAGAGGTGGCAAAATGATAACCAAAAGGATCATCCCATGCCTTGACGTGCGTGACGGCAAGGTCGTAAAGGGCATCAACTTCACGGGACTCCGCGAGATCTCGTCGCCGGTCGAACTCGCCGAGTATTACAGTGCGAACGGAGCGGACGAGCTCGTGTTCTACGATATCACCGCGTCGTCCGACGGACGGAAGATATTCACCGACATCCTGCGCGAAACGGCAAAAAGCGTGTTCATACCACTCACCGTCGGAGGCGGCATCAACACGGTCGCCGATTTTGACCGCGTTCTCAAATGCGGCGCCGACAAAGTCAGCGTCAACTCGGGCGCCATCCGCAACCCGTCACTCGTCGGGGAAGCGGCAAAACTTTACGGCGACCAGTGCGTTGTGCTTTCGGTCGATATAAAACGGGTCGACGGCGTTTTCAGAGTCTTCGCCAAGGGCGGACGCGAAAACACGGGGCTCGAAGCAATCGAATGGATAAAACGCTGCGTCGGAAACGGTGCGGGCGAAGTCGTCGTCAATTCGATCGACACCGACGGCGTCAAGAAAGGATTCGATATCGAAATGCTTTCCGCCGTATGCGACGCCGTGTCCGTACCCGTCATAGCGTCGGGAGGTGCCGGCTGCGTGAACGATTTCATCACGCTTTTCAAAACGCTTCCCAAAGTCGACGCCGGACTTGCCGCGTCCATATTCCACTTCGGCGAAGTAAAAATAAAAGACCTCAAGCAGGTAATGAAAAACAACGGTATCCCCGCGAGGATATAGATCATAAAGGCGTTTTGTCTTCGGCAAAGCCGCAGCCAAAACTTATTAAATTATAACGACTTTTGCAAATGCCTGATACAGGAGGAAAACAATATGCAATTTCTTGATATCGAAAAACTCAAATTCGACGAAAAGGGACTCATCCCCGCGATAGTCGTCGACAGCGTCACGAAAAAAGTGCTGACTCTCGCCTACATGAACAGAGAAAGCCTTAAAATTTCCATGGAAAAAGAACTGACCTGTTTCTGGAGCAGATCGAGAAACGAACTCTGGCTCAAGGGCGAAACGAGCGGTAACTATCAGCACATCGTTTCCATCACCGCCGACTGCGACCGCGACGCGCTCGTGGTCGTCGTCGAGCCCGACGGACCCGCCTGCCACAAGGGAACGACTTCCTGCTTCACCGAAGAGGTATACGAAAGCGAAGAGAGAAAAGAATTCTCCTACGAACAGCTTTTCGAACTCATCAGAGGCAGAAAGACCGACAAAAAAGAAGGCTCCTACACGACCTATCTGTTCGAGAAAGGACTCGACAAGATACTCAAAAAGGTCGGCGAGGAGAGCACCGAGGTCATAATCGCCGCCAAGGCGCAGGACAAAAAAGAAGCGATATACGAGATCGCAGACCTCGCATATCACGTCATGGTGCTGATGGTCGAAGCGGGCATCTCGCTCGAAGACATCCACAAGGAACTTGCTTCCCGCCACGTCATCGACAAAAAAGTCAAGCAGGAAAAAATGACTCATTGACAGTGAAAAACAAAACCGCAAAGCGTTTGCGACAGCCCGATAAGGATGTTTTTTCCGAACGTGGATTTTGTACGGCAAAATCCGATGCTCGTTATGGGTGCAGACAAATCAGAATTTGTGGAGATAGGTATACATCTATTTTTACGAATGTAGAATATGGAGTTTTCTGTCGTAGAGACCTGAGTCTCCGACAGCTTTCGCATTTCTCTCTGCTTTGACGATGAACCAATGACTGAAAATGAGTATTCCGTAAGTATCCAACCTTCAGTTGAGACTATCAATCAAAATGGTAGCTTCAAACCTGAATAACTTTATGATAAACTGTGTACACGGTACCGAAAGATATTACGGAGGATAAGAATATGTCGAAATCTATCGGACAGATTATCAAAGAACTTAGATGTGAACGCGGTTTGACACAAGAAAATCTGGCTGAATTGCTTAATGTTTCAGGTCAGGCGGTCTCCAAGTGGGAAAATGAAATATGCATGCCGGATGTTTCGCAGATCGTCCCGATAGCCAAAATTTTCGGAGTAAGCACGGATGTGTTGTTCGGTGTATGCGGCGAAAGCGATGATGACGCGGCAATGAAAATCATTGACACGGCGAAGAAACAGATTTATGATGAAAACGGCATCTGTACGGCTGAAAGTATTTATTGCGGATATCTCACCATACAGGACGGGTTGAAATGTTATCCGACCAATATGATTCTGTTGATTAAGAGCCTTGAATACGGCTTAGCACTTGCATATCCGGATAATGACTGTTACGATGCGGCACACGCAAAGAACATCTATAAAGAAAGCATCCGTCAGGCAAATGTGGTTGTGTCCTATGGGAAAAATACGGGAGACATTCTGCGTACACACATGATCATGGTGCTGCTGCACTCCGTTTTCGGCAATATGATACAGGCGAAAGAACATGCGGACTGTTTACCGACACGAGCAGATCTGACCACGTTCAATATGCTGGCATACATCGCTCATGCGGAACGGAAATACAGGGACGAATCAGCATACAGGCAGTGTGATTTTGCTTACCTTTTTGAAGCGCTCCTTGATAACATGGTATGCAACGGAAATGCTCTTTTTCTGTGCGGGAACTATGAAGACGCGCTTTCCGTATATACTTCGGCTGGCACGTTCATTGAGAATGTTTTCAGGGACGAAGCATATCTGCCGCCCGTTCATATTCGTGACAGCGGCGATCTGTATGCTCAAATTGCCAAAACCTATATGAAGCTCGGCAATTCCGACAAAGCCGTTCACTGGCTGAAAAAGATGGTGGATTATGATCTTGTTGAACGTCGGAAGTTCACAGATACTATGAAACCCAAGACCCCGTTGCTCCGTGAAGCTCCTTTCTTATATTACTATCATAATAATAAATCATTAAAAGGATATTTGGTCTCACTGCTTGAAAAACTTAGTGACAATGCTTTTGATGAACTGAAGGACAACATCGAATACAAAGCTCTCATCAAGTTTGTTTCTGAGGAAAGAGATAAGGAACAATAACGAAATGTTACAAAGCATCAATAGAAAGAATAAATTGTCACTGTTTGTATGATAGTTGATTGATTGTTTTATTCCGTTTGTGATAAGAAAAAACAAATCCCAGTTTGTTAAATAAATGAAATACCCGCCGAAGAGAAATCTGATTTTTCCTTCGGCGGGTTACATTATTTGATAAATACTTCCTTATGGGAGTGAGGCATTCAAGCCGACGCGGTTTTTTCCTGTCTTATCAGTTTTTCAGTGAATGGATCGGGGCGGGGATGCGTCCGCCGCGGGCGATGAAGCGCTCGCAGGAGGAGGGATTGACCGCCATGACCGGGGCGTGACCGAGGAGCCCGCCGAATTCCACCGAGTCGCCGACCTTTTTGCCGGGAGCGGGGATGACACGGACGGCGGTCGTCTTGCAGTTGACCATACCGATCGCGATCTCGTCGGCGATGATGCCGCTGATCGTCGCGGCGGAGGTGTCGCCCGGGATGCAGATCATATCGAGACCGACCGAGCAGACGGCGGTCATCGCCTCGAGTTTTTCAAGCGTGAGGATGCCGTTCTCGGCGGCGGCGATCATGCCCGCGTCCTCCGAGACCGGGATGAAGGCGCCCGAAAGACCGCCGACGTGGCTGGAAGCCATGACGCCGCCCTTTTTCACGGCGTCGTTCAGCATCGCGAGCGCCGCGGTCGTGCCGGGGCCGCCGCAGGTCTCGATGCCCATCGTTTCGAGAATGTTGGCAACGCTGTCGCCGACCGCGGGGGTCGGAGCGAGCGAAAGATCGACGATGCCGTAGGGGACGTTCAGACGCTTCGACGCCTCGTAGGCGACGAGCTGACCGACGCGGGTGATCTTGAACGCCGTTTTCTTGATCTCGTCCGCAAGGGCCGAAAAGTCGCAGTCGCCGACGCGCTCGACCGCTTTTTCAACGACGCCGGGGCCGCTGACGCCGACGTTGATCGCGCAGTCGCCCTCGCCGGTGCCGTGGAAGGCGCCCGCCATAAAGGGGTTATCCTCCACCGCGTTCGAGAAGACGACCAGTTTCGCGCAGCCGAGAGCGTCGCTGTCGGCAGTCAGCGCGGCGGTCTCCTTGACCACTCTGCCCATTCTCGCGACGGCGTCCATATTGATGCCCGCGCGGGTGGAGGCGACGTTGACCGAGGAGCAGACGATCTTGGTTTCGGCAAGCGCCTCGGGAATGGCGAAGATTAATGCGTCCGCGCCGACCGTCATGCCCTTCTGCACGAGCGCGGAGAAACCGCCGACGAAATTGACGCCGAGGTCCGCCGCCGCGCGGTCGAGGGTCTTTGCGATCTTCACGTAGTCGGAGGGGGTAGCCCTGCCGCCGATCAGCGAGACCGGGGTGACAGAGATGCGCTTGTTGACGATCGGAATGCCGTAGTATTTTTCAAGCAGCTCGCACTCGGGAACGAGGCGTTCCGCCTTGCGCATCAGCTTGTCGTAGATATTGTCGGTGAGGCGGGAGATATCGTCGCTCACGCAGTCGTAGAGGGAGATCCCCATCGTGACCGTGCGGACGTCGAGGTTCTCCTGCCTGATCATTTTGATGGTTTCAAGGACGTTTTCGGTATTGAACATCGCACTGCCCTCAGATGGAATGCATCGCGTCGAAGATCTCTTCGTGCATACAGTGGACCTCGAGACCGTTGTCCTTTCCGAGGCGGTTCATCGCGTCGGCGAAGGCGGGGAAGTCGGAGGTGAGGTGGTCGATCTCCGCGATCATGATCATCGCGAAATACTGATCGAGAACGCTCTGCGTGATGTCGACGATGTTTGCGCCGTATTCGGCGCAGGCGGTGCTGACCTTGGCAATGATGCCGACGCGGTCGCGCCCGATGACGGTGATGACTGCTTTCATACTGGGAAACCTTTCTTTTTCTTTTTTCGGTATTATACCATAAAACGCCGGGCGATGCAAGATGCTTTTCGGAAAAAGCCTGCGGGCGGGAGAAGAAAAACTTGACGGGGAGGAAAACGGGTGTTATAATTATGGTATATATCTTTTTCCGTCCTGTCCTTCCCGGAGGGCGGATACGAAAAATGGAGGAATACAGATGAAAAACAGCTTTCCGAAACGCTTCCTTGCCGCTGCTCTCCTTGCCGTGACCGTCCTCGCCGCGCTGACCGCGTGCGTGACCGTCGGTCCGAACGAAGGCGATACCTCTGAAATTACGCAGGGGGCGACCGAGGAGGTCACCAAATCCTACAAACCGAAGAACGTGCCCGACGATCTGAACTACGACGGCAGAGAATTTACCGTCATGACCTTCGGCGAAACGACCGTCGTGTGGTTCGACGTTGACTGGTCCGCGGTCGAGGAGACTGCAGAGGATATCAACGACGGCGTTTACAGACGCACCGCTCGCGTTGAGAGCGAACTAGGCATCAAGGTCGTTCCCGAGCTCGGAGGCGTCAAGGGATCCGGTGAGCCGCTGAAGAAGAGCGTTCTCGCAAATGATTCCCTTTACGATATTGCGTTTATCAATGTCCGTTCAGCAGGTGCTCTTTCGCAGGAGGAATGTCTTTACGATCTCCATGATCTTGACCAACTCGAGATTGAGGCAGAATGGTGGGATCAGAACTGCGTCAAGGATATGTCGATCTATAATATGCTCTTCATGCTGACCGGTGATATCGAGATCATGTACAAGAAGTCCATCGGCGTCACCTTGTTCAACAAGGTGATGGCAAAGGACTACCAGCTTCCTGACCTGTACGAACTGGTTGACGACAAAGAATGGACAATCTATAAGATCGCCGAATATGGATTTGACGTCTCCGAGGACATCAACAACGACGACAAGTGGACCAAGGACGATACCTACGGTTACCTCTTCTACTCCGACGTTTCTGCGCTCGGTGTTATCGCCGCGGAAGCAAGCTTCTGCGAAAAGAATGAAGACGATCTTCCCGAGATTACCTTCTTCAGTGACCGTACCGTCGAAGCGCTTGACGCATGGTTTGAGGTTCTGCTGAATGGTACCCTTTCCTACTCCGATAACAACGAAAATGTACTGAAGCCGATGTTTATCAACGGTCAGGCACTCTTCGATTACAACGAGTTTCACGCTGTTGAACAGCTCCGTCAGATGGAAACCGACTTCGGTATTCTTCCGATTCCGATGCTCGACGAAGATCAGGAGGGTTATCACCACTCCATCAACCCGCACGTCGGTTCTGTCATGGTCGTTCCTTACGACAACGATGACCTTGAGTTTACCGCATGGGTTACCGACTCGCTCGGTGCTGCCTCCAAGAACATCCTTACTCCGAAATACTACGATGCTTACCTGAAGTGGAAGAGCACCCGTGACGATGAGTCCAAGGACGTTATTGACCTGATCCTTGCCACCATCCGTTACGACCTCGGCTATATGTACGATTACGGCGGTCTTTCCGATCTTACGCTGAGGATGACCCAAAGCAAGAAGACCAATGTGGCTTCCGAATACACAAAGATCGAAAGCGCGGCACAGGACGCACTGGAAAAGGCAATCGACAAATATTTTGCCCTTGACTTCTGATCCCCGATACGTCTTCTGCTCAGAAAGCCCTTTTTTTCGGGAGAATGAAAAAAACTTGACGAAAACCGGAAACCGTGATATACTGAATATACGTACTATATTGTCCGTTCTGTCCCTTTTGGCAGCCGGACGCAATAAAACGGAGGAAAACAGATGAAAAGCAACTTCCGGAAACGCTTCCTCGCTGCGGCTCTTCTCGCCGTTACCCTTCTTGCCGCAATGACCGCGTGCGTGACCGCCGGTCCGAACGAAGGCGATACTTCTGCCGTTACGCAGGGGGCGACCGAGGAGGTCACCAAATCCTACAAACCGAAGAACGTGCCCGACGACCTGTACTACGACGGCAGGGAATTTACCGTTATGACCTACGGCGAGACCGACCGCGTCTGGTTCGACGTTGACTGGTCCGCTGTCGAGGAGACCGCGGAGGATATCAACGACGGCGTTTACAGACGTACCGCCCGTGTGGAAGAGCAGCTCGGCATCGACGTCGTTCCCGAACCCGGCGGTGTTTTCGGCGACGGCACCCCGCTGAAAAAAAGCATTATGGCAAACGACTCGATCTACGACATCGCGTTCATCAGCGTCCGTTCGGCGGGCAACCTCTCTCAGGAGGAATGCCTCTACGACCTTTTCGATCTCGATCAGCTTGAGATCGAAGCAGACTGGTGGGACCAGAACTGCGTCAAGGATATGTCGATCAACAATATGCTCTTCATGCTGACCGGCGACATCGAGATCATGTACAAAAAGTCGATCGGCGTCACTCTGTTCAACAAGGTGATGGCAAAGGACAATCAGCTCCCCAACCTCTACGAGCTCGTTTCCAACAAGGAATGGACGGTCGACAAGATCGCCGAATTCGGCTACGGCATCTCCGAGGACGTCAACAACGACAACAAATGGACCAAGGAAGACACCTACGCGTTCCTTTACTATACCGACGTCACCGCGCTCGGCGTCATCGCCGCGGAAGCAAGCTTCTGTGAAAAGGATGAGGACGACCTCCCCGAGATCACCTTCTTCAGCGACCGCACGATCGACACGCTGGATGCCTGGTTTGAAATTCTGTACGACGAAACGCTTTCCTACGTTGACAACAACGAGGACGTTCTGAAGCCGATGTTCATCAGCGGTCAGGCGCTCTTCGACTTCAACGAATTCCACGCCGTAGAACAGCTCCGTCAGATGGAAACCGACTTCGGTATTCTCCCGATCCCGATGCTCGACGAGGATCAGGAAGGCTACCACCACTCCATCAACCCGCACGTCGGTTCCGTCATGGTCGTTCCCTACGACAACGACGACCTTGAGTTCACCGCGTGGGTCACCGACTCGCTCGGCGCCGCCTCCAAGAACATCCTCACCCCGAAATACTACGACGCTTACCTGAAGTGGAAGAACACCCGTGACGACGAGTCCAAGGACGTTATCGACCTCGTGCTTTCCACCGTTCGCTACGACTTCGGCTATATGTACGACTTCGGCGGTCTTTCCGATATCACCCTGACCATGGCGAACTCGAAAAAGACCAACGTCGCTTCCGAATACGCGAAGATCGAGGACAAGGCGCAGGAAGCGCTTGACAAGGCGATCGACAAGTATTTCAATCTTGATATCTGAACCGGAAAGCGGTTTTCATGATCCGACGGGGATGCTGCACGAACGTGCAGCATCCTTTTTTTTCGGAAGATGAAAAATCCCTTGACGAAAAGGAAAAAGCGTGATATACTGTAAATACGTAAAATATTGTCCGGATGCGCGAAATGCAGCCGGACGAAATAAAACGGAGGAAAACAGATGAAAAGCAACTTTTGGAAACGCTTCCTCGCCGCCGCGCTTCTCGCCGTTACCGTTCTCGCCGCGCTGACCGCGTGCGTGACCGCCGGTCCGAACGAAGGCGACACCTCTGAAATTACGCAGGGGCAGACCGAGGAAGTCACCAAGTCCTACAAGCCCAAGAACGTTCCCGACGATCTGAACTACGACGGCAGAGAGTTTACCGTCATGACCTTCGGTGAAACGACCGTCGTCTGGTTCGACGTTGACTGGTCCGCAGTCGAGGAGACCGCGGAGGATATCAACGACGGTGTTTACAGACGTACCGTCCGCGTGGAAGAGCAGCTCGGCATCGACGTCGTTCCCGAACTCGGCGGTGTCCACGGCGACGGCGGCGTTCTGAAAAAGAGCGTTATGGCAAACGACTCCCTTTACGATATCGCGTTCGTCAACGTCCGTTCGGCAGGTACCCTGTCTCAGGACGAATGCCTCTACGATCTTTACGATCTTGACCAGCTCGAGATCGAAGCAGACTGGTGGGACCAGAACTGCGTCAAGGATATGTCGATCTATAACATGCTCTTCATGCTGACCGGCGATATCGAGATCATGTACAAAAAGTCGATCGGCGTCACCCTGTTCAACAAGGTGATGGCAAAGGACAATCAGCTCCCCAACCTTTACGAGGTCGTTGACAACAAGGAATGGACGGTCGATAAGATCGCCGAATACGGCTACGGTATTTCCCAGGACGTCAACAACGACGATAAGTGGACCAAGGACGATATCTACGGTTACCTCTTCTACTCCGACGTTTCGGCGCTCGGCGTCATCGGTGCGGAAGCGAGCTTCTGCGAAAAGGATGAGGACGACCTGCCCGAGATCACCTTCTACAGCGACCGTACCGTCGACGCGCTTGACGCATGGTTCAACGTCCTGCTTGACGATACCCTTGCTTACTCCGACAACAACGAAGACGTTCTGAAGCCGATGTTCATCAGCAATCAGGCACTCTTCGACTTCAACGAGTTCCACGCCGTTGAGCAGCTCCGTCAGATGGATACCGACTTCGGTATTCTCCCGATCCCGATGCTCGACGAGGACCAGGAAGGCTACCACCACTCCATCAACCCGCACGTCGGCTCCGTCATGGTCGTTCCTTACGACAACGACGACCTTGAGTTCACCGCGTGGGTCACCGACTCCCTCGGCGCAGCCTCCAAGAACATCCTTACCCCGAAGTACTACGACGCATACCTGAAGTGGAAGAGCACCCGTGACGACGAGTCCAAGGATATCATCGACCTGATCCTTGCCACCGTCCGTTACGACCTCGGCTATATGTACGACTTCGGCGGTCTTTCCGATATCACCCTGACCATGACCCAGAACAAGAAGACCAACGTCGCGTCCGAGTTCGCAAAGATCGAGGACAAGGCGCAGGAAGCGCTTGACAAGGCACTTGACAAGTACTTCGATCTGGATATGTAATTCCGGAACAAAACCGATACTCCGACCCTGCTGCCGCGAAAGCGGCGGCAGGGTATTCTTTTTGCCGGATGAAATGATTTTTCCTTTTCCGATTGACAGACCGGAGACGGTGTGCTATACTGAAAATAACCAAGAAAGGGGATGTGAATATGAATTTCTCGGAATCCTTCGCGGGTCTTTATTCGGTTCTTGATTTCGGTGCCGTCGGCGACGGCGTGACCGACAACACCGCCGCGTTTGCCGCCGCGCTGAACGAGGCGGGCAAAAAGGGCGGTATCGTTTACGCGCCTCCGGGGAAATACCGCTTTGACGGGAGACTGAATATCCCGGTCGGCGTGACTTTGCAGGGCTCCTTCGGCTCGGTTCCCGCGCACAACGGCAACCGCGACAAAGGGCTCCCCAAGCCGGGCGATTTCGGCACGGTGCTTTGCCCGTACGCCGATAAAAACGATGAAAACGCGCCCGCGTTCATCACGCTGAATACCAATTCGACGCTGAAGGGCGTTCTCGTCTGGTATCCCGATCAAAGAGAGGACGGCACGCCGTATCCCTATCCGTGGACGGTCGCGATGCGCGGCAAGGACCCGGCGATCATCGACACCGAGCTTCTCAACCCCTATAACGCGATCGACGCCTCGATGAACGAGCGCCATATCATTTCCCGCGTCTTCGGTCAGCCGCTGCGCCGGGGCATCTATATCAACGCTATCTACGATATCGGCAGAGTGGAGGACGTCCACTTCAACCCGTGGTGGTCGATGAAGCCCGCGATCGTGAAATTCATGGTCGAGGAGGGCGAAGCCTTCATCATCGGGCGCACCGACTGGGAGTATATGGTCAACTGCTTCTCGATCTTTTACCATATCGGCTTCCGCTTCGGCGATTTCGGCGCGGGCCCCGGCAACGCCGTTCTGACACAGTGCGGGCACGATATCGCCCCGATCACGGTGCAGATCGACGCGCTGCAGCCCCACGCCGGCGTTTCCTTCAACAACTGTCAGTTCATGGGCGATTTCGTCGTGAACGAGACCAACGAGGGTCCCGTCCGTCTGAACGGATGCGGCTTCTGGGGCGTCGTTCCCGGGTCGCAGGGCAATCCCGGCACCCGTTCCAACCTGCATCTGAACGGCAGGGGACACGTCATCCTGAACGGCTGTCACTTCACCGGGTGGGATCAGTTCCCGGAAACGAAGGGAAAAGCGCCCTCGGTTGAGATCAACTGCCGCACCGCCGCGATCACCTCCTGCGATTTCATCGACGACAAGCCCTGTCACATCACGGTTTCGGAGAACGTGCAGGACTGCGTGATCCTCGGCAACAAATTCTCGGGCGGCGCCCGTATCGTCAAAGACGAAAAAGCGGGCGCGCAGATCGGCTTCAACATTTCCGCCGAAAAAAGAGAAGCGCCGAAATTCCATATTCCCGGCTGACGGTTTATCAAAAAACGGAGCCTCGAAAAGCAATGCTTTTCGAGGCTCCTATTTTTTGAGACGGTCAGACGCCGCTTTCGGGCTGATCCGGTGATTCCCCCGCGGGGGCGCAGGTCAGACGGTTTTTGAGCCGGAACAGCGTAATGATGATTCCGAACATCGCAACGAGTGCGAGAAT
Source organism: Lachnospiraceae bacterium (assembly GCA_024404495.1). Taxonomy (GTDB): domain Bacteria; phylum Bacillota; class Clostridia; order Oscillospirales; family CAG-272; genus CAKRZE01. The sequence continues at coordinate 13,006 of JAKSPT010000030.1, forward strand.
AAACGTAAGAAGGAAACAAATGACCTCCGGTATGTAGAAATATTTGCTAATGTAAATCAGAACGTAATCAAGTGTCAGGGTAACGGTCAGCGTCGTGCGGCAGAGCAACAGCCGTGCGTCATACCGGCATCCGGACGGCTGATATTTTTCGGCGAGTGACGCAAGATTGGTGAGAAACTGAAAATGATAATACAGACTGATGGTTCGGATAAGCAGTATTGCGATCACGGCAAGGTCATTTTGCTGATTGAAAAAAGGAAAAAACGCTTCAAAGACCCATTCAGCCCAGGACCAGACGGCAAGGATAAAGCAGGGAACGCGCAGCAGGGCGACTTCCTTTTCCTCTTCCTCCAAATCGCGGATCGCCGCAAGGAAGAGATAATAGCCGATGAAGTCGGGGATCAGGTTGATTGTATTGGTGTAATCGGAAAACACGCCGGTGAAATTGAGCCGGAAAGACAGGAAAACGAAGAAATAGCCCCACGCCGCTTTTCCGATTCCGCGCGTCAGATTGTCATAATGCGTCATTGTAATCCTCCGATTCGGGCTCCGACCAATAAATGGCGGCTGGTGAAAAATTCGCGTTCGGTTTCAGGTTTCTGTCATAATCAAAAACCTGCTGATCCGGAGAGGGCAGCGCGGTACCAACCGTTTGTACGGTCTGATAGACTCTTCCGTTTCCGTCAGCAGGTATTCCCGGAAGCTCCGGACAATAATGCGACAGGATGGTATCCGTGTCAACGTACCGGAATTCATCCAACGGGATGATGACCCATCTTCCGCCCTGGTTTTCGGCGCGGAGATTCCGGCAGGTGAGGGAATAGAAGTCGTCTTCTAGTTTTCTGCCGATGACCATCAAACCCTCGTACCGGGTATCGCTGATCTTTTTCAGGTTATAGATCAGGCAATAATCCCCGCCTCCCAAACGCTTCCTGCCGGAGTCCCAAAGAGGGTAGATGCCGAACGATTTTTCCTGCATTTCCTTCAGGATCGCTTCCTGCTCTTCCTCCGGCGCGCATACGGCACGGAAATAGCCGTTGCCGTCTATTACTGCCTTGATGTAGGTATCAAACGCCCCCGCTGCTGTCGTGCAGGGGATGCTTCTTACCCAGGCAAGGGACAGGGAAATATTATTATCATTGGTTCTGATCACCGGCGTTCTTGCTCCGACGGAAAGAGGAAGAACCAAAAGAATCAGAATACAGACCGAAACGAGCCCCATCCCTTTCGGATATGTCCGGAACCGCGCGATGTTTTCGATCCGGGTACGGATATTTTTCCCTCCGTTGTTGATGCAGGTGCTTCCGGGCGTTTTGGCAAACCGTTCATTTGCCATAGAGAGAAGAAGACGGCCGTAGTCTCTTCGCTCCTCGCCTTTCAGACGTTCGAGAACGATCTGATCGCAGCGGGATTCCATATCGTTCAGGGCTTTTTTCGAGCAGAAAACGAGAAGCGGATTGCACCAGTGCAGACAGCGGAGAAAACAGATGACGATGCTCCACAGGCAGTCTCCGTGTTTCAGATGAATCAACTCGTGAAGAATGACGGTGGACTCGGGCAGTACGTCTTCCGGCAGCACCATAACCGGGCGGAATATGCCGCAGACGAAGGGCGCGGGAAGCCCGGGAACGGCGGTGACTCTGCACGGTTTGACTTTTTCCGCTTTTTCGAGAGACCGGACGAGTGCGATCTGTTCCGGTGAGGCTTCGTTTCCGGAACGGAGCAGGAGTCTCAGACGGATATAAGAAACCGGATAATAAAGCAGAAAGAAAACGACGCCTGCCGTGTAAGCGACAAAAATCCAATCGAAAAGGGTATGAGGAACGGAGGCGATGATCGGGAAGGGGAACAGTACCCTCGGGAAACTGAAATCGCCGAGCCGTGCTTTCAGGATTTCGATCAGAAACCGCCAGTTCAGGAGAACGTATTTCCCGTTGAGCCCGGCGGGGATTATCAGAACGATGCCGAGAATTCCCCATATTCCGAACTGCCAGCGCGGAGGCAGTTTATCCCGGAAGAACGCTTTTACTGCCAACAGCAGTACCGCCGTGCCGGAGGCGGTGAGCGTCTGCAGGAGAAAGCCCCAAAGGTCGGTCATTTTCTTTATACCTCCATTTCATCAAGCAGCTTCCGGAGCCGGTCTCTTTCTTCCTTGGAAAGCGTTTCTTTTTTCAGAAAGGCGGTGACGAGATCACCGGCTGACCCGCTGTAAAAACGGTTCAGAAAACTCTGGCTTTCTTTTTCCCGGCAGGTTTCTCTGTCCGGGATCGCGTAATAAAGATGCGGTACGGTTTCTTTCCCGATTCTGACGAGACCCTTGGCTTCCATTCGCGTCAGATAGGTCAGGACGGTATTCCGGTTCCATCCGGTACCCGCATACAGATTGCTGACGAGAGTGCCGAGGTCTGCTCCTCCCGTTTTCCAAAGCACGTCAAGAACGGTCCATTCACGATCGGAAATTTTCATATTACCCTCCTACAAGTGTAGTATACATATACTACACTTGTAGTATCAATTTGTCAAGGGCTTTTGGAAAAATCGTCAAAAAAACAAAACCCATCTCTTTACAAGATGGGCTTTGTCTTCGGTCAGAGCGGTTTCACGGAGGTGAAACCGATTATTGATTGGTTCAGCCGAGCAGATATTTCACCATTTCGTCGATGAGGTAATTGCCGAGGGCGGAATCGCCGGCGACGTTCAGCGTGCACTGCATCAGATCACCGCCGCCGACCGGGAGCTCGGAAACGTAGGAACCGGTCTGGAGGGAATCGGGGACGTTATCGCGGAGGAGGACCTTGCCGATGACCGAATGCGAAAGCGGATCGTCGAGGTCCTCGGTGATGACGTATTCGGTCTGCATCCCGAGGAACTGAAGCCCGCCGAAGCCGTCGGAAGCGAGCGCTTTGACGACCGGGTGGTCCTCGATCGGGAAGTTGACCATGACGTACTGCGAATAGTAAGTGCCCTTTTCGACCTTGACGGCTTCGCTGCCGGTGCCGAAGTAGAGGACCTTGCCGCCGTTTTTCAGATAGGTGAGCTGGGCGGAGGTCAGCTTGCCGAAGGCTACGAGCAGATCGGGCTTGGAGCCGTCGGACCACTTTTCGGCGTAAGGATAGCGCTTCGCAAAATTGCTTGCGCCGCTGTCGCCGGCGTACATGATCTTCTTTCCGCCTGCCGCCGCTTCGGAGAGGAAGTCCTTCGGGTAAACGCGGATCTCCCACTTGGATTCGAGCTTGTAGCCGTTCTTTGCGTTCAGCGCGAGGATCAGCGTATGGATCTCCGCGGTATCGACCTCGGGCATCGTCAGCTTGATATCGCCGAGGATCTCGTAACTGCCGTTTTCGACGGTGATGCCGTTCAGCAGATCGCCGGAATCGACCTCGGTGCCTTCGGCGTTCAGAAGACGGTAGGAGAGGACGCCGTCCTCGATCTTCGTGCCGTCGTAATGCGAGATGGAGGGCTTGAGCGCCGTTTCTTCGCCGCCGACGTAATTGAGCACGGTCTTGTCGAGGAGAAGGGCGGATTCCTTTAAGAAGGTCGTATCGGCGGGGTCAAACTTCATATCGCCGAGCTCGTCGAAGAAGCCCGCGACGCTGTGACCGATATCCTGAATGATCGTGAGGAAGTAGGCGGCAACACCGTCCGCTTTCTTGGTCTCCTGCACGTAGTACATCTTCATATCGCGGCTGTTCTGCTGAGAAGCCTTGATCATCCGCGCGATCTGCTCCTCGGAATAGCCGAGGTTCGCGAAATAGAGGTCGGCGCGGAAGGGATCGTCCACGACGTCCCAGTTCCACGGGATCCCGCCGCCGTTCGCCGCCTTGATCTTGTCGAAGTCGGCAAGCGCCGGGTAGTCCGCGTACTCGCCGAAGACGACCGGCTTCACGCCGCTGCCGTTGCGCATACTCACGATGTTCTTTGCGTAGTCGGCAAAGTTTCTCGCGTCGGTGTAGGGATGGAAGGTCCAGAAGTCGGTACCCGCGTCCGCGAGCTGCTGCCCGCAGGAAGAGTTATCGGTGAAGAGACGGTTGGTGTCGGTCTTCTTTCCGGTCTCGACGCACCACGCCATGAAGGCTGTCATCTTGTTGTCGAAGACGCCCATTTCGCAGTTGAAATCGCTCATCACGACCGAGGGATGGTTCTTGCTCATATTGACCATCCGGGTGATCTCGGAATAGGCTCTTTCGTAGAAGGCGTCGGTCTGGATCGGGTTCCAGACGGGGTATTCGATATAGACGTAGATGCCTTCCTCGTCGCAGATGTCAAGGAGCTTTTCCGGGGGAACGACGAGGCAGAACTTGATGGTGTTGAAGCCGTATTCCTTGAGCTGACGGATCTGCGTGCGGAAAACGGTATCGTCGTAGAGCGGGCTGATCTGATCCCAGTTGCCGAGCCACGAAAGGATGCCGTTCAGCTTGATCGCTCTGCCGTTGAAGAGGATCTTTCCGTCCTTGGTGCCGACCGAGGTGAAGCCGAAGGAGGTCACGGCGCGGTCGGAAGCCGTTTCCGCGACCGCCTGATAGACGACGGGGGAGGAGGTCTCCCAAAGCTGTCCGCCCTCGACCTTGATCTTCACGGTCTTTTCGGCGGTGCCGCCCGGGACCGCGGTGATCTCGCCCGCGTCGGCGGAGCCGAGGACCTTGCCGTCCTGATCGGTGACGGTGACCTTCAGGGCATCGGTGACCGAAGCGCCCGAGGCGTTCTTGACGGTTACCGTGACCTTTGCCTCCATCGAGGAAATATCCGGCTCGACGGTGATATCGGTGACGCGGAGCAGACCGCGCTCGTTCAGATAAACGCTGTTCCAGATGCCCGCGAAGTTGATGCCGACCGAGTCGTGGAAGAAGCCCGCGAGGGTCTCCTTGAGCGGGAATTCGGCGCCCGACGCGGTATCCTGGTCGGTGACGCGGACGGTGAGGACGTTATCCTTCTTGCGGAGGATATCGCCGTACTGCGAGAGGTCGACCGAGAGGCGGGTATAGCCGTCCTCGTGCGAGGCGAGGAAGCGGTCGTTCAGCCATACCTCGGCGTAATAGTCGATCGCGTCGAAGTTCAGGACGTACTGCTTGTTTTCGCCCGCTTTCGGCAGGTCGAAGGTGGTGCGGTACCATCCGACGCCGTTGTAGGCGGTGTAATCCGCGCCGTCCTCAAGCTGGGTCTCCCAGACGCCGGGCACGGTGACCTCGCGGAGGGACGAGCCGAAGAGGATGACGGGGTAATAGATGAATTCGACCGCAAAGTCGCCTTCTGCCTTCACTACGGCTCCTTCGGAGGCGGCGATCCCGGAGGTGCCGTTGCCGCCCGGGCCCGCAAGGAGCGCGAAGGAACCGGAGGTGATATTCGAGCTGATCTGAACGACGTTGTCGCCCTCCTTCAGATCGGAGAGGCAGACGCCGACGTCGATCTCGTGGATCGTGGTCTTCGGATTGTGCGTGTAGTCGGTGAGGTCGGTGCGGTACCATTCGCCCTCATTCACGCGGGCGAAGATCGCCGGGACCGCGCCGTTTGCGTTCGCGATATCGTTCGTGAAGGAAGCGGTGACCGTCAGCTTGGGGAAGACGATCTCCTCGGGGCGGGGAAGGGTGAGCGTGAGGGAGGCGATCTCGTTTTCCTTGACGGTGACCGGAGTCACTGCTTCCGCGCATCCCGCGATCACGCGGACGGTGGCTTTTTCATCCCGGAAAAAGTCCCATTTTCCGTTCAGATCGAGAGTCTTCATACCTTTTGCGTCTGTCATCAGTTCCTTCACCTCAATTTCTTCCGCGCTGCATCCGGTCAGCGCGGCGGTCCCGAATACGGTCAGCGCGGCGAGCAGGAAGGCGGTAAGCTTCTTATTCATTTTTATTTTCCCTCCTTCTTCTTTCCCTTGAGAAGCAGGAGCAGCGCGCCTGCGAGGACAGCGGCACCGCCGGCAATTCCGCCGATCAGAGCTGCCTTGTTCACGCCCTTGCCCTCGGCGTAGAGGGTGAAGGAAGCGGTGAGGGAGGTCCCCTTTGCCTTCACCTTATATTCGGTGGTCTTCGTGATGACGCCGGAGGGGGAGATCTCGTAATCTTCGGGTTTCAGGATGGCGGTGCTTCCGTCGCTGTATTTCACGGCGGCGATCAGCCCGGTAAAGTCGGGCTTGTCACCCGGCTGATAAGTCGTTTTCGTCGGGGCTTTGACGTAGAGGTCGACCGCTTCGGGGCGGACCGCCTCAAAGCCGAGGCTCTCGATCCACGCGCCCTGCGAGCCGGCGAAGGTGCTGTAAAGCATAACGTAGACCGTGCGGTCTTTCGTGCTCATCGGGGAGACGGTGAAACGGTAATCCGCCGTTCTTTCCTTCCAGTCGGAATCGAGGTCGGCGCGCTCCCACGAGGCGTCGGCGGTGGGAAGGGAAGCGGTATAGAAGATATTCAGACGGGGAGCGGTCCCGCTCGTCACGCCCGACATCCCGTTCCAGTCGGTGATCATTTTCAGCGTCATAACGGCGTCGGTGCCGCCCGGGACGGTCAGCTTATAGATCGCGTAGGCGTTCGAGCCGAAATCGCGGAAGGTGAGACCGTCGGCGGAAACGATCTTCGTCGCCGTTGCGCCCGTGCCCGCAGAGTAGTCCCACGAGGCGGGGAGAACGACGTTGTCCGCGCCGCCGGTGAGAAGTCCGGTATCGAAGGGCTCGCCCTCCTTGAGGACGATATCCTTGTCGTGGGTCTCGGCGACGGTAACGGTGCATTTTGCCTCAAAGCCGCCGTCCTCAGTCTTTGCGGTGATCTCGGCACTGCCGTCCTTCAGCGCAGTGACCGTGCCGTTCAGCACACGCGCGACCGAGGGATCGGAGGAGGACCAGATCAGGGTGCGGTTGGTCGCGTTCTTCGGTTCGACCGAAGCCTTCAGACCCGCGGACTTGCCCGGTTCGAGCAAGAGGGAAGCGGGTTCGACGGTGACGCCGGTCACCGGAACGTATTTTCCGCTCGCAAGCTCGAAGGTGATGCAGTCCACCCACGCGCCGTCGTTCCAACCGGCACGTCCGGCGTACTTGCCGTCGTTGTCGGTGAACTTCATGCACGCCCAGAACTCGGTATCGTCCCCGGTCTTGTCAGGCTCGAGGAGGGGATAGGAGTAGGTGAAGAGGGTAAGGTCGGGCTCGTCGGTCGCCGGGACCTCGGTCCAGCCGTCCACCTTTCCGCCGAAATCCGCTCCGGTCTCCTCGTCGGTGACGAACCACGCGGTCTTGAACCGTTCGGAATACTGGTGAACGCCGCCGTTGCCGACACCCGTCCAATCCTTGTAGTTGACCGTGACCGTGACGCCCTGCCCGGCGGGTGCCTTTATATGATAGAGAATATAGGTCCCCGAACCGACGTCGAAGAGGCTGTACGCGGCGACCCACTGGGCGTTTTGATGGTGGGTGACGCTGATCGTCGTCGTGCGGTTATCGAGGAGATTATCTTCCACGGAAGCATTCGCGGTGAGGTCAACGAGAGTGTTTGCTGCGCGCACGGTATTCGGCATCGAGCCGCAGGCAAGCAGCAGAGCCATTCCGCACGCAAGCAGTTTTTCGCGCTTTTTCATGGGAGAATGATCCTTTCCTGGATTATTTTTACCATTATACCATACTTGTGCGAAAAGGTAAAGCACTTTTTGCGCGCTTTTTGTGTTTTGTTCGTTTATTACGCACGTTGTCGTCCCGATGCGGAAAACGGATTGACAAAGAAGGCAAGCGGGTATATACTGTAAAAAAACGAAAGGGGACTCCTTATGGAATATACGGAAGAAAAAATCGTAAGCGCCGCGCAGGATCTTGAAAAACGCAAAAAGACGGTTTATCTGATCGGGGACTCGATCACGATGGGATACCGTGCGGTCGTGAAGGACGTGATGAGCGACGCCGCAAACGTCGTGTATCCTGCGGAGAACGGCAGAAGCAGCCAGTTCGTGATCGTCTGTCTGCGTGGCTGGAGCGGCCTCTGCGATCCGGAAAGCGTCGGCGTGGTGCAGTTCAATACCGGCCACTGGGATATCGCCCATTGGAACGATGAGGAGATCAGCCTGACCTCGGTCGAGGAATACGGAAAGAATACCGTCCGCATCTACGATACCCTGCGCAGGATGTACCCGAACGCCGTGATCGTGTACGCGACGACGACGCGGATGAACCCCAACGGGTCGAACAGCGTGAACTTCCGTTCTACCGCTGAAATCGAGCAGTACAACGCGGAAGCGAAGCGGGTGCTTGCGGGGAAGGACGTCGTGATCAACGATCTCTTTGCCTACACCTACGGTTTTCCCGTGCAGGATTATGCCGACTACTGTCACTTCAAAGCGGAGACCAATGAAAGGATCGGCCGCCACTGCGCGGAGCTTTACGCCTCTTTGCTGGAAAAGAGATCCTGACGCAATAAAAAAGGCTCTTCATTTTTTTGGCGTGTGAAGGTTTATTGTTCTCCTTGGTGCCGAAGCATAGCCTGCCGCGCAGAAGGTTCCGGAAGCCTCGTAGGGCGGGGCCTTGTGTCCCGCCGCGGGAAGAAGTCCGAACGGACGTAAACAAAGCATTGCGCGTCACTTTGCATTCGGAATCCGACGTTTCAAGAACCGTCTTTTCTCCGTATTTCGCACAGTGACGCGCATCGGCTTCCGCTTCGCCTATTGCTTATCTTCACGCGGCGGGACACAAGGCCCCGCCCTACGAGGCGAACCTTCGATCAACGGACGAGAACGAGGATAAAACACCAATATTTATGAAGAACCATAAAAAAACGGTGTGCCGACCGGCACACCGTTTTTAATATGTGTTGAACTGTTCCGCAGAGAGATCAGGCAGCAGCCTTGACCGCGGTGATATGGGGGTTAGCGGAATCGTACCAGTAGAGGAAGCCCTCGAGGTCGATCTTATCGCCGACCTTCAGTTCCTTGACTGCCTTGTAGACGTCGGTGTCCTTGCCGCAGAGGTAGGACTCAACGGTGAAGTTGTAGGTCTTGCCGTCAAGAGAGACGTTGAAGTAAAGGTCGTTGCCCTCTTCGCCGGAGCCGTCCCAGTTGTAAAGGAACGCAGCCTCGTTGCCGTCCTTGTCGGTGATCTTCTCAACGGTCATGCCCTTGAAGGTGACGAACTCGTTCTGATGCTTGACGAGCTCATCCTGATTTGCGAGAATGGAGGTGACGTCAAACGCCTGAGCGATGAAGCTGCCCTTCTCGATCTCGTAGGTCGCGTCGATGATCTCGACCTCGCCCTTCCACTCGGACTTGAAGCCCTTTACTTTGATCTTGGTGCCGGGAACGAGCTTATCGTAGTCTTCCTTGGAGCAGGGCATATCGTAAAGGAAGTAAGCGCCTTCCTTGTCCTGCGTATAGAAGGTAGCGACGCCGCCGACGCCTTCCTTTTCCCACCAGCCCTGCTTTGCCTGAACGTAAGTCTCGATGGTGACTTCGGTGTCAAGCGCAGCGGCAACGTAATCCGCGTAGTACATGGTGCCCTCGCTCTTCTCGGGTGCCGAGCAGGCGAAGAGGCAGACCGCGGTGCAGAGCACAAGCATAAGTGCAACGATCTTTTTCATAATGTGATAATCTCCTGTTTTTATTTTCGGATTTGCATCCTTTATTTATCATTATACTCGTTTTGCCGGATAAGTCAACCTTTTTCGGGAAAAACACCGAAAAACGGATCCTTCTGCCGTCTTTGTCAGGCTTTTCCTTTGGCGCGGAGCTTCTTCAGTACGAACCAGAGGGCGATCAGCACCCACACGGCGGCGAGGGAGATCAGCAGTGCCGCAGCCGTTTCGGGCAGGGCGCCGAGCTCCTTCCGTTCTCCGGAGGAAAGACGGATCTGATCGAGGTGGTACTGGGAACGGGTGTTGGCGAACATCGTGTCAAAGTAGGAATCGTCGACAGTTTCCTTTCTGCGGACCGACTTCGTCGTGTTCTCGATCAGCGAGCCCGCCGCGTCGCGGAGGGAGGCGGAGCCGTTGAAGACCGGAGTGACGAAGGTGTCGTCCACGTGGTCGAGGAAGAGACGCACGGCGTCGAGCTTGAGGCTGTAATACTGCTCGCTCTCCTCACCGACGTGGGAAAGGTACTCGGTATAGGCCGGGTCGTTCTGTGCCTTGGTCGTGACCGGGACGTAGCCCTCGGTCTCGGAATAGGGGATCTGCACGCCGTTCGTCAGGAGGAACTGCGTGAAGAGCCACGAGGCGAGCACCTCGCCGCCGTCCTTCTTATTGAAGACGCAGACCGAGGGACCCTGCGAGATCATCTGCGGGTGATCGGGGTCGAACTGCGGGATCTCTGTGACGACGCACTCGAAATCGACCAGCGCGTCCTCGCTGATATCGAGGAGCGGCGCCTTCGGACCCATCCACGTCGAACCCGCCGTGGAGTCGATCGCGAAGATACACTGTCCGGCGTTTAAGAAGTTCGCCGGATAACTCGAAATTTTGAAGGTCGAGAAGGAGCCGAGAGCGACGTGGTCGGCGACGGTGCGGAGCAGCTCCTTCGTTTCGTCGCCGAAAAGAAGGATATCGCCGTTTTCGGTCGAGTAGTCGGCGCCCTTCTGCTTCAGCATCTGGATCATCATATTGTCGGTGGACTTATAGATGAAGGGGATCATGACCTTCTGCCCGTTGACCTTATAGGTGCCGTCTTCGTTTTTCGCGGTCGCGGCGTCCGAGACCTCCCATACGAAGTCCCACGTGATCTTTTCGGGCAGGGTGTAGCCGAGCGCCTCGACGTAGGTCTTGTTGATGAAGAGCGCCTCGGTGGAGCGCATATAGGGCAGGGCGTAGCAGTGACCGCCGATCATACATTCGTCAAGGAATTTCGGGACGAGCTCGTCCTTCTTCGGCGCGTCGAATTTCACCTTTTCGCCGCCGAGACCGTATTTTTCGTCGGTGAGGAGGGCATCGAGCGGGACGACGACATTGTTTCCGGTCAGATAGGTCGCGATGTGGTCGGGATAGGTGATGCAGACGTTCGGCGTGGTCTGCGTGGAAATGTTCGTGATGACGTCGTTATAGATCTTGCCGTAGTCGGTGTAGAGACGGAGGTTGACCGTGATATTCGGGTAGATCGCCTGAAAATCCTCGATCGCCTTGTGATAGATGTTGGTCTGCGATTTGTTGGTATCGTTCTTCGCCCAGAAGGTGATCTCGTAATGCGCGTTTTCGTCGAATTCCGCCGGGATCTCAAACGTCGGCAGCGCCTTTGCGCCGTGGCAGGCGGAAAGGAGCGGGATCACGGTGAGGAGCAGGAGAAGAAGGGAAATCAGTCTTTTCATCCCTTGGTCCCTCCTCTCGAAACGCCCTCCATGATCTTATCGCGGAAGATGAGGAAGAGGATGATGAGCGGCACCGAAATGACGACGACAGCCGCCATCATCGCGGGGACGTTCTCACGCCCGAAGCCGTTTTCGCGGATCTCCTGAATGCCGTTGGAAACGAGGAAATACGCGGGGTCGTCGGTGATGAGGCGGGGCCAGACGTAGGAGTTCCAGCACTCGATGACCTTGAGGATGACGACCGTGACGATCGTCGGACGGCTGATCGGGATCATGACGCGAAGGAGGTATTTGAGGTCGGAGGTGCCGTCCACCTTCGCCGCCTTATAGAGCGTGTCGGGGATCTGCTCGAAATTCTCCTTCAGCAGATAGATATAGAAGACCGAGGTGACCGAGGGGAGGATCAGACCGGCGAAGCTGTTGCGGAGCCCCGCGTTCGTGATCGTCTGGAAGTTGGTGATGATGACGAGCTCGTTCGGGATCATCATCAGCGCAAGAAACAGGGTGAAAACGAGGTCTTTCCCCTTGAAATCGAGTCTCGCGAAGGCAAACGCGGCGAGGACGATGACGATCAGCATGATCGCCGTCGTGATCAGCGTGAAGATCAGCGTGTTCAGAAAGTACCCGCCGAGGTCGACCGCGGTGAACGCCTCGAAATAGTTGTCGAGCGTGGGGGTGAGGGTGATGAACTTCGGGATATATTCGGCGTTATACGAGCCGTAGGATTTGATCGAGGTCAGAAGCATCCAGTAGAACGGGAAGAGGACGATCAGCGCCCAAAGGACGAGGAGGGCGTAAACGACCGCGCTCGCCGCTTTTCTTTTGCGGTTCTGCCGTTTTTCAATCAATTCATAATCAGTTGTCATTTCCGCGCCTCACTTTCCTGTCGCTTTTCCGCTGACCAGCAGGTTCACGCAGGTGATGGTCAGCACGACGGCGAAGAGGATCAGCGCCGCCGCCGAGGCAAACGAGGGGTAGCCGCCGCCGTTGCCGTAAAGCATATCGTAAACGTAGCCGACGATGGTGTTCATGCCCGCCGCGTTCAGATTGGTGCCGAAGAGAGCGACCGCGTCGGAATACGCCTTGAACGCGCCGATGAAGCCGGTGATGATGAGATAGAAGATCATCGGGGAGATCATCGGCAGGGTGATGCGGGCAAAGGTGCGGAATTTCGAGGTCCCGTCGAGCTTGGCGGCGTTATAATAGGTCTGATCGACCGACGCCAGAGCGCTCGTGAGGATCAGGATCTTGAAGGGCAGCACGATCCAGATCGTATAGAAGCAGAGGACGAACATTTTCGCGGCGTAGGGACCGTCGATAAAGTCGATCGGATTGCAGCCGACGAGCCCGATCAGCAGGTTGATGAGACCGTCCGAGTACGCGGTCTTCTTGAAAAGGATCATAAAGACGAGACCGACCGCGAGGGTGTTCGTGACGTACGGGAGAAAATAAACCGTCTGAAAGAGCCTTTTCAGTTTTTTGATCGAGGAGAGCCCGAGCGAGATCAGGAGGGCAAGTCCGGTCGAGATCGGCACGGTGATGATGACGAGCAGGAAGGTGTTCTTCACCGCCTGCAGGAAATAGGGGTCGTGCAGGACGTAATCGTAGTTATAAAGCCCGACGCCGAAGAAGGACTGAGAGGCGGAGTTGTACCCCTCCTCAAAGGAGTAGATCAGGACGTCGATCAGCGGATAGACCATGAAGACGCCGAGAAAGAGGACGGCGGGCAGCAGATACAGCCACGCCTTGACGTTGTTTTTCATGCCGCTTACCCCTTCTTTTCAAAGCGGATCCGTTCTTCGGTATCCTTTTCAAAGAGGAAGATCTTGTGCGGCTTGACCGAGAAGGAAACGGTTTCGCCCGAGAGCTTTTTCAGGTTATCGGCGTCGACGATCGAGCGGACGGTGGGATTTTCCGCTGCCTCGTTTTCGGAAACGACGCTGATATCCCGTCCCATCACTTCAACGGCGTTCAGGCGGCAGTGAAGCGGACCGTTTTCGTCGATGATGAAGCCCTCGGGGCGGATCGCCGCCCACACCGGACGGTCCTTTTCGTCTTTGACCGTGAGGACCGCGTCGTCCCCGATCATGACCTTACCGCCCTCGATCCTCGCCTCAAAGACGTTGATCGGCGGGGTGCCGAGGAACTTTGCGACGAAGAGGTTGACCGGGTCGTCGTAGACCTCCTGCGGCTTTCCGGTCTGTTGGACCGTGCCTTCCTTCATAACGACGATGCTGTCCGAAATGCTCATCGCCTCTTCCTGATCGTGCGTGACGAAAACGGTGGTGATCCCGGTTTCTCTCTGGATGCGGCGGATCTCCTCTCTCGTCTGCAAACGCAGACGCGCGTCAAGGTTGGAAAGCGGCTCGTCGAGGAGCAGAACGCGGGGCATTTTCACGAGCGACCGCGCGATGGCAACGCGCTGCTGCTGACCGCCCGAAAGCTCGTTCGGCTTGCGGTCCATCAGCATATCGATCTGCACCAGCTTTGCCGCCTCCTCGGCGCGCTTTTCCATTTCCTCCTTGGTCAGCTTGTCCTTGCCCTTCAGGTTCTGGAGCGGGAAGAGGATATTCTGTCTGACCGTAAGGTGCGGATAAAGCGCGTAGTTCTGAAAGACCATGCCGACGCCGCGGTTCTCGGGGGAAACGGCGGTCACGTCGTCGTCGCCGAACAGGATTCTGCCGGAGGACGGTTTTTCGAGTCCGCAGATCATATTCAGCGTGGTGGATTTGCCGCAGCCCGAGGGACCGAGCAGACCGATCAGCTTTCCGTCCGGGATCTCGTAGTTGAAATCGCTGACGGCGGTGACGAACTCGCCCTTTTTGACCCGGTGGGGATAGATTTTGGTGAGCTTTTCGAGGGTGACTTTCATAATGGTACTCCCTTATTCTATACGTTATATACGGATTTCCTTGATTTTTTCCGCATAATACTGAACCAACTCAAATTTGCTCCCCGGCATCAGTCTGTGGTCGGGGCAGGGGAGGAAGCCTCCCATCGAGGCGAGCCGCTTCATCCGTTCGAGCTCGCGGTCAACGGCGGCGCGGTCCTTGCGGAACGCGGTCTTATCCATTCCGCCGACGCCGAGCATCCCGTTCCCGTATTTCTTCCGTGCCGGCTCAAACTGATCGCCCCACGTTCCGATCTCGATCGGGAACATCGTATTGACGCCGCTTTCAAACCAGATCGGCAGCAGCTTTTCGGTCACGCCGTCGCAGTCGAGCGAAATGACGTCGATGCCGTGCGCGTGTGCGAGATCGTTGCGCTTTTTGTAATGGTGCGCGGTCAGCCTCCGGAACGAATCGGGGGAGAGGAGAGGCCCGCCCTTGAAGCAGATATCCTCCCAATAATGGGCAAAATCGAACTTTGCCCCGGTTTCGAGGACGACTTTTGCACATTCGTACTGCATCTCGGCGTACGCGTCCACGATATCGGAAAACAGCGTTTCGTCCTCGTCGTAAAGCAGATAGCTCATACCCAGAACCGACGTCATATTGCGGATATCGCCGATCAGCGAGCCGAGCATCAGCCCGATCGGGACGTCCTGCTCTCTCGTTTCGTTGAATCGCTCGAAAAACGCCTTGTTGAACCGCTCGGGGTAATACTTCATCTTCGGCAGATAATATTCCTCAAAAACCGCGCGGTCCTTGAGGAAATAATCGCACTCCGACGGGATCGAGGTGATGCCCGGCTTGACGATCTCGGTGACGCCCCACGGGTTTCTGATTTTGCGGGAGCCGTCGGGCAGGGTCTCCAGTACCTCCGACGCGAAATGCGGGAACAGACTGTTCGACGCGGAAACGCAGTGATACCAGTTGAAATCCCATCCGATCAGCTTATCCAGCTCCCGGTCTGTGGGACTGCCGTCGTAATACCCCTCTAAGATGTGTGCGGGGATCTTCCCCTGCCCGACCCATTCGGCAAGAAGCTCTCTCCAATATCCGAAGTGGACGGCGGGAAGCCGGTCGGCAGGCTTGAAATGCAGGAGATTCATGGCGCGCTCACGATTGGTCACGGGAACGCCCCCCTTTCGTTCATATTCCATTTTATTATATACCCCCGCTTACCGAATGTCAAGATTTTCCCCGCAATACTTGATTCCGGGAGCATTCCGTGATATAATGGACGTTATGAAAGGTAACGGGTGCTATGGATTCCAAAAAACTTGCTATGTTTGAGAGCGACCCCATTCCGGTCGCCGTGATGAAGCTTTCGGTGCCGACGGTGCTGAGTACCCTCGTGATGGTGCTGTACAACCTCGCCGACACCTATTTCGTCGGACTTCTGAAGGATTCGGTGCAGAGCTCGGCTGTGACCCTTGCCGCGCCGGTGCTCCTCGCCTTCAACGCGGTGAACAATCTCTTCGCCGTCGGCTCGGCGAGCCTGATGTCGCGGAGCCTCGGCAAAAAGGACTACGAGACCGTGAAACGGACGGCGTCCTTTTCCTTCTGGTGCGCGCTGTTCTGCTCGCTTCTGATCTCGCTCTTCTGTACCGTCTTCCGTTCTCCGCTTCTGAATCTGCTCGGCGCCGACGCTTCGACGGCGGGCGCGACCGGGGGGTATCTGCTCTGGACCTTGACCTGCGGCGCCGCGCCCGCGATCCTGAACGTCGTTCTTGCGAATATGGTGCGCGCCGAAGGCGCCTCCGCGCACGCCGGCATCGGCGTGATGAGCGGGTGCATCCTCAACATCATCCTCGATCCCTTTTTCGTCCTCCCGCGGTTCCTCGGGATGGGCGCTGCGGGTGCGGGGCTCGCGACCTTCCTTTCCAACTCCTTCGCCTGCCTCTATTTCTTCGGCTATCTTCTTTTCAAAGGGAAGGACACCTGCGTTTCTGTTTCGCCCCGTCTTTTCGGCTTCCGTCGGCATATCGTGAAAGAGGTCTTCGGGGTCGGCGTTCCTTCTTCGATCCAGAACCTTCTGAACGTGACCGGAACGGTGATCCTGAACAATTTCACCGCCGCCTTCGGTCCCGACGCCGTTTCGGCGATGGGGATCGCGCACAAAGTCAATATGCTCCCGATGTATATCTGTATGGGTGTCTCGCAGGGCATTATGCCGCTCGTCAGCTACAACTACACCTCGGGCAACCGCAAACGGATGAAGGACGCGATCACCTTCGTGACAAAGATCACCGTCGTTCTCGCGCTTGCCATGACCGCCGTGCTCTTCACGTTCTCCTCCGGGCTGATCCGCGCCTTTATGGACAGCGATCCGGTCGTTGCCTACGGCGGTCCGCTGCTTCGCAGAATGTCGATCGGCGTGACCTTCCTCGCCGTCGATTTCCTCGCGGTCGGCGTCTTTCAGTCGATCGGGAAAGGCAGCTACTCCCTTATCTTCGCGATCCTGCGTAAAGTCGTCCTTGAGATCCCCGCGATCATTCTCCTGAACTGCCTGATGCCTCTCTACGGGATGGGCTACGCCGCCGTCGTTTCCGAATTCGTCCTCGCCATCGCCGCGATCCTCCTTCTCCGCCGCATCTATGCGGGCAGGGAAAACGAACCTCTCTTCCGGTGAGGGACGCGGGGATGCGAGGGGACGCGGGGGATGCGATGTTCTTTCTCTGAGAGAAAGAACCAAAGAGGCGTAGGATGGACTTATTATTTGGTCCCTTCGGGCATAGTCTGTTTGAAACAGGGAGAGAT
>JAKSPT010000031.1 GCA_024404495.1 Lachnospiraceae bacterium
CGAGGGCGAGATCCAGCAGATCGGCACCCCGCAGGATATCTACAACGATCCGGTCAACGCCTTCGTCGCCGACTTCATCGGCGAAAGCAACATCGTGGACGGCGTGATGAACGAGGACTACGAGGTCACCTTCTCCGGTCTGAAGTTCCGCTGTCTTGACAGAGGCTTCGCGAAGGACGAGGCGGTCGACGTCGTCATCCGTCCCGAGGACGTCGATCTCGTTCCGGTAGAGAAGGGAATGCTTACCGGCGTCGTCACCTCGGTCACCTTCAAGGGCATCCATTTCGAGATCATCATCGATATCGGCGGCTTCAAATGGATGGTGCAGACCACCGATTATTCTCCCGTCGGCGCGCGGGTCGGTCTCTTCATCGAGCCGGACGCGATCCACGTTATGAAGAAGTCAAAGTATTCGGGTATGTACGGCGATTACAGCTCCTTCTCCGAGGAGCACGATCACCTTTCCGAGCTTGACCGTCCCGAAGAGGGCACGGTCCCGGAGGAAGCCGATCAATGAAGGACCGTGATCTGAAAACCAAGCTTCTTTCCGCCCCCTACCTCGTGTGGTCGGTGATCTTCGTCGTCGTTCCGCTGCTCGTCATGGCGTATTTCGCCCTGACCGACGCGAACGGCTCGTTTACCTTCGATAACATCATCCACGTCAAGAACTACGCCGATATCTTTCTCCGCTCGATCATTTATTCGATCGCGGCGACCCTGATCTGCCTCGTTCTTGCCTATCCCATCGCGTTTTCGATCTCCCAGTGCAATCCGAACAAGCAGCGCGTGATGATCATGCTCGTGATGCTTCCGATGTGGATGTCGCTTCTGCTCCGCACCTACGCGATGATGGGGATCCTTTCCGATAACGGTATCCTCAACAGCTTTTTCACGGCGATCGGACTCGGGCCGTTCAAAATGATCGGGACTCCCGGCGCCGTCATCTTCGGTATGGTCTATAACTACCTGCCGTATATGATCCTCCCGCTGTATTCGGTGATGTGCAAGATCGAAAAAAGTACCATCGAGGCAGCGCAGGACCTCGGCTGCAACGCTTTCCACGTTTTCGCGAAGATCCTTCTTCCGCTCTCCCTCCCGGGCATCGCGTCCGGACTCACGATGGTCTTCGTCCCCTCGGTCTCGACCTTCTATATTTCCCAGAAGCTCGGCGGCGGTCTGTTCGACCTGATCGGCGATACCATTGAACGTCAGTTCCTCGGCTCCACCGGAGGCAAGAACCTCGGCGCCGCGATCTCCCTCATTCTGATGATCCTCATTCTGATCTGCATGGCGATCATGAACGAGTTCACCGACGACGATAACGAAGGCGGAGGTGTTCTGTTTTGAAAACGCTGTCCAAGATCTATAACGTTCTGATTTTCATCCTGCTTTACGCGCCGATGGTGGTCATGCTGATTTTCAGCTTCAACTCCTCGGACAGCCTGGGCACGATGCAGGGCTTTTCCTTCCAATGGTACGGAAAACTGTTCAGTGATTCCGGTACGAAAGAGGCGTTCAAGAATACCGCGATCCTTGCCGTTCTTTCTTCGCTGATCGCGACCGTCTTCGGCACGATCGCGGCGGTCGGTATCGATAAATACCGCAAGGGATGGTTCCGCAGCGCTGTCATCAGCGTCACCAACATCCCGATGATGAACCCCGAGATCGTGACCGGTGTCTCGATGATGCTGCTCTTCGTTTTCGGCGCTACGCTTCTCGGCAATCAGAACGACGTTCTCGGCTTCCCGACGCTGCTCATCGCTCACGTCACCTTCAACCTTCCTTACGTGATCCTTTCGGTGCTTCCCAAGCTCCGTCAGATCGATCCGCATCTGCAGGAAGCGGCGGAGGACCTCGGCTGTACGCCCTTCCGTGCTTTCTTCCACGCGGTCCTTCCCACGATCTTCCCGGGCATTATGACCGGTATGCTGATGGCGTTCACGATGTCCCTTGACGACTTCGTTATCAGTTATTTCACGGCGGGTCCCAAGTTCAATACGCTCCCGATCTACATTTACTCGATGACCAAAAAGCGTGTCAGACCCGATATGTACGCCCTCTCCACGATCATCTTCGCCGTGATCCTTCTCCTGCTTCTTGCCGTCAATCTCGTTCAGATGAGAGACGATAAGAAAAAAGCCAAGAATAAATAATCAAATTACGTGAGGTATATGAAATGAAAAAAGTAGTTTCTCTGCTTCTTGTGTTTGCTTCTCTGTTCGTGCTCGCCGGGGTTCTCACCTCGTGTGCCGACCGTACGACCTATATCAACGTCTACAACTGGGGCGAATATATTTCCGACGGTGCGGACGATTCTCTTGACGTCAACGCCGCCTTCACCGAGGCGACGGGCATCAAGGTCAACTATTCCAACTTCGCCTCCAACGAGGATATGTACGCGAAGCTGCAGGGCGGCGGATCGAGCTACGACGTCATTTTCCCGTCCGACTATATGGTCGAGAGAATGATCAAGGAGGATATGCTTCTCCCGCTCGATTACGCGAACATCCCCAACGCCGATAACGTTCTCCCCGAATACCGCGGACTCTACTACGATAAAGAGGACAAGTACTGCCTCCCCTATAACGTCGGTATGGTCGGTCTGATCTACAACAAAAAGCTCGTTGACGAGGCTCCCGACAGCTGGGCGGCACTCTGGGACAAAAAATACGAGGGTCAGATCCTGATGTTCAATAACCCGCGTGACGCCTTCGCGATCGCACAGTCCCTGCTCGGCATCGACTACAACACCACGAACACCGCAGACTGGGACCGCGTTCTTGAAAAGATGAAGGAGCAGAAGGACGTCCTTCAGTCCTACGTTATGGACGAGGTCTTCATGAAGATGGAGAACGGGGAAGCGGCGCTTGCTCCGTACTACGTCGGTGACTTCCTGACGATGCGCGACAACAACCCCGACCTCGAGCTCGTCTTCCCGAAGGAAGGCTCCAACATCTTCGTTGACGTCGTCTGCATCCCCAAGTGCGCAGGCAACAAGGCAGGCGCCGAGGCGTATATCAACTTCCTTCTCAACCCCGAGATCGCGCTCGCGAACGCCGAATACCTCTATTACACCACCCCCTTCAAGAGCGTCATCGAGGACGAGGAATATTCTCTGAAGGACGATCCCTATACCTTCCCGTCCGAAGAGGTCAAGGCAAATGCACAGTACTTCCACAACCTTGACGAGGACACCCTGAAATATATGAACGATCTGTGGGATCAGCTCAAGGTCGAATCCGAGAGCAGCGCAGCCGTTTATATCGCTCTCGCGGTGCTCGTTCTCGGCGTCGGCGCTTTCCTCGCGCTCAAGATCTCCAAGAAGAAAAAGATGGAGAAAATGTATCACTGATTCTTATGGGCTGCCGGGAACGGCAGCCCATTGACTTATTGTTGACGAACCGAAAGGAAAGGGAACCGCTATGGCAAAAACCTATCTTCTCCCGAAGGAAGGAACCTTTTACAAAGCGAATCTTCATTCGCACACCACCGTTTCGGACGGCAATTTTACGCCGGAGGAAGCAAAGGAAAAATACCGTGCCGCAGGCTATTCGATCCTTGCCTTCACCGATCACCGCGTGATCGAGGAGCACGGCGAGCTGAACGATCCGGATTTTCTGACGCTGATCGGCTACGAAATGGATATCACGGGCTGGGACGGCAACGTGCTGAAAACGCATCACATGAACGCGATCGTCCGCGAACCGGGGAATTACCGCTTCGTTCCGAACCCGGAGGGATATTCGACAGAGATCATTCAGAATACGATCGACGAGCTGAACGATTCCGGCTTCCTCGTGATCCACAATCATCCCGACTGGTCAAGTCAGGAACCGTCGGATTATCTCCCGCTGAACGGATTTTTCGCGATGGAGGCATACAACAATATCAGCCACGTTCATAACGGGGACGGCTTCAGCATCGCGGCTTACGATACGGCGCTGCGCCACGGAAAAAAACTTTACTGCCTTGCCACAGACGACAACCACGACGAGCCGAATACCTTCGGCGAGCACGGCGGTACCGATTCCTTCGGCGGCTTCACGATGATCAAGGCGGAAAAGCTCACCTACGGCGCGGTGATCGAAGCGCTTCTTTCCGGCAGCTTTTATTCCTCTATGGGTCCGAAGATCTATAACTACTATATCGAGGACGGCAGGCTCTGCGTTGACTGCGACCCGGTCTCCTGCATCTATCTGAAATCAGTCCGTCCGGGCAGCAGCGCCGCGTGCTTCGCTTTCTCCGATTCGCTGACACACGCCGAATTCGACCTCTCCTCGCTTCCGTGCAACAAGGACGGTTCGACCTACGCGCGGATCGATATCGTCACTCACGACGGAAAATTCGCCTTCACGAACCCGATCTTTCTCGTCCGGGATTCGGAGGAAGATTGGTAAAAAATAACGCCTTACGGTTTTCCGTAAGGCGTTTTTCTTTATTTGACGCGATAGACGAAGCGGTCGAAGGAGATCACGCCGAGCGAACGGAGGAGTGCCTCCGAACGGTTTCTGTCCTCTTCGGTGTTGAACTCCGGGATCAGCGGCAGACGAACGGTGATCCGTTCTGCGGCGACGAGAGAAAGGAGCGTTTTCAGATTGGAAAGCATTCTTTCGTTGCCTTTTCCGGTGTAGGAGCGGTAGATATCCGGGTTCGTGTCCTTGCAGTCAATATAGAAATGGTCGAAAATCTCAGCGGCGCCGGGGATCGCGTCCTCCGGGACGTTCAGCGAGGTTTCGGCGTGAAGCTTCCATTCGGGAGGGCAGAGAAGTTTGAATTCCCGCAGGAAGGGAACGTGCGTCAGCGGCTCTCCTCCTCCGAAAACCACGCCGCCGTTCGTCGCCTGAAAATACAGGTCGTCGATCTTCACTTTATCGAAAAGCTGCTCCGGCGTCATGGCGGTCCTTTTGGTTTCGGGAGAAAAGCAGGCAGGATTCAGACAGTAACGGCAGCGGAGCGGACAGCCGTAAAAGCCGACGAGCGTCGTCACGCCCTCTCCGTCGGTCCCGAGACGGTGACGGGAGATCCCGATGATATCGGCTGTATTCATTCTTTTGTCGGAAGTTCGTCTTCCGGAATTTCCATTACGCCCATCTCCGGCGGTTCATATTCCGGCGCACCCATCAGCGGAAATTCCTCTTCGGTTTCTTCGGTTTCTTCCGTTCCGGAATCTGCGGGCTCTTTCGTTTCTTCTTCCGATTCGGGAACCACGATCTCACCCGGAATCGGGATATCGCCGTCAACCTCTACGATCTCGCCCTCCGGCTGAACGACCTCTTTTTCGGATTCTTTTACCAGCATATCTCCCATCAGTTCCTGTCCGGAGCCGGAATTGCCGCCCGGAAAAGCGGCGCAGGAGGTACCGGTCAGAGTGACGGCGGCGGTGATCCCCGCCGAGATGCCGACGACAGCGGTTTTCAGCCCGCTCTTTTTCTTTTTGTCAAGCTCTTTTTCGAGATATTGCAGTTCCGCCTCGCATTTCGGGCAGGTGCCGAGACAGTCCCCCTGATGCTTACATTCCGAGGTAACGAATGCGATGTCGTTTTCCTCCGCGATCTTTTTGCGGATCTCTTTCAGGATTTTGCAGCGTTGTTTTCCTTTCATGGCGTACCTCCGTATCTGTTGTTACCATTATAGACGCAAAATACGGGAAAAGGTTTCGTTTTCTGTAAATTTTTTTCAAAAAAATATTTTTTTCGAGATTGTAAAGAATTGCGGAAATGAATTGATTTTTGCTGCTCAATATGATATAATATAGAAAATTATTGCGGAATCCATCCGACCCTTTTGCGGAGAAACGAAAATGAACAGAATTTCTTTAAGAACGCTGATCGTCATTACCGCCGCGATCTGTATGGTCGTCGTCGCGGGACTTCTGATCGTGCTTTGCGTGACCGATCCGAACAACACGCCCCCTCCTTACGAAACCGATAATACCGCCGCGCCCGGTACCGATCCCGGGACCGTTCCTCCCGAAACGCAGGGAGCCACCGAGCCCGGAACCGAACCGCAGACCGATCCCGTGACCGAAGCACCCGGCACGGAGCCCGTCACCTCCGCTCCCGAAACGCAGGGGCAGACCGAGCCTCCCGAAACCGTTCCCGTTGCTTCCGCGGATTACCCGCACGCCGTTCCGCTTTCCGCCGCGCGCGATCCGCAGTGGCTGGAGGAAGCGCTGATCATCGGTGATTCGAGAACGCAGGGCGTCGGCATCTATAAGGATCCTTCGATCAGGATCGCGTGGTACGCGCAGCAGTCTCTGAATATCTCCACCGCGTTCACGACCAAGTTCATCAATATCGACGATCCGGACAACCTCTGCACGATCCTTGAGGCAGCCGCAAAGAAGCCGATCTATAAAGAGGTCTATTTCTGGTTCGGTCTGAACGACGTCGGCGGCAGCGAGACCGCCTTCGTAAACAGCTATCAGAAGCTGATCGAAGGCGTGAAGGAAGCGATGCCCGAAGCCGAGATCTACGTCATTTCGGTCCTTTCCGTCACGCAGAGCTTTGCCGATGCGAGCAAATACGGTGTCACCAACGTCAATATCAAGAAGTTCAACGACGCGATCTATCAGATGTGCGAATCGAGCGGTTACCGCTTCGTCTATATCAACGAGGCGTTCAACGCGCCCGACGGCACGCTGATGCAGGCATACACCGGAGACGGCGCGCATCTCAACAAGGACGCGGTCGCAAAGCTGTTTGAATATCTCCTCTCCCATACCGTACGATAAAACAATCCGAAAGGGAATAATAGCTATGAACAAGTCAATTAAAATCCTCTCTCTCCTCCTCGCGCTTCTGACCCTCACCTTCGTCTTCGTCTCCTGCTCCGGCGGCGAAAGCGGCGCGAAGGAAACCGAGGCGCCGAAGGATGTCGTTTTTGATCTTTCCGCACTCGGCACCGCACTCTCCAAGGTGAAATACGAGGACGAGATGGCGGAGATCACCGACGACGCCGTTATCTCCGCGATCTATCCCGAGGTCTCCGGAGCCGTGAAAAAGGTCATCTACGGCGGCAGCGGCGCCACCCCCGAGGAGATCATCCTCTGCGAGTTCGAGTCTGCCGACGCGGCAAATTCCGCCAAGGCGAGATTTGAGAAGCATCTTGAAGACAAGAAGGGCATTTTCGATACCTACAACGCGGAATACCGTCCGCTTCTCGACAAAGCCGTTCTCGAGGTCATCGGCAAGTACGTGATCTATTCGGTCTCCGCCGACGCCGACGCCGCGAAGGCCGCGATCGAAGCCGCGAAGAAATAAACAAAACGGGGAACCCCTTTTCCGGGGCGTTCCCTTTTTGTGCTTAATAGGGAGTACAACGGAATGGAAAAAATCTACACCATCCCGATCAATGAGGCGTTTGACGAGCGTGTCAGCAGGGAAAAAGGCGGCTGTCCGTTCTGCGCGCTCCGTCGGAAATACGAGCACGACGAGCTCGAGCTGATCCTCGGCGCGTCGATGATGGAGCCCGAGATCCGGATCAGAACGAACGAAATGGGCTTCTGCGGCGATCACTTCGGAAAGATGCTCCGCTTCCGCAAGCGCCTTCCGCTCGCGCTGATGCTTGAAAGCCATCTGGAGGAAACGAAAGCCGTCACGAGGGACAATCCCGCCGCGGCGCTCCTCAAGGGAGCGGGAAGCGGGGTGCCCGAAAAGCTCGGCACGCTTGAAAAAAGCTGCTACCTCTGCGAACGGATCGACGGAACGATGGGAAAGGTCTTCTCCAACGCCGTATGGCTTTGGGACAACGACCCGGAATTCCGCAAAAAAATCGACGCGATGCCGTATTTCTGTCTGCCCGATTTCCGCGCGTGGCTGACCGCCGCGAGGACCGAGCTGAAAAAGAAGGACTACGGTGATTTCTACAAGCAGACCTCGAAGGTCGTGAACGGCTATCTCGATTCGCTGAAGGACGACGTGAGCTGGTTCTGCAAAAAATTCGATTACCGGTACGAAAACGAACCGTGGGGAAACGCGAAGGATTCGGTCGAACGCGCCGTTGCTTTTCTCTCCGGGGAACGCGATCCGGAATCCGATAACAAACAATCGTAAAACAACCACCGAAAGGGGATTATCGTTATGGCAAAGAAAACGCTGAATATCATCCCGCACTCTCACTGGGACAGAGAATGGTACATGGGCTTTGACCGCCACCGCGTCCGTCTCGTCGAGCTGTTCGACGCGCTGATCGACACGATGGAGAAGCACGAGGAGTACAACTATTACCACATGGACGGTCAGTTCGTCGTCATCGAGGACTACCTCGAGATCAAGCCCGAAATGAAGGACCGTCTGTACGCGCTGATCCGCGCGGGCAGGATCCAGATCGGTCCGTGGTACGTGCTTCAGGATGAATATCTTACCTGCGGCGAGTCCAACGTCCGCAATATGCTTTACGGCATCAAGCTCTGCAAGTCGATCGGGGCGAGCCCCGTGATGAGCGGATATTTTCCGGATTCCTTCGGCAACGTGTCGCAGGCGCCGCAGATCCTGAACGGCTTCGGCATCGACAACGCGATCTTCGGCAGAGGTCTGAACGATCTCGGCTCGAATAACGCCGTCGTCAAGCAGAACGGCATCACCAATTCCGAGCTGATCTGGCAGTCGCCCGACGGCAGCGAGGTCATCGGTATCATGTTTGCCAACTGGTATCACAACGCGATGGAGCTTCCGACCGAGCCCGAGGCATTGAAGAACCGCATCCATCAGATCAGCGTCAACGCCGCGCGCTTCGCCACCACCGATCAGCTTCTCGGTATGAACGGCTGCGACCATCAGCCCGTACAGACCAACCTCCACGAGGCGATCAAGCTCGCGAACGAGGTGCAGGACGAGGTATACGTCCGTCAGACCAACTTCCCGGCATACGTTGACGAGATCCGCAAGAACCGCGACAATCTCCACGTCTACCGCGGCGAGATCAACGGTCAGTATTCCGCCGGTCATTTCCTCCTCATCAATACCGCTTCCTGCCGCGTGGATATCAAGCAGAAGAACCATCAGGCGGAAAACCTCCTTGCGCGCAGAGCAGAGCCGCTGAACGTGCTTTCCATGCTCGCCGGTGACGAGTACCGCTCCGATTTCTATCTCTATTCGTGGAGAAAGCTGATGCAGAACCATCCTCACGACTCGATCTGCTCCTGCTCCGCGGACGACGTTTACGACGAGATGCTGACCCGCTTCCAGAAGTCGATGCTGACCGCGGACGAGATGCGTCTTGCCGCGCTCGATTATATGGCAGCCCGCGTCGATACCGGCAAGGCGGCGGAGAGAAACATCATCCTCTTCAACCTTGATCCCCATACCTATACCGAAACGGTCACCGCCACGGTCGATTTCCCCGAAAAGGACCCCTTCGATTCGATCCGTCTGATCGACAGGGACGGTAACGTTCTTCCCGCGTCCGTGAAGCACCTCGGCAGGACCTTTACCTATACGCTCCCGAAGGACCGCTTCCGTCAGCCCGCACACGTCAACCGCTTCGAGGTCACCTTCCCGGTCACGATGAAGGGAATGGGATACGAGGTCATCCGCGTCGAAAAGGGCGGAGCGGAGTACGCCGAAACCGTGAAGCTCGACGAAAAGAACCTGACCGCCGAGAACGAGTCCCTGATCGTGAAGATCAACGAAAACGGTTCCTTCGACCTCACCGACAAGCGCACCGGCAGAACCTATCCTTCCTGCAACTATATTGAAGATACCAAGGATAAGGGCAACACCTATCTTTACGGTCCGGTCGACGGCGACGTTCCGGTCACCAGCCTTGAGGGCAAAGCGAAGACCACGGTCACCCGTACGCCCTTCAGCGTCACCTTCCGTTCCGAGATCGAAATCCCGATCGACGCCGATATCGTCACCGAGGTCACGCTGACCGCCGGGATCGACAGAGCCGATATCCGCACCACCATCACCAACCGTGCCGAGGATCACCGCATCCGTGCGATGTTCCCGGCGGAAATTCCCGCAAAGTACGACTACGCCGAGGGTCAGTTCGACCTCGTCAGGCGTACCGTTTACCCGTGGGAGCATTGGGAGAACCCCTACAACACGCAGAGATGCACCTCCTTCTTCCTCGTCGAGAGCGAGGACGCCGCAAATCCCGGATCGCTCCTGATTGCGGGCAGAGGACTGAACGAATACGAGATCATGCGTGACGGCAGGAACACCCTCGCCGAAACGCTGCTCCGCTGCGTCGGTCAGATCGGTGACTGGGGCTACTTCCCGACGCCCAAGGCACAGCAGAAGGGCACCTACGTCCTCGAATATTCCGCCGTTCCTTACGCGGCGGGTAAGCGCGGAGACGCCGTTTCCCTCGGCTACAACTTCTCCGATCAGCCCTTTGAGACCGCACAGACCGGTAAGCACGAGGGCGCACTCCCCGAAAACAAGACCTATTTCACGGTGAACGACGAAATGATCCGTCTTTCCACCGTCAAGAAGGCAGAAGAGAACGGTTCGGTCATCGTCCGTCTCTATAACCTTTCCGAGGACGAAAAGAAGGTCACCCTTACCGTTTCCGACGAATATACCGGCGCGTATCTGACCGGTATGGATGAAAAGAGAAGAGAAGAACTGACGCTGAAGAACGGCAATATCGCCCTCACCTTCGGCGCGAAAAAGGTCCTTACGATCGAACTGACCCGCTGATTTCCCCGCCTCCTCCGCCGGAATTCCGGCGGAGGAGGGAAGAAGCGTGAAGGGCAGATGAAATTTCGGTGAAAACCCGGCATTCCGTTCCGTTTTATGCTATACTGTATCTGCCCCGAACCCGATTCCCGTTTGAAAATCCCTGAAAGGAAGCTCTTTTGAGCAAACGATCAATATGATAAAAATCGAACACCTCGTAAAGCGATACGGCGACAAAACGGTCGTGAACGATATCAGCTTTGAGGTCGGCGACGGCGAGATCGTCGGTTTTCTCGGTCCGAACGGCGCCGGTAAATCCACGACGATGAATATGCTGACCGGGTATCTTTCCAGCACGTCGGGCACCGTCGAGATCGACGGCTTTGACATTCTGGAAAATACGCTGGAAGCAAAGAAGCTCATCGGTTATCTCCCCGAGCAGCCTCCGCTCTACCCGGAAATGACCGTGGAAGAGTATCTGAATTTCGTTTACGATCTGAAGCGCTGCAAGCTCAACCGCGAAAAGCATCTTGCCGAGATCGCGGAGGTCTGCAAGATCGACGACGTGTACAAGCGCGTCATCGGCAACCTTTCCAAAGGCTACAAGCAGCGCGTCGGCATCGCACAGGCGCTTGTCTCAAATCCCCGCGTCATCATCCTCGACGAGCCGACGGTCGGTCTTGACCCGAAGCAGATCGTTGAGATCCGCAACCTGATCCGTACGCTCGGTCTCGACCACACGGTCATCCTCAGTACCCACATCCTCTCCGAGGTCCAGTCTGTCTGCGACCGAATCGTCATCATCAACAAGGGGAAGATCGTCGCGGATAAGCGTACCGAGGAGATCGCGACCGCAGTCGAAGGCAACCGCCGTATGTCGGTCCGCATCTGCGGTCCGCAGAAGGACGTCCTCACCGCCATCCGTTCGCTCGATGGCGTTTACGCCGCGGAGGCTGTCGGTCAGCAGGATATGGACAGCATCACCTACGTCATCGAAACCTCCGAGGGTCTCGATATCCGCAAGCCGCTCTTCCACCTGATGGCATCGAACGGCTGGCCGATCATCGGTATTGAGGCGATGGGCGCCAATCTCGAGGACGTCTTCCTGACGCTCCTCGGCGATACCGGCTCCAAAAAGAAGAAAAAATCCGGAAAGAAAGAGGGGTAACAAGGAATGATCGCTATTTTCAAGCGCGAAATGCGCGCGTATTTCACCTCTCCGCTCGGCTATTTCTTCATCGCCGTCTTTCTGATCCTCAACGGTGCGATCTTCGCTTTCTGCACCCTGCAGCAGGGCTCGGACAGCAATCTTTCACGGTATTTCACCTCGATCCTCTTTGCTTTTGTCATTCTGATCCCGCTGCTCACGATGCGCTCCTTTGCCGAGGAACGCAAGGCAAAGACCGAACAGCTCCTTCTCACCTCTCCGGTGACCCTGCCGGGTATGGTCTGCGGTAAGTTCTTCGCCTCCTACGCGATGTTCCTCATGACCCTGCTCGTCGGTCTGTTCGATCTTTATCCTCTTTATAAATTCTCCGAGGATACGCCGAACACGCCCCGCATCATCGGCTATATCATCGGTATCGCCCTCGTCGGCGCGGCTTTCGTTGCCGTCGGTATCTTCATCTCCTCGCTGACCGAAAATCAGCTCATTGCCTCGCTCGGCACGATGGCGGTGCTGCTGCTGTTCCTCGTCACGAGCTTCCTGAACCGCTATATCCCGTTCCCGTGGCTGCGGTCTGTGCTGAGCTGGTTCAGCATCTACTCCCGTTACGGCAACTTCACCTACGGTTATTTCGATTTCGCCGCCATTCTCTACTACGCGTCGATCTGCTTCGTTTTCCTGTTCCTGACCGTGCGCGTGTACGAGAAGCGCCGTTGGTCGTAAGGAGGGAACTGCAATGAATCTTTTCAAGAACAGAAAGTTCAAATACGGTTCCGCCGCCGTCGGTCTGACCTGCGTCGCCGTCGCGCTGATCGTCATCGTCAACGTGATCTTTTCAGCCCTCTCCGACCGCTACCGCTGGTACGTCGATATGACGAAGGAGAAGATCTACGGTATTTCCGATTCCTCCATCGCGCTGCTCGACAGCTATAAGGAGCAGTCCGATCTGCACATCGACATCATCTTCTGCCAGGAAGAGGATGAGATCGACGCCGAATATTCGCTCGCGCTGATCAACAATCTCGCGAAGGAATACAAAGAGACCTTTGATTTCATTGACATCAAGTATATCGACGTCATCAAGGAACCCGGCAAGGTGGAGCAGTACAAGTCCACCGACGTGCAGACCATCAAGACCACCAACGTCATCATCACCGACGGGAACCGTTCCCGCGTTTACGCGGCGAACGCCTTCTACCGCTTCTCCTCCGAAACGGGCAACGTCTTCGCCTTCGACGGCGAGTACAAGATCACCTCCGCCATCCTTTCGATGGAGGGCGACAATCCGATCGCGTATTTCACCACCGGACACGGCGAGACCACGACCGGCTCGATGCTCTATAACCTCTTTGCCGAAGCCGGCTACGAGGTCCGGAATATCGACCTTTCCAAGGAGGATCTCGATCCCGCGGCGAAGGTCATCATCGTCAACAATCCCGCCTACGACCTGATGGGCTCGAAGGCGACCGTCAACGAGGTCGCGAAGATCGACAAGTTCCTCGGTTCCTTCGGTCATTTGATGGTCTTCCTCGATCCGACCTACGAAATGTCTCATTTCCCGGAGCTTTCCGAATATCTCGTCGAGTGGGGCATCAAATTTGAGGACTGCATCATTCACGACTACTCGAATTCGCTTTCGGTTGACGGCACCGAGCTCGTCGCCGAATACGCGCCCGACGGCGACGTCGGCGGCGCGATGATCGCCACGATCTCCGAGATGGCGGACACCCCGAAGGCGATCGTCAATAAGGCGCGTCCGATCTCCTTCCTCTGGACCGATACCGACAAGGCGCCTTACCGTCACACCTCGGTCGTCCTTTCCACCTCTTCCGCCAAGTCCGCCTTTGCGGTCCCGTTCGGTACTCCCGACGCGGCAGAGGAGAGCGCTGAGCACGGCGTATATAATCTGATGACGATCTCCGCCGAATCGAACACGGTCAATAATGATCAGATCTATCATTACGTCCTATGTGCCGGTACCTCGTCCTTCACCGACGATACCTATATCGGCAGCTCCTCCTACGCAAACCGCGATATCATCTTCTCCGCAATGAAGGCGCTCGGCAAGACCTCGGTACCGATCGACATCGACTTCAAGGTCTTTGAAAACGAAGCACTGGATATCACCACCGCGGAAGCGAACCGCTGGACGGTCGTCCTTGCCGTCGTGCTGCCGCTCATTGTCGGCATCATCGGAACGGTGGTTTACTTCAGGAGAAAGCACTTATGATCCGTAAACAGAAAAAAACCATTATCATCGGCGCGATCGTCTTCGTGGTTCTCATCCTTTCGTATATCTTCGTCGTCCGTCCCCTCCTCGTTGAGGAGGAGCCGGAGGTCGAGGTCCCCGAGCTTCTCGAAGGGGAACGTCTCGGTACGAACAACCGTATCCTGATCTTCGAGCACTGCGAGAAGGCGGATATCAAGTCGATCGAGGTCCATAACAAAAAGGGGGACTACACCTTCCTCCGTGCGCCGGACGATAACTTCTATATCAAAGGGAAGGAAGCCGCCCCGTACAGCAAGGAAGCACTCTCCTACCTCATCGTTTCCGCGGGCTATACGCTCTCCCTCCGCCGCATCACGACCGACTGCCAGAATATGCACGATTACGGTCTTGCGCCCGAGGACAATCCCTCGTGGTACGTCGTGACCCGTAACGACGGCACCGAGCATAAGGTGTGGATCGGAAACGCGATCATCACCGGCGGCGGCTATTACGCCCGCTACGAGGGCAGAAACGCCGTCTACGTCCTTGACGAATCGATCGCGCAGACCCTGCTTGCCGATATCAATTACCTCATCACTCCCGTTCTCGCTTATCCGATCTCCACGACCGATTCCTACACCACCGACGATTTCTATATCGTCAAGGAAGGGAAGCTCTTCGTCAAGATTGACTATCTGACGAACGAGGAAAAGCCGACCGACGCCGGCCTCGGCTCCTTCCGGATGGAGTATCCGGCCAACTACAATCTGAACTCGGATAACTATACCCAGATCCTCGGCGTGTTCGAGCAGTTCTACGGAACCGGCACCGTTGAGGTCTGCGAGACCCTCGGCGGCGATTTCTGGGAGATTTTCAACGATCCCGACGCCGACGTGCCCGAATTTGACGCGGAAAGCGCCGTTGCAGAGACCTTCAAGCGTCTGAAGGAAAAGTACGGCATCGATATGGAGTGTCCCTACCGGATGATCCACTATCATTACCACGATATGGACACGACCATCGTTTTCTCCGTGCCGGATGAAAACGGCAATATGTACGCGTACAGCTCGCTCTACGACCTCGTCGCGCTGATCCCCTCCTCGACCGCCTACTTCCTCGACTGGGATATCATCAAGTTCGTCGATCACCCCGTCTTTATGGAGAACATCAACGACGTCGCGAAGATCGAGGTAAAGAGCCCCGACGTCAACGCCGTCTTTACGCTGCAGGGCGAGGGCACCGATATCATCATCAAATCCGACCGTTCGGATAAGGCTTTCGACTCCACGGCGGTCAAGAACTTCCGTCAGTGGTACCGCATTCTGATCGGCATCAATATGGAAGACTACGCCGAGCAGACCGATATTTCGGACATGGATTTTATGACGACGGTCACTATCACCTTCGATAACGGAGACGTCACCGAGCTTTCCTTCTACGCGTATTCTACCCGCCGCGCCTTCTATACGGTCAACGGCAGCGGCGAGTTCTACGTAATCAGAACTTCTGTGGAAAAGCTTCTCGACAACGTCGAACGCGTGATCAACGGCGACGCCGTCAACGCGGATTTCTGATCTGATTTCAAAAACGGGGGCGCTTCACTCGGTGCGGCGCCCTCTGTTCTTCAATGAAAGGAAAGAACCTTATGAAAAAAACGGTATCCATTCTTCTCCTTTTGCTCCTGACGTTCGCCTTTGCGTCCTGTTCGGGTCCGGAGGATGACCGCACCGTGCTGACGATAGACGGATATCAGGTCTGTTACGACGAATACCGCTATTTCTTTATGAACAACGCGGCCGCGCTCGCGGAGGACGGGATCACCGATTTTTCGGTGGAAGAGAATCTCGAGCTGCTCCGTTCCGAAACGCTCGAAATGCTGAAAAAGAACTGCGCGATAAGGAATCTCAGCAAGAAATACAAGTTCACGCTTGACAAAAACGACAAAGCGGAGATCGCGGCGCAGTACGACGAGATCCGGGCGGGATTTGCCACGAAGGAAGAATTCCTCGAGGGGCTGAAGCAGTCCTATCTGACCGATTATGAATTCCGTCAGGTGCAGGAGATCAACCGTCAGTGGCAGAAGCTGTACGACTGTATGACGAACGAGGCGAATTTCATCATTCAGGCGGATAACGACACGCTGCTTGCGGATATCCCGGAAAACTTTTACCACGGGCTGCAGATCCTGATCGTCAACGACGCGGGGGAGAATAAAGAAGAGAACCGTAAGACCGCGAATGAAGTGCTTTCAAAACTGGAGAGCGGTGAGGATTTCTACACGCTTCTCGGAAAGTACGGGGAAGACCCCGGCTGCGCGAACGGTATCGGCTATTACTTCACCTCCGGTGAGCTTCTCCGGTATTTTGAAGATACCGTGAAATCGCTGAAGGAAGGGGAGCATTCCGGCGTCGTCGAGGGTGAGGACGGCTACGCGATCGTTTTGCGCGAGCCGATCACCGACGAATACGTCACCTCCCATATAGAGGATTTCCGCGTCCGCTATCTTGCGAGGCGCTTCAACGAAATGCTGCAGGAGGAAATGGATTCTCTGACCTACAAAACGACGAAGCTCTATTTCACCCTTACCCCCGACGCGATGTAATAATACATTACAATACGCTCCCGTCGTACCCGAGCGCGAAATGGGAAAGCGCCTTTGACCGTAACCGGTAAAAGCTGCTCTTTTCCGTACCGCGCTTCCCGGGTACGTCGGGAATTCTTTTTTCAAACAGGTATATCTCCCGCAGCAGCCGTTCCTCCTCCTCGGGCATGACCGAAAGACTGCGCTCGATCCAGTCGATCTCGCGACGGATCGCGTCGCGGCGTGCGGTAAGATCCGGAAGCAGAAACATATGTTCGCCATTATAATTTGAAATTGTTTCCGGGTAACCGGAAACGTAAGAATCCCGAACGCGGATCGCGTCAATGCGCTCCGATAAGTTCTTTTCGGCGGTCAGCAGGGAAGAATAGGAGGAAAGGACCCGGATTATTTCTCTTTTTTCTTTGGAAATCATGCGTTCTCCTTCTTGACAAATCAGATATAGTCATATATAATAGAATTGAACAGAGCGAATCCGTTTTCTGTATCTATATTATATTCCGAAATATCGGAAATGTCAAGAGGAATACCAAAAGAAATCAGGAATATTTTATGAATTTTTACGAACGGTTCAACGCGCTTTTGCAGGAGCGCGGAGTTACTCCTCTGCGGCTCGCAAAGGAGATCGGCGTGCCGAAGTCCATCGTTTACGAATGGAAGAACGGCGTCCGGGAGCCGAGCGCAGACAACCTGAAAAAGCTCTCCTCCTATTTCGGCCTTTCCGTTTCCTCGATCCTCGGGATCAACGATCCGGACGACGAGGAGCAGGAGGTGCTGATGCTGCTCCGCCAGACGCGGCAGCTTTCCGAAAAGGATCACGAGATCCTGCTCGACGGCTTCCGTCAGACGCTCAAGCTTTATCTTTCGGCACGGGGCGGGGAAAAAAACGATGAATGATCCGATCCCGCTTCTCGCGCTGAAAACGCTTTCCGCGCTCGGGGTTACTTCTCTTCACGGTATGAAATCGCTGAATCTACTGCGCTCCCGTTACCCGGGGATCCTCGTCGATTCCTTTTCCGCTTTTCGTACCGATACCTCTCTCCCGCCCTTTCCCGACGATATCTCCGGTCTTTCGGTCACGAGAGGGGACACGAGGCTGATCCTATACCGCGACGGAATGCAGGTCGGGCGCCGCAATTTCACGATCGCGCACGAGCTCGGACATCTGCTTCTCCGGCATACCTCAGCCGACACTTCGGCGGAAAGGGAAGCCGACTGTTTTGCGGAGTCCCTTCTGATCCCGTCCTCTTTCGTCGTTTTACTTGAAAGAAAGACCGGAAAACGTCTGCTTCCGGAGGATATGCTGCGGTATTTCCCGGTATCCCTTTCCGTTTGCAGGATCAAACGCCGGGAAATGGATCTGCCTT
Organism: Lachnospiraceae bacterium; assembly: GCA_024404495.1. Classification (GTDB taxonomy): domain Bacteria; phylum Bacillota; class Clostridia; order Oscillospirales; family CAG-272; genus CAKRZE01. The sequence continues at coordinate 17,969 of JAKSPT010000031.1, forward strand.
CTTTTCCGTATCCGACCGAAGCGGAATTCCTCATTGCCGAGCCGTTTTTCAACGGAACCTTTTCTTCCGATCCTTACGCCGTCGCCGAGAATGCATGGCTTTACCCCGATATGAAATAACCGCTCCCGGAATCCGGAAGCGGTTACGTTTTTATCTGGAATAATCGTGTACACCGTAGTGCTTTCTCAGCGTAAAAAGCAGCGGGATCAGCGTTTTTTCGTAAGGAATGAAGGTCTTTTCGTCGATCATCCGGAGGATCTCCTCCTCGGTCGCCCAACGGACAGCCTCAACCTCTTCGTACTGAAGGGAAAGCATCGTTTCGTCCACGTCCTTTTCGATCAGATAGAAATCGTCGAAAATGTGCGTCCCGTTGACCGTGAAGCGCGGGCGTACGTTCGTGAAATCGTAATCGATCCCGACCTCCTCCAAAAGCTCGCGGTGAGCCGCTTCACGGCTGTTTTCGCCCTTGACGCTGCTCCCGCCGACGGTAATGTCCCAAAGCCCGGAGAAGTCCTGCTTGAACGGCTGACGCTTCTGGATCAGCATCCTGCCGTCCGAACCGAAAACGCAGATGTGAACGACGAGGTGATATTCCCCGGGACGGTAATCGCTGCCGCGTACCATATCGCTGGGGAGCTTGTTTCTGTCAAGATCGTAAACGTCCCATAGTTCCATCGTATTCACCACTTCTTTTTCGCTTTGAGGTCGGCGTACATTTCGAGAAAGCTTTCGTGTCTTGAAGGAGCGATCCTGCCTTCTCTGACCGCCTGCAGAACCGCGCAGCCTTCTTCCTTCGTGTGCGTGCATTTCGTGTATCTGCATTCGGTCAGCAGGGGAACGAATTCACGGAAGGTAAGAGGCAGCTCTTCAAGGGTAAAGAAATCGAACCGGATCAGATCGAGCATCCCGAAGCCGGGCGTGTCGGCAAGGTATCCGGAAAGACCCGGTTCTCCGGTCACCTCCGCGAGCGGAAATAGCTCAACGTGTCTCGTCGTGTGCTTTCCGCGTTCGATCTTTCTGCTGATCTCCCCCGACGCGAGGGAAAGGGAAGGAAAGAGCGCGTTCAGCAGCGTGGACTTTCCGACGCCGGAGGCACCCGCGAACGCGGAGGTCTTGTCTTTCATTCGCGATAAAATGAATTCCCGCAGCGCGTCGTTTTCTGCGTCGGGACGGACGGAGGAGGTCACGAAGACGTCAAAACCGGATTTCCGGTAGACCGAGGCAAGCTCCGCCGCTCTGTTTTCGTCGAGATCATCCTTCGTGATAATGACGGCGGGCTCGATGTGGTTGTATTCCGCGATCGAGATCAGCTTGTCGGAGGTAATGAGCGAGGGCTCCGGTTTCGTGACGGCAAGGACGAGAAAGAGGGTATCGACGTTCGCGAGCGGAGGACGGATGAGCGAATTGCGTCTCGGAAGGATCTCCGTGATCAGATAATCGCTTCCTTCTCCGGTCACGGTGACGTCGTCGCCGATCAGCGGCTTTTCGCCTCTGTGACGGATCGCGCCGCCGCATATGCAGGTCAGCAGCCCGTTCCCGGCTTTCACGGTATAGAGCCCGTCAAGCCCTTTCAGAAGTTTTCCGGTCAGTTCCATCGTTCAAGCCTTGTCCTGTCTGACGTAGGATTTGTCGATATTCACGACGGCAAAGAAGATCTCTCCGCCCTCGGCAAGCGATTCCGCCGCGCTCTTCGCAGCTTTTCTGACCTCGTCGTCACTTAAATGGAATCCGAAGGGAACGACGACGTCGAAAATGAGATTCGTATGGGTCGGTCCCGTGACCATACGGAAATCGTGAACGGTGATCTCTTCGCCGAGTTCCATCATCTTTTTCGAGATATAGTCCCGCATCGCTCCGATTTTTTCGTTTCCGGTGTCGATCGGGTCCATGTGGATCACGGCGGCACAGTTCAGCTTTGCCGAAAGCTCGGCTTCGATATTGTCGATCGTATCGTGCGTTTCGAGGATATCGCTGCTTGCGGGGACCTCCGCGTGCAGGGAGATCATTCTTCTGCCCGGACCGTAATCATGTACGATGAGGTCGTGGATGCCGAGAATTCCCTCGTGGGACGTTACGATCATTTCGATCTCGTCAACGAATTCGGGCTCCGGCGGCAGACCGAGCAGCGGGTCGATCGTATCCTTCGCGGCGCGGATGCCCGCGATCATAATAAAGACCGCGACAATAATACCGCACCATCCGTCGATGAGGATATTGAAGAAATGACCGACGAGCGTCGCGATCAGGACGACGGTGGTTGCTATAGAATCCGAAAGGGAATCCGTTGCCGTCGCTGTCATTGCCGCAGAGCCGATCTTTTTCCCGACCGAGCGGTTGTAATACGACATATAGAGTTTCACGGCGATCGAAACGACGAGAATGACGACCGAAAGCAGATTGAATTCGATCGCCTCGGGGTGCAGGATCTTTTCAAACGAGGATTTGATCAGCTCAAAGCCCATCAGAATGATGGCGACAGAAACGAACAGACCGGAAAGGTATTCCATTCTGCCGTGCCCGAAGGGATGATCGCGGTCCTGCTTTTTCCCGGCGAGCCGGAAGCCGATCAGCGTGATGACGCTCGAACCCGCGTCGGAAAGGTTGTTGAAGGCGTCCGCCGTGATCGCGACCGAAGCGGAAAGCACGCCCGCCGTGAATTTCCCGATAAAAAGAAGAAGATTCAGCACGATCCCGAGGACCCCGCACAATACGCCGTAAGCGCCGCGCACCTCGGGGGAACCGTAATCGTCTCTGTTCGGGATGAAGAAACGGGAAAGAAGTCTGACCATCCGATCAGTCCTCAACCGTGATGGTTCTGATGCGCTGATCGACGCGGGGACGGTCGCGCATATCGGTCGGAACCGCAGCGATCTCATCGACGACCTCGATCCCTTCAACGACCTTGCCGAAGGCGGCGTACTGTCCGTCAAGGAAGGTACCGTCCTCGTGCATGATGAAGAACTGGGAGGAAGCGGAGTTCGGCATCGAGGTACGCGCCATTGAGATCACGCCGCGGACGTGGGAAAGGGTGTTCTTCTTCCAACCGTTCTGCGCGAATTCGCCGGGGATGGTCTCCTTCGAGCCGCCGGTGCCGTTGCCCTTCGGGTCGCCGCCCTGGATCATGAAGCCTGCGATGACGCGGTGGAAGATAAGCCCGTCGTAAAAACCGGCGCGCACGAGCTTTTCAAAGTTTGCCACGGTTTTCGGCGCGTATTCGGGATAAAGCTCCAGTCTGATGATACCGCCGTTTTCCATTTCGATTCTGATCATTTCATTCATTCCTTTCGGTACTGTTATCGTTTTCGTTCGGTTTCCCGAGTCTGTCGTAAAGGGATTCCGTCAGCTTCGCGAAATCCTCCGTGGAGAGGGTCTCACCGCGGATGCCGGAGGAGAATCCGGCGTTTACAATCGCCTCCTCCAGAGCGTTTTTCGTCAGCTCAGGGAAGAAGGAGGTCATCGAATTGAGCAGCGTTTTTCTTCTTTGCCCGAAGGCGGCGCGGATGACGCGGAAGAGAAGTGCTTCGTCCCGCACGGGATAGGGGGGCTTATCGTAGAGGGAGAGACGCACGACGGCGGAATCGACCTTCGGTGCCGGGAGGAAGGAACCCGCGGAAACGCCGAAGAGCTTTTCCGCTTTTCCGTACCAGCCGACGGAAGCCGTGATCGAGCCGTATTCCGCGCTGCCGGGCAGGGAGGTGAGTCTGACCGCGACCTCCTTCTGCACCATGACCGTGATATTGTCGAAGAACACGTCCGATTCGAGCAGCTTCATCAGTATCGGCGTCGTGATGTAATAGGGCAGATTGGCGCAGACCGTGACCCGCATCCCGGGGAAGTGTTCGTCAAGGAGTGCTTTCAGATCGGTCTTCATCACGTCGTCGTTGATGACGGTGACGTTATCGAAATCGGCGAGGGTCTGCCCGAGCACCGGGATCAGATTCCGGTCGATCTCGACGGCGACGACCTTGCGGTATCGCGCTGCGAGCTCACGGGTCAGCGTGCCGATGCCGGGACCGATCTCAAGGATCCCGTCCTCGGGTTTTGCGCCGCATTCCTCGGCGATCCTTCTCGGAACCGCCTCGTTGATCAGAAAATTCTGACCGAACTGCTTGTTGAAACGGAGCCCGTTGCGCTCCATGATTTCGCGTACTTCGGAGATATTCGTGAGTTTCATCCGGTTCTCTTTCAAAAAAATTTCTTTAACTATTGACAAAAGCGGAGAAATGTGATATAGTAATACATGTCGCTGGTATGGCTCAGTTGGTAGAGCAGTTGATTCGTAATCAACAGGTCAACGGTTCAAGTCCGTTTACCAGCTCCAAATCGTTTCCGCAAGGAAACGATTTTTTTATTTCACGTTATCGGGATTCCTCACGAGGAGGAGGGTGTCGAGAACGGCGCGCATCTTACCGTCTGAGGGTTTATTGCGGCAGGAGAGCTGACCGTTTGCGTAATCCTTGACGATCATCGTCGCGGAACCGCCGCCGTCGAAGTTGATTGCGTCGGTCGCGCCGAAGGGCAGGAGCATCACGCCCATATCGGGGATCGAGCAGCCGCCGGAGTAGCCCGACTGTCTTCCGTCAACGACGAGGAGATACAGTCTCCCCTCGGGGTCGGTGCCGACGCAGGAGCGGGGATGACGGTAATAGATCAGGTCGTCGCCCGGAGTGAGATCGGCAAAGCCGCCGTTTTTGAGGGCAAGATATCTGCCGCCGACCGCTTCCTCGACGTTGCTGAAATCGATCTCGTTGTCGTAGCCGATGAAATACGTTCCGTCCTTCATCCTCGCAAAGACGGGTCCGGTCGCGCTCGTCAGACGCTTGCCGAGATGGAAGGGGTTGCTCACCGGCTCGGTCGCCGAGAAGAAGAGGTCGCCGTTGATGCCGCCGACGATATCGACGCCGTATTTGTTCTGATACGCGACCGCCTGATCGAGCACGTTCTGCTTCACGCCCTCGCCGATCGTATCGGCGGCGTTCGGCAGACCGCAGTAAGGAGTGACGGTTCCGGGCTCGCAGATCATCAGGAACGCGACGACGGGGCCTCCCTCGTAATCCTTGTATTCCAGCCTCAGAAGACGGATGCCCTCGCTGACCTTGCTTTCCTCCTGCTTGACGAGGGTAAGACCGTTTTCATAACGGAATTTCTCGTTCTTCGCAGGATTGATCCGGTCGTATTCGGGGCTTGCGAAGGAATAAACGCCGATCTCCTTCTCAAAGGTCAGCTTCATCGCAGCGGTGTACTTTTCGGGAAGGACCTCCTTCAGGAAGAGCGCGACCGCGCGCTGAATCGTGTCCTCGCTGTTGCCTTCAAGATAGATATCGCCCTTGTCGTCGGCGTGGATCATCACGTCGTAGCCGTTTTTGGGCGAGGAGCCGAGCTGTCTCAGGTAAATATTGTGCTTGGACTTGGTATTGAGATTGAACTCAACGGGCGGTTCGATGCCGGCGGGATCGGCGAGAGACGCCGCCATATCCTGCGCGACCGTCTTCCACCCTGTGTTCATATAAACGATGCCCCAGTCGGCAAAGTCGGTACCGTTGAGAGAGAGCTCCTTGACAGGGTATTCGTACTTGAAATCCTGACGGAAGCCGGCTTCGAGCGTCTTTTTCGCTCCGGTGCCGGGTCCGGTATAGCCGAAGGCGTCCTTCAAAAACGCCTTTGCGGCTTCGAGCGTGCTTTCCGAATTTCCGCCCGCGATGACGAGGCAGCCGTCGTTCAGGATCTCGTAGGACCAGTCGCGTGCGCGCAGACCCCCGTAAAGCGAACCGGCGGCGGGACGGCCGGTCTTGCCGACGAGGATCTCGTATTCCCCGGGAACGACCTCCTCGCCTCTTTTGACGAAGTCGGTACCGAGGGTAAGCTCCGTTCCGAACAGCTCGGAGAACGCCGTTCTTAAATAGCGCGCCGCCTCGACGCCGTCGGTGGAGTATTCGTTTCTGATGAGGACGAAATCCGCCGTGACGTCAAAGCCTGTTTTCGCCTCGGTCGAGGGAACGGACGTTTCGTCGGGACCTCCGGAAGCGGGCTTGCAGGAAAAGAGCAGGAAGAGCGCAAGGAGAAGAAGAAACGCCTTAAAGAAATAACGCGGTTTCATCATCAGATTCCTCCGGAATCATTCATTATTCTTTTTCTTTCACAACGAGAAGCAGGGAATTGCAGACGGCGCGCATATTGCCGTCGGAGGGGGAGTTGTGAAGCACGAAATTGCCGGTATTGTAATCCTTCGTGATAAAGGTGGAGGAACCGCCGCCGTCGATGTTGATGGCGTTGGTCGCGCCGAGATCAATGAAGATCATCGCCATATCGCAGAGGGACGCGCCGTTGGAAAGGCTCGGCTGTCTGCCGTCGATCTCCATCAGGAAGAGGCGGCCGCTGTCGTCAAAGCCGATCGCCGTGCGGGGATGACGGACGGCTGCGAGGTCGATGCCGTAGCCGAGGTCGGTCAGCTTGCCGTCCTTGAGCATCAGGTATCTGCCGCCGATGGCTTCCTTGACGTTATCGAAGCTGTCGAGGTCGCGGTCGTAGCCGACGAAGAAGCTGCCGTCCTTTTTCACGGCGAAGAAGGCGAACTCGGAGTTGTGGGAGAGGCAGACGCCGTTCTGATAGTTGGTGCCGCAGGGCTCGGTCGCGGAGAAAGCGAAATCGCCGTTGACGGCACCGCAGATATCGTAGCCGTACGCCGCCTCGGCTTCCTTTGCCTGCGTCATGACGTTCTGCAGTTTGCCGGAGGTGATATTGTCGTAGGCGTGGGGCAGACCGCAGACCGGATCGACGGTGCCGGGCTCCGCGATCATTACGTAGCAGATGACAGGCTTATCGTTCCTGTCGCGGTATTCGCGCTTTTCGTAGTAAACGCCTTCACGGATACGTGTCTGGGACTTCTTTTTCAGTACGAGACCGTTCTCAAAGGGCAGGATCGCGTTCGCCGCCTGTCCGGTATAATCGCCGGACTGACCGATGAATGTGTATGTGCGCTCTTTGCCGGTGATCTTGAGATCCATCGTTTCGGTCACTTTTTTCGGATAATACTTTTCAAGGAAAAGTTCGATGGCGCGCTCCATACCGTCCTTGTTCGACGCTTCGAGATATACGTCGCCGTCGATCTCCTCGACGATGATATCAAAGTCGGAGTAGACCTCGTGATCAAGCGTTTTCAGAAAGATGCCGTGCGCCGATTTTCCCTTGGACCCGGATACGACGGGAAGCTCGTAGCCCGAAAGCTCGGAGAGGGAAGCGGAGAGGGAGGAAGCGCGTTCCTTCCACGATCCGGAGTCGTAAACGATCGTCCAGTCGGTGAAATCGGTGCCGTTGACCTTCAGATTCTTGACCGGGTAATCGTAGAGGAAGGAAACCGGTTCGCCCGCCTTCAGCTCGGCGTTGGCTCCGGTGCCTTTCCCGGTATAGCCGAAGACGTCCTTCATGAACGCCTTCGCGGCTTCGAGTATGCTCTGCTCACTGCCGCCGGTAATGACGATGCAGTCCTCATTCATAATTTGATAGCGGTAGTCGCGTACGCGGAGACCGTCATAAAGAGGCGCGGCGGCGGGACGGTTGGTTTCCCCGACGAGAATCTCGTGCGGGTCGGGAACGAGCTCTTCACCGCGCTTGACGAAATCGGTGACGTAGGGAAGCTCGAAGCCGAACATTTCCTTCACGCCCTCGCGGATATAGCGGGCGGCGGCGTTGGCTTCCTCGCTGTAATCGGAACGGACCAGCTTAAAGGTCTCGTCGATTGTGAAACGGTCGCTTTTCTGCGTTTCCCCCGCGGTTTCCGATTCGTTTCCTGCGGGTCCGGGATCGGAAGGCTTGCAGGAAATAAGGCTCGCAGCGGCAAGGAGAGCAAGCAGGGCCGCCGCGGAATATCTGATGATTTTATTCATTGCTACCCCCGTAAATTTAATCCTTATTATTATAGCATTTTAATATTGTTTTGTCAAACAAATTCTTGTACGATATTTGAAAATACGGCGGTGATATTGACAATCCCTCCGTGCCGTGGTATCATTAGAATACCCTATGAAAGGAAACTGCAGTATGAAACAATTCAAAAGAGCATTATCCCTTCTGCTTCTGTGTATGACGGTCCTTCCCGCGTTTGCCTGCAAGCCCGCGGCGCCGGGACCGACCGACGGTACCACGGACGCGTCCGGAACGGAACCTCCCGTGATCGAGGAGGGCTCCATGATCTTCGGCGGCGAAGAAACCTATAAGATCGTCGTCTCGCTGAAAGCCGGAAGGATCCTGAAAAACGCCGCGACGAGACTGAAAAAGGTCCTTGCCGATATCTCGGGCAAGCAGATCCTGATCGTTCAGGCAGACGACAAGGAAGAAGCCCCGGTCGGCACCAAGGAGATCGTTCTCGGAAAGACCAACCGCCCGGAAAGCCAGAATCTGACCGAGATACAGAACGACCGTGATTATCTGATCCGCAACTGCGGCGACCGCATCGTCATCGCGGGAAGCAACGATAACGCCATCGCCGAGGCGATCGAGTACTTCATCTCGACCTTCACCGGATACGATGAGAACAACGTCACCGTCCTTCCGATGCTCGTGATCCCGAAGGACTACTCGTATTTCCGCTCGGGCGAGGTACTGAAAGCGGCGCTTACCCGTGACCGCTCGAAATATTACGAGACGTTCAACGAGTCGCTCCAGCCTGCCTCCGATAACGATACGAAATATATTTTCAAGAACAACGCTTCAAAAGCGACCAACTGCCGCTTTACCGACGGCAACGCCGAGCTCGTCTATTATTTTGATATGACGGAGTGGGCGGATCCGAAGTTCGTTTTCACGCTCGCGCAGAACTATAAGGGCGAGTATTCCTCGGACGGCGTGAACTTTACCGAGTTCGTCAATTACGCAGACGTTTCTTCCACGCCGATCCGCAATATGGACAACAAGACGAACGTCACCTTCTCCCCGCACGACAAGAATATATATTTCGATCTTTACATCCGTTTCACCGATAACGATCCCTCCGACGGACACGGGACCGCCGTCATGAATATCTCCATAGACTACTATAAAGAGGTGAAAGATACGAGCTCTCCTTATCTGAAAAACGAAGTCATCCGCGCGATCGTTGAAGACCTCAGCGACTCCGTCGAGCCGATGCCGGTCGACGCCTACGCGATCCACGAGGATAACGGTCTGATCTACAATCCGATCTCCCGTGAAAAGAAAGACTTCCTGAAAAAATACGACAATGCCGAAACCTTCACCGGTGAGATCCGTCTCGGCGACGCGACGCTGAAATACGAAGTGCCGAAGAACGTCACCGCTTACGACGCGATCCCGGTCAACTATACGCTGATCCCCGACCGCGACGCCGTCTTTTACGTCGAAGCGAACGCGATGGAGGACGCCGCGAAATCGAAGGATTCCGGCTACTACGACCTCGCGCTTCCCAATAAGGTCGACGTGGACTTCGAGTACCTCGGCTACGTCTGCGCTTCCAACGCGCCCTCCAGGCGTCCGGCTCTTTCCGCCGCCATGAAGCAGGACAGGGTCGCGGAGAAGTACCCGAGCTATACCGCGAGCGATCTGATCTGCTCCGGCACTCTCAAAGCCGCCGATTACATCTGGTTCAAGATCAGATACACCAACACCGGCGATACCGTCCTTGACGGCGACGGCACCGGTACCTTCTGCTTCGAGCCCCTTCTGTTCAAGAAGGAAAACGGCAATTACAATCAGATCCGCACCGTGGAAAATCTGTACTACCGCATCGACGACGAGCTCTTCCCGGGCGAAAGCGATGAAATGTGGATCTGCTTCAATCCGCTCGGACTCGGCGACGGCGAATACAAGATCCGCATCAACTGCATCGTCCGAAACGAGACCTCCAATCCCGAAAACTACGCAAAGAACATCTGGGGCGGCGACACCTACAGCGCCTCCACCTTCAACTTCAAGGTCTCCGGAAACGGCGCGCAGACCGAACCGGAAAAGTTCGTCAAACTGACCAAGCGCGGCACCGCGACCCGCAACCGCTGGCTCCACACCTACGAGGAATTCATGACCTCCTACGATTCGTGGCAGAGGGCGAAGAACGGAAAAGAATACAAAGGTACCCTTTATCTCCAGTGCGCTCCGTGGTCCGATCAGGTCGTCCTCAAGCTGATACGCGGCAACGACAGCGCGATCGCCTGCGCGTATCTGCCGGTCAAGGTAGAATCCGATTCGATCAAGGTCGTCTTCAATCCCGACAACAGCGGCTATACCATCCTTGACGACGGCACCCGCTTCCCGACGATCCAGGCGCAGTCGATGGTCGATATGCGCGGTAACATTCAGGAGGGTCCGTTTCCGGAAGATCTGATCGTCGAAACGCTGAACACGATGAAGTCGATCGGCATCAATACGATCAACACCACGGCAGCCTTCATGTTCGACGGATCGAACGGCACCGGCGTAAACAACAACGTTGACGCCTTCTGGTATTCCGCCGACGTTGCGAGAAAGATGGGCATCCGGATGGAGGGCTTCGTCTCCTATCCGTTCCAGAACGCGGCGGGTCTTGCCACCGCGGTCACCGGACAGCAGTACAAAGGCGGCGGATTCGGTACCGAGGACATTCAGGTCACCGAAGCCATCCGTACCGTCTATCAGTTCAACAGATGGGGCGACAACTATTGGCTGACCGCAGACGGCGTCGTTCCGCTATCCGTAGAGGATACCCGCGGATGGGAGCGCGTAGACTTCAACGCGAGGGCCGCGATCTCCTCCACCTCGCTTTCCGCATTCCGTCTCTTCCTGCTCGATCTGTACGGTGCCGATATCGACGCGCTGAACGACGCGTGGGGCTCCAATTACAAGAGCTTCTACGATATCAACCCCGAGGTCGAGACCACCGAGGACCACGGCTACCGCAGATACTACAAGGGCAAGGTCTTCAGCGAATGGAGCCGTGCGCTTGCCGATTTCGACGCATTCCGTACCCTTGAAAGAATGGGCGATTACACCGGTATGATGTCGCTCGTCAACGCTTCCTTCCCGACGGCGAAGCTCAACCTCCGCACCGAGGGCGCCTGCTGGATCGCTCCGGTCGACGAATTCTCCTTTAACTCGCATTACCGTCACGTCTATTACAGCCAGCGCCGCAACGCGATCATTCCCGAGCTGATGGAGCAGTGTGACGTTGTTTACGCGCATTCCGATTATACGACCCTGCCTTACACACCCTCCGAGATCACCGAGCTGACCAAGGCTTCTGTCGAGATCGGCATCCATCCGACCCTTCTGCCGCAGTTCGACCGTATGAGAGACATTGCCGTCAACTCCAAGTACGGCACCGACTTCACCTACGATTACAACCTCACCGGTAAGGCGACCAAGGGCGCGTACATCAATACCGTCTGCTCGGTCTTCGAGTGGTTCAAGGCGACCTACGAGGCGGGCGGTACTCCCGGCATCCTCTGGCAGGATTACCTCTGCGACGGTTACGCCACCTCCACCCAGAAGAAGGAGATCGCCTTCTTCACCGAAAAGCTGACCGAAGCGCTCAACACCGCCGAGGGAAAGAAGTGGATGACCGACTTCAAGGCCGACGATTCCGATCTGAAGAAGTCCGAAGGAAGATACTCCTACAATCCCGACTTCGTGCAGAAAAAAGTCGATGAGATCACTGCAAAATAAGCATAAATCCGATCAATGACCATATTAAAACCGCCTGCGGAAATTATCTCGTGGCGATAAGAAAGTATTTTAACAGAACAAACCCACCGAAGAGGATAAACACTTCTTCGGTGGGTTATCTTTTAGTTCGATAAACCGGGATTTGTTATTCTGCACACAAGCGACAATTCAACTCATATAGCGCCGTTCTATTAGAATCCCAAGTTAATCTTGATTGTGCTTCGT
>JAKSPT010000032.1 GCA_024404495.1 Lachnospiraceae bacterium
GCACGCTTCGACAAGACCGCGCACGGCAGTACCCGAAGGGACGATCGCCGCGAAAGAGGCGCCCTCCCGGACCGCTCCGGCACGCGGAAGCACCCCTGCCGGGGAACGCACGGTCGGCACGGAAAAGACCGCACCGGCAGCGAAAAAACCGATAAAGAGAACGGCACGGCGCGATGCCGCCGCTCCCTCCGGGGCAAATCAGGGCAAAACCGCTCCCGTAAGAACGGCAGCCGTTCCCGCTTCCGCAGGCGTCACGGCGGCGGAGCCTGCCGGAAAACCCGCGAAGCAGCAGATCGAGGTCGAAATGCTCAAGCCCGCCGACCTCATCATCAGCCGCGGTCCGGTCGACCGTCCCCTGCTCATCATCATCCTCGTCATGCTCTGCTTCGGCGCGGTCATGGTATTCAGTGCCAGTTACGCCGCGGCGCTCAACGAAAAGGGCACCAGTTATTATTACATCATCCGTCACATCGCCTATATCGGGATCGGTGCGGGACTTGCTTTCGTGGAGATGGCGATCCTGAAATACCGTTTTGATCTGCTGAAGCGGTTTTCGTGGCTGATCTTCCTCATCGGTCTCGGACTGCTCGCCTTCGTTCTCGTCAACGGATACGCGCGCGGCGTCGCGAAGCGCTGGATCTTCATCGGTTCGTTCTCCTTCCAGCCCTCCGAGTTCATGAAGCTCGCGCTCGTCCTCTTTCTTGCGACATACCTCTCGAACAACCAGAAAAAGATCCTCGACAAACGCTTCTGGTACGCAAGCTGGTACGGTGATTTCATTCCCGCCTTCATCCTTGCCGTCCCCTGCGGTCTGATCTTCCTTGAAAACCACCTCTCCGGCACGATCATCACCTTTCTGATCGGTCTTTTTGTCATCTGGGCAGCCGGTTCCAGATGGCCCTGGTTTCTGGCTGTTCTTCTGATCGGCGGCGCCGCGTTTTATATCGCGGTCAACTATATCCCCTACGTCGCCCTCCGCTGGGATGAATTCGTTCACCCCGAGAATTACAGCGTCACCGACGAGCTGTGGCAGACCATTCAGGGTCAGATCGCCGTCGGCTCGGGCGGATGGTTCGGCGTCGGTCTCGGCAACAGCCGTCAGAAGCATATGTTCGTTTCCCAGCCGCAGAACGACTTCATCTTCTCGATCATCTGCGAGGAGCTCGGCTTCATCGGCGCGCTCTTCGTCATCGCGCTCTTCCTCGCCTTCATCATCCGCGGAATGACCGTCGCTCTCCGCGCTCCCGACACCTTCTCCTGCCTCACCGCGGTCGGCATCACCTCGCAGATCGGCATTCAGGCGATCCTCAATATGATGGTCGTCACCGGCGTCATTCCGAACACCGGCATCAGCCTTCCCTTCTTCAGCTACGGCGGTTCCTCGATCCTCATGCTGATGATCGAAATGGGCATCCTGCTCAGCATTTCCCGCTTCTCCTATCAGAAAGAATAAACGGCGCGCCGCACAGACACGGACCGCACCGAAAATTCTCGGTAATTCCGGAAAAAGGAAGATTACGTTATGAAAGTTCTCGTTACCGGCGGCGGCACCGGCGGACACATTTATCCCGCCATTGCCATCGCAAACACCATCAAGGCGCACGAGCCGGACGCCGAGATCGCCTTCGTAGGCACCTCGCGCGGGATGGAAAACAAACTCGTCCCGAAGGAGGGCTACCCCCTCTATCACGTTGAAATACAGGGGCTTCGCCGCTCCCTCTCCCTGAAAAACCTGAAAACGCTCTGGCTGACCGTCACCTCGGTCGGCAAGGCGAAAAAGCTCGTCAAAGAGTTCAAGCCCGACCTCGTCGTCGGCACCGGCGGCTACGTCTGCTGGCCGGTCTGCAAGGCGGCTTCCTCGATGGGGATCGCCACCGCGCTGCACGAATCGAACGCCATCCCCGGGGTCGCGGTGAAGATGCTCGCTTCCTCGGTCGATAAAATTTTCGTCAATTTCGAGGCGAGCGCCGAAAAGATCAAGCAGAAGGAAAAGGTCCTTCGCGTCGGCAACCCGCTGAAAAACGAGTTCGCCACCCTTTCCAAAGAGGAAGCGCGGAAGCAGCTCGGCATCGACGGCAAATACCGTCATTTCCTGCTCTCCTGCGGCGGAAGCCTCGGCGCGGAGCGGATCAATTCCGAGATCATCGCGCTGATGCGTGACGATTCCGCGAAGCACCCCGAGCTGATCCACGTCCACGCGACCGGAGCGAACGGCTACGAAAGCTTTATGGAAGCCTTCCGCGCGGCGGGACTTGACCAATACCCCAACCTCGTCCCGATGGAATACATCTACGATATGCCCGTCCGCCTCTCCGCCGCCGATCTCGTCATCAACCGCGCGGGCGCGATGACCCTTTCCGAGCTCGCCGCCCTCGGCAAGCCCGCGATCCTCATCCCTTCCCCGAACGTCGTCGACAACCATCAGTACAAGAACGCGAAGGTCCTTGCCGACGCCGGCGCCGCCGTCCTGATCGAGGAAAAGGACCTGACCGACGGTCTGCTCGCCCGCACCGTGGAGGACATTTTTGCCGATAAGGAAAAGCAGAAGTCGCTTTCCGAGCATTTTTCGGAATTTGCGGTCAAGGACACGAACGAAATTCTTTACCGTGAGCTGAAAGCACTTGTCAATTCCAAAAAAGTGTGATAGAATAAGAGATACCGACAAATAAGGAGCAGTATCTTAAAGATGGAAGAAAAAACGAAGACGGTAAAAGCCGCAGGTATGATTCTTCTGATCCTGCTTGCGCTCTTCGGGATCGCTTCCTTCCTCTCCGTTGCCTTCGGAAGCGGAATCTATCGGCTGCCTGACGTCGGACCGCTCGGCGTCCTCTGTATCTCAACATCGCTTGTTCTGGTTTTCGCTGCCGATTCCCCCGCTCTTGTTTTTTTGCCGATCCTGCTTTACGCGATCTATCTGCCGTCTTTTTTTCAGATGAAGAAGCATCCCAAATGGAAAACCGTGCTTTTCACCCTGTTTCTGCTCCTTCATTTCCTCGATATGCTGTTGTTCCGTATAACCGCAAACGCCGCCTTATTGATCGCTTCCGATCTGCTCGCGATCTCCGCGGCAACGGCACTGTATATCCTTTCCAAAAAAGAAATATCCGCGGAAGCCGGGGACAAGCCCGGTGCCGCACCGACCGACGCACATTCGGTCTGATATCCCGTATTACACTGACGAAAGAGAGGTGAACCCATGAGAAAACTGCGTTTTGACGACGAGGAGGAGGAAGCCCGCGAGCCGCTTGAAACCGAGGAATCGGTCAGCGCCGCCGAGATCATCTCCAACGACTCGTTCGAGCGTCTCCGTGCGCGGAACAAGCGTCGCTCCACCGAAGAGATCCTGCTCGTCGTGGGTCTCGTCTTCTTTCTCGTTGCCGTCCTCGCTTTTCTTTGCGGGTACCTCTTCTTCAAGGCGAAGGACGTGCGTATCGAGGGCAACTCTCTCTACGATTCCGCCTCGATCCTGACCGAGACCGGGATCACGCCGGAGGACAACCTCTTTTCGGTCAACGAATCGGTCCTGCAGGCAAAACTGACCGTCACCTTCCCCTATATCCGCAAGGTCACGGTCACGAGAAAGCTCCCCACCACGGTGATCATCCGCGTGGAGGAGGATTCGCCTCTATACTACACCGAGATCATGGGGGATTACTTTCTCCTCTCCTCCTCCCTGCGCGTGCTCGAACGGGCAAAAAGCGCCGAGGAGTTCACCTCGAGAATGTCGGGGCTTCTGCCCGTGAAGATCCCCGAGATCAAGCGCGCCGTCGTCGGGACCGAGCTTGTCTTCCCCCGGAACGCGACCTACCGCTATCTGATCGATCTGCTCTCCACCCTCGAACGCGCTCCCTTCTACGCGCGGATCGGAACGGTGGACGTGAGCGAGAAATTCAACATCCGTCTCATCCTCAACGACGCGAAGCTCTGCGCCTCGATCGGCGGGACGGAAGACCTCGAAGCGAAGCTTTCCTTCCTCGGAAAAATCCTTGCGACGCAGTGCGACGAGAACACCGTCGCCTCGATCCATATCAAAAAAGCGGAAACGGCGTACATCACGAAAAGCGATCACGACTTCTCCGATCAATTGTTAAAATAAAATGAATTTTTGGCGTTTTCTATTGCATAATTGATGAAAACTCTGTATGATATAAGGTACAATACTATCAAAATCCAAAAAAATCGTTACGCGTAACAGCGGAAATGCAGGAGGAAAAAATGGGATACGAACTTGAAGAATATGAATGCGGCGTAAGCATTAAGGTAGTCGGCGTCGGCGGCGGCGGCAACAACGCCATCAACCGTATGATCGAATCCAATATCCGCGGCGTGGAGTTCATCGCTGTCAATACCGACAGACAGACGCTCTTCAACAACGCTGCCACCACCAAGATCACCATCGGCGAAAAGCTGACCAAGGGCCGCGGCGCAGGCGCCAACCCCGAGATCGGCAAGAGCGCCGCCGAGGAAAACAGCGAGTCGATCGCCGAAGTCCTCAAGGGCGCCGATATGGTCTTCATCACCGCCGGTATGGGCGGCGGTACCGGTACCGGAGCCGCTCCCGTCGTCGCGAAGATCGCGCACGAGATGGGCATCCTCACGATCGGCATCGTGACCAAGCCGTTCCTCTTCGAGGGCGCCAGAAGAATGGCAGCCGCCGAGGAAGGCATCGCGAATCTCCGTGCCTGCGTTGATTCCCTCATCGTTATCCCCAACGAGAGACTGAAGCAGATCTCCGAGAACAAGATCACCCTCAAGAACGCGTTCGCCGAGGCGGACAACGTTCTGAAGCACGGCGTTCAGTCCATTTCCGAGCTGATCACCGTTCCCGCTCTCATCAACCTCGACTTTGCCGACGTCTCCGCCATCATGCAGAACGCCGGTGCCGCTCACATGGGTGTCGGCTCCGCGGAAGGCAAGGACAAGGCAAGAGAGGCTGCCAAGCTCGCGATCTCCAGCCCCCTGCTCGAGACCTCGATCTCCGGCGCAAAGGGCATCCTGATGAACATCACCGCTTCCTCCGACATCGGTCTGGACGAGATCGACGAGGCGGCTTCCATCATCCACGACGAGGCTGATCCCGACGCCACCATCATCTGGGGTGCCGCGCTTGACGATTCTCTCGAGGACAGAATGAACATCACCGTCGTCGCGACCGGCTTTGACGCGGGTCCCGCGAAGAAGACCGTGAAGCCCTCCGCTCCCGTTGCCAACGCACAGGCTGATAAGGACGAAGAGGACGAAAAGAGCTTTCTGAACGGTATCTCCGATAACGATTTCGACGATATCATGAAGATCCTTAAGAAGGCAAAGAACTCTTAATTACATCAATAAAACCGCTCCGTGTATCACGGAGCGGTTTATTCATTGAAAAATTCCCGGATCAAAAGATCCGGGAATTTTGTGTTTTCGTTTAATCGAAGGTAATTTCTTTTCCGCTTTCGGAGGAATCGTAGATCGCCTGCATGAGCTGGGAGGTGATGACGGCGTTGTCAATATGGGAGGGGAGACGCTTGCCGGTACGTACGCAGTCAACGAAGGCGTCGATCTCGCTCTGGAACATATTGTTCGGGGTGAACGCAGGCTTCTCCTCGTAGAGCTTCCCTTCTCTGACGCCCCACTCGGTAAAATCGCCGCCGTAGGTCAGGCGGATGCCCGCCTTGTCGCCGAAGAATTCGATGTAGGTCTCCTCGATGCCGATATTCTGCGCCCAGCAGATGTTCATCGTGACGGTCGGACCCGCGGTACGGACGAAAGCGGTGGCGAAATCGTCCACGTCGAAGGTGCCGTTCACGTTCTTTTTGTCCTCCGCCCACATTCCGGTGTAGACGTAGTTCGGGATATCCTTGCCGAGCAGGTCGAACGCCTTGCCCGACGCCGAAAGGATCTTCGGGTCGCCGGTGCAGTACATCACGATATCGAGAAGGTGGACGCCGCAGTCGATCAGCGCGCCGCCGCCCGCGACCGCCTTGGTCGTGAAGTCGCCGCCGATGCCCGGGATGCCGCGGTAACGGCGGAAGTTGATATAGACGTGATAGATCCTGCCGAGCTCGCCGTTCTGGATCTTTTCGCGGACGAGGTTGACCGCGTTCGAGAAGCGGCTGACGACGCCGCTATTCAGCGCCTTTCCGGTCCCGTGCTGGACCTTCTGCATTTCAAGCGCCTCGGCGTAGGTGCGCGCCGCGGGCTTTTCGCAGAGGACGTCCTTCCCCGCGCGGAGCGCGTCGATCGAGATGATCGCGTGCATTTTGTTCGGGGTGCAGACCGAGACCGCGTCGACCTCGGGGTCGTTCAGGATCTCGTGATAGTCGGTGATCGCCCTGCCGACGCCGTAACGTGCGACGGCCTGCTCCGCCTTTTCCGGAATGATATCGCAGAAGTATTTGATCTCGCACTCCGTATTGTTCATATAGCTCGGGATATGCGCGCCGTTTGCGATGTTGCCGCAGCCGATGACGCCGATGATGACCTTTTTCATGGGTAATCCTCCGTATCTGTTTTTTTCCATTATACCACATCCGGAAAAAATGTCAATCGGGATTCGCAAGAAAAGCCCCCTCCTTTTTCCGGGACGGAAAAGGAGGGGGCGCTCAGTTACTTTTTCTTTTTCTTCGCAAGGAAGACGGCGGCGGCGCCGATCAGCGCTGCGGCACCGGCACAGACCGCGGCGATCGCCCCGACCGGGCGCCTGCTGGTAGAGATCTCACCGGGATCACTTTCCGCGTCGGTTCCGGGTACTGCGGTGCCGGGTTCGGTGTCGGCGGGAGCCGTTTCGGCGGCGGTCTCCGGTTCGGTCTCGGGCGCGGTCGAAAGATCGGGCGTGAAACGGAAGTCGGTATAGTTCAGAAGGAAGTCGGAATCCGGCTTGAAAACGAAGCAGATATCGTGCAGTCCGGTCGTATGCTCTCCGAAGTCGATTTCGGTCGTCACCGGAGCAAAACTGCCCCAGTCGCCGTTCGGCGTGAAGCCGAGCGTACCGAGGAGGTCGCCGTCCTTTCCGTCGAGACGGATCTCCATCGTGCCGCCCTTGGAGACGTCGTTCAGCGGCGCGGCGGCGTTCATCGTCAGCGTCCAAACAGAGGCTCCCGAGGTGCCGAAATTAAGATCCTTATAGAGCGCAAAGGTGTTTTTCTGCGTATAGGCGACGTGCCCGTTTTCGTTCTGCACGTTCCCCTCCGCAAAGCTGACGCCCCCGACCCAATCGGTCGCGTCAACGCCCTCCGGCTCGTCGGTACCGGGATCGTCCTCCCCGTTATCTTCCAAAGGACGGAAGGTGAAATCGGTGTAGTTCAGAAGGAAGTCGGAGATCGGCTTGAAGACGAAACAGATATCCTGCTTTCCGGTCACGTTTTCGCCGAAGTCGATCACCGCGGTCACCTCACGGTAATTGCCCCAACCGCCCGTCGGCTCGAAGTCGAGCGTACCGAGCAGCTTTCCGGTCCTGTTCCCGAGCCGGATCTCCATCGTGCCGCCTCTCGAAACGTCGCTGTCGATCGCGGCGGCGTTCATCGCAAGTGCAAAGCGTCCCGTTCCGGGGTCGCCGAAGTCGATCTCGTCGTAGATCGCGTAGGTGCCCTTCTTCGTATAAGCGATATGGTCGCCCTCGATCTGCGTATTGGTATCAAAGAACTCGGTGCCGACGATCTTTCCGTAGGCGGAGACCTCCGGGAAGAGGCGTTCGTGGATCACGACGCCCATATTCTGCATCGACGACCACCAGAGAAGACGGAGCACGTCGTCGCCCTTGTCGGAGACGTCGCCCCTGTAGGTGATCCCGATCTTATACGTCTTTCCGCCCGTCAGGTCGGCGGTACAGACGAGGAGCTTTCTGCCCTCGGTCGGGCGGTACTGCTGGGATTCCACGTCGTCAAGCGTTCTGCCGGGATCGGTGATCTCCTTTCCGTCAAAGGAAAGAACGATACCGTCTTCCTCCCCCGTATATTCGACGAGAAGCTGATATTTCTGCGAATAGCGCGGCATGATCCTGCCCGAAAGCGAGAGAACGTATTCGTCCTTCACGCCCGGGAAAGGCGGATTTTCGGCGTTGTAGACGAGATCGACTTCACCGACGCTGATCGGCTCGGTCTTCCCGTCAAAGGTGACCGAAGCCGAAAGCCCCGTCCCGTTGGCGGTGCGCTCCTGCTCGGAGGGTCCCTGATATTCCCCGACCGGGGTCAGGACCTTTTCACGGACGGTGCCCTCAAACGCGCTGAGATGCGCCGAAAGGTCGAGGATTTCTCCCTCTTTTACGGCGAAGGGAGCGGAAAGCGCGATTTCCTTTGCATCCTCAGACGCGGTTCCCGCGGGAAGGGCGCGGACTTTTTCAAACGCGATCGGCGCTTCCCCGTCCCCGTAGAAGGTCTTCGTGATACGGTAGGTGAAGACGCCCTCCGACGGACGGTAATCGAGCTCTGCCCAGAATTTCGGGTAATAGAGCGGGACGGTGAGACGTTCCCCCGTTCCGATGCCCTCGGAGGCGATCGCCGTCGGACCGAGGGTGAGGGTCTTTCCGGGTACGTCGAGCGCCGAGCCGGCGAGGACGTCGTTGAGGAACCACGAGACGGGCGCGGTCATATAGGTCGCATAGGCGCGAACCCAAAGGTCCTGCGTCCACTCGAAGCCGCGGGTAAGATCGACCAGCATCGTGTGCAGAAGGATCTCAAGCCCGTCCTCGGGATAACCCGCCTGGATCGCCGCCATCGCGCCGTAGCTGTCGAGATAGAAGGGCCAGCAGGAGGAATTCGCGGCATCCATATTCTGCTGCGTGCGGATATTGAAGACCTTCGGCGCGTAATAATCGCCGCTGTTCTGCACCGCGGTGCGGAGGAAGGCGTTCAGATGCTCCGCGTATTTTTCAAAGGCGATCACGTCGCCTCTGCCCGCGTATCGGCTGATGAATTCCCCGGCGACGGCGCCCGAGAACATCAGGGAGGATTTGATTTCCCCGCTCTTGCCGCGCGAGGCGAGATAGTCGCGGTCGCTGCCGTAGGCGTAATACGAAAGGTCCTCTTCTCCGTTTTCGCACCAGAGGAGCTCCACGTCGGCTTCCGCCGCTTCGGCTTCCTTCCGGTAGAAATCAGCCCTTGCCGCGTCTCCGCAGACCTCGCTCCAGTCGGCGGCGATATCGAGCATCGTGAGCCACACGATACCCGAATAGATCATCACGGCGGGATGGGAAAAGTCGTCGTAGGTGGTGTTGTAGCAGGGGTAGTGGGTTCCCGCGGCGTACTTCGTCATAATGAATTTCATCGTGCTTTCCATTTCGGAGCGATACCGCTTCAGATAAGTATCGTCCCCGGTCTGCGCGTACAGATCCCACATCTGCACCATCCACGACCCGCCGTTGTCGATCATACTGCCGTTCGGCGTCGGATTGACCTTGTTTTCGGGATCGGAATCGGCGATACCGTGATAATAATGGACGTCGAAGTGCTGGATCTCGCCGTTTGCGCCGAGAACGTTTGCGTACTGGCTGTTTTCGGCAAGATTCAGCGACGGGAAGAGTTTTTCATAGAAGGGATGCGAGCTCATCTTCTGATCCATCGTGCCGCCGAGACCGCCCATCTCCCCTTCGAGCGTGGAGAAATTACCGCGTTTGTTCAGGACGCCGTTGGTGTAGAAGACGTAGCCGCTGTTGATCTCCTTGAAGATCAGCCACGAAGGAAGCGAGCTTTCAAGGATCGGTCTCTGCCACGCGTCGATCCCGGCGCGGATCGCTTCCCGCTCCGTGATCGCGTAGGCGGTCAGCTCTTCTGCCGTGGAGAAGTAATTGTGATAGTATTTGTTGTAGTCGCAGCCCTCCATCCGGTGCATCGAAGTGTACTGCTCTTCAGTGATCTCCGGCATGAACCACGTCACGAGGAAACGGATTTTTTTCGTTTCCCCTGCCCCGACCGTCGTCTTTACCGCGACGGCGGACGCTTTTTCGGTCTTGCGGCTGCCCGAAGGATTCGCCGCGGAAAGCGCCTTTTCGGTCTCGGAATAAGCTTCGAGCGAGCCGGTCCTGCCGTAGCCCGAAAGCGCGCCCGCGCTCTCCGCGTCAAAGGACGGAAGAACGGTGATTTCACATCCGCCGTTCTCCTCGGCAAGGATCATAACGGTATTGTTATAGTTCTGGAAGGTCGCCTTTTGCGGGAGGATCTGCTCCTTCGCGTACTGCTTCACGCCGCGGTAGACCACGCCGCCCGCCTCAACCGTGATCCCTTTTGCGTAGGTGGCGGGAACGGCGATATCGTGCCATTCGGAGGACTCGCCGTCAAGGTTGGAGGGGTTCTCCTTGTCGGTATCGCGGATGCCTCTGCCGATCAGATCGCCGAAGGAAAGCAGGGCGCTCATTTCTTTTTCCGCTCCGTCCGGATTGCGAAGCTCGACCTCGTAATAGACGGCGGGGAGAGCGCTGTCCTTCACGTTCTGCGCGACGACGCCCGAATACGCGGTAAAGCCCATATCCGCCGTGCCGTTCGCGCTCTTTTCAAAGTCGATATGCACAGTCGGCCACAGCCCGGTATAATAACTGTCGGTGTACCCGGTCAGACCGAGCGTTTTGTCGCTTCCCCGCTGGAGACGGGAGGCGTTTTTGCCGTCGTAGACCGCGACCGTGAAGCCCGAGGGCGTGTCGGTCAGCGGTTTATGGATATTGTTCAGGCAGGTGCGGGTCACCTTGCCGTCGGGCGAGATCTCGTAGTAGCCGACCCCCGCGCCGCCGAGCGGCACGCCGGAGGGTCCTTTCAGGTTTTTCTGACGAAGATAATCCATCGTTTCCGCCTCGTTTCCGGTTTCGTTCGCCGCCCATCCCGTAAGCGGCTGTGCAAGGAGCAAAAAAGACAGCAAAAAGGAAAGAATCCGTTTTCGTTTCATTTTTTCAACCTCCGTTATTCTTATTATAACAAAGAATGCCTCCCCGGCGCAATACGGATATTGCGGTTTTTGCGACTGAAATTGCTTTTTGCAAAAAAGCGGAAGCCCCGGTGAAAGGGCTTCCGTTCGGATCGGATTCGGTTTTATTTCCCCTCGGGAAGCGTGTGATCCCCTTCCGCGGCGCCGACGGCGGCGTGCTTCGCAATCGGCTTCGGGACGGGAATGGAGATGCCGGTCATCGTTTTGATGAGCCAGATGAAGAACAGCAGCACGAGGACCGGGATCAGGCAGGAGGTCACGATCATCACCGCGAGCGCTTCGACGAAGGCGTTGAGGACGTGGGAGGCGCTGTTTTTCAGACTGGTCGCGGTATTGACGATCTTGTTCCAGAGGCTTTCGCTTCCGTCGTTCTGTTTCTCCGCTTCCTCGGAAAACTGCTCCGCCTGGCTGATCGTTTCGGAAATCGACGTCTCGTACGTATCGTAGATCATATCGGACACGAAAACGCTCGCCGGGATCGCGATATACGCCGCCAGAGCGCAGACGAAAAGCTTGATGCCGATGCTCTTCCACGACGGACGTCTGCGGAACGCGTAGACCGCAAGGAAAAGGCAGGCGGCAGGGATCAGGATGCGGAAGGAGGCAAAGCCGAGCACGGTAAGAAGGTATTTTTCGGCGTAGAGCACGCAGAGCACGAGCAGAAAATAGTTGGAAAGGTCTGCGAGCTTTTCGGAGATCGGCGTCGCGGTGTCGTCCGGGATCGCCGAAACGACGGCAGAGGCAAGGGTCGAGGACGCGGTCAGCGCCATAACGGTATCCTTCTTTTCGTCAAGGGAGGCGATCGTTTCCGCGTGGCGCTCGACCGACATCGCGTTTTCGGCGAAGAATGTAAAGGAGACCACTCCGACGAGGAGCAGCGCCATCGCGATCAGCAGCTTCGGCAGAAACGGTTCCCGTTCCGGCTCTTCTTTTTTCAGGACGGTGAAGACCACCTCGGGCTCCGGTTCGGGGGCGGGTTCCGCTTTCTGCTCTTCCCGTTTTTCACGCGCTTCCTGCTTTTCCCGCTTTTCCTTTGCTTCCTCGGACTCCGCCTGTTCCTCCCCGGTTTTCCTGTTTTCTTCTTCCGGAATCATTTTTTCATCGTTCATAGTCTTCTCCTTTTGAGGTCAGAGGATCAGAAGCGTATAATCCGACATCCCCGGAAGCTTCTGTACGAAATCGCGGACGATATTCTTTGCCTGCGTGGAGGCCTTTTCGAGGATCCCCTTCGACATCGCCTTCTTGCGGACGGCGGTATCGAGCTCTTTCTGCGCGGCGTTCACGTCGGAGACCGAAAGATGATTGAAGATACCGTCCTTTTCCTGATAGACCTGAAAGCTGTTGAAGTCGATCTCGACGTTCTTGATCTCCGCGGCGGGAAGCGCGATGGTGATCTTTTTCTGATCCTCGTCGATATTGATGACGGTCTTGGAAAGATCAAGACCCGCGGTCACACAGCCGTCGTAGCTTGCGATAAAGGAAGTGGTCGTCAGCCCGATCTCCTTCCCGAAAACGGATCTGGTTTTGGAAAAATCGGTGACGTCGGTAAAGTAGTATTCCGACGTGACGAGAAAGTTGATCTCCTCAAGCGTATCCCGGATCACCGTGTTATCAATGACGTATTTATTCGGAACGGGCTTGTCCGACTCGAAGAAAACGACCTCGCGGTCCGCGGATTCCGGAAGGTCGGGAAGCTCCGCGCGCGTCGTCTGTTTCGATCCGCCGACCGCCCATACGATCAGAAGGACGACGATCAGGAGAAACAGCGCCCCAATGCAGATGAGATAAACAAGATTCTTTTTGGATTTCATTTCGTATCCTTTCCGTTTATTGTATTTTTGCGGCATTATCATCGCGCAAAATGATGAATTATTCGGAAAATCTGCCTTTTAGACGGAAAAAAGCACGAAAATGTTCCATTCTGCGGAACGCCGCGGTCATTTTTTTCTTTCTTTTTGCAAACCCCTTGACAAAAAGACCTTTCCGTGCTATAATACTATACGCTGAAACGCGGATTTAGCTCATTTGGCAGAGCGCGACCTTGCCAAGGTCGAGGTGGCGGGTTCGAGACCCGTAATCCGCTCCAAAAAAACAGACCGTCTTTTGACGGTCTGTTTTTTTGGTTCACAATACGGGTCTCGAAGAGGTCGCGGCAGTGAATGGGACGTTCCTGCGGAACGTCAGAGCCCCAAGTTGGCGCATCGCGCCAACTTATCCCGACCGAGCGGCGTCGAGCCGCGAGACCCGAGACCCGTAATCCGCTCTGAAAAAGCGCGTCTCCGCGCGCTTTTTCAATTTATGTGGTCAGTTTTTCAAACGGTCTGTTTTTTTGGTTCACAATACGGGTCTCGAAGAGGTCGCGGCAGTGAATGGGACGTTCCTGCGGAACGTCAGAGCCCCAAGTTGGCGCATCGCGCCAACTTATCCCGACCGAGCGGCGTCGAGCCGCGAGACCCGAGACCCGTAATCCGCTTTGAAAAAGCGCGTCTCCGCGCGCTTTTTCAATTTATATGGTCAGTTTTTCAAACGGTCTGTTTTTTGGGTTCCATACTGTTTATTTCAGCGTTTCGCCGACCGTGAAAGCGTCTGCAACCGGTCCGCCGAGGGCAAGGTAGCGGTTATGCGCCGGGTCAAAGGTGATGGGCGTGAATTTGGTCAGGTCGGGCTCGCCGTCCGCGTCGAGGAAGCGCTCGTCGCAGCTCACGTTCACGATCTTACCGATATACATCCCGTCGGGGAGGGTCTGCAGCACCTCGCATTCGAGCGTGAGGGGGAATTCCTCAAACAGCGGCGCGTTCACGAATCCGCTCTTCACCGGGGTCAAGCCCGCCTTTTTCACCTTGTCGGGTTCCTCGCTGCCCGAGACGATCCCGACGTAATCGCAGGCGGCGACGTGCGCGGCGTCCCCGACCGAAAGGGTGAAGGCGCCGGTCAGCGCCATATTTTCGGTCGTTTTGTGCTCGCCGAGGTCGAGCATCACCTTGTCGTAATCGCAGATGCCGCCCCACGCGGCGTTCATCGCGTTTGCTTTCCCTTCCCCGTCGTAGGTGCCGATGATCAGCACCGGCTGAGGAACGATATACGTTTTGACACCGAAATTCTTTCTCATTTTTCTTTTCCTTTCATTTGTTCAGACATTGCAGCCCGCCGCAGCGGAAACGCGCATTGCAGTTTCTGCATTTCGGATCGACCGGGAGCTTCTCTTTCGCGGGGAGCTGCAGTCCGGAATTGACCGCCATCACCCGCTGATACGCCTTCGGGATATGATACTCTTTGCCGTCCCTCAGAAAAATATTCCCCGTTCCGACGAAATCGAATTCCACGCCCGCTTCCAGACATTCGCGGTAGAGCTTTTTTACCCATTCAAAATCGAGCGGACGGTCGCCGTCGTAGTTTTCCCCGTCGACCAACACCTTTCCGATCTGCCCGGAGGAAAGCCACGGGGCAAGAGAGATCTCCCCGAGCATCGGCGCGCACATCACGTTCTTTTCTCCGAAAGGCAGGGAAAGCAGGATCGGCATCCTCTCGTCGGCGCGCCGCTGATTTTCGGCGGTAAAACAGAGGCTGACGTGATTCCATCCGTCTCCCCAATCGGCGGGGAGGCATTCTTTAACTCTTTCTGCGCGTTTGGTCTGAAGCCAAAAATGCAGATCGGGGCGGGCGCGGATAATGTCCCAAGCCTCGTTTCGCCATTCGTCTGCCTCTTCCAGAAAGAAATCGCTCGTCAGACAGACGTGAACGGTCTCTCCGGACGGAATCTTATAGTGCCCCGCCCTGTCCTTTTTGACCGGAAGATCGAAGTTCGTCCGGACGCGGTAGATCTCGCTGCCGTCTTTGCCGCGCTCGGCGTCGAGAAAATACATATAGCAGTGCAGACAGCCCTCGCTGTATTTCTTACAGCCGTGCCATGGATTCCAGATATGTGAGAGCAAGACGATCCCCTCTCCCGATACTTATTCCGCCTGCTTTTCGGTGATATCCGGGAAGGAGCCGTCGTAGGTGACGACCATTACGATCTCTTCTCCGGTCGCGATATTGCGCAGGGTGACCTCCGCGGTGCCTTTTTCCGTCGCTTCCACGATGAGGACGTGCGCGTCCGTTTCCGACACTTTTACCGTGCCGACGCTTCCCTCTTCCCCGACGATCTCCCATTCCCCTTCCGGCAGATCGTAGGTCATATTCGCGCCGCTGTCCCCGCCGAAAAGCAGGGGCAGAAGGACAAGACCGACGGCGACGGCAAGCGTGATCGCACCGGCGATAATACGGGTCTTTTTCGATTTCAGGATCAGGAAGATCAGAAAGACCGTGAGCGCGGCGCAGAAAATTGCGGCAATCAGATAACGCGGCGGGCGGCGGAGGCAGGATCTTGCGTAATCCACGGCGGAATACGCGAGGAACCCGGTCGCGACAGAGAGGATCAGCGCCGAATACCACTTATCTTTCTTCGTGAACCACGCGAGGATCGCGCCCGGGAAGCAGAGGACGGTCCAGATGAACCATCTGCCGTAATAATGAAACAGCCCCCATCCCTGCCACGAAAACGGCACCTCAAGAAGATAGATCAGAGGGTGACGGATGAGAAAGAAGACGAAGGTCTTCAGCCCCGCCTCAAGCGGCGTTTCGCAGTTGAGGATAATGAGGAGCGCGAAAAGGATCCAGCACTCGAAGGTCACGCCGATCTGACGGAAGGAGGTGTCCGCCGTAAATGGCAAAATCATCATCAGCGCCGTCAGGACGGCGGTCGCGACCGCGAAAAGGATCACCCGCTTCCAGGTCGGTTTCGTTTTGAAAAAAAGCTTATCCATCGTTTCCATAGAGTGCCCCTATCTTCTTTTTGACGTTGATATCCCGTTCTTCTTCGTTCATCGTTCTGCTTTCGGAGATCGGGATCGGATCCCGGATCCCGGATCCGACGAGAGTGAACGTGCCGTCGTTATTCATCGCGTAGAAATCGCGGAAGCGGTCGCCCGCGTTTGGGTGAGTGGACGCGATCAGCGTCCCGCCGACCGTTTCGAGGCGGGCGATATCCGAGAGCAGGGCGGTCGTTTCGCCGGAATCGGAAACCCTGCACACCTTGCCGTAATAGCCCGAGAGGATATAGAGACCCGTTTCGGTCAGATAGCATCCGCGGACGTTTCCGGTCAGCGGTTCGTCTTCCCCGAAGCGGTACAGATCGTTCTTTCCGTCGGTATAATACAGTTTTTTGCCGTCGGGCGAAAGGACGAAGCCGTTCACGTTCTCTGCCGTTTCGGTCTTTCCGGTCTTAAAGTCCCGTTTATGAAGCATCCCCGCCCCGTCAAGCCATACGAGAACGGTCCCGTCGCCGTTCTGAGCGGCGTCGGTCATCCCCGCCTGCTCTTCCCCGAAGGAAACGACCGTTTCGGCTTCCCCGTTTTTCAGGTGAACCAGACCCGACGCGGAGAGATACTCGCCCGCCCAATCCAGGATGCCCCAGACGGACGGCGCAGGGTAAACGGTAATGTCTTCCCCGATCCCGAACAGATCCCGGAGCTGTCCGGCGATCGTATCGAGCGCTTCCTGCATGGCACCGTTATCCTTGAGCGCGAGGTAATTGCCGTCAAGGAACGAAGAAACGGGAAGCACCTCGTCGGCGATCTCCTCCTCGAAAAGCGGGCGCAGATAGGTATCGTACAGCTTGCGGCAGTTCCCGTCGGCGGTCACAAGCCACGTTCCGTTTTCGGCGCTGAACAGCATCTCGGTGCAGTCCCGGTTCAGTCTGAGGCGTGCCGCCGCGACGCCGGGCTTTCCGAGACGGGTAACGTTTCCGTTCTTCACGGTAACGAGTTCGCCGAAAAAGCGCTTGTTGAAGTCATCCGTAAGCTCTTCATACCCGAACAGCGTTTTCCCGTCGGGAGCGGCGGGATAGAGCTTCATTCCCGGGTATTCGGTGACCGTTCCGTCGGAAGAAAAGACGGTAGAAACCCACTGTTTCCGTTCCTGATCGAAGCGGTAGGAAACGAAGGTTTTTCCCTCCGGATGGAAGAAATACGTTTCGCCGTCCTTTGCCGAAAGGACCTCGTCTTTTCCGGTTTTCCGGTCGTAACGGTGGTATTCCCAATTAAAGGAAAGGTAAACCGCCATATTTCCGTCGTAGGATACGGATGTGATCTGATGGACGTTTTCGGCGATACGGGACGCGGTTTTTCCGTTCATGACGAAAAGCGAGTGCCCGTCCCCTTTTCCCTTTTCCCGGACGAGGACGTAAGCGGTACTGCCGTCGCCCGAGAGCTCGGTCAGAACGGAGGAATAATCGGTCGGTTCCTCAACCGAAAGAAGCAGGTCGGCGCCGCGGCAGAGATGCAGAACGTCGCCCGCCTGAATGCAGTAAAAGCCCTCCGGTCCTTTCTTCTTTCCGATCCCGCGCAAAAAATACGGCAGAAAAACGGCGGCAAGCAGCAGAACGAGAAGCACGCTGACGAGGACGCCGATCCGCTTCCCTCTTTTGTACTTCCTTTTGGCGGCGGCTTCCTTTTCCGCTTCCGAAAGCACGTCGGTATCGCCCGCAAGCAGGAGCGAACCGCAGTAACGGCAGAGCTTTTCCCCGTTCGGGTTTTCCTCGCCGCAGTAACGGCATTTCATGAAACCGCCTCCTTTTCTGTTTTATGATGCTCTTTTTCCGTTTTCTTATGATACACTATTCCGGCGGTTTTGTCAAGGGAGCGAAACGGCGGTAAACGCCCCCGTGCCCGTCCGGAAAGAAAAAGAAGCCGCCGGACACTTATTCACTATTCACTATTCACTAAAAAATGCCTCCCTTTCGGGAGGCAAAAAGCGGTATTCAGAGATCGGAAACGAGGCGTTCGCCGTTCTGCATCAGATACCGGTACAGAAGGAAGGAGAGCAGCGCGAACAGCGCGATCCCGACAAGGAAGAAGACCAGATCGGAAAGAAAGATCGCGCAGACGATGCCGAGCCCGCCGACGACCGAGGAGAGGAGGATCCCGCCGAGGAGGCTGATACCGACGCTCATACTCTGCTTGATCGGGTAGACCTCGTTCACCCAGTTGAAATCGGGATGCTTCAGATTGATCAGAAGCCCGATCTCCGCGAGCACCGCAGAGGCGAGGGAGCCGAGAAGGAGGATCAGGAAGAAATCGTAAAACGGGAGCCCGAAGGAGATCGTCATGCAGAGCGACGCGATGAGGATCGCGGGAACGGAAATCACAAGCTGAAGCAGCAGCTTGCCGCGCAATATATCGGCAGCGGGGATCGGCAGGGAGCGCGGGATCCACAGGCTCTTCCCTTCGAGCGAGACCGAGGGAGCGGTCACGTCGATCGTGGCAGCAATGAGCATCACAGCAACTCCCGCACCGACCGAAAAAAGATTAACCGCTGCCGCGGGACTGCCGAGCGCTTCGGTGATCGGTCCGACCAGCTCCTCCCGGAAATGCGGCGCGAAGAAGAAGGAGGCGACCCCGAGCAGGGGGAGCATCACCGCGCCGAACCCGCAGTTGAGCATATAGGTCGCGCTTGAGGAGAAACGTCCCCATTCCTTCGCCAGCATTGCGACGGTGAGGCTTTTCTGCTTTGCCGTTTTTTCGCGGTAGACCTTCTTTTTCGACGAGGAGGTCACGGTCGCGATCCCGATGAAGGTTTTGGAGAGCGCGAAGCAGACGACGGCAAACAGGAGCAGGATCACGGCGGCGGTAAGCAGCATCGGGAGCGGTTCTCCCTCCGCCGCTCTGCCGAAGAGATAGAGCGGATAGGCTTTCGCTTTCATTCCGTCGGCGATCGACTGACTGTTCATCGCGATCATATCAATGAATTCGTAGGAATTCATGCAGAAGTAATAGTAGACGCCGAAGAGGATCAGGGAGAAAACGACGGTGATGATCTTATTGTTCTTCAGCTTCGACGAAACGAGCGCCACGAGCCAGCCGAACAGACAGACGAGCGTGTGAACGAGGAAGCCGAGGAGAAACCAGAGCAGAACGAGATTCAGGACGGCAAGCGGCGACAGGTGCCCGTACACGAAGATCGCGACGACTGCCGGAATATACACGATCGAGGAATACATCATACTGATCGCGTAAACGCCGACCATTCTCGAAATGAGGATCGCAGACGGCGGGATCGGCATCGAAAGGAGAAGATCGTTATCCTTTGCGAGATAGAGCGAGGCGTAGGTATTGAACACGCCGCCGAACACGCCGAGAAAAACGGTCAGCCCGGACATCAGAACGAAATACAGCCACGTCAGCCCCATCGGGATCATCACAGCGGCGAGTCCGGATGTCGTCATATAAAACGAAAACCCGAGCACGGCGAACAGAACGACGTAAAGAATGATAAACCCGACGGTACCCTTCGACGACCGGATCTTTCCGGTTTTGCGGTCGACGAAAAGCGAGGAGAACAACTGCAGAAACTGCTTTTTGAAAAGAGCCTTATACATCGTTCACTCCTCCAGTTCAAGGAAGACCGATTCGAGCGAGGAATCTCCGCGGACCTCCTCCATCGTGCCCGAGCGGATCAGTTTTCCGCCCTTGATGATCGCGACCTTGTCGCAGAGCTTTTCGGCGACCTCGAGAACGTGGGTCGAGAAGAAGATCGCACCGCCCGCGTCGCAGAATTCACGCATCATCTGTTTGAGCAGATGGGAAGCCTTCGGGTCGAGACCGACGAAGGGTTCGTCCATCAGAAGCAGCTTCGGCGCGTGGATCAGCGCCGAGATCACGGCGAGCTTCTGCTTCATGCCGTGGGAATAGGTCGAGATCGGCTGTGCGAGATCGGAGGTCAGTTCAAAGGCGTCGGCGTATTTTTTGATCCGCTCCGAGCGGACTTCGGGCGCGATCCCGAAGATATCCGCGACGAAATTCAGGTAACCGATCCCGGTCATAAAATCGTACAGGTCGGGGTTGTCGGGAATGTAGGCGATCTCTGCCTTGACCCCGAGCGGGTCCTCTCTGACCGATTTCCCGTCAACGCGGATCTCGCCCGCGTCGAATTTCTGGATCCCGACGACGCTTTTCAGCGTGGTCGTTTTTCCGGCTCCGTTGTGCCCGATAAAACCGCAGATCTCGCCGGGAGCAATCCGCAGCGTGAGATCGTCCACCGCTTTTTTCTCACCGAAGGTTTTGGTAAGGTGTTCAATGACCAGCATAAAAAATACCCTCTTTCTTTTTCTCGTGATATCATTTTGATATCACCGGATTTATCATACCATATTTTTCTTTTCTTGTCAAGTACGAAGTGCCGGTTTTCTTCCGTTTTTCTTGACTTTCCCATTCCCGTTTGCTATAATGAGAAGGATAAAACTCATTCTGATTCTGAAAAGAGGTATTCCGATGAAACGCAAATTCACGCGAACCGCTTCTCTGCTCCTCGCTCTCGTCAGTCTGATGACGGCAGGCGCCGTGACCGGCTGCAAGAAAACGCCGTCAGACGAAAACACCGCCCTTCCGCCCTCCGGGCTGAAGCTGAACCTGCTCTCCGAGCCGCTCGGCATCACAAAGGACCGTCTTTCCTTCTCCTGGGTCATGAACGACGGCGGGAAGAACGAAAAACAGACCGCGTATCACCTGATCGTGACCGGGGCTGACGGAACGACCGCAGTCTACGATTCCGGTTGGGTCGAATCCTCCAAGAGCGCGGGCGTCGTGCCCGAAGGGCTCTCCGGAAAGCTGAACGACAACAGCCTTTACGCGTGGGCGGTCGCCACGAAGAACAGCGAGGGCAAGGAAAGCGCCCTCTCCGAGCTGCAGTTCTTCACGACCGAGGTCGGCGCCGCGTGGGCGTCCTCCGAGGGCATCTGGGCGGAAGCCGAAACGGAAGCCGTCGAGTATTCCGACGACTGGACCGATTACGTGACGGACGTGACCTTCCGCGTCACCTCCTCCGCGCTCGGCTTCATCGTCCGCGGCAGCGAAAAAGACTTCTATATGTGGCAGTTCAAGTTCAATAACGGCAAGGTCGGTCTTTACCCGCACGTTTTCAGGAACGGCTCCTTCGTCGGCGGCTCGCAGATCGCCGAGGTGAAGATCCCGGACGAGCTTGCCTTTGCCGTCGGCGACACGGTCAGCGCCCGCATTGAGTGCGTGGGCGACACCGTCGTCACCTATCTGAAAAAGGACGGGGAATACGTGCAGATCGACTCCCGCGACCTTTCCTCGTACGGTCTGAAGGAGGGCGTCGTCGGCGTCCGTACCGGCAGCTCCGAGGAGGGCGTCGTTTCCTCGATGAGAGTCACGACCGTCTCGGGCGATCCCCTCTATTATTCCGATTTCGTTACCGCCAATCCCTTCGTGAAATGCTCGACCGAAAACGGCGAGCTGAAGGTCCAGCGCGCGATTTCGACCGGATGCCTCCTCGACCGTGAGGTCCTGAACGAAAAGAGCGCGGACGGCAGCTCCAAGAGCGGAAACGCCTTCGTCTTCCTGCGCCACGAATTTGAGGTCTCTGAAGAAAAGCTGAACAAGACCATCCGCGCCGTGGCAAGCGTGACCGCTTCCTCCCCCGAGCCCGCGAGACAGTACGTCTTCAACCTCTCGGTGAACGGGAAGCAGGTCGGCGTCGGTCCCGCGCGCCTCGCTTCCACCCCGAAAAAGGACGCGGCGCTTCCCTACGAGAGCTACGATATCCTTGACCTCCTCAAAGCGGGAAAGAACTGCGTTTCGTCGATCAACTACACGACGAAGGATAAGCTCTTCCTCTGCCAGATCACCCTCTTCTACGTCGACGGCACGAGCGAGATCGTTGTGAACTCCGCCCGCGACGCCGATAAATGGAAGAGCCTTGAGGGTGACCGGATCTTCGGTATGAACAACTCGACCGGAACCAACTACTACGTCGCGCACGCGAACAACATTGACGCTTCTCTCTATCCCTACGGCTTCTCCGAGGTCGGCTTCGACGATTCCGGATGGCGCACCGCCGTGAAGGGCGGCAGGCTCGACGACGGACAGAAGCTCATCCCCTCGGGCACCGATCCCGTTTCCCGCTTTGAGACCGATCCCGCGAAGAACGAGGTCACGAAGCTTGAGGACGGCAAATATCTGATCGACCTCGGGCAGGAGATCGTCGGCGGCGTCCGCGTCACGCTCGATCTGCCGGAAAACACGACTTTGATCGTGAAATACGCCGAAACGCTGCAGGACGGCACCGTCCGCGTGCCGATGATATCCGGCAACAACTACACCGAAACGTGGAAGAGCGCCGGCGGCAAGAGCGTATTCGAGACGATCGAGATGCTCTGCTACCGCTATATCGAGATCTCGGGCTGCCCGGTCGAGGTGAAGCCCGCCGACGTCGTCGGTCTTGAGATCCACGTCGCGCCCGCCGATTCCGGCAATTTCACCTCCGACTCCGACCTTCTGAACGACCTCTTCGCGCTGACGAAGAACACCATCGACCGCACCACGCAGGGTCTGATGGTCGACGCGCAGTCGAGAGAGCGCAGTCCCTACGAGGGCGACCTGATCATCAACCTCTATTCCGCTTACGCCGTTTCCTCCGACTACAGCGTCGGCAGAGCGACCGCCGAATATCTGCTCACCCACCGCACGTGGCCGGCGGAATACATCCTCTACACCACGATGGCGGTCGAGCTCGATTACCGCGTCAACGGCGATCTCCGCACTGCGGAACAGTATTACAACATCCTGAAAAACCACCGCTTCAACGGCTATACCGACAAATCCACCGGACTGATCCGTCACGAGAACATCCAAAGCTCGACCACAGACGCGATCCTCGTTGACTGGCCGCTCAGCGAACGGGACGGCTACGACATGAACGTCGCCTGCAACACCGTTCTCAACGCCGTTTCGGTCCGCGGAGAGCTCGCCCTCGCCGCGCTCGCCGAGGCGATCGGAAAGACCGAGGACGCAAAGACCTACCGCGATGAGGCGGAAGCGCTGAAGGCGGCAATGATCGAAAAGCTCTGGGATGACGAAAAGGGCGCGTTTGCCGACGGTATGAAAGCCGACGGTACCCTTTCCGAGCATTATTCCCAGCACGCGACCGCGTATTCTCTCTCCTGCGGCATCTATACCGACGCCGCGATGGCGGCGAAGATGGCGGATTTCCTCGCCGCGCAGGGCGAGATCAGAATGAGCGTCTTCGGCACCTTCTTCCTCCTCGACGGTCTGTACTCCTCCGGTCACGGCGATATCGCGAACCGTCTCCTCCTCTCCGAGGACACGAGCGAGGGCGCGCGCACCTTCGCCTATATGCTCCGCACGCTCGGCGCCACCCTCACCACCGAGGCGTGGAACGAAAAGAACAAGAGCAATATGACCTACTGCCATCCGTGGGGCTCCGCGCCCGGATTTGCCGCCGTCAACGGCATCCTCGGCATCAATCCCACCTCGGCGGGCTTTGAGACCTTCGACGTTTCGCTCAGCACCTCGGGTCTGAACAGCGTCTCCTATACCCTTCCCACCGTCAAGGGCGACATCACGGTGAGCTGGAAGCAGAACGCTGAAACGCAGGAAACGACCCTCGTCTTCCCGGCGAACACCGAAGGAACGGTCCGCGTTCCCGCAAAGGAGGGCGCAAAGGTCGTCCTCGACGGCAATAAAGCGGAGGCAGCTTACGAAAACGGCGCTTGCGTTCTCGTGATCGGCTCCGGTGAGCACGTTCTTACCGTAGGTTAATCCGAAAACACCATATCCGGCGCGGCATATACCCTGCCGCGCCGCATCTTTTTTGCGAACAGAGGGATCTTCCTTGAAACAGAAAAATTCCGCCCGGAAAGCCGCGTTCCTCGCGGGCGCATCCTTTGCCGGGTACAATATCGGTTCCGGTTTTGCAACCGGGATCGAGGGACAGCAGTTCTTTGCCGCGTGGGGCGCCTCCGGGGCGCTCGCCGGGCTGATCGCCGCCTTTGCCGTGCTTCTCCTCGTTCTGCTCCCTGTCTATCTGACCGGATATGAAAAAAGAGAAGACGGGGAATACAACGTCTACCACCATTACTGCGGAAAAGCCGTCGGCTGTGCCGTCGACTGGTATATCTATCTCACCATTTTCGTCATCATCCTGACGATGATGAGCGGCGCGGGCGCGACGATCGAACAGCTCCTCGGCATCCCGAAGGCGATCGGCGCGATATTGCTCGGCGTCCTCTGCGTTGCCGCCGCCCTGCTCGGGCTCGAAAAGCTGATGCGGGTACTGAGCGGCGCGGGCATCGTCATTTTCATCATCATGCTGATCGGCACCGCCTACCTGACCTTCGTCAAAGGGGTCACCGCCCCCGTCGGCAGAGAAACGGCTGATGCAATCGCCGCCTCGGGCAAGGTCCTGCGGATCGGGCTCTTCGGGCTCTCCTCTCCCCTTTTCGGCGGATTCCTTTCGGCGGGGCTGGTCATCGTTTCCGGAATGCCGTGGGTCGCCTCCACCGGCTCGCTCTGTCCCGATAGGAAGAGCGCGATCCTTTCGGGCGTCCTTTCCGCGCTTCTCTTCTATCTCGCCGAGGCGGTCGCCGTCTGGCTGAACCTCGTCAGTCTCGATAAGATCGCCGGGAAGGAGATCCCGATCCTCGCCGTGTTTCAGGAATATTTTCCCCCGCTCGCGGCGGTCTATTCTGTCGTCATCCTCCTCGCGATCTTCTCCACCGTGACGGGCAGACTGTACCTCTTCTCCTCCCGCATCGACAAAGGAAACAAAAAGGTGAGGACTGCCGTCTCGGTCGGCGTCGTGATCCTCGCCGCGATCGGCGGGATCATCCTGCCGTTCAGCCTGATCTCCAATCTTCTCTTTACGGCAAGCGGATGCCTCGGGCTTTTCCTCGGGGTATGTATTCTTGTCAGGACCGTATGGGGATTTATCAGAAAAAGGACAATGGAAAAATGAAAACAACGCATACCGTTCTTTCCGGTCTTCCCGCCGTGATCTACGGGGAAAAGACCGACCGCGCGCTCTTTTACGTCCACGGGAAATACGGCTGTAAGGAGGAAGCGGAGGGGATCGCCGCTTTGCTCTGCCCGGCGGGATATACCGTCTTCGCCGTCGATCTGCCCGCGAAGGGCGACTGTCTGCCGTGGGAGATCTGCCCCGTGCTTGATGAAATCATCGCCTCTCTGCGCGGGGACTGTTCATTCCTTGCGCTGCTCGGCGTCAGCATCGGGGCATACTTCACGCTCCTCACCGATTCCGTCTCTCTTTCCGACCGTCTGCTCCTCCTTTCACCGGTCGTCGATATGGTTTCGCTGATCGGCGGAATGATGGAAGAAACGGGGATCGGCGAGGAGGAGCTGAAAGAAAAAAAGACCGCCGTCTCAAAGAACGGCGACCTTATTTCCTTCGGGTATCTGACCTATGCCCGCGCCCACGCCGAATACGCTCTGCCTCCGTTCGTTTCTCTCCTGACGGCGGAAAACGACCCGCTCACGCCGCCCGAAAAAGCGAAAGCGTTCGCGGAAAAGTACGGCGCGTACCGGGTACGGTACCCCGGCGGAGAGCATTGGTTCCATACCGAAGAGGAGCTGCGCGCAAGGGACCTATGGATCCGCGATTCCCTTTCGGAAAACGGCGGCGTCCTCCTTTCGGTCCGTGCCTCGCTCGATTCGCTTGCCGACCCGGCGTACCGGGTCTTTCAGAAAAAGCTGATGCCCGATATCCCGATCGACCGGGTCGTCGGCGTCAGAACGCCCGAGGCGAGAAAGCTCGCAAAGGCGCTTTCCAAAAAGCCGGAGGAGGCGAAAATCTTCCTTTCCTCCCTGCCCCACGCGTCCTACGACGAGAACAATCTCCACGGCTTCCTGCTTTCGGAATGCCGCGATTTCGATACCGCCGTCAGACTGACCGACACCTTTCTGCCTTACGTCGATAACTGGGCGACCTGCGACCAGACGAGACCGAAGGCGTTTGATAAGAACCGGGAAAAGCTGATCCCCCATATCGACCGCTGGCTTGCCGACTCCCACCCCTTCACCGTGCGCTTCGGGATCGAGATGCTGATGAATTTCTTCCTCGACGGCGCGTATGAAGACGCGTATTCCGCAAGGGTCGCCGCGGTAAAGAGTGAGGAATACTACGTCAATATGATGAGCGCGTGGTATTTCGCGACCGCGCTCGCAAAGCATTGGGACGAGGTACTGCCCTATCTGACCGAGCACCGCCTGAACCAGTGGGTTCACAATAAGACGATACGGAAGGCGATCGAAAGCGACCGGATCACGCCGGAGCAGAAAGCATATTTACGCACGCTGACGGTATCTTAAAAAAAATTCCCGATCCCGCCGGAAGATCCGGTCGGATCGGGAATTCTTTTTTTCATTACGAAGCGGTATCCGCGGACGCCGCCGTGTCGGAAACCGGAGCGGCATCGTCCGATACCGTGGTTTCGGAGGCGGGGACCTTATCGACGAAGAAAACCTTGTTCATGACCGAACCGACGCCCGCCTCCACGAGCGCGTCGACCACGTCCATACCCTCAACGACCTTGCCGAAGCCGGCGTACTGACCGTCAAGCGAGCTTACGTATCTGTCGCTGAGAACGATGAAGAACTGCGAGGTCGCGGAGTCAAAATCGTTTCCCTTCCGCGCCATCGAGATGACGCCGCGGGTGTGCGAAAGCTCGTTCTCCACGCCGTTATATGAGAATTCACCCTTGATCGGCTTGCCCGAACCGCCGGAGCCGGTTCCCGTCGGGTCGCCGCCCTGAATGACGAAGCCCTTAACGATACGGTGGAAGGTCACGCCGTCGTAGAAGCCGTTCTTCACCAGACCCTGAAAGTTTTTGACCGTGATCGGCGCAATATCCGGATAAAGCTCCACGACGATATTGCCGAGCTTGGTCGAGATCATCACGAAGTTCGTCGTTTCCTGCGTCTGCTCAAAGACGAAATTACCGTCCTCCGAGACCTGCTTCGCGGGCGTTTTTTCCGCGCAGGCGGAAAAAGAACAGAGCACGAGAAGGAGCGAAAGAGAAAGAATCAGCAGTTTTTTCATAAAACCACCCCGTCTGCGTTTTTTCTTCATTGTAACAGAGAAATATGAATAAGTCAAGTTTTCCGCATAAGAAACGGACGGGAAGACTACAATAAGCGGGAGAGGTGAGAAACGGAACGGATGGAAAGCCAAAGGAAAAAGCGAATTTTCACGGCTGCCGCTGCGGCGCTCGCCGCCGCGGGGGTCCTTTATCTGTTCCGTAAGCCCCTGCTCCCCTTCCTCCTCGCGGTCGGCGTCAGTCTGCTGCTCGAAAAGCCGGTCGCCTTTCTGCATAAAAAAACGGGAATCCCGCGCGGGCTGATAGGGACCGTGCTGATCCTCGGGACGGTCGGAGCGGTCGGAGCCCTACTCTGCTTCCTCGCGGGAAGGGCGGCGGAGGAGCTCGCGGAATTTGCCGCGGCGCTGCCCGAAACGCTCAACGGCTGGAGCGGGAGGGTCACGGCGTTCCTTTCCCGCCTTCCGGTCGGGGACGCGTTTGAAAAGAACGTCGTGCAGGACGCCGTGGGGACCGTCGTGACCGGGATCCTATCCGCCGTATCGGAAACGATCCCCGGGAAGATCGGCGGGATGATCGGTGCTTTTCCCGATTTTATGCTGTCGGTCGCCGTCTTTTTCGTTTCCTGCTTTTATCTGACCGCGGAGATGCCGAAGATCAGGACGGGGATCGGAAAAAGAATGCCCGAAACGTGGCTCGCACCGATGAGGCTGATCTTTCACGACGGGGTGGGCGCCGTTTTACGGTATCTGCGGGCGCTCATCATTCTGATGGGGCTGACCTTTGCGGGGCTTGCCGTCGGTTTTTTCGTGCTCGGCGTTTCCTATCCGCTCGTCGCCGCGTTCCTCATCGCGCTCGTCGATCTTCTCCCCGTGCTCGGCGCCCGGACGGGGCTGATCCCGTGGGCGGGGCTGCTCCTGCTGACCGGGGAGACCTATACCGGGGTCGGAATGCTGATCCTTTTCGGCGCGGTCACGGTCGTAAGACAGTTTCTTGAACCGAAGATCGTCGGGGCAAGCCTCGGGCTGCATCCGCTCGTTACCCTGCTCGCGGTCTGGTCGGGATGGAAGCTGCTCGGCGTGGGGGGAATGATCCTGTTTCCGCTCGCGGTTTTTACCGCATGGGGGATATGGAAGAAAAGAAGCAGGATTTCGGGGGAGGATTCATGAAAAGCGGACGAGAAAGAGGAGCGGGCGATGCTCGCCTCTACGGCGTATGCCTAAAGAAAAGCGGACGCGATTGAAGAACGGCGGGACACGAGGCCCC
>JAKSPT010000033.1 GCA_024404495.1 Lachnospiraceae bacterium
GCATTCCCACCCGGCAAGGAACCAGTGCGCGACCGATATAAGATATCCGTCAAGGTCGAGGTCGGGCAGATCGGCGGTAACGAGCGTTTCGGGGGAAACGGTGTCAGATGCGGAGGGAGGAAGGGTATCGGTTCCCGGAACGGGCTTTTCCGCGCAGGAGAAAAGAGAAGCCAAAAGCATAACCGCGAAAAGAAGCAGGGAAACGGCTTGTCCGATTCGTTTGTTCATAACATTATGACCTTTCCGTTATTTCTTTCATTCTATCATTTTTGTGCGTTCGTGTCAATGATTTCGGAAAAAAAGAACTGCCGCAAAAATGCGGCAGTTCGGGAGCGTTCCGGTTCAGAGCATACTGTCGAGCTTTTCGATCTGTTCGTAGAACTTATCGACGGCGGTCTGGATCTTGGACTCGTTGGAAGCGTAGGTGGAAGCCATATTGTACTTGCCCGGGTAGTTCTTCGGGTAGTAAAGCAGGGTATCGGCAAAGCCGCCGAAGTTGAAGATATCGCCGATGTCGATGACGCGGTTCGCGAAGATGATATCAAGCATATCCTGCGATTCGTCGTCACGCATGGCTTTGGTCTTCAGCGTGACGTCGTAATACGCCTTGGTAAGATCGTAATAGGATGCGGCTGCCATCGCCTCCATAATGAAGCCGACGGTGTCGGGATCCTCTTCAATGATCAGAACGGACATGAGCCCGGTCGTGTGGCGGGAAAGGAGGGAGAGGTGATTTTCCTGCAGCTCGTCGAATTTCGGTGCGGGAAGGATACCGAAGTTGATGGCTTCCTCGCCGCGCATCGCCCTCGCGTCGTCCATACGCATCCAGAAGAAGAGACCGTGACCGTCGATAAAGAGCTGACGGTAGTAGTTATCCGCCTGGTTGGTGATCATATGGTGATTCAGGAACGTGGAGTCGTACATGATATCGAGAACACCGGTAAAGATATCGTAGTTCTCCTCGGTATCAAAAACGTAGTAGGGATAGTCGTATTCGTCCTTTTCGGTCAGCTTGCCGCCGCCGCCGTAGAAGAAGGTGGAGGTGACGTCAACGCCGCCGAGGAAGCCGAAGGTGTCGTCTTCTTCCTTCATCTTCATATCGCCGTTTTCGTCGCCGTCGAAGGAGGTCATCATATCGTAGAACGTTTCAAAGGTCCATTCACCTTTATTGACGAACTCGTAGAAGCTGGGGAGATTTTCGTCCGAGGCGATATCCTTGTTGAAGGCAACCGCGGCGGTGGCGTCCTCGTCGATGATATTGTAGGAGGAAGCCATCAGATATGTATGATCCGCAAAAGAAAGTGCTTCGCGTACTGCATTATCCCAATAGGGCTGATCGTAATCGCAGTATTCGAAGTTGGTCTCGAAGTCGAGAAGGGAACCGCCGGTAATGAAGGGCGGCGCACCCGAAAGGAGCAGATAGACCACGTCGTAGATATCGTCGCTCGTATTGATGAGCTGACGGACCTTCGAGGCGAGCTCGGTATGCTCGGTTTCGGTATACTCGATCTCAAAATTGTATTTTTCGGAAAGGCGGGTATTGCGGTTATAAACGGCGTCGTTGATCGGATCGGCGTTCGGCGCTTCGGCGTAGATATCAACGTTACGTCTTGATTCCCAACCGTTTACGTACCAATGCGCGACGGAATACAGATAGCCGTCAAGGTCGAGATCGGGCAGATTCGCCGTGACCTTCGTTTCCTCGGGAGCATCCGTCTGCGAGGGGGATTTCGTTTCCGTGCCGGGACCCTCGGGCTTTGCGCAGGCAATCAGAACGCCGAGCAGCGAGGTCAGAGCAAGAAACAGAGAAAGGGTTTTCAGAAATGCTTTCGTTTTCATAGCCGTTTCCTTTCGTATGATTATAGAATAATATTATCATAATCCACGGGAAAAGTCAACTTTCATACGCAAAAACGGAATTATGTACAAAAACCCGACGCGTCTTTTAGGAAGATAGGCAATGACAGGCGTCAGCGGAAAATATTACGCATCGAATCCATAAACATGGGGCATTCGTCGTAAACGGCGTGACCGCAGCCCTTGATGATCCCGGTATGGCAGCCGGTCAGATATCCGATCTCCGCGGTACCTTCCTCGGAAAGGACCCTGTCTTCCGCCGCGCCGATCGCGTGGATCGGACAGCGGATCTTTCTGATCCCGTTCCTGAAATCGAAGCGGATGCAGGCGCGGATCAGAATGCCGAAGCGGCGGATTTCCTCTTCGGTTCCTTCCTTTTCGAGATTATGAAAGACGGCTTCGTACTTCTTATAATAGGCTTCGGAATAGACCTTCGTGTAAACGGCACGGTTCAAAGCCACTGCGTTTCCGAGATCGGCAAGACGGATCCACTCGGTGAAGGTACGGATCGAGGTCTCGTTCTGACAGGCAAGCGTCGAGCCGAGCAGGAGCCTACCGACGAGGGTGGGGTAACGCGCTGCGATCACCTGCGCGATCATACCGCCCTGCGACGCGCCGAAGACGTCGGCGTTTTCAATGCCGAGCTGCTTCATCGCTTCCGCGGTGTCTTCCGCCATTTCGATGACGGAATATCCCGGTTTCATATCCTTTTTACGCTCAAAAAGGTAAATCCGGTGATCCGGAACGAATCTGCCGTACTGTGACGCGACCGCCGGAGCGGACGGTAAAACCGATTTCAGGCTGACGCCCGGAATGATGACGAGCGGCTTATCACCGTTCCCGAACGCGGCGTATTCCATTGTGAAACGCGGGGTGGAGACGGAGGAATAACGGATATCAATCATTAATGTTACGCCTTTCTTATCTTTGGTAAAAGAATGAAGTCGCTCGCTTCGCTCGTTAATGAAGCAAAATGAAATCGCTTGCGATGCTCGTTATTATTATCTGTTAAACAATAGGTTTCGGATTGTTGGGTAAGTTTGTTTTCCTTCATTGGCACGCCTCCAATCCACAAGATATTATACCGTATTTCTATTGAAAAGTCAATGATGCCGCCGCTATGCGGCTAATGATGTTTCGGCTAACGCCGAAATGATGCCCGGCACTTCGTGCCGCAATGATGCGATGTTTGCCCATGTGCCGTCAGGCACACATCATCAGCGATAGCGTCATCATTGGCGAAGCCAACATCATTTGCCCGATAGGGCAAACATCATTCAAAAAAGTCTCTTTTGTCATACGACAAAAGAGACTTTTTTGTTGTCAAAGACTACCTAAAAGGTACCGATTGAAGGTAAAAAACGCAAAATGGTACGCCTGTGCATCTGTCCGCCAAAACGGGAGTTGTCATTGACAAACAGAACGCAAAAAGTCATTTTTGTTCTCAACTTCAAATTTCATGGTATCCACATCTAAAATATGGATACTACAATTCGTTGCCTTAAAAAGATGACTTTGATTATTCCATTCAATCCCATATACGAGATGATAAATAATATTGATTATTCCACTGTGTGTTACCACAAGAATATTTTCATTTGTGCTTTTATATTCAGCCATCAACTCATCAAACCACATTTTTATTCGATTGAAGAAGTCTCTGGGACTTTCTCCATTGGGATATGCCTCGTCCATTTTTAACGAGCTAAAGAAGAGACCGGGATATCGCTTTAGAGCTTCTTCGTTGAGCATTCCCGCTAAATCGCCATTATTCGTTTCTCTCAGTCGCCATTCTTGCTGAATCGGTAAGTCTAATTCGGTAGATATAAAGCGGGCAGTAGTCATAGTTCTTGGCAAATCGCTTGCAATAATTTTCTTAATTTGATATTCCCGATTGTTTTCTTTTATATGATTTGCTAATTGTTCAGCCTGTTTTATTCCTTCCGGAATCAGGTCCATTTTGCTCCAACCGCCACGATAATTATCGTCATCCTTTCCATGCCGGACAAAAATAATCTTCATACTAAAGCCCCTGCAAATTGTTTTTGTTATGTTATCGACTTGCCATATTATTTTTTGCCGTAGAGCAAGAAGCAATCAGCAACCGGCGGATATTTCCACAAAGCTTTTCTGCACATTGATATTCCGAATCGTTAATTCTCCCTGTTTCC
The DNA here is from genome assembly GCA_024404495.1 of Lachnospiraceae bacterium. Lineage (GTDB taxonomy): Bacteria > Bacillota > Clostridia > Oscillospirales > CAG-272 > CAKRZE01. The sequence goes on from JAKSPT010000033.1 coordinate 4,029, forward strand.
ATCAAGAGCTTTAACCAATAACTTGTTTCGCTTGCTTCTTTGAGAGCTATTTCCAATTTAGCAATGAAATCCGCTTTGCTGTGTGCATACTGTGCCTCATGTATGTTCGCACCGACAGAGGTACCGGCCCTTGCAAGTTGATCGATCATATAGGAGCTTTTTGGTGCCTTGATATTATCAACAAGATTTACGATGCTTTTTGCAAACTCAAATGAAAGATCGACGAGTTTATTATCCTGCATAGTTACCACCTCCGACTATATTGTATCATAATGATTTGCCACGGTCAATGATATATCGCCTAACGGCGATATGATATACGGCTTCGCCGTATGATATATTCTCGCTTCGCTCAAATATGATATAATATCCGTTCCTTCATACGCCGCAGGCGTATATCATCGCACGCAGTGCGATATCATACCGAAGGTATATCACCCGTTCCGCAAGGAACGGATATCATTGTAAAAAACCACTTTTGTCCGGTAGACAAAAGTGGTTTTTTACATGGTGGACCCGACGGGAGTCGAACCCGTGTCCGAAAACCCCTTACCTGGACCTTCTCCGTGAGCAGTCTGTCATTTGTATCTCCCGCTCCCGGTCCCCGGCAGACAGGGTAGAGGAAGCGGCAGCCCTTTTATGCGTGACCGGTTCAAGGACGAACCGCCGGTGCACGTTCATCACTGAGTGACGCCGTATCCCGGACCGTGATACTTCCGGGGCGACGGGCGGCTGAAAAGCCGCGGCCTGCCGTCAGGCAGCTACTAATTCGTTATTAGCGTTTAATTTTAAGGTTGGACCTTTAACGAGATTGTCCGGCTCGTCACGCTTATCCAGATGCAAAGTCCCCGTCGAAACCTTTACGGGCCCATATTGATGAATTTCAGAAGAAGAGGTTCACTCGTACCGGTCACCCTTCGCGCCTCTTTCGATATCGCGGTCAGCCTGCTTTTTTGCCTCGGTATCCCGCTTGTCGTAGAGCTTTTTGCCTCTGCAGAGCCCGAGCTCACATTTGACGCGCGAACCCGAAAAATAGAGGGAGAGCGGAACCAGCGTCAGACCCTTCTGCGTCACCGTGCCGAACAGGCGGTTGATCTCCCGCTTGTGCATCAGCAGCTTTTTGGGACGGAGCGGCTCGCGGTTGAAAATGTTCCCCTGCTCGTAGGGGCTGATGTGGATCCCGTAGGCGAAGATCTCGCCGTCTTCGATGCGGCAGTACGAATCCTTCAGATTCACCTTTCCGCCTCTCACCGACTTGACCTCCGTACCGTAGAGCGCGATACCGGTTTCAAAGGTCTCGTCGATGAAAAAATCGTGATATGCTTTTTTGTTCTGGGCTATGATCTTTTTCCCATCCGTTACCTTTCCCGGCATGGCAGTCTCCTTTCCTGAAATCTGACGGTATTATAGCACAAATATGTGAATATATCTTGAACAAACCGCCGTTTCGTGCAGAAGATCAGTTGGATTTTTCTTCTCCGGTGAAGCGGTAATGCGCAAGGATTTTGTTCCGTGCGATCCCGTTCGTTTCATAATCGTACATACCGCCGTGATGGATAATGAGCGGGTAGCCGAAAAGATTCCTTTGATCCGAAAGAAGAACGATATGATGCTCGTAGATCAGGATATCTCCCGGCATGAAATCGGAGGGATGCCTCAGCGATGTCGTCAGGCTTTCCGCGTTTCTCGCAAAGAAGATATCAAGGTTCACGACGCGGCGGAAGTCGATGTTAGGGTCCGGATATTCGATGCCGTAGGCAACAGGATCCGAGGCGATATCCTCGGCTACCATCTGTCTCAGATCGTAGCCCGCCTCTTCAAAGGCGGACCAGATCACGTCGGTACAGACCCCGATCCCCTCCGGCGGATAACCGCCCTCGTAGTATTCGGATTTATATTCCGGTTTTGTCGCAACGAACGCCCGCGCACCCTTTACGAAATCGGCGTAGTCGTCAATGCCGTCTCCGTCGCGGTCGTTTTCCGATATCAGATCGGAAAAGCCGAACTGCTCCGCTTCATAGGCGGGAAAGGGAATTACGCCGTACCACGTCGTAAGAAAGAAGAGAACGGCAAGTACGGGCAGGATCACGGCGCAAAAGCTCAGTACGCGCTTCGGAAAAGACTTTTTCATTCAGTCAACGTCTTCCACGACGGTTTCGGGGTGTTCGTCCAGAACCGCGGGATGATTCAGCAGAGATTTGAAGTATTTGAGGGCGCCGGAATAATAGAAGCCGTCGCAGATACGCTCGTCCATCACGGCGCAGTAGTCGATGCAGCGGCGCTTGACGACCGTTCCGTCGTCTGCAAGCTCGTTCTTCGAGTACTTTCTGCCGAAGGAGATGAACATCGGCACGTTGCCGAAATTATAGAGGTGATGATAGATCGGCGGGATGCCGAGCGAGCCCATCGAGGTGATGAACATCGAGCCGTGGAAGGGGGAAACGTCGGTCAGCGCCTTCGGGAGCAATCCAAAATAGTCGAGCAGCTTCAGAAGCCACACGAGGTTTTTCTTGATAAGACCGGGAACGTAGTTGATGATCTTCGCGGTATTGTCGAAGCCGCTGTTTTCCGGCTTGCGCGCCTCGTTGATCGTGTCCTCTACGATGCGGTAGACGTCGTAAACGTTGTCGGTCGGCTGAAAGCGCATTTTGATGACGGTATCGGTCGAGTTCTCGTTCATTTCGGGCTTGATCGCGAGGTTGACCTCGATGATATCGCGCGCGAAGATCTTCTGCCCGCCGATAAAGCGGTTGACGCGGGGCTTCTGCGAGACAAGGCGGACGTAAGCGGCGATCAGCACGTGCATGACGCCGAAGCTCTTCATTCCCTCGTCCTTCTTGCCGCGGATGTATTTTTCCATCTCCTCGATGAAAAGGGTATCGCGGAAGAAATTGGAGGCGTCGTTGCGTTCGACCATGATATAGGGAGAAACGTAATCGTAGGGGGCAAGAGAGCGGATCTTTCTGCCGTCCTTCCGGTCTCCGAATCTTCTTTTTCTCTTTTTCTTTTCCGGTTTCGTTTCAACTGCTGCTTCGGTTACCTTGTTGTTCTCATCCATTGTTAAAAATTCCTTTCATTCTGCGGAATATGCTTTTTTCAGTTGATCCGCGACGTTTCTGTCGTTTCGGACGATCGCGCCGTAGCCGTACTGGATTGCGCCGGAATAACGCGGCAGCTTTTCGGCGTAGGCGATCTGATCCCCGATCTCGTTTTCATTGTCAAAATTTTTCGCGCGGTAGACCGCGTGGCAGATGAGGTATCTGACACCCGGATACTTTTCCGCTTCCTTTTCCCACCAGTCCGCGAGGATATCGAAGCGGGCGATCTCAAAGGCAAACGACCAGTAGATCTGCGGCGCGATATAATCGACCGTGCCCGCTTTCATCCACGCGAGCGCGTCGCAGTAGATTCTGTCGGCGGAGGAAAGACCCTTCGTCGCGGAGCCGCCGTTTTTGCCGTCGTCGTTGCGCCAGATGCCGAAGGGAGCGATGCCGAATTCGACCTCCGGCTTCGTCTCCTTCACGGTGCGATAGCAGACTTCGACCATTTTGTTGACGTTTTCTCTTCTCCAGTCGTCGTGAGAAAGACCGTTTCCGTACTTTTCGTAAGCCGCGTCGTCGTCGAATTTTCCGCCGGGACCGGGGTAGGGATAGAAATAATCGTCAAATACGATGCCGTCCACCTCGTAATTTGCGGTGATCTCGCGCACGCCGTCGGCAATCAGATTTCTGACTTCGGGCAGACCGCAGTTGAAATAGAGCTTGCCGTCGGAATAGGGGATCGTCCATTCGGGATGGAGTCTTGCGGGATTCATCGGGTGAAGCGCGTCCGGATCGGTCTTCGGCGCGTTCTGTTTTCCCATCGTCACGCGGAGCGGATTGACCCATGCGTGGACGGCGATGCCTTCTCTGTGCGCGATACGGATCAGATATGCGAGAGGGTCGAAATTGCCCGGAAGGGTATCGGTCTGCTCTCCGGCAAGATAAGAAGAAACCGGGAAAATTTCCGAGCGGTAGAGCGCGTCGCAGGTCGGACGGACCTGAAACGCGATCATGTTGAAGCCGATCTCTTTCGCCTTCTTTACGATCTGCCGCAGATCGTAGCGGAGCTTCTGCGCGCCGAGACCGGGCTTTGACGGAAAGTCGATGTTTTCGACCGAGGCGATCCAAACGCCCCTCGTTTCACTTTTCATTCCGTTCGCCTCCGTTTTCTCCGTAGTGCATCAGATATTCGTACTGACTGCGGTTGAGCTTTTTCCAGCTTCCTTCCTTTAGCAGACCGAGACGGATATCTCCGATGGCGATGCGCTTCAGATTCAGGACCTTCAGCCCGAATTTTGCGCACATTTTGCGGATCTGTCGGTTTCTCCCCTCGTGAAGCACCATCGAAAGGACGGTATAGCCGGGCTTCAGCGCGATGAGATCGACCTCGACGGGGCGGATCTTATATCCGTCGATCTCCATCGGTCTGCCGAGCGCCTTGACCGTTTCGGGGGGAACGGTACCCTCGACAGAAACGTGATAGGTCTTCGGGATGTGGTGACGGGGATGGGTCAGACGGTTTGCAAGCTCACCGTCGTTGGTCATGATAAGCATTCCTTCCGATTCGTAATCGAGACGTCCGCAGGGATAGACCCTGCAACCGACGTCGGTGACGAGATCGGAAACGCAGACGCGGCCTCTGTCGTCGCTCATCGCGGTGAGAACGCCGCGCGGCTTGTTCAGCACGATGACGACCGGCTTCGATTCGTATTCGGCTACGATCGGCTGACCGTTCAGACGGACGTCGTCTTTTCCGGGCTCGATCTTATCGCCGAGTTTTGCCCGGACGCCGTTCACCGTGACGTGCCCGGCTTCGATCTCCTCCTCGGCTTTCCGTCTTGACGTGATCCCGGCGGAGGAAAGATATTTCTGTAATCTGACAGGTTCCATAATCGGTAACGAAGGGAAGACCCTTCGCGTTGCTTCCTTTATATAGTCGTCCGCTCACAGAGTAAGCGGGGTGGATAACAGCTTTCTGAAAAACCGGCAGAGCTTCTGCCAGAAGGAAAGCGCTTCTTCTTTTTGGGGGATCCCGGTTTCGGCGTTCAGCGAAACCGATCCGATCGGCGTATCTCCGCGGAAAAAGACGAGACTTCCGACCGTTTTTCCCTCTTCCACCGGAGCGGAAAGGGAAGGCGGAAGGACGGGTCGTACCGTGATTTCCGGCTCGCCTCCGTCTGCGGAACGGCGGAGGACGGTACGGAACGCTTCCGGATTGGAAACGGTCACGAGCCCGGAAGTGCCTCCCGTGACAGGGATATCGAAGCGCCATTCGTTTTTTTCTGCCGGGCAGACCGCCGTAAAGAGCGGAAACGCGGCTTCGTAAAGCGCCGCGTGATCGTCCCAGTCGTCGGGGTCGTTCAGAGTGACCGCGGCAAGGGTGACGCCGTTCCTCTCGCAGACGCTGACGAGGCATCTGCCCGCGGCTTTCGTATAACCGGTTTTCCCGGAAATACAGCCGGGCAGGGTACGGAGCAGCTTATTGTGATTGATGAGCAGTCTTTCTCCGGGCGTGCCGTTCAGCGGGATCTCTGTGCGGTAGGTACCGGAAATACGCAGAAAGTCCGGGTTCCGTATCGCTTCACGGATGAGGAGCGCAAGATCGTGCGCCGTGGTAAAATGCCCCTCGTCGTCAAGTCCGTGCGGATTGACGAAACGGGTGTCCTTCATCCCGATCTCTTCCGCGCGTTCGTTCATCATCTCCGCGAAGGAGGAGATACTCCCTCCCGCAAGGATCGCCCCCGCAGCGGCGGCGTCGTTCGCGCTGTTCAGCAGAATGGCGCTGACGAGCGCTTCGACGGTCATTTCCTCGCCGGGGATGAGATACACACTCGATCCCTCCGTACCGCAGGCTTCCCGGGGTACGGACACCGTTTCGGCGGGATCGAACAGCTCGAGCATAAGAAGCGCCGTCATGATCTTCGTCGTGCTCGCCATAGGAAGACGTTTGTTTTCATTCGACGCGAAAACGGTATCTCCGCTTTCCGTCTCCACGACGCAGTACGCCTCGGCGGAATACGCAAATACCGCCGCGGAAAACGCGTGGATCAGACAAAGGAACAGCAGTATGCACGAAACGGCTTTTTTCATAAGGCAGTTTCCTTTCGGTTTTTCCTTACCTTATGAAATCGTAAAGCCCGATTATGCCTCGGCTTTTTTCTCCGCTTCCTTTTCCGCCTTTTTCTCGGCTCTCATAGCTGCCTTTTCGGCTTTCTTTGCCTCTTTTTCGGCTTTCTTCGCCTCTTTGGCAAGCTCCTTGTCAATGATTCTGTCGGCGCCCTCTTCGATCTCTTCGTCGTCGAGATCGTCTGCGTCCTTCTTCTTGCCGAAGGTGGTCTTCACCTTGGTGATGAGCTCGGGGGATTTCTCGATCAGACCGCTGATCGTATCGACGATCGACACCGCGGCGGGCGTGGGGACGTTGCCGGCGAGGTCTAGCAGCTCGGTCTCGCCGTCCTTCTTCACGACGACGAAGCAGACCGGAGTGATCGACACGCCGGTTCCGCCGCCGCCCCCGAAGCAGGGAACGCGGACGCTGCCCTTTGCGGCGTTCTGACTGTCGGCAGCCTTGACGGCGGCGCCGTTCTTGGAGAGGAAATCGGTTCCGCCCGAAGCAAAACCGAGGGAGACCTTGGAAACGGGAATGATCACGGTACCGTTGACTTCGATGGGATTCCCGATGATCGTATTTGCGTCTGCGATCTCGCGGATGTTTTCGAGGGAGGCGGTGATCATATCGTTGAGTTTGCTTTCTGCCATGATGGTAATCTCCTTTATTTATGTTTGAGGGATTTGAAAAATCCGAAGATTGCGGTGTTCAGGATCGCGAAGAAATGCCAGATACGAAGGCGGAAGGTGATATCCGCCGAAACCTTGCTTTTTTCGGCGAGGAAGTCGGTCCATATCGAAACGTCAGCCTGCTTTTCATAATCGAAATGCATCGTTTCGGACAGAAGGGTGAGAAGGTAAGCGGCGCCTTGCGTGACGGCACCGTAGGTGACCGCCGTTTTCGCGGCGTCACCGGTGGCAACGACGACGTGAAGCTTTGCCACGTCCACGCGGAGGTGCTTTCCGAAGCATCTGACGACGGCGAAGACCACGTCGTTGATCAGCCTTAATATCCAATCGACGGTCTGCTTCAGCGACCGCTTCTTCTTCGGCTTGACGCCTGCTTTTTTCGCCGCCTTTTTATCGGCTTTCTTTTTTGCCTTCGCTGCCGCCTTCTTTTCTTTTTTGGCGGCTGCTTTGCGCTGTTTGTTGATGAATTTGGCCCGTTTTTTGATCCGCATTCTGCGGAAGCGGTCGATCTCAAAGTCGCGCGCCTTCGGGATCTTTTTCTTTGACGGAAGGATCTTTATCGTGAAGAACCATATCTTCACCGAAAGGGACAGCTCGGTGTCGTACCCGACGCGGATCTTTATCCACGTCATCGCGAGACCGAACAGTAAAAGCAGGATCCCTGCGAAGATGATCCATCCCACGGTACGTCACCGCCTTTCTTTGGGAATTGCCCGTCCGGGCGGGATCAGTTCTGCGTTGCTTCTTCGCCCCGCTCGTCTTCCGGTTTCTCCTCCGGGGCTTCCGAGGGAGCGTCTTCCGTGATTTCCGTCTCGGCGTTTTCCGGTTCGACCGGAGCAGTTTTCGCTTCGTTATCCGGGACGGAAAGCTCCGTTTCCGGCAGATCGTTTACCGAACCGAGCCCGAAAACGCGGAGGAAATCCTCTGTCGTGGAATAGAGCATCGGCTTTCCGGGAACCGAAAGGCGCCCGGTGACCTCGATCAGATGGCGGTCGGTCAGGATGTTCATCGCGTAGGAGCTGTCGGAGCCGCGAACCTGCTCGATGAACGCGCGGGTGACCGGTTGATTGTAGGCGACGATCGCAAGCACCTCAAGGCAGGAGTTGGAGAGACCTCCGGCACCCTTGATGCCGAGCGCGGTGCGGATCATCGGCTCGTGTTCTTCCTTTGTGCAGAGCTGGCAGGAGTTTTCAAACAGCAGGAGCTGAATGCCTCTGTCCTCGTAGGCGGGAAGCATCGCTTCGGCGGTTTTTTTGATCTCTCTTACGCCGACCTCGAGGACCGAGGCAAGCTTTTCATAGGTCACGGGATATCCCGCCGCGAAGAGGATCGCCTCGATCGCGCGGGAAAGACCGTCCGGAAGATTCATTGGTTCTCTGTCTCACTTTCGTTTTTGTTCAGACGCTTGTGCGACCGGTCGAGGATCAGGAGCACGAGCTCCGGCTTCGACGCGGCGTCGGTATAATCCTCGTCGGCGTACCGAAGCTTCACGCGTTGGGAACGCATCAGCTCGAGGATGCCGAGGAAAGTCGCGATCAGGGAAGAGCGGGAGTCGCATTCGAGCAGGAGGGTTTCCAGCGTCTGCGGACCTTTTCTGTAAAGCGACCGCATGACGTGCGCGATCCGCTCGGAGACCGGAACGACCCTCGCCGCAAGAAGCCGCTGGATCGCGAGCTCTGAGGCTTTTTCCATCCGCGGCATTTCGCGGGTCCGCTGAATGATACGGTCAAACGCTTTTTTGAGCAGCTCGACGTCCATATCGTCCACCGGGTCGCCGCTTGTGTCGATGACCTCGCTGTCCTTGACCACTCTGCCGCCGAAATAGCGGTAGCGTTCGTTCAGCATCGGCATCGCTTCCTTGGCGCGCTTGTATTCGATCAGCGCGCGGGCAAGCTGCTCTCTCGGGTCCTCGGCGTCCTCTTCGGGCGGCTTCGGCAGAAGCATACGGCTCTTGATGAGCATCAGCTCGGACGCCATCACGATGAAATCACCCGAGATCTCGAGGTCAAAGGAGCGCATCTCGTCAAGGTAGGCGAGGTACTGCTCCAGGATCAGCGCGATCGGGATATCGGAAATATCGATCTTGTTTTTTGAGATCAGCGCAAGCAGAAGGTCGAGGGGACCCTCGTAGATCTCAAGCTTGTATTGGGGTTCCGTAGAGTCCGCCTTCTTTCTTTCAGATTCTGAGGAACGGGATGCGGTCGACGAGCCATTCAAGCGCGATTTCAACGCCGCCGCAGGCGATCGAGAGCGGCTTGTCAAGCAGCCCAATATACAGGAGCGCGAAGAACGCGATCATGATATACCGCTCGTATCGCATGATTTTGAAGTAAGTCTCTTCGGGGAGGAAGAAGAGAAAGATGCGCGAACCGTCGAGCGGCGGGCAGGGGATCATATTGAAGACCGCGTAGCCGACGTTCAGCGAGATGAAAATATATTCAAAGTCAAGAAAGACGTTTGTGAGCGTCTGCCGGAAACCCGTGATCGCGAAGTACAGGCTCGCGCCCTCGGCAACCAGAACACCGGTTAAAAGGAATATTTTCATCGTGATGCGGTAAAGCAGTACACCGGTCAGCGCGAGGAGCAGATTGGAAACCGGTCCCGCGAGGGCGGAAAGCGCCATCCCTTTTTTGGGTTCTTTGAAGTTTCGCGCGTTGATCGGAACGGGATTCGCCCAACCGAAGCCGAAGAAGACGAGGCAGAGCGTGCCCCAGAGATCGAAATGCTTCAGCGGGTTCATCGTGATCCTTCCGCTCAGCCGGGCGGTCGGGTCTCCCATCTTCTCCGCGGCGAGGCCGTGTGCGCTTTCGTGTACCGAAATGGCGATCAGCACGCAGGGCAGACGGAGAAGAAAAGGGATCAGCGTTTCAATTGAAAACAGATTTCGTAACAAAGGGTTTCCTCCTGACAGGATACCGGATCAGAGTCCGGTTACGCGGAAAATCTCCGCCCAGATCTCGTTTTTGCCCTCTCCGGTCTCGGAGGAGCAGGGAATGACGTGACGTCCGCGTTCGCGGAGGATCGACAGGACGGTTTCACGGTCGGTCTTGTTCGGCTTGTCGCATTTGGTCGCCACGATGACGTAGGGCACGCCGTTCGTTTCGAGCCAGCGCACCATATTGACGTCGTCCTCGGAGGGACCCGATTTGCAGTCGATGAGCTGCAGGAACAGCTTTTTTGAAGAGTGGGCGGAGCGGACGTAGGAGTCGGTCAGCTTCGACCATTTCGCTCTTTCCTCGGGCGGGCGCTTCGCGAAGCCGTAGCCGGGGAGGTCGACGAAATAGAGCTTTCTGTCGATATCGTAGAAATTGACCGTGATCGTCTTGCCGGGCGCCGAGCTGACGCGGGCAAGCGACTTTCTGCCGAGCAGCATATTGATCAGCGAGCTTTTCCCGACGTTGGATTTGCCGGAAAAGACGATCTGCGGGATCGGCTCCTTTGGGAACTGATCCGCCGTTCCGGCGCTGATCTTCAGGCTTACGTTCTGGGTATTGAGCTTCATACGGGTTCCTTCATTTAGGTTTTCACGGGCGGGGAAACTTATACCAGCGCCCGGTTCAGTACTTCTTCCACGCGGCGGCAGGGGATGAATTCCAATGCGTCTCTGACGATGGGGTCGATCTCCTTCAGGTCGCGTTCGTTGTCGGCGGGAATGCAGACGGTATGAACGCCCGCCTTGTACGCCGCCATGGTCTTTTCCTTGAGACCGCCGATGGCGAGGACTCTGCCGCGCAGGGTGATCTCCCCGGTCATCGCGAGGTCGCGGCGGACGGGACGTCCGGAAAGCTCGCTTGCGAGTGCGGTGACGAGCGTGACGCCTGCGGAGGGACCGTCCTTCGGGACGGCGCCTTCGGGAACGTGGATATGCAGGTCTCTCGTTTTGTAGAAATCGGGATCGACGCCGAGCTCCGAGGAGTGCTCGCGGATATAGCTGACCGCGATATGCGCAGATTCCTTCATCACGTCGCCGAGAGAACCGGTGAGATCGAGCTTGCCGTTTCCGGGCAGGGAAGCCGCTTCGATGCGGAGCATATCCCCGCCGAGCTCGGTATAGGCGAGCCCGTTTACGACGCCGACCTCGTCGGAATCGTAGATCTTATCGGGCAGTACCTTGCGGCAGCCGAGATAGGAGGAAATATCCTCCGCACGGATGCGGACCGATTCGGTGCCGGGGTTTTCTTCGAGGATTTTTGCGGTCTTGCGGCAGAGGGAAGCGATCTCGCGCTCGAGGTTACGGACGCCCGCTTCTTCGGTGTAATAGTCGATCAGCTCGTAGACCGCGCTTTCGGTGAGACGAAGCTCGGTCTTTTTCAGTCCGTGGCGTTCGAGCTGCTTGGGGATCAGATGATGCTTCGCGATGGCGAGCTTTTCGTGACGGGAGTAGGAATGGAGCTCGATGATCTCCATACGGTCGATCAGCGGACGCGGTACGCCATCGAGGGAGTTCGCGGTGCAGATGAACACGACGTCCGAAAGGTCGATGGGGAGCTCGAGAAAGTGGTCGCGGAACGCCTTGTTCTGCTCGCCGTCGAGGACCTCGAGCATCGCGGAGGCGGGGTCGCCGTGGGCGTCCTGCGTCATCTTGTCGATCTCGTCGAGCAGCATGACGGGATTTCTCGTGCCTGCCTGCGAAAGGGCGTTCGCGATCCTGCCGGGCATCGCCGCGACGTAGGTCTTTCTGTGTCCGCGGATATCCGCTTCGTCACGGATGCCGCCGAGGGACACGCGGACGTATTTCCGTTTCAGCGCTCTCGCGATCGACATCCCGATCGAGGTTTTGCCGGTGCCGGGAGGGCCGACGAGGCAGAGGATCTGATTCCCGAGACCCGGCGCGCGCTGTCTGACGGCGATGTATTCGAGGATGCGTTCCTTGATCTTTTCAAGTCCGTCGTGATCGCGTTCGAGGATCTTCTTCGCGTATTTCAGGTCGGTTTTCTCATCGGTGAGCGTGTTCCACGGGATCTCAAGGCAGATATCGAGATAGGAACGGATCACGCTGCTTTCGGAGGAGGCGTAGGGCGTTTTCGCGAGCTTGCCGACTTCCTTGAGGAGCTTTTCCTCCACTTCCTTCGGCAGCTTCGCGGCTACGACCTTGTCGTGGTATTCGTCGATTTCTGCGTCCGCGTCGTCCACGTCGCCGAGCTCGTTCTTGATTGCCTTGATCTGCTCGCGCAGGTAGTAGTCGCGCTGATTGTCGTCGATCTGAGCCTTGACCTCGCGGCGGATCTTCATTTCCTCTCTGATGACGAGAAGCTCACGGTTCATGACGGCGCAGAGAGTCTCGGCTCTGACGAGGGGGTCGTATTCATTCAGGATGCGCTGTTTATCCTCGTAGGTGATGAGGATGTTGGAGGCGACGAAATCCGAGAGAAGACCGGGATTCTTGAGCGAGAGAACGGCGTTCTGCAGGTCGGGAGACATCTGGGGGACCTGCTTGACGATCTCACGGAAGATCGCCTTGATCTCCTGCACGAGCGCTTCGGCTCTGACCGAATCGGGATCGGCGAGGGTCACCGTCTTGCAGATGACCTCCGCGGTCGGGATGCCGTTATCGACGCTGACGTAGCGGAGGACGTTGGCTCTGCAGAAGCCCTCGGTGAAGACGCGCGCGTTCCCCTCGGGGAGACGGACGAACTGCTTGATATGGGAAACCGTGCCGACGGGAGCGAGCTTTTCCTTCTCGAAGCCGTGATCTCCCGCGTCTTTGAGGGAGACGAGAAGGATGGGGGAGGAATTCTGTTCCGCCCTTTCGCAGACCGCGATCTGCTGTTCGTCGTCAAGCTCAAACGAAAGCGGGATCGTGGGAAAAGCGACGACGCCGTGAAGAACGATCACGGGCACGGTCATCTGACTGACGTTTTCTGTATAGACTGCCATGATAGAGTACCTTTTTTCCTTTGGAAAAATCCTTTCTTGTGCCGGGGTAGGCCGCAGATGCGCGGCAACAGTACATAAAATTCCGATAATACTCAATTATACCATAAGGGAAGCGATTTTGCAATAATAAATTGAAGATATTTCTTGAACAAATCGGAAACCCGGCGTCCTTATCCGACACGCATTTTTCCGCGCGGAATAAAATGGGAATGGAATTGTTTCCGAAAACGGGCTGTGTTCTGTTTAAGAGGAGCCCGTAACGGAAAAAATAGCGGTAACGAACCCGGAAACGGTGCGTAAGAAAGGAAGGAATCAGAAATTGAACGTGAAACGCGGAGACGTATTCTACGCGGACCTCAGTCCCGTCGTCGGCTCGGAGCAGGGGGGACTGCGTCCGGTACTCATCATACAGAACGACGTGGGCAACCGTTACAGTCCCACGGTCATCGCGGCGGCGATCACGAGCCGCCTCGGCAAAGCCGATCTCCCGACGCATATCGGTGTCACCGCCATGCGGGAAGAGGGCGCGAACGGTCTGACGAAGGACTCGGTGATCCTTCTGGAGCAGATACGCACGATCGACAAGCGCAGGCTGCGCGAAAAGCTCGGGCACATGGAGGACGGCGTGATGCGCCGGGTGGACGAGGCGATCTCGGTTTCCTTCGGGCTCGTCGACCGTCCGTCGGGGGATACGAGGCGCGGCGGATTCGTCGGTTAAACGCGGCGGAGCAGAAAATTTTCGCAAATTCATAAAAAAATCGGGAAAAAGACTTGATTTTGACGAAAAAATGCGTTATCATAATACAGTAACGCAAAATCCATCAAAAACAAGGAAGGTAACGTAATATGGCACTCGTAACCACTACCGAAATGTTCCGCAAAGCGTACGAAGGACATTATGCCGTCGGCGCTTTCAATATCAACAATATGGAGATCATCCAGGCGATCACCGAGGCGTGCGCCGAGGCGAAGTCTCCCGCGATCCTTCAGGTCTCCGCAGGCGCGAGAAAGTACGCGAAGCCCGCTTACCTGATGGCGCTCGCTCACGCCGCAGTCGAAGACACCGGTCTTGATTTCGCGCTTCATCTCGATCACGGCGCAGACTACGAGATCTGCAAGGCTTGCATCGACAACGGCTTCACCTCCGTTATGATCGACGGTTCGAAGCACTCCTTCGAGGACAACATCGCTCTGACCCGCAAGGTCGTCGAGTACGCGCACGCGCACGGCGTCGTCGTTGAAGGCGAGCTCGGTAAGCTTGCCGGCATCGAGGATGACGTCAAGGTCAAGGCGGAGGATTCCTCCTACACCCGTCCCGAAGAGGTCGAGGAATTCGTCACCCGCACCGGCGTTGATTCCCTCGCGATCGCGATCGGTACTTCTCACGGTGCCTACAAGTTCAAGCCCGGTCAGAAGCCCCAGCTCCGCTTCGACATCCTGAAGGAAGTCGAAAAGCGTCTGCCCGGCTTCCCGATCGTTCTTCACGGCGCTTCCTCGGTCATTCCCGAGCTCGTCGACGAGATCAACGCAAGAGGCGGCAAGATGCCCGACGCGATCGGTATCCCCGAATCCATGCTCCGCGAAGCCGCCACGATGGCTGTCTGCAAGATCAATATCGACTCCGATATCCGTCTCGCGATGACCGCCGGCGTCCGCAGAGTCCTCACCGAGACTCCCGCTGCCTTTGACCCCCGTGAATATCTCAAGGTCGGCAGAGAAGAAGTCAAGAAGATGGTCACCCACAAGATCTACGAGGTCCTCGGCTCCAACGGCAAGGCCTGATCTTTCATAACGATCATTCGCAAATGAGGCGAAGGCACGGTTTCCGCTCTGCCTTCGCCGTTTTCTTATCAGAACGGAGGGAAGAAACCGCGTGGACAATTACGTTCTTCTGATCGCCCCGAACGGAGAGGAAGAGAATTCCGTCGCGGGCACGCTTTCCATCGAGCTGGAGGACGCCGGTTTTCCCGTCCGCCGCTCGACGTCCTTCCGGGAATCCGACCGTCCCGCCCTCGTTCTTCTTTCCTCCGGCTCCGACAGGGCGCAGTCGGTGTACGAGCATATCCGGAGAAAGCAGATCCCTGTTTTCTGCTACGGCCGTGAGGCACCGTGGGCAAGGAACTTTTTTCCGCGTCCCGTGAATATCGCCGCGCTTATCAAGGCGCTGCGGGATTTCGGTCCCGGTGAAACGGAAACGAAGCTTCCCGAGCCGGAGCCCGCAGGACTGTTTTTCGATCCCGATTCCCGTTACGTCAGCTTCCGCGGACGTTCCCTCGATTTGACCGAAAAGGAGTACGGGATCCTGAAGCGCCTCCGCGATAACGCCGGAAGACCCGTGACGAAGGAAGAACTGAAGGAAACCGTATTTCCGGAAGCGGGCGAGGGCAATATCGTTGAGGTCTACGTCAATTATCTGCGGAAAAAGCTCGATCTGCGCTTCGACGTCCGTCTGATCCGGACGGTACGCGGCTGCGGTTATCTTCTGGAGACCGAAAAGAAAGGGGAAAGCGATGGAACGGACTGAGAAAAAGTACCTCTGTGTCAGAAACGCCCGCGGGCTTTTCGGGGAACCGCTTTCCGTACTCGTCTGCCGTGAGGGCAGCGGGGAAGCCTTCATTCAGAAAATAAGCGGGGAAGAGACCGTCCGCCTTCCCGCCGATACGAAAACCTTTGACGCCGAGGGAGGCGTGATCCTCCCCGCGTTCACCGACCTATGCGGGTTTCCGGACAGACAGAAGAGCGCCCGCGCCCTCTCCGACGAGACGGCAAGCGCCCTCTGCGGCGGGTATATCCGCACGGTCTCCTGCGATCCCTCGCCCGACGCCGCCGTTTATTCCGAGCGCTGCCGCCGTGCCGCCGATTCCGCGCGTACCGAGGTACTCTTTGCCGGAGAAATGAAGGACGGCAGTGACCTTTCCGGTCTGACGCAGGCGGGGGCAAGGATCTTTACCGATCTGCCGTCCGCACGCTGCGGTACGAGATTCCTGCTTTCGGCGCTTTCCTCTCTTCCCGAGGACGCCGTTATCCTGCTTTCCTGCCGCGATCCCGAAGGGGAGACCGGCTTTCATGACGGCGCTGCCGCGAAAAGGCTCCGTCTGCCCGGCACCTCTCCGGTTGCCGAGGAGCTTGCCGTTCAGCGCGCTCTGACCCTTTCCGCCGTGACCGGGAGGAAGATACATATCACCGGGATCACGACGGCGCGGGCGCTGCAAAGGGTACGCGAGGCGAAATACGGCGGAGGGAACGTGACCTGCGACGTTCCGGTGTATTCGTTTTCCTTTACCGAATCCGATTTGTTTTATTACGGCGCGTCGGCGAAGCTTTCACCCCCGCTCCGCACCGAGGCGGATCGGGAAGCCGTCCGTCAGGCGCTTGCCGACGGAACGGCAGACGCGGTAACGACCTTCCATTTTCCGTGCTCCGATCGGGAAAAGAACGGGCTGAAGGACGCTGTTTCGGGTGCCGTCGGTTATCAGACGGCTTTTGCCGCCGTGATGACCGGTCTCGTGCAGCCGGGGCTGATCCCGATGCGGAGAGCGGCAGAGCTTCTTTCGCTGAATCCCGCCGCGATCCTCGGGTACGACGCCGAACTGAAGGAAAAGGGAAGAGCCGATTTCGTACTGACCGATCCCGGGCGCGAATGGGTCGTGACGCCGGGACTGCTGCGCGGCAGATCCACGCACACGCCTTTTCTCGGCGGTTCCCTGACCGGCGCCGTTCTGCATACGGTACGGAACGGGGAATGGCTGTAATCCTTATGAAGGGAGTTTGACGAGTATGTTATCCACCGCTTATTCCGCGGGACTGATCGGCGTCGACGGGTTTCCCGTCACGGTCGAGGTCAATTATTCCAACCGTCTTGAAAACTTTTTCCTCGTCGGTCTTCCGGACGCCGCCGTCAAGGAAGCGAAGGACCGTATCCGTTCCGCGATCGAGAACAGCGGCTTCTCTTTTCCGGACGGGGAACTGACGATCAATCTTGCCCCCGCTGACCGCAAGAAGCAGGGCTCCGCCTACGACCTCGCGATCCTCGTCGGTATCCTTTCCTCTTCCGGGCAGATCTCCCCCGATCTCGGGAACAAATGCTTCATCGGTGAGCTCTCCCTTTCGGGCGGGATCCGCGGCGTCACGGGCGTCCTTTGTATGGTGCTCGCCGCGAAGGAAGCGGGAAAGGACGAGATTTTCGTCCCGTTCGATAACGTCGCGGAGGCATCCGTCGTTGACGGCGTGCGCGTGTACGGCGTAAAGACCGTGAAGGAGCTGACCGATCATCTGACCGGGAACGCCCCGATCGAGCCTCGCGTCTTCGATCCCTCGATGTTCGACACCGAATTCCTGCCGGAAGGTCTCGATTTTGCCGACGTGAAGGGGCAGGAGACCGCAAAGCGCGCCGCAGAGATCGCGGCGGCTGGCGGTCACAACCTCCTTTTCATCGGACCTCCCGGGACCGGAAAAAGCATGATCTCCAAGCGCATCCCCTCGATCCTGCCGCCGCTCACCTTCCGCGAGGCGATCGAGACGACCAAGATCCATTCGATCGCGGGCAGTCTTCCGCCCGGAATTTCGCTGATCCGGGAACGCCCGTTCCGTTCTCCTCATCATACGCTCTCTTCGGTCGCGCTTGCCGGCGGCGGAACCTATCCGATGCCGGGGGAGATCTCGCTTGCGCATAACGGCGTGCTTTTCCTCGACGAGCTGCCGGAATTCAGCAAGACGGCGAGCGAGGTACTCCGTCAGCCGCTCGAGGACCGCGAGATCACGATCACCCGTGCAAGCGGCAGAGTGACATTTCCGTGCTCCTTCATGCTCGTCTGCGCGATGAATCCCTGCCGCTGCGGCAATTACGGCAACCCGAACAAGGCGTGTACCTGCAAGCCGCGCGAGATCAAGGAGTACTTATCCCGTATTTCGGGTCCGCTTCTCGACCGCATCGATATCGAGGTCGAGGTCCCTCCGGTCAGCTTTGACGAAATGGCGAACGCCGCCCCCGCCGAATCCTCCTCCGTGATCCGGGAGCGCGTCATCCGTGCGAGGGAGATCATGGCGAAGCGCTTTGAGGCGGACGGAGGGAAGATCTTCTGCAACGCGCAGATGAACAGCCGTCAGATCCGTACCTACTGCCGGATGACCGACGAAGCGTCCACACTGCTGCGTCAGGCGTTCGATTCGATGGGGCTTTCTCCGCGCGGACACGACCGCATCCTCCGCGTCGCAAGAACGATCGCCGACCTCGCGGGAGAAGAGACGATCGGCATGGCGCATATCGCCGAGGCGGTCCGTCTGCGTTCGCTCGACAGGAAGTATTGGTGAAAAAAGTCTTAAGCCTTAAGCCTTAAGCCTTAAGCCTTAAGCCTTATACTGAAAGAAATGTCAATTCTTCGTGCGGAAGATATTGACATTTCTTTTTTTCTGTGATATGATATTAGTGATATCAAAAAGATATCAGAAAGGAAACTTTAAGTATGAAAGAAAAACTTTTAACGAACAAAAAACACGGTATGGCGGCACTGCTCCTCATCATTCTGCTTCTGATCGCAGATATTGGAGGATTCATTTATCTGTCAATACAAGACGATCAGGAATTTATCCCGGTTCTTGCGATCCTGCTTCCCATTCTCATCGTAATGTTCAAGGGGCTCGTCGTCCTCGGACCGCAGGAGGCCGTTGTTCTCACCCTCTTCGGTAAATATTACGGTACGCTGCGCGGGGACGGCTTCTTCTACGTCAATCCCTTCTGCGTCGCGGTGAACCCCGCCGCGCAGACCAAGCTGAATCAGAGCGGCGACGTTTCCACCGTCGCTTCGGGCGTTTCGTTTGACGTCAACGGCAATCAGCAGGTCAAAACGGAAAAGGTATCGAAAAAGATTTCCCTGAAAATCATGACCCTGAACAACAACCGTCAGAAGGTCAACGACTGCCTCGGCAACCCGGTCGAGATCGGCATCGCGGTGACGTGGCGCATCAAGGACACCGCAAAAGCGGTCTTCGACGTTGACAACTACAAGGAATACATTTCGCTTCAGTGTGACAGCGCGCTCCGCAACGTCGTCCGTGTCTATCCTTATGACGTCGCGCCGAACGTCGATACGACCGGTGACGGCATAGCAGACGACGGCAGCCTGCGCGGATCGAGTGAGATCGTTGCCGCGAAGATCAGGGATGAGATTCAGGACCGCGTCGCGATCGCCGGGATCGAGATTCTTGAAGCAAGGATCACCTATCTTGCCTATGCGACCGAGATCGCCGCGGTGATGCTGCAGCGTCAGCAGGCTTCCGCGATCATCGACGCGAGAAAGATGATCGTCGACGGCGCGGTCGGTATGGTTGAAGTGGCGCTCGAACGTGTTGCCGCGGACGGGACGGTCGAGCTTGATGAGGAACGCAAGGCGGCGATGGTGTCGAATCGGCTCGTAGTGCTCTGCGGAAACCACGACGCGCAGCCCGTCGTGAATTCGGGCAGTCTGTACTGATATGGACGATAACGGTAAGAAACAGATCCCGCTGCGGCTTTCAGCAAAGCTCTACGAAGCGATCGCCGCGTGGGCTGAGGACGATTTCCGCTCGGTGAACGGTCAGATCGAGTATCTTCTGACCGAATGCGTCCGGCAGCGGAAGAAAAACGGGAAGTACGTCTCCGACGAGATAGACGTTCCTCCCGAGCTTGATATCAAATGAAGTACGCTCCCTTCGGTCAGACCGGAGGGAGCATTTTCGTTTATTGTTTTATTCGGTTGCCGCGTCTTTTTCCGCCGCGCGGTCAAAGAAGGCGAAGAGACCGACCATCACGAAATAACCGATGAGGAAATAGAGGATCGCCGTGACGTAGGGGTCGATGATGTAAACAAGCTCGTTCATATTCATCGGCAGACCGTATTCGGAAAAATCCGCCGCTGTAGCGGGGATGGCCTGCGCGAGCGCGACGCAGAAGTAAAGAAGCGCGGAGAAGAGCAGCGTGCGAAGGGAAGCGTTTTTCAGAGAAAAGATCCGGTTTCCGATCGGAGCGCCGACCGGGATGCCCTTATTCTTTTCCGACAGTCCCCAACGCACCCTTACGATCGCCGCTATGGCAAAAACCGCGAGGAAGAGCAGGAGGAATATGACGGTATTGAGAAGGACGTTCAGAAGCAGGATCTTCACGTTGAGTGAAAACAGATTGTCGGTCAGTGAAAAGTAAGCGACGCCGAGCGGCAGAAGCTGCATCACGGCGGTGCAGACCGAGCCGAGGATCAGAAGCGGCTTCGTATCGCGCATCGTCCCGTGCAGCACGGGGTAAACGACGATCGCGCAGGAGGAGACGACCGCGACGGCGTTGAAAAACTCGATCACGTTCACGACGAAGGGAGCGATCTTTTTGTATGCGACGTTCCCGTCGATCTCAAGCGCGTAGAAGAGCTGAAGCCCGAAATGATTGAGCAGCGGCAGAAAAAGACAAAGAAGCAGCATTGCGTAAAGCAGCGCCTTTTTCGTCTTTCCGCCGACGGTAAGAGAATCCATAAGCTCCTCCGATCAGAAATAGAAGCGGAAGGAGGAGATGACCTGTCCGAGAATGATGACCTCGTCCACGATGATCGGTTCCATCGTCGGGTTTTCGGGTTGGAGACGGAAATGACCGTTTTCCTTGTAGAAGGTCTTCACGGTCGCCTCTTCACCGACGAGCGCGACGACGATATCGCCGTTTTCGGCTGCCGACTGTTTTCTGACGACGATGACGTCCCCGTCCATGATCCCGACGCCGATCATGCTCGTCCCGCGCACGCGCAGCGCGAAGAGGGAATTGCCGGCGTAGGAGCGGTTCATCAGCGGGAAGTCGAAATATCCCTCAAAATTTTCGGTGGCAAGGATCGGCATTCCGGCGGTGACCCTGCCGACGATCGGCACCTTTACGGTCGTTCTCGAGGGCTCGCCTACCTTCGCGTCGACGCGGAGGGTGCGGGATTTGCCGCTTTCCTTCTGGATCGCGCCCTTTTCCTCAAGGCGGTTCAGATAGGAATGGACGGTGGAGGTACTTTTGATGCCGAGCGCGTTCTGGATATCACGGACGCTCGGGGAGAAGCCTTCCCGGCGGATGGTATCGCAGATAAAATCGTACATGGCTTTTTCTTTATCGGTAAGCTGTTCCTTCATAGGCATAGGGACTCCTTTTTTCGCATAGAATTTGGGGAAAAAGGTCGTTTCTTCGTTTTCAGTATATCACAGAAGAAAGAAAAAGGCAAACAAAAGTTCGCCTTTTCCTGTAAACTTTTTGTGAATCCCGGGGCGGGGAAAATTCAGGTCTTGTCGGTCCCCTCAGCGATGCCGTCCGCGATCCCGCCCTCGAAGTCGATCATCGAGGAAAGGATATAGTTGCTGACGTACATTCCCTTCAGCGTGAAGGCGTACCGCGAGCCCTTGTGGGTCATAAAGCCGTTTTCGACGTAAAGCTTCAGATATTTTCCGTACATCTTTTCAAAATCGCGTCCGAATGTCTCCGCGAAATCGCGGGTGTCGATCCCCTCGTTCAGACGCATCCGGAGCATGACGTATTCGCCGAGTCGCTCCTCACTGCGGATCTCGTAGTTTTCGTCGAGCGGGGAAGCGGAATCATCGGGCGATTCCATCGCGTCGATATAGGCGCAGACGTCCCGTTTGAAGGAGAAGCGGCGCCCGCCGAGGAAGGAATGCGCCGCGGGACCGAGACCGAGGTATTCGCCGAGGGTCCAGTATTTCAGATTATGGCGGCATTCGCAGCCTTCCTTCGCAAAGTTCGAGATCTCGTACTGACGGTATCCGCGGCTTTCGAGGTAATCCACGGCGTCGGAATACATCCTGAATTCTTCCGCCTCTTCCGGAAGAACGAGCGTATCCTTCTTTTCGTATAAAGGCGTTCCTTCTTCGAGGATCAGGTTGTAAAGGGAGATATGCTCGGGCTGGAGGTCGCAGACCGAGAGGAGCGTGCGGGCAAGGGAGGTGGGGGTCTGATCCGGGATGCCGTACATCAGATCGACGTTGATGTTATCAAAGCCCGCTTTTCTCGCGTTGCGGTAGGTCTCGAGGAATTCGTCGTAGGTATGGATCCTCGAAAGCGCTTCCAGCTCGTGGTCGTCGGTGCTCTGCAGACCGATCGAAAGGCGGTTGACTCCTGCGCGGCGGAGGGCTTTGAGATCGGAAAGGGTGACCGTCGCGGGATTGCATTCGACCGTGATCTCGGCGTCCTCGGTGACGTTGAAGTTTTCGTTGATCCCTTCGAGGATCTCGGTCAGTCCGTGCTTCCCGAGAACGGTGGGCGTGCCGCCGCCGATGAAAACGGTATCGACCTCACGGGAGATCAGCGGCGCGGAATAATCCTGCATATGCAGGAGGAGGGCGTTGATATAGCGGTCAACGAGCGAGTGATCTGTGACCGAGTAGAAATCGCAGTAGGCGCACTTTTTCAGACAGAACGGGATATGTAAATACAGACCGAGCGGATCGTACATGGCGGAAACCTGACCTTTCATTCTTTTCACACAGTCATTTTTTACAGTATAACATATTTTTTGCGGGGTGACAATAGGTTTGAGAATTTTTCGGGAGCGATTTTTTGCGCAAGGCCGTCCTACCGTCCGCGTCGGGCGGCAGACCGTGATCTATTTCGTGCTGATGTTCTTTTCGGGCAGAGGGGAGATACTGCTTCCGAATCTCGCGGCGGCGTTTCTGCACGAGGCAGGGCATTTCCTTGCGATGGCGCTGACCGGCACCGAGGTGAAAAGCGTTCTCGTCACGCCCTTCGGCGCGGTGATTGAAAAGGGAAGAAGGCTTTCGGGCTTCGGGACCGATCTTATCGTTTCCTCCGCCGGGATCGCGGCGAATCTTCTTTCGGCACTCCTTCTGCTTCCGTTCCGGTCGGACGGAAGGGTCGCGCTCTTTCTGCTCTCCGATCTTGTCCTCGCGCTTCTGAATCTTCTTCCTGTCGGGATCCTTGACGGCGGTGAAATGCTGACTGCGGTTCTTTCGCTCTCCCTGCCCCCCGATGCGGTGCGGAAATACGCAGGCGCCGCGTCGTTCCTTTCATTGATACCGCTCTGGTGCGCTTCGGTCTATTTTCTGTTTTTCGGGGAGGGAGACCCCTCGCTTTTCTTCCTTACGGTATGTCTTTTTCTGACGATGACAAGGAAGAAATGATCTCTCGGAAGCGGAGAAAAGCAGAGGAAAACGGAGGATTCCGGAGGAAACCCCGTTTTTTTGTTGAAATTTTCAAGGAGACCGCGACCAATCCCGTTTTTTTGTGAAAAATGAAGAATTTTCGGTTTTTTTCAAAAACTATTGCATTTTGGTTCCATATCTGTTACAATACATCCGTATTCCGCTTTACGGTGTCGGAATATGTCTGTTTTCGGCATATTATATGCGCGAGGCGATTGGCGAATCTAATATTTTGAAAGGCAGGCTCATCCGGCGTCTTTTTCCGAAGCACGCATAGGAAGCACGGTACGGTAACCATGATCGAACAAACCAAAGAAGTCATTCGTTTGTCCGCCATCTCGAAGGAATTCGACGGCGAAAAGGTCCTTGACGGGATCAGCCTTGATATTCACGACAAAGAGTTCGTGACGCTGCTCGGTCCCTCCGGCTGCGGGAAAACGACCACGCTCCGCATCATCGCGGGCTTCGTCGATCCCGACGAAGGTGAAGTTTTCCTCAACGGCGAAAAGGTGAACGGCGTTCCCGCCTATAAGCGCGCGGTCAATACCGTTTTCCAGAAGTACGCACTGTTTCCCCATCTCAACGTTTACGAAAATATCGCGTTTGCCCTCCGTCTGAAGCATACCCCCGAGGCGGAAGTCAGGGAACGCGTCACCAAAATGCTCAAAACCGTCAATATGCTCGGCTTTGAAAAGCGTTCCGTTACGCTTCTTTCGGGCGGTCAGCAGCAGCGTGTCGCGATCGCGCGCGCTCTGATCTCCAATCCGAAGGTCCTCCTTCTGGACGAGCCTCTCGGCGCGCTTGACCTCAAGCTCCGCAAGGATATGCAGGTCGAGCTGAAGAACATCCAGAGAGAGCTGGGCATCACCTTCGTGTTCGTCACGCACGATCAGGAGGAAGCCCTTTCGATGTCGGATACCGTCGTCGTTATGAACGAGGGCAAGATCCAGCAGA
>JAKSPT010000034.1 GCA_024404495.1 Lachnospiraceae bacterium
ACGCATTTCATTCTGCATGAAATACTGGTCGGCAAGCGCCGGCACTGCCTCCAGAGGACGGCAGCCCCCGGCACGGTCCCGGTCGCACTGGTCGCACTTGCGGACGGCGGGGATTTCGTCGCCGTGTTTCTGCCGCTTTTCGGCAAACTCGCGGCGCATAAGACCGCCCCGCTTTCCTCTGCCTTTCGGATCCTCGTCTGCTGCGCGCTCTGCCTTCTTATGACGGGGCTGTTCTGCTTTGCGGGTTCAAAGCTCGCTTCGTTTCCTTCTCTGCGCCGTTTTTTGGAAAAATGCGGACCCTTCCTCGTTCCCGCGGTGCTCATCCTCGTCGGGATCTCGATCCTGCTGCTGCCCTGAGTTTCCTTAAACAGAAAGATCCTTCCGGAATTGCTTCCGGAAGGATCTTTTTCGTTTATTCGGAGAAATCAGTCTTCGCCGGGCATTTTGAAGGCGCTGTCGACCGCTTCCTTCGTCATATCGGAAGCGAGTGCCTTCGTCGCGTCGGTGAGCGTTTCCTTGGTGACCTCGGTGCCGAGGACGCTTTTTACGACGTCGTCCGCGGAATCGCCGAGCACGCCCTTTGCCAGATCGCCCGCGGCGTCGAAGCCGACGTCCACCGAGCCCTTCAGCGCGCCCTCTCCGAAGCCCTTCAGCGCGGCTTCGGCAACGTTTTCGCCCTTGACCGTGGCGTCCAGCGCGCTCTTGTAGGTCTCGCCTGCCATATTGGCAGCCATCTTGGCGGCAGCACCGTCCACGTTGTCGACGGCGATATCAACGGCACCCTCGACGGCGCCCTTCGCGGCACCGGCGAGAACGCTTCTTCCCTCGGCGTGCGCCTCGGAGGCACCGACGAGCGTCGATTTCGTCGCCGTGTACGCCGCCTTGATATCCTTCCGTCCCGTGACCTCGGCAAGCACGTCGACCGAGACGTCCGCCGTCTTTTCTACGGTTTCGAGGTATTCCTGCTTATCCTTGATCTCGTCCGCTTCCGCAAGATGCTCGTAGCTTTCGATCTCGGCTTTTGCCTGCTCCGCGCCGATCTCTTTCCGCAGGGCGCCTTCGTCGGTCGGATCGACGCCGTATTTTTTACCGAGTCCGGTCAGATAAGCCTCGCGTGCCTCTTCTTTTGCCGCTTCCGCCTTTTCGCGCTTCGCCTCTTCGTCGTAGAAGGATGCCTTCCGGTTGTCCTCCCGCTGCGCGGAGACCGCTTCCGCTGCCGTCTGCGCGTCTTCACGGAGGAGTCCGGCGTTTTCGGTTCTGCTCTCCTGCGCGGCGGCAAGCTCGCTTTCGGTGTAGGTCGCGCCGGTCATCGGATTGGTGTAGGTCCCGTCGCCGTTTGCCTTGTACAGACGGTGCTCTCCGGTCACGGGGTCGATCACATTCAGATCGCCGTCCTCGTCACGGGTGATTCCGTTTCCGAGGTCCGGGAGGGAAGAAGCGTTCGCGGCAGCAGCTTCCGCAGCGGTTTCAACCGCAGTTTCCGCGGCTGCTTCTCCGGCAGACACGGCAGCCGAAGCCGCCTCGCTCAGCACGCTTCCCGCCGCGCTGCCGACGATCCCGCCCGCGCCGCCGAGGAGGGCGGTTGCAAGCGCGATCGCGGCGATCGCTGCGGGAGAAAGAGGAAGATCAAGATAGTCGGGATTGTGCGAAAGCTCGCTCTGGATAATGACGTCCGCCCAGGTGATCTCGCCGTCCATATCGAAATCCATCAGGTCGGGGAAGGGCTGACCGCGCTTGTTGGTCCTTCCGCTCGTATAGGTAAGCCTTCCGCGGTAAGGAACGTAATCCGGGTCGTCGCCGGTCTCTTCGTCGCTTGAAACGTACGAGCCCTCGGCGGGAATGACGCCGGCGATGCGGAATTTCAGAATGAGCGGAGCGAGACCCGAGACGTCGCCCGGCATTTTGAAGCAGCAGTAGAACGTACTGCCGTCTACCTCGTAGTACGCGGTCAGACCGTTGCCGGCGATCTTGCAGGAGAGGCTGTCCCCATCGGTTTTTCCGTTGAAGGTATCGGAATAGGACGCGGTTTCCGTTCCCGCACAGGAGTAATAAATGAGAACGCCGTTTATCATCGGGTCGGTGATACCGACGCTGAACGAATCCGTTCCCGTGAAGAGGTGGTCGGAGTAGTCCATAAGGCTGCCCTTGTATCCGGGCATCGAAAATTCCATTTTCCCGGTGAACGTCAGGGTCTTATGGGCTCCCGTTCGGTCGATCGTGAAGCCCTCTCCTTCGGCCGTCAGCGCGGGAATCTTTTCCGCGGGGGTGACGTAAGAGGACAGGCTGACTTCGTAAAGACCGCTTGCGGTGCTTTCCGGAACGAGATAGAGCGACGCCGCTTTGCCGATATAATCGTTCGTGTTTCCGCTCTGTTCCCCGAAGACCTCGTAGGGATCAACGTAGCCCTTGGGCAGGGAATCTTCGGAGGAGACCGGAACTGCAAAAAACGGGAAAAGGGAGCCGAACGCGAGAAGGAAGGCTGCCGTAGCTGCCGCGGCGCGCTTCATTCCCTTTTTCCCGACGCTCCCGAGGGTGATCCCGGCGGCGAGCAGCACGGCGCCGACGACGGGGGGCAGCCAGCGGAACCGCGCAAGGGTGATCGGCAGACCGACGAGGAAGCCCGCCGAGAATCCGGTCAGCACGCGGTTGACCGTGACCTTATCCGGCAGCTTCCCTTTGGAGAATTTCGCGGGGAGATCGGTGAGCAGGGAGAAGAGAAGCCCCTTTTTCCCGCTTCCGCCGAGCGCGAGGAGAGAACCGACCGCACCGGCGACGGCAACGCCGCAGTTGACCGGAGCGGAGGTGATATTGAAGAACCAGTAAAGGAACATTCCGACGCCGCTTCCGATGAGGAAGGGAGAGGCGGCGGTCATTCCGTTCGCGGACGCTTTACGGATGACCTCGGGAAGTTCTTTCCCGAGCGTGCTGAAGGGATTTTTCTTTTCGCACAGGGTCAGGACGATGCCGTTCACGACCCCGGCAAAAACCGCTTTGCCGAAGATGCCGCCGACCGCGCCGACGATCCCGCCGTACATACCGCCGTTTGCGTAGGTGACCGTATAGAGCGTGCGGAGGAAGGGAAGATTGACGCCGAACGCCGACAGCAGCGAGAAAAGAAGCCAGATCCCGACCAGAACGAAGGTGGGGATCAGTTTTTTCGGATGGGTGACGAGGTCCTTCACCGCGTCGGTGAGGCGGGCAAAAAAGCCTTTGTTTTCGGGGGCTTTGCCATGGACGGGCTTGCCGCATTTGGGGCAGAAGCGCGCGTTTTCGGAGCAGGGGGCTCCGCATTCGGGGCAGTTCATGGTGTTTCTCCTTTGTTTCTTTCGTTTGCGGAATGGAAGTAAAAGGTATTTCTACCGTTATAGTATCATATATCCCGAAAAAACGCAAGAGCAAAATGAAAAAAGGGGCTGCCGCACGTCGGTGCGGCAGCCCCCCGGTTTTGCGGGAAAGGGAAAACGTGCTTTCGGTCAGCCGTTTTTCGCGATCTCCTCGGCGAGCGCTTTTCCCCACGCGGGATAGGCGGCGGGGAGAAGATGGATGCCGTCCGGATAGAAGAGCGCGGGGATGCTTCTGCCGTTTTCGTCCTGATAGGCACGCTCGGCGTCGTAATAGCGGAAGAACGGATCAGTGCCGCTTTCGGCAAGCGCCTTCATCGCGGCGTTCGCGTCGTCGACCTGTTTCCGTCTTGCGTCCGCCGCCTCGCCTACGAGCCCGGTCACGGTGGGGGCGATATCGGTCGGACGGATGATCGAAACGAAGCAGACGACGGTTTCGGGCAGGCACTCGTGGATCCTTGCGATCAGACTGCGTACCTCCGCGAGGAAGGCGTCAAGGCTCTGCCCGCATTGGAACATATCGTTGACTCCGACGTGGAGCAGGATGCGCTTCGGAGAGACCGCGAGGGCGTGACGGGGCAGGGTGATATCGCGGACGTTTCCCGCGGTGAAGCCGCCGACGCCGAAATTCTGCACCTCGGTGTCGGTGATCAGGTCGGCGGAGGAGGTCTTCCAGTTATCGTAGAGGGAGTCGCCGAGAAGAACGGTCTGCCCCGCCTTTCCGGTCGAGGCGAGCGGGTCGAGGCTGTAAAGCCGGTCCTCCGCTACCGGGTGAAAGTGAAAATACGGGGCGAAGCCGCAGCCGTACTGCTCGGTGCGCTCTTTGCCGTCGTCGTCCCGGACGGTGACGTGCAGGGCGCCGATATAGCGGTTATAGATCGCTTTGACCGGCGTGCAGCCCTTCGCCGTCCAGCGGAGCAGGGGCAGAACGTCCTCGCGCGCCTCAAGCTGATTCAGCGCCGGGCGGGACTGGATCGCGAGGCGGTCGGCGCGAACGGGAGAATTCAGAATGGAATGAAGAATGAATTCGGACATAACGGGTCTCCTTCCTTTCGGAAATGATTTCTACCGTTATCCTATCATATCCCGCCGGAAAAAGCAAGAGGAAAATGGAAAAGCGGTGTGTTCTCCGTTCTTCCCGCTTATGGCGGAAGACTTTAGGCTCAATGCCCGTTTCCATTGACAAATCCTCCTTTTTGTGCTATTCTGTGGGTAACGAATACTATGGGGGTCCCTATGAAGCTTCTCATCATTTCCGATACCCACGGCAACGTCGATTCGCTTCGCGCTGTCTGGGAAAAAGAGTCCGACGCCGACTATATCATCTTTGCCGGCGACATGATCGACTTCGGTTTCAACCCGAAAGAAACGGTCGACTGGTTCATCGATCACCGCGATATCCTCTTTGCCGTTCTCGGCAACCACGACGAGGCGATCCTGAAAAACCGTCCCGCCGTCGTCGACCGGACGAAAAAGCCCGCGAACTTTCAGGAGCTGACCTACGCAGAGCTCGGCGACAGGGAATACGCCTTCCTCTCCTCCCTCCCGCACGAAACGACCTTTACGCTCGACGGGATCGACTACTACCTCTGCCATCAGCCGGACGAGCTTTCCCCTTCCGACACCTACGTGGAGGAGCAGCTCCCGAAGCGCGATCTCCGCGCCTTTTTCAACGAGCGTTTTTCGAAGAAATTCCCCGGTTCCGCCTCTCCCGAAAAGCGTATGATCTACGGTCACTCCCATCTCCTGTGGGCGGGTGCGGCGGGCACCGGGAAGCTCGTGATCAATCCGGGCAGCCTTTCCTACCGCTTCGGCAGCTTTGAAAGCCACCGCTGCGGCGACTATATCGTCTCGGTCGACGGCGCCCTCTCCTTCCGCCACGTCGATTTCGACACCTCGCATCTTTTTGCCCGCGCGGAGGAATTCTCCGATCCCGAGGCGGCACGCCTCGCCCGCGCGTTCTTCCGAAAAATCTGACCGAAAAGGGAGGAAATAAACCGTGAAAATCACGAAAATCACCGAATTCTCCGCCGAACCCTATTTTCCCTACGTCCCGTTTCAGACCAAAATCGCGGAGACGGGCGCGCAGAACTGCGGGCTGATGCCTGCCGTTCCCGTCACGGTCCCCGGCTCGCTTTACGACGCGCTCGTGAAGGTCGGCTATATCGAAGACCCGAACTTCGAGCTGAACAGCTTCAAGGCGCGCTGGGTCGCCGATATGTGGTGGGTCTACACGTCGAAGGTCGTATTCCACCCGATCCCGGGGAAAAAAACCGAACTCGTTCTTGAGGGGATCGACTTCCGCGGGCACGTCTATCTGAACGGAAAGCTCCTCGGCGTCTCGGAAAATATGTTCCTTCCCTTCGTTTCCGACGTGACCGACCTCCTTTGCGACGGGGAAAACACCGTGGCGGTCGTTCTCGAAAACGCCCCCGAGGAAATGGGGCAGATCGGTTATACGAGCCGCGTCCGCTATCTCAAATCCCGCTTCAACTACCAGTGGGACTGGTGTACCCGTCTCATTTCGATCGGGCTGTTCCGCCCGGTGTATTTCCGTTCCTTCCCGGAGGTCCGTCTCGAGGATTTCTATTTCAAGCCGGTCGGGACCGACGGGGACGCCGAGCTTTACGTCACCCTGCACGGCAAGACCGACGGGCTGACCGTCAAAGCGGAGATCGGCGGTTTTGAGACCGAGATCCCGGTGAAAAAGAATCAGGCGAAGACCCGCGTGAAGGTCGAAAACGCGAAGCTCTGGTACCCGAACGGCTTCGGCGATCAGCCGCTCTACGATCTGACCCTGACGGTCCTGAAGGACGGTGCGGTCGTCGATACCTATGTGAAAAAGGTCGGCTTCCGCGATCTCCGTCTGACCCCGAACGACAACAAGCCGCTCGGCGCGCTCGACTACGTCTTCACGGTCAACGGGAAAAAGGTCTACGCCAAGGGCGCCAACCTCGCTCCGCTCGACCATTCCTGCTATGAAGACCCGGCAAAGATGAAAAAACTGCTCGAAATCGCCCGGGACGCGAACATCAACCTGCTCCGCGTGTGGGGCGGCGGGCTGATCGAGGACGAATATTTCTATTCGCTCTGCGACGAAATGGGCATTATGGTCTGGCAGGAGTTCAATCAGTCCTCCTCCGGCATTGAAAACTGCCCGTCGAAGATCCCGGAATTCCAGAACGCGCTGCACGATACCGCCGTTTACGCGGCAAAGACCCTCCGCAATCATCCGTCCCTCGCGGTATTCAGCGGCGGCAACGAGCTTTTCTCGGTCGAGCACGACGAATGGCTCGCCGGACAGCCGCAGTGGTGTCTCCCCGCCGATTTTTCGGAGGAGACGATCGGGATGCTGCTCGGGGTCGTTACGGTCTACGCGCCGCACGTTCCGATGCTTCCCACCTCGGCAAGCGGTCCGAACGACGTCGTCCGCTCCTCCGAACCCGACGACAACCACGACGTACACGGTCATTGGAAATATCTCGGCGTCGTCGGTCACTACGATTTCTTCAACCGTTCGGACAGCCTCTTCCACAGCGAATTCGGCGTGGACGGTCTTGCGCAGATCGACACGCTCCGTACCTTCCTCTCCGAAAAGAACCTCCGTCCGGACAGCATGGGCGCAAACCACGTCTGGCGTCATCACGGCGCGTGGTGGGACACGAACGACCGCGACAACCCGATCTTCGGCAAGCCGGAAACGCTGGAAACGCAGATCGTCCGCTCGCAGTTCATGCAGGCGGAGGGTCTCCGCTACGCCGTCGAGGCAAACCGCCGCCGCGCCTTCCGCAACAGCGGCAGCGTGATCTGGCAGCTCAACGAGCCCTATCCGAACGTCTCCTGCACCTCGATGACCGACTATCTTCTGAACCCGAAGCAGGCGCTGTATCAGGTGGCAAAGGCGTTTGCGCCGCTGAATCTCTCGCTCCGCTACGGCAAGCTGATTTACGAAAAGGGCGAGGACGTGACGGTCGAGGTCTTCGCGATCCTCGATGACGAGCCGGAGGAGATCGTCTGCCGCTTCGGCACCGCGGGGAACCTCGTCGAAAAAACCGCCGTCACCGGAAACGGCAGAAGCGTTTCCCTCGGCGTTTACACCGCCAAAGCCGAGGGCGACTTCGTTGATATCGTCCTCGAAGCGCGCACGGCGAAGCGCTCCTTTAAGAACGCCGTCCGTCTGCTCGTGAAGGGTGAAAACGGGCGCTGCTCCGACGCCGGGCTCGAAGAATTCATGCTTGCGAACCGATGAACTCTATAATATCTCAGAAAAGAGGATAACAATATGAAATACGTTCTTGACCACGACCTCCACATCCATTCCCGTCTTTCTCCCTGCTCGAACGACCCGGAGCAGAATCCCGAGACCATCCTCGCGCACGGCGTGAAGGCAGGCTACAAGCACATCTGCCTCACCGACCACTTCTGGGACGCCGACGTTCCCTGCGCTTCGGGCACCTGGGCGGGCTTTGACAATATCAACAAGGCGCTTCCTCTGCCGCAGGCGGACGGCATCACCTTCCATTTCGGCTGCGAAGCGGATATGGACCGTTACAGCGTCGTCGGCGTCAGCCGCAAGCATTTCGACAAGTTCGATTTCATCATCGTTCCGATCAATCACCTCCATTGCCATTGGGCGCGGGTGCAGAAGGGCGAAATGGACAAAAAAGAGCAGGCGGTCATCCTCGCGCAGCGCTTCTGGAACCTGACCCAGCTCGATCTGCCGTTCCGTAAGGTCGGTCTTGCCCATATCACTTGGGACGGTCTTGCGGGCGGTTCTCCCAACTGGTCCGACCACATCGAGATCCTGAACTACATTCCCGATTCCCGCTGGCGTCTCCTCTTTACCGAGGCGGCGGAAAAGGGAATGGGTATCGAGCTCAACGTCAATTACAAGCGCTACGCCGAGGGCGACGAGCGCGAAGCGATGCTCCGCCCATACCGCATCGCGAAGGAATGCGGCTGCAGATTCTATTTCGGCTCCGACGCTCACCATCCGAAGGAGCTTCCCGCCCTCCCCGAACGCGCCGCCTTCTTCATCGACGCACTCGGTCTTACCGAGGACGACAAGTTCAATCCGTTCTGCTGAGGCACTGGGATGCGAGGGGACGCGATGTTCTTTCTCTGAGAGAAAGAACCAAAGAGGCATAAGGGGTAAGTAATGTTTGGGTTCTCCGAGTATAGCTTCTCTGCTCCCGGGGGAGATTATCATTTGTGATTTCCCAACACGAACTGCCTCGCTCGGTGGCTTCGCATTGCGCGCTGCTGCGTCAGCTATATCCGAAGCGCCGCGCCCTCATCAAGTCGGTTCAAAAGGAACAAAAGCAACAAAAGCAACAAAAGCAACAAAAGCAACAGAAACAGGCATCCCCGCGATTTGTCACGGGAATGCCTGTTTTATTCGGTATTGATTTGGGGCGCTGCCTGTTCCTCTTTCGGTCTCTGTCTCTTTTTTTCAAAAAAGCTTCGCAGCAGCGCGAGGGATTCGTCCCGCATCACGCCGCCCTCGATCTCCGGCTTATAGCCGAGGGGCAGGGAAGAGAGATCAAGCAGGCTGCCGAACGCGCCCGCGCGGAAGTCCTTCGCACCGTACACGACGCGCGAGACCCTCGCGTTGACGATCGCCCCCGCGCACATCGGGCAGGGCTCGAGCGTGACGTACAGCGTGCATCCGGTCAGGCGCCATCCGCCGAGCAGGTCGCATCCGTCCTCCACGCAGAGAAGCTCTGCGTGCGCGGTCGCACGTTTCCCGGTCTCGCGGAGGTTATGGCGGCGGGAAAGGATCTCTCCGTCCTTCACCAGAACCGCCCCGACCGGGACCTCACCGAGCGCCGCGGCGATCTCCGCCTCTTTCAGCGCTTCCTTCATATATTGCAGATCGGTTTCGGTCATTCTTTGATCCTTTCTCCGTAAGCAAGCCGTTTCAGCGCCTCGTCGCCGACGGTACGGAAGGCATACTCGCCCGGTCTTCCGACCACGACGACCGTGACGCCGTTTTCCCCGGCTTTTTTGTCGTGCCTCATGGCGCGATATGCGGCTTCGGGATCGTAATCCGCTTTCGTCGGCAGACCGATCTTTTCGTAAAGCGCAGTCAGCCGTTTTTCCGTTTCCTTCGCCGTCATCGGCAGCATTCCGAGCGCGACCGCCTCACCGTGGAGCAGTTTTCTTCCCGCGGCGATCTCAATCCCGTGCCCGAGCGTGTGCCCGAAATTGAGCACGCGGCGTGCTCCGTTCCGTTCCTTCTCGTCCTTTCCGACGGTATCCCGTTTCAGCGTGACCGCGCGGAGCAATATTTCATCGGTCACTTTTCCGCCCGACGCTTCGAGGGCTTCAAACAGCCCGGCGTCGAGGGTCAGCGCGATCTTTACGATCTCGGCGGTGCCGTTTGCGATTTGTCTTGCGTCAAGGGTCGTGAGAAAGGCAGGGTCGATCAGCGTCGTTTCGGGCGCGCGGAAGAGCCCGACGCTGTTTTTGATCTTTCCGAAGTCTACGCCGCATTTACCGCCGACCGCCGCGTCTGCCTGCGCGAGCAGGGTAGTGGGGAGTGAAAAACAGGTCACGCCGCGCAGCCAGATCCCCGCAGCGAACGCGGTGAGATCGGTCACGACTCCGCCGCCGAGCGCGAGAAGGGCATCCGAACGGATAAAGCCCTTTTCCATCAGCGCCCCAAGCAGAGCCTTCAGCGTTTCGGGTGATTTGGAAGCCTCTCCGGCGGGAAAGCGGAAGATTTCGTGCCGGGGGAACTGTGACGCGACGAGCGAGATCCACTTTTCCGGAACGCCGGAATCGGTGACGATCATCGTTTTCCTTCCGGTATCGAAGAAATCGGAGAGCCTTTCCGCGCCGCCGCGCATGAAATGTACCCGCCCGCCGGCGGAAACGAAGGAGCCGGGGAAAAGTCTGTCCTCCTGCAGCCTGCGGGAAGCCGCCATGACCGCTTCCTCCACCGCGGGATATACCGCGCGGGCGCCTTCGTCTGCGATCAGCGCGGCGTTTCTTTCCGTGAGGGAACGCTCGCGAAAGGGGTCACGGACGGGAAGTCCGCGTTCCGCCTTATAGTCGGCGATGAGGCTGCTTTTTTTCATCCGTTCCTCAAACAGCGCTGCGATTTTTTCGTCGATCGCGGCGATCTCCTCCCGCGCACGGGAGAATTCCGCTTCGCTGATTTTTTTCGGTCCTTCCATTTTTTCCGTTCCTTTCGCTTTTTCTGTTCCTATTATAGCAAATTCCCGCAAAAAGTCAAGGGAGGAGCGGGTCAAAGTCGGAAAGCATACCTTCGCCGGACCGATGAATCCGGAATCCGGGAATAGCCTCCCCGAAAAAACGCGGAATAATAAACGGACGAAAAAACATCCCCGTGATTTTCATCACGGGGATGCCGAAACGTACAATTACGGAATGCAAAGATATCGAAGAAGGTGGATCGGGATGGGAAAACACCAATCAGGTGATTCCCACGGGTACGGGGCGGCAGCGGTCGGAGAACACATTAATGATGTTCGGCGGATGCTTCTTTGGTACGCGGTTCCACGGCGAAGCCGGGAACCGATTCTTTCAAAGAAAGGACATCGTACCCTCCGCGTCCATCAGCCGCGCATAGCGTCGATTTCTTCGATCTGATCGTAGAACTTTTCGATAGCGGTGTTGATCTTGGATTCCGCACCTGCGTAGGTGGAGGAAAGCTGACCGAAGGTGTGGTTGCGGGAGACGTAACGGAGGATCTCGGTCGCGAAGGAACCGAAGTCCATGACCTCGCCGATATCGGTGGTACGGTTCGCGAAGATGATATCGAGCATTTCCTGAGACTCGTCGTCACGGGCTGCCTTTGTCTTCAGCGTGATATCGTAGTAGGCATCCTGCAGACCCCAGGAGTTACCGGACATGGCTTCGATGATGTAGCCGACGGTGTCGATATCCTGCTCGCAGCGGAGAACGGACATGATACCGCAGTGATGACGGGAAACGAGGCACTTGACGTCGTCGCCCTCTTCGTAGTAGGGAGGAGGCAGAACGCCGAAGTCGAGGTCTTCCTCACCGCGCCAGCCGATAACGGAGCTGATGGTGATCTGGTTGAACAGACCGCGGTTAGCCTTGAAGCAGTCGCCGTTCGACATCGTGTAGGTCTTGTTTCCTGCGACGCAGGCGCTCTCATCGTAGAAGAAGTCGAGCATGGCTTCAACGCGGTCGAAGATATCTTCGTCGTTGAAGCAGTATTCGGGGTAATCGAAATCATCCTTTTCGGTGAAGCGGCCGCCGAGGGAGAAGAAGAACGCGATGGTCGCGTCGTCGTTTCCGAGGAATCCGATGGTATCATCGGCGGTATCGATCTTGGAGTCACCGTTGTCGTCGTGATGAACGGCCTGGCTGAGCTCCCAGACCTTGTCGAGGGTCCACTGACCGTCACGGACGTACTGATAGAGGTCGCCGAGGTTGGAGTCGCGGGCGATCTGCTTGTTGAAGGCAAGCGCGTAGGTGTCCTGCTTATCCTCGATGTTCAGGTCGGAGGCGGCGAGGAAGAGGTGCTCCGCGAAGGAAAGCTCGCGGCGCAGACCCTGGTCGTAGTAGGGCTTGTCGAGGTCGATGTACTGGAAATCGTTCTCGAAGTCGAGGAAGTCGCCTTCCATCATCGGGGAGGGCGTTTCGTGCATACGGAGATAGATAAGGTCGTAGATGTCGTCGCTGGAGTTGACGCAGGTCTTGCAGAGTGCCTGGATCTCGTTGTACGCCATGTACTCAAACTCGAAGTTGATGTCGAGCGATTCGGAGAGCTTGGCGTCGCGGCGGTAGACGGCGGTGACGATCGGGTCAGCGTCGTCCTCTTCGACGTAGACGTCGTTGTACTTCGGGGTCATACCGGAAAGCTCCCAGTGTGCGACCGAGAAGGTGTAGCCGTCGAAGGTCATCTCGGGGAGGTCAGGCGTAACGTGGGTCTCTTCGGGCGCTTCGGTCTTGGACGGGGCTTTGGTCTCAACGGGCTTGTTGCCGCCTTCGGTGCAGGCGCAGACCGAGACCGCAGTCAGAACGAGAAGCACGAGGCACAGAACGCGGGTAAAGAGTTTCTTGTTCATAACTTTCTCCTTTTATGAAATTGGATTTTTCCTTACAATATCCTACCACAAGTTGAGTCAAATGTCAAGAGCGGGCGCGATTTTGTTCACGGACGGGGGATTATGCGTTTTAAGTTTTAAGTGATTGGAAACGTAAAACGTCCCCGCACCGATGCTGACGGTGCAGGGACGCCTTTTGTTCTGTTGGTAACTTTTCTTTTATTGCACGGTAGGCGAACACTGCGCAATGCGAACCGCTGGGCAGCAGCGCGCAATGCGGAGAATCCGGGGATGGACGGCTGAGGCTCGGGGCGGCGCAAACGCAAAATGCGCTTACCGCTGCGCTTCATACGAAGGAAGCAGTTATTATGTACTCCTTATGCCTCTTTGGTCCTTTCTTGGCAAGAAAGGACACGCATCCCCGCGTCCCCGCATCCCTTAGCCGCGCATAGCGTCGATTTCTTCGATCTGATCGTAGAACTTTTCGATAGCGGTGTTGATCTTGGATTCCGCACCTGCGTAGGTGGAGGAAAGCTGACCGAAGGTGTGGTTGCGGGAGACGTAACGGAGGATCTCGGTCGCGAAGGAACCGAAGTCCATGACCTCGCCGATATCGGTGGTACGGTTCGCGAAGATGATATCGAGCATTTCCTGAGACTCGTCGTCACGGGCTGCCTTTGTCTTCAGCGTGATATCGTAGTAGGCATCCTGCAGACCCCAGGAGTTACCGGACATGGCTTCGATGATGTAGCCGACGGTGTCGATATCCTGCTCGCAGCGGAGAACGGACATGATACCGCAGTGATGACGGGAAACGAGGCACTTGACGTCGTCGCCCTCTTCGTAGTAGGGAGGAGGCAGAACGCCGAAGTCGAGGTCTTCCTCACCGCGCCAGCCGATAACGGAGCTGATGGTGATCTGGTTGAACAGACCGCGGTTAGCCTTGAAGCAGTCGCCGTTCGACATCGTGTAGGTCTTGTTTCCTGCGACGCAGGCGCTCTCATCGTAGAAGAAGTCGAGCATGGCTTCAACGCGGTCGAAGATATCTTCGTCGTTGAAGCAGTATTCGGGGTAATCGAAATCATCCTTTTCGGTGAAGCGGCCGCCGAGGGAGAAGAAGAACGCGATGGTCGCGTCGTCGTTTCCGAGGAATCCGATGGTATCATCGGCGGTATCGATCTTGGAGTCACCGTTGTCGTCGTGATGAACGGCCTGGCTGAGCTCCCAGACCTTGTCGAGGGTCCACTGACCGTCACGGACGTACTGATAGAGGTCGCCGAGGTTGGAGTCGCGGGCGATCTGCTTGTTGAAGGCAAGCGCGTAGGTGTCCTGCTTATCCTCGATGTTCAGGTCGGAGGCGGCGAGGAAGAGGTGCTCCGCGAAGGAAAGCTCGCGGCGCAGACCCTGGTCGTAGTAGGGCTTGTCGAGGTCGATGTACTGGAAATCGTTCTCGAAGTCGAGGAAGTCGCCTTCCATCATCGGGGAGGGCGTTTCGTGCATACGGAGATAGATAAGGTCGTAGATGTCGTCGCTGGAGTTGACGCAGGTCTTGCAGAGTGCCTGGATCTCGTTGTACGCCATGTACTCAAACTCGAAGTTGATGTCGAGCGATTCGGAGAGCTTGGCGTCGCGGCGGTAGACGGCGGTGACGATCGGGTCAGCGTCGTCCTCTTCGACGTAGACGTCGTTGTACTTCGGGGTCATACCGGAAAGCTCCCAGTGTGCGACCGAGAAGGTGTAGCCGTCGAAGGTCATCTCGGGGAGGTCAGGCGTAACGTGGGTCTCTTCGGGCGCTTCGGTCTTGGACGGGGCTTTGGTCTCAACGGGCTTGTTGCCGCCTTCGGTGCAGGCGCAGACCGAGACCGCAGTCAGAACGAGAAGCACGAGGCACAGAACGCGGGTAAAGAGTTTCTTGTTCATACTTTTCTCCTTATTAAAATATTATCGGATACTGATGATTATTTTACCATGAACGCGGGCGCTTGTCAAGAGGGATGTTTCGGGGCAAATCACAGCCCGAGAAGCACCTCGCGGTTCGTGCCGTAAAAGACGTCGTCGTGCCCGGCAAGACGCGCGCAGAGGCGCTCGAACCGGTCCCAGCTGTCTGCGGGATCGAATTCGTAGGCGTGACCCCAGATATAGAAGATTTTCGGATGCTCCTCATCGGCTTCGGCGGCGAGGAATTCGTCGGCGAGCGCCGCCATCTTCTCAAATTCGCAGTGGTAAACGGTCGGTTCAAAGCGCATCAGATTGGTCTGCGGCAGGAAAAGCCCGTTCGACGTGATCGTGCGCGCGTAGCGGATGGGCGTGTTTTCCGCGATCAGCGAAGCGACCGCGTCGTTGTTGTTGACGCCGCCGCAGGGGTACGCCATCCCGCAGATCGGATAGCCGACCAGTTCCTCAAGCGCTTTGCGGTCGTCCTCCACCTGCGCGAGCGCCCCGGCGGGCGTGAGGAGGGTCAGGTTCGGATGGGTCACCGTGTGGACCGCGACTTCGTGCCCGGCGTAAACGTCCTTCACCTCGTCGGGGAGGACCTTGTACTGCCTTATCGTGCCGTTTGCCAGCCAGTCGCGGCGCCCGAGCAGACCGGAGTTGAGGTTGAAGGTACCCTTCAGTCCGTATTTGTTGAAGATCCCGATCAGCCGGATATCCTGCGTCACGCCGTCGTCGTAGCTGAAGGTGAGCGCCTTGTATTTACCTTTGAAGTTCATGTGATCGCTTCCTTTCTTAACCCGAGTATACCATATCGGAAGAAAAAATGCAAGAAATATCCGTGAAAATGCAAAAATCGCGGGGCACCGATAAAAAATCCTTTGACAAATTCACGAAAGTATGATATGATGGTAATAATGAGAGGTGCCCGCACGGCACCGACACTTCAAGAAAGGATGAAACCCATGAAAAAAAGCATCTTTCTCCGGGTTTTCTGTCTCGTTTTAGCGCTGCTCGCGGCTTCCGCCGTGGTGATCGGCTGTGCCGAAAAGCCTGCCGAGGGGACCGAAACGAAGGGGCCGAAGGAAACCGAGGCGGAGACCGTCGATCCGAACACGGTCGCCGATCTGCCCGATATGAACCTGGAAGGATATCTTTACAGCGTTCTGCACTGGTACGTCAACGGTTGGGAAAACCGTATGAACATCGATATCTACGCAGAGGCGCCCAACGCCGACCCGATCAACGACGCGGTCTATAACCGCAACACCCGTCTGACCGAGAAGTACAACTTTGAGATCGACTACACCACGCTGGCACACAACGAAGTCGTCAACGCGATGCGTCAGGGCGTCAATACCGGCGACGACCTGTACGATCTAGTCTACGCGCGTCTGACCGACGTTGCCGGCGTCGTCACCGAAGGCGACTGCCTCGACTTTGAGACCGCTTTCGAGTACGTTGATCTCGACAAGGCTTACTGGGATCAGAGTATGCGCAAGGAGCTTTCCTTTGCGAATCACTCCTTCCTGATGGCTTCCTCGTATAATATCATCGACGAGGACGCGACCGCAGCGCTCGCGTTCAATAAGACGATCGCACGCGACAACAACATCCCGGACGTTTACGGCCTCGCTTCCACCGGCGCGTGGACCTTCGACGCACTCGAAGATATCATGCTCGGCTTTGAGAGCGATATCAACGGCGACGGCGTTCTGAAGGAAGCCGATGACGTGTTCGCCTTCCTCGGCGGCAAGGACGTTTCCCCGTCCTTCTACTTCGGCGGCGGCGGACGTCTGACCGAAAAGGATGACGACGATCTGCCCGAGTACGTCTTCAATACCGAAGAAAACTACGATATCTTCACCCGCGTGTGCGATATCATGTACGAGCCGAACTTCCTCAACCACCATACGATTTCCAACACCGACGATAACTACTACCGTCAGCTCTTCATCGACGGTCACGGTCTGTTCTTCTGGATGCGTATGGACGACCCGCGCATCATGCGCGGCGAGGAAGCGATCGACTTCGGTATCCTCCCGATCCCGAAATATGAGGAGGAACAGGATAACTATTACAGCATGGTCTCCCGTCACACCACCGGCTTTATGTCCGTCCTGATCTGCGAGCAGAACCCCGATATCGTCGGCTTCATCATGGAAGCGATGGCGGCGGCGTCCTATAAGGATCTGACCAGCGCTTACTATGACGTTACCCTGAAGGGCAAGTCCGCCCGTGACGACGAAAGCCAGGATATGCTCGATATCATCTTCGCACACCGCGTCCTCGATATCGGCGATATGCTCGACTTCGGCGGATTCACCTCCACTCTGCTCGGCTACCAGTCCGAAAACCGCGGCAAGTACGATATCTCCTCCAAGTATGCTGCGGCAGAGTCCAAGATCGAATCCGATATCTGGGACTTCATCGAAAAGGTCGAATCGCTCTGAGCTGACAGCTTTAAGTGAAACGGTTTTAAGTAATAAGAAAAAATCCGCCTGCGGGGCGGATTTTTTCTTGCTTATTGAGAGCGGGGAAAGCGAATCGCTTCCGCCTTGCCGACTTAAAACTTGTTCCCTCAGATCCCGAAGGTGTCCTTCAGATACTTTCTCGAGATCGCGGCGGCTTCCATCGGAGGACGCTCGGGGGACTGGTCCTGCTCGACGATGACGTATTCAACGCCGGCATCCTCGGCGGCGGCGAGGATCGCGCCGAAGTCCTGAATGCCCATTCCGATCGGACGGAAGGTAAAGCCGCTGTCCTCACGGGAGGTGTTCTTCATTTCCTTGCCTTCGCCGTCGATCAGCGCGTAGACGGGACCGCCGCCAAGCTTGGTGCAGGCGAAATCCTTCAGGTGCAGAACGGTCATTCTGCCCGCGTATTTGCGGACGAAGCCTGCCGGTTCGACCCCGGCGTAATGCACCCAGCAGGTGTCGAGCTCGGGCTCGATCAGATCGGCGGGGATCTTTTCGTAGAGCCAGTCGAGGAGGTATTTGCCCTCGTAGGTGCGGAACTCGAAATCGTGGTTGTGATAGCCGAGCTTCATGCCGTTTTTCTTCAGCAGCTCCGCCGTCTTCGTGAAGTTCGCGTAGGTTTCTTCCCACGCGGGCGTACCGTAGTGGCGCTCCGCCGGGTACCACGGAACGATCGCGTATTTCACGCCGAAGGTCTTGAGGAAATCGACCGCTTCCTGTCCTTTTTCGAGGAACCAGTCGACGCCCTGATGGACCGAGACGCATTTCAGACCGTATTTGTCAAGGATCTCCTTGATCTCTGCCGCGCTTTTGCCGCAGTAACCGGCAAACTCGACGTATTCGTAACCCATCTCGGCAATTTTCTTCAGCGTGCCCTCGAAATCGGCGGCGAGATCCTCGCGGACGGAGTAGAGCTGAATGCCGACCTTGAACTGTTTCATAATCAATTCCTTCTTTCTTTTGAAAAAGCGGGGCTGCAGACGCGCAGCCCCGCCGATAATGGAAAATCAGATTTCGGGGATCTTGACCTTGATCTCGTGGCCGCACTCTGCGCTCTTGACGATACCGTCGATGATCGCCTGATTGTAGAGGATCTCGCTCGACGGGACGGGAGCGGGCGTGCCGTTCTTGACGGCGTCGAGGAAGGAGCGGATCTTGCGGTCGAAGAGGGAAGGACCGTCGTCCTTGATCAGCGGGATCACGGTGTCGATCTGCTGCGTGCCGACCTGCTGATAGAGGGTCATGGGACCGCCGGTCGAGCCGTTCCAGCAGTCGGTGGACGGGATGCGCAGACCGCCGAGGGTGCCGAGGATGATCGTGTCACCGGGGGTGTTCACGTTCATCGCCCACGCGATACGGAAGTCGAGGATGATGCCGCCTTCGAGACGGATGAAGCCCGCCGCGAAGTCGTCAACGCCGAACGCCTCGGCATACTCCGGATGACCGGGATAGGTCACGGGGTTCTTACCGAAGAAATCGGACTTGTAACCGGAAACGGTCAGAGGCTTCGGATAACCGACAGCGTTCAGGACCATATCGAGAGAGTAGCAGCCGATATCCGCCATAGCGCCGATACCCGCGGTCTCGTCGGTGATGAACGAGGTGCCGAAGGGCGTCGGGATGCCGCGTCTGCGTCCGCCGCCGGTCTGGATGTAATAGACCTTGCCGAGCACACCGGATTCGACGATGCGCTTGATCTCACGCATATTGGCGTCCATTCTCGGCTGGAAACCGATCGAAAGAACCTTGCCGCTCTTCTTCTCGGCGCGCATGATCTCGACCGCTTCTTCGGTGGTCACGCACATCGGCTTTTCGAGCAGGACGTTGACGCCGTGCTCCAAAGCATAGATCGCGCAGGGCGCGTGCTGACGGTTGTAGGTGCAGATCGAAACTGCGTCGAGGTCTTCGGCGTCGATCATTGCCTTGTCGTTCGGATAGCAGCGGACGCCTTCAAGACCGAATTCCTTGAAGAATTTCTCTGCCTTCCCGGGGATCAGGTCCGCGCCGGCGACGATCTCGACGTCGGGCATTCTCTTGTAGCTGTCCATGTGGGAATGGGCGATCCAGCCGGTACCGATGATACCGACGCGCAGCTTTCTGCCGGTGATTTTGGTTTCTTCCTTGTTTGCCTTGTTGGGATCAAGTTCCATCGTGCTGATGTTGCTCATTGGCTTGTATCTCCTTTATGCTTGTTGTCGTTACGGACGGCGGTCATACCGCCGCTACGTTCATTATAACCGAAAGAACCCTGAATTGCAATAGTTTTTCGCAAAAACGGAAAAATTCCGAACCTTATTTTCACCATTTTCGTGATTCCGCACAAATTACCGCCTCCCGATTTGACGGATACGGCACCGCGCTTGACTTTGCGGACGGAGCGTGCTATACTGAAAAAAACGGAAGGAGGGAAGCGCCGTGCCCGATAAGGTCTACCTTGAGATCACGAACGTCTGTAACCTTGCCTGCGCGTTCTGCCACGGAACGAAACGGGAAAAACGGAGCGTGACCCGTGAAGAATTCGAGCTTCTTACCGACCGCCTGCGGGGCATTCCCTACCTTTATTTTCATCTGATGGGGGAGCCTCTCACCCATCCCGACCTGCCGTATTTCGTCGGGCGCGCAAGAGAAAAGGGATTCTTCCCGATGATTACGACCAACGGTACGCTGCTCGGCGCGCGCGGGAGGGAACTGATAAACGCCCGCCCGCATAAGGTCAGTATTTCCCTCCACGCCATCGAGGGCAACGGAAAAGCACCGTCCGACGGGTATATGAGATCGGTGATCGGCTTTGCGGACGAAGCCTCGGCGGCGGGGATCATCACCGTCCTGCGCCTCTGGAACGAGGGCGGCGCGGAAAAAGAGAACCCCGCGATCCTGCGTGCGCTCGAAACCGCGTTTCCCGCCCCGTGGCAGGATCACAGAAGCGGAAAAAAGATCAAAGAAAAGCTGTTTCTGGAAACCGGAGAGAAATTCGATTGGCCCGACGCGGAAAAGGAGGGGGAAAGGGAAGTCTTAAGCCTTAAGCAAATGAGCCTTAAGGGAACGGAGCCCGCGGGAAATGCCCCCACCCGCGTTTTCTGCTACGGACTCAGGGATCAGATCGGCGTTCTCGCTGACGGGA
This sequence comes from Lachnospiraceae bacterium, assembly GCA_024404495.1. Lineage (GTDB taxonomy): Bacteria > Bacillota > Clostridia > Oscillospirales > CAG-272 > CAKRZE01. The sequence continues at coordinate 19,916 of JAKSPT010000034.1, forward strand.
CGGTCGTTCCGTGCTGCCTCGACGCGGAGGGGGAAATCGCGCTCGGCAATCTTTTCGATTTAACGCTTGCAGAGATCGTGAATTCGCCCCGCGCCCGCGCAATGTACGACGGATTCACGGAGCACCGTGCCGTCGAGCCCCTGTGCAGAACCTGCGGATACGCAAAATTGAAGGAGTACAGAAAAAATAAGTTTTAAGTATTACGTTTTTAGTTTTAAGTCCGGAGCCTCAGTCTATCAAAAAACGCAGACATCCCCGCGCCGATGCGAACGGCGCGGGGATGCCATTTTCAGTTACTGTTGAACGACTTGATGAGGGCGGAGTGCTTCGGATAAAGACCTGGCAGCAGCGCGCAATGCGAAGACATCGGGGGAGGCGGATCGGGACGGGAGATTACCTGTGATGATCTCTCCCTGTATCAAACAGACTATGCCCGAAGGAACCAAATAATAAGTCCATCCTATGCACCTTTGGTCTGCGGGTCACGGCGAAGCCGGGAACCGCTGTTCTCGGTCGGGAAAGAACACCGTAACCCCTCGCGTCCCCGTCCCTTACTCGTTCAGGAACTCGCTGACGATGAAGCGCGGGCGGTGCTTGGATTCGAGATAGACCTTGCCGACGTATTCACCGACGAGACCGACGGAGAGGGTCAGGACGCCGCCGACGAGGAGGAGGAGGCAGGAGAGGAAGGAAACGGAGGAGAAGCCGAGTCCCATGCAGAGGCGGACGAGCCAGACGACGAAGGCGGCGAAGGAGCCGAGGAGGAAGAGGAGACCGGCGCCGGAGATAAAGCGGATCGGCTTGACCGAGAGAGAGGTAATGCCCTCAAAGGCGAAATTGAGCATTTTTTTGAGGGGATATTTGCTCTCTCCGGCGAAGCGTTCGTGACGCTCGTAATAGACGACGGAGGAGGGATAGCCGACCATCGGGACCATCCCGCGCAGGAAGAGATTGACCTCGCCGAATTCGGAGAGACCGTCAAGCGCGCGGCGGGAGAGGAGACGGCAGTCGGCGGAGTTGAAGACGATATCGGCGCCCATCGACTTCATCAGCTTGTAGAAGCCCTCGGCGGTGAAGCGCTTGAAGGCGGAATCGGTCGCGCGGGAGGAACGAGCGCCGTAAACGACGTCGATGCCTTTTTCGTACTCGTCAAGCATCGAGTCGATCACGTTGATATCGTCCTGCAGATCGGCATCCATGGAAACCGTCGCGTCGCAGAGATCCTTGACGGTCAGAAGCCCGCAGAGCAGCGCGTTCTGATGCCCGCGGTTGCGGGAGAGACAGACACCGGAAACCAGAGGATCTTCGGTGTGATAGGCGGAGATCAGCTCCCACGTTTTGTCTTTGGAGCCGTCGTTTACGAAGACGATACGGGAATCGGGAGAGATGCGCCCGGCGGCGATCAGTCCTTTCATTTTTTCGGTCAGACGCGCCCGGGTCTCAGGCAGGACCGCTTCTTCGTTGTAGCAGGGAATTACAAGATACAGCTTCATTCCGGAGCCTCCGTTTCATTATTGATATCATTTTATCATAACGTCGGAGAAAATACAAGTTGAAATTTTCAATTTTTAATTATCAATTATCAATTTTCAATTCTTTTCCTCCTCCCCGTATTTGATTTCGTTCAGCGCCTCGGTGAGCGGGCAGGTACGGTATCCGGCGAGCGAAGCGCAGTGAACGGTTTTGAATTTGCGGCAGGCGTTGTAATTGCGGAAGCAGTTTTTGACCGAGGTACCGGGAAGCAGTCCCTCGCAGCGGATGAACAGATTTCCGGAAGCCTCGTAAAACGGGCATTTCATGTATTTTTCGTATTGCTGATCGGGATTGGTCATTTCTTGTCCTCCTTCGGATCGGATCCGGTCGCGGTGAGACCGCCGCAGGAACGGACGCCGCTGCGGCGGAGTTCCTCCGCGTCGGTTTTTTTGTCGGTAAACGGCTGAAATAATGCCTCGCAGAGCGCTGATACCGGGTCGCGGCGCCCGTCGTGCGGGAAAAAGACCGGGCGGGGACGGGGCAGGGTGCGCGGCGGGACGGGAGCACGCCCTTCGGTGCGGGCGGCATCGGCTTCCTCAAAGCAGTAGAGCGCTTTGACGGCTGCGGAATAGCGGCATTCCCGGCAGACCCGGTCCCCGGGACAATCCTCGCAGGGCTCCGCCATCCCGGGCAGACCGGGGAGATACGGATCGCCGTATTCGTCGAGCGCGGTGAGGCGCGGGAGCGGATTCGTGTTGTCGGCAGCGTGATTGATGGAAAAAACTCCTTTCTTCCGGGCACGGCTGCTCCGGCTTTTTCCGGAGGGCGCCGATCGGACGCCGCGCCGTGCCTCGTTTCCTGTGCACGCCTTTATCATAGCACGTCCGCGCCGATTTGTCGTCCCGCTTTTTTCCCGCTTTTGCCGTTTACGGTTTTCCCGCGGGCTTCCGGCGTTTTTCCCGTTCCGCTCCCGCCGCTTTCCCGGAAACGCGGAAAAACGCCGCTTCCGGACGATTCCGTTCTGACGCCCGCACCCGCCGGGTGACAGAATAAAACGGCTCCCGTTGTGCTGATTTCACGAACTTTTTGCTCTTTTTTGTACAAAACGATAAATTTTGACGAAGCCCTTGTCTTTTTCATGGATTTTTGGTATAATAGAGTATCATAAAACGGCAGGGAAACGGGATTTCCGCCGCTCCCGCCGAATAATGGAGGAAAAGCATTATGAAAAAACTCTTTGCAGTCCTTTTCGTTGCCGCCCTCTGCCTCGCCATGGCGATTACCGCCTCCGCTGAGCTTTACAGCCCGGAGTACTACGGGGTCAAGCCGGTCAATCCCGGTGACATCACCCTCGACGGTAAGGTCGACGAAGCATACGGCGAACCGATCTTCTACTACGTTGCCGACAAGGATATCCCGGTTGAAGAAGCCGGCGATCTCGGCAGCACCGCGAACTGGTACTTCACCGGTGACCAGTCCGAGGAAAACCTCTTCCTTCTGAAGAAGAGCGACAACTACGTCTACGGCTATGCCGCATGGTCTGAAAACGCTCTCTACCTCTGCTTCGATACCAATATCGAAGGCTGGCACATGGAAGGCGTTGCCGCCGACGGTTCCGATATGTGGAAGGCTTACTGCTTCCAGGTCGGTTTCTTCGACTTCAACAACGACTCCAACGTTGACTGGGGTGTCGGCGTCGCGCAGGACGGCCACGTTCTTCAGTACAACTTCGGTCAGAACAAGGGCGCAGGCAAGCCCACGATGATCGACGGCGTTACCGACTACGACGCACAGGCTGTCCGTGACGGCAACCACGTTATCTACGAGTACGAGCTTACCTGGGACGTGTTCCTTTCCTTCAAGCCTACTGCCAACGATTATATCGGCATGGACGTCTGCCTCGACCTCTGCAACATTTCCAAGGGCGGCCCGCAGAGATGCCTGACCTTCACCAACGCGAACTACCACGACAGAAACTCCGCAAATGCCCGCAAGATGTACTTCCTCGAATCCGCTGACTCTGACGTCGAAAAGGTCGTCGCCGCTGCGGAAAACAAGAAAGAAATGACCGGTGACGAACACACCGTTCCCGCCCTCGGATGCAACGAGGATCTGGGCGGTTTCGTGATCGATACCGAAAACAAGCAGAGCGGTTACGCCTGCCTGACCCGTGAGGTCGGCAAGGGCTTCGTCGCACAGCTGCCGCTTACCGATCCGGTCGACGCTTCCAAGATGGACTCCCTCGAGTTCGATCTCTACGTCTCCGACGTTGCCCTCTTCGACAAGTTCCAGCAGGGCGGCATGGACTCCGGTCTTGAGATCACCTCCTCCGGTAAGGCTGACGCCGAAGAGACCGCATGGCATCTGAAGAACATCAGAGAAAATAACAAGGGCGGCGAGCTGAAGAACGGCTGGAACCACATCATCCTGCCTCTTTCCACCGGCGGCAAGACCGGCGATACCAACTTCGCTGCTGTCAACTTCTTCCGCTTCTTCATGGTCAACGAGACTGAGGATACCGGCATCACCGTCAAGATCGACAACTTCAAGTTCACCGACTACGTCGCCGCTTCCACTGCCGCGCTTCAGGCAGAAGCTGACGCCGCGATCGAAAAGATCAACGCGATCCAGGAACTCACCGCCGACAACTACAAGACCGAAGGCAAGAACGTTTCTCCCGCCCGCCGCGCTTACGAAAAGCTCTCCGACGAAGCGAAGGCTCTCGTTCCCGCTGACGTTCTCAAGAAGCTGACCGACGCCGAAGCGAAGCTTGACGAGCTCAAGAATCCTCCGGCTACCGATGCTCCCGCAACCGAAGCACCCGCAACCGAGGCTTCCGGTGATAAGGAAACCGACGCGCCCAAGAACAATGACGACAAGTCCAACACCGGTCTCATCATCGGTATCGTCGCCGCTGTCGTCGTCGTTGCCGCTGTCGTTGCGATCCTTCTCGCTAAGAAGAAAAAGAAGTAAGATAAGCTCTTTCCGAAAAAGAAAGTAACTTAACGAACAACGATATCCCCGTGATCGTAAGGTCACGGGGATATTTCTTTTGCAGGATTTTTTCGGAAACTTTCATTTTCCTATTGACAAACGTGAATAAATCTGTTATGATAGGTTCATTATAATCCCAAACGCGATGATCGGAACAGAGTAAACGGAAAAAAGCGTTCAGAGAGCCGTCGGTCGGTGCAAGACGGTACGCGGAATCCGTCGAATACAGTCCGGGAGCGGACCGCGGAAAAGGCGGTACGGTGTCCCCGTTATCGGGCGGCGGCATATTCGTGCCGCGGTGAGGCTCTTTTCGGAAGGGAAGAGCGAAACAAGGTGGTAACACGGTTCATTTGCCGTCCCTGTATTGCAGGGGCGGTTTTTGATATTTTCCAAAGAAACACATTCAAAGGAGAACAAATCATGAAAAAGATCATTTCCGTTCTGATGGCGCTGACGATGCTTCTGTCCGCCGCCCTTCTCGTCGGCTGCGGCGAGACCAAAAAAGACGTTTACACCGTCGGTATCTGCCAGCTCGTGACGCACGACGCGCTTGACGCGGCGACGCAGGGCTTCAAGGACGCGCTGACCGAAAAGCTCGGCGCGGACAAGGTCGTTTTCGACTTCCAGAACGCCGCGAACGATATCAACGCCTGCCCCACGATCATGAACAACTTCGTCACGAAGAAGGTCGACCTCATCATGGCGAACGCGACCCCCGCTCTGCAGGCCGCTTACAGCGCAACGAACAAGATTCCGATCCTCGGCACCTCCGTCACCGAGTACGGCGTTGCTCTCGGCATTGAGAACTTCTCCGGTACGGTCGGCTCCAACGTTTCGGGCACCTCCGACCTCGCTCCCCTCGATCAGCAGGCGGCGATGATCACCGAGCTTTTCCCGGATACCAAGACGGTCGGCATCCTCTACTGCAACGCCGAGCCGAACTCCAAGTATCAGGTTGACGTCATCACCGCCGAGCTCGCGAAGAAGAACATCACCGTCAAGCCCTTCGCTTTCTCCGACTCCAACGACGTTGCGTCGGTCACCAACGCCGCCTGCGCGGATTCCGACGTGCTCTATATCCCGACCGACAATACCGCCGCCACCTGCAAGGAGACGATCGGCAACATCGTTCTGACCGCGAAGAAGCCGGTCATCACCGGTGAGCAGGGCATCTGCGTGGGCTGCGGCGTCGCGACCCTTTCGATCAGCTACTACGACCTCGGTTACAAGACCGGCGAAATGGCTGCCGAGATCCTGCAGGGCGGCGATATCACCAAGATGCCGATCCAGTACGCTCCTGCACAGAAGATGTACAACAAAGCGATGGCAGACGCGCTCGGCGTCACCATTCCCGAAGGATACACCGAAATCAAGTAATTTACCCGGAGGTTCCTATCCATGATTGAATACCTCGGCTCGCTTCCCGGCGCCGCGGCGCAGGGTCTTATCTGGGGCCTGATGGCGATCGGCGTCTATATCACCTTCAAGATCCTTGATATCGCCGACCTGACCGTGGACGGTTCCTTCTGCACCGGAGGCGCCGTGACCGCGATGCTCGTCATCGGAGGTGCCAACATCTGGCTCGCGCTCCTTGCGGGATTTCTCGCGGGCGCCCTCGCGGGGCCCCTCACCGGGCTTTTCCACCCGCTGATCGGCCTCCACCCGATCCCCGCCGGCATCCTGACCCAACAGATCCTCTGGTCGGTGAACCTGAAGATCATGGGGCAGGCAAACCGTGCGCTTCCTTCCCGCAACTATCATCTGATCCTTACTCAGCTTGAGGTGCCGAAGGCGATCCTCGTACTCGCGATCTTCTCCGTCGTGACCGTTGCCCTGCTGTACTGGTTCTTCGGGACCGAGCTCGGATCGGGCATCCGTGCCACCGGCTGCAACGAGAAAATGTCCCGTGCGCAGGGCATCAACACCGGCTTCAACAAGGTGCTCGGTCTGGCGCTCTCAAACGGCTTCGTTGCCCTCGCGGGCGCGCTCCTCACGCAGTATCAGGGCTTTTCCGATATCAATATGGGCAAAGGCGCGATCGTCATCGGGCTTGCCGCCATCGTCATCGGCGAAGCGGTCGTTTCCCGGTTCGCGGTCGGTATGATCCCGCGTCTCATCGGCGTCCTGCTCGGCGGCGTGATCTATTTCTTCATCTATCAGACGGTCATTTTCCTCGGTCTCGACGCGGATCTGCTCAAGATGCTCTCCGCTCTGATCGTTGCCGTTCTGCTCGGTGTTCCCTACCTGAAAAAGACT
>JAKSPT010000035.1 GCA_024404495.1 Lachnospiraceae bacterium
TTCCGTTGCTTTTCAATAGAAAAACGCCTCTTGTCTTGGTAGACAAAAGACGTTTCTTTTATGGTACGGGTAACAGGGATCGAACCTGCATGGTTTCCCGCAAGATCCTAAATCTTGTGCGTCTGCCAGTTCCGCCATACCCGCGAATGAAATAAAAATGGAAAATGAAAAATTGCAATTTTCAGCTTTCCGTTTTCAATTATTGATTATACCACTCTCTTTCCGATTTGTCAACCGAAAGAAACGGGGCATTTCCCGCCGCTTTCTTGACTTTTCTACCTCTTTATGCTATGATGAAAGCAAACAAAAGGAGAGGAGAAACGGAAATGTCTCGTTTTCTTTATCTCGATCATCCCGCCGCCGACGAAAAGACGGACGGGTTTGAAAACGCAACGCCGATCGGGTGCGGCAGGCTCGGCGCGATGCTCTACGGCGGGATCGCCGAGGAGCGGATCGGGCTGAACTGCGACCGGGTATGGAGCGACAGTGCGCGCCATCCCTCGCCCGTCGGGTTCGCCGAAGCGCTCGACAAGGTACGGAAGCTCCTTTTCGCGGGGAAATGCGCCGACCGCGAGGCGGAGGAGCTGCTCCGCCCCTATTTCGGCGGCGTTGGTTCCTACGAAACGGCGGGCGACCTTTTTCTGCGCTTTGAAAACGCGGAGGGAGAGGCTTCGGACTATCGCCGTCTGCTTGACCTTGAAACCGGGGTCGCCTCTGTTTCCTACGTGCAGAACGGGACGCGCTTTGAACGGACGGCGTTCTGCTCCTTTCCCGCCGATCTGATCGCCTTCCGCGTGACCGCAGACAAGCCGGGAAAGGTGAACGCCTCGGTCTCCTACCGCCGCGCGGCGGTCGTTTCAAGAGATTTTTCGGATAGCGTTCTTCGCACCGTGTTCTTGACAGGATGCGGAAAGCATTCGTTTTCCGTCTCCGTCCGCTTCGTTCCTTCCGGCGGGACGATCGGTTACGCGGACGGCACCGTGACCGTTTCGGGCGCGGATGTGCTTTCGCTTTTTCTCACGGTCGACGGCATCCTTCCCGAAAAGCCCGGTTTTGATGCTCTGCTGAAAGAGCATATCGCCGACTTTTCGCCGATCATGGACCGCGTTTCGCTTGATTTCGGTCCCGATCCCTATGAGGATTTGCCGCTCGGCGAGCGTTTTGCACGGCTCCGCGCGGGGGAAAACGACCCGTGGCTGGTCTCGCTCTATTTTGATTTCGGCAGATATCTGCTCCTCTCCTCCAGCCGTGGGAATTCGCGCCCCGCGAGGTTACAGGGGGTATGGAACCCCTGTCTGCACGCGCCGTGGGGCTCGGACTATCACACGAACGTCAATCTGCAGATGAACTACTGGCACGCCGAAACGGCGAATCTGCCCGAATGCGCCCTCCCGCTCTTCGACTACTGCCTTTCCTCCCTTCTTCCGGCGGGGGAACGGGTCGCGCGGGACTTCTACCACTGCCGGGGCGCGGTGATCCACCATCTCAGCGATATCTACGGCTTCGCGGAGCCCGCAGACGGGTTATGGGGGCTCTGGCAGCTCGGCGGGGCGTGGCTCTGCTATCCGATGTGGGAGCATTATCTGTTCTCGCCCGATCCCGCGTATCTGAAAAAGGTCTACCCCTTTCTTCGCGCCTGCACGCGCTTCTTCCTCGATTTTCTGACCGAGGGGAAGGACGGGACGCTGTACTCCGGTCCCTCGACCTCGCCCGAAAACACCTATTTCGTTTCCGACGGCGAAAAGCGCGTTCCCGCGCATCTCTGCCTCTCGCCCGCGATGGATACCGAGGTGATCTCGGGGCTGTTTACGATCTATCTTGAAGCGGAAAAGGTCCTCGGGCTCGATCCCGCGACCGCGAAGGAGACCGAAGCGGCGAAAAAACGGCTTCCGCCCCTGGAGGTTGGAAAGCACGGACAGCTTATGGAATGGCTCGAGGACTACGACGAGCCCGAGCCGGGACACCGGCATATCTCCCACGCCTTCGCGCTCTATCCCGGGTTCGAGATCGGCGACGGGACGCCCGGGCTGACCGAAGCGATGCGGGTGACGCTTGACCGCAGGCTGAAAAACGGCGGCGGGCACACCGGCTGGAGCGCCGCGTGGCTGCTCTGCCTCTTCGCGCGTCTGCGCGAGCCCGAAAGGTTTTCGGGGATGCTCCGCAAGCTGCTCCTGCAGTCGACGAAGGAAAATCTCTTCGACAGCCATCCGCCTTTTCAGATCGACGGCAATTTCGGCGCTTCCGCCGCGATCGCCGAGGCGCTTCTGCAAAGTCACGGCGGCGTGATTGAACTGCTTCCCGCCCTCCCTATGGGGATCGGGATGGATTCCGGCTCCTTCCGGGGACTCCGCGCAAGAGGCGGGGTGACGGTATGCGCGGAATGGAAAGACCGGAAGGCGACCTCGGTCACGCTCCTTTCGGAAACCGACCGGACGGTCACGGTCCGGGTCAACGGGGAAGAGCAAAACGTGAAACTCTTTGCGGGAAAGCCCGCAATTCTGAATATCAAATAACCGTATAACGGAGGAATATGACATGGAACTCAAGGACAAAAAAGTGAATTTTCTCGGTGACAGCATCACGGAGGGCGCGGGCGCAAGCGGCTACGAGCATTTCTTCGTGACCGTGTTCGGCAAAAAGACCGGAGCCGTCGCCCGCAACTACGGCATCGGCGGCACCCGCATCGCCCGCAAGAAGGCGGCGAGCGCGAATCCCCGCTGGGACCTCTGCTTCCTCGACCGCGTGGAGAAAATGGACCCCGACGCCGATATCGTCGTCATCTTCGGCGGCACGAACGACTTCGGTCACGGCGACGCGCCGATCGGCACGCTTGCCGATACCGACGAATACACCTTCTGCGGCGCGATGAAATCTCTGCTTGAACGGGTGATCAACCGCTATCCCGACGCTGCCGTCGTCGTGATGACCCCGACGCACCGTCTTTCCGAGGCGTCGACCGTCAACGAGATCGGTCTGCCGACCGAGCCCCTCTCCGAGTTTGTCCGTCTGGAAAAAGAGATCGCCGCGCTTTACAGCGTCCCGGTGCTTGACCTCTGGGCTGTCTCCGGCATTCAGCCCTGCATCCCCGTGATGAAGGAACGCTACACCGCCGACGGTCTGCATCCGAACGACCGCGGCGCCGAACGGATCGCCGACCGTCTGATCGGCTTCCTGAATACGCTTTGAAAGGATATTCCATGAAAAAGAATCCGACGAGACTGATTTGTCTTCTGCTCGCGCTGACGGCGGTGCTCTTTGCCGCGTCCTGCGCCTCCGATCCGGTCCTGCCGCCCGCGGAATCGGGAAACGAAAGTGAAACCGGGGACAAGCCGGAGGAGGAACCCAAAATGAACGCACTGGAACAGCTGTCGAAAAAATATCACCTTTCCGTCTGCAAAGGGAAGATCACGCCGACCTCGCTCACCGTCGTCGGGATCCCGAAGGCGTTTTCCGAGAAAGTGATGCTCGGGACCCTGCAGGGCAACCTCGCGAACTGCTCCGAATCGCAGATCCTCTTTCAGGCGGGGTGCATCGATTATTACAAGCCCTATATCAAGGAGGGTTACGGCGTCAAATTCGTCAGCGGCGGGGACGCGTGGAACGTGCTCGGCAAGTTCAAGAACAAGATTGCCGGGTATATCCTCTGCGACGACGGGGAGAACGAGTCTGTCAACGTCGCGATCTCCCTCTGCGGCATCCTGAACGCCGTCGCGGTGCAGAAATGCGACGAAAAGCTTGCGCAGACCGAGGGGCTTTCCCTCGTGCTCGACGTGACCGGCAAGGACGAGGCGTGGCTCCGCGGGAGCGAATACTTCGCGAAGCTGAACAGTAAGATCGCCGTCGAACAGCCGCTTGATAAGGCGCCCAAGCTCGTGGATTACGCCGTCATGTCCGGCGCGTATTTCTCGTTCTACGACGGACACGACACGAAGGAGCACTCCGCAAAATTCGATTTTCTTGACGACGGTGCCGTCGTCTTCGGCTACAACAACACCCTCGGGGAAATCCAGACGGTCGACAGCTTCGGTAAAATCAACGCCTGTATGGTCCCCGCCGACCACGCCTATAACCTTTCGACCCTCTCCGCCTTCTGTAAGGAGACCGCGGAGCAGAAAACGCTTCCGGCGGAAGGGAAGAATCCCGAAAAGGTGCATACCGTCTGCTTTATCCTTTCGGACGGCGACAACCTGCAATGGCTGAACAACGATTTCATTACCTCCGACCGGTGGTACGGTTCTCCGCTCCGCGGCGAGTTTGAGATGGGATGGGGACTTCCCGCGACCGCGATCGACGTGTCCGCGCCGATCGTCGATTATCTCTGCGACACGATGAAGCCGACCGACGAGTTCATAATGGAGCTTTCCGGTCTCGGCTATACCTTCCCCTCGCGCTGGGATCCCGACGAGCTGACCGGGATGGCGTACGATCTCGCCTCCTATATGAAGCGCTCCGGGCTGAAATACGCCGAGGTCCTTGACGATCACGGCTTCAATACCGACGTGCTGAGCGCCTTCACCTATCAGGAAGGGATCGACGGCGTCTTCTACATCGACTACGGCAACTACGCCGAGTACAAGGGCAAGATCCTCTGGTCGGACGGCAAGCCGATCGTTTCCGCCCGCTACCGCCTCTGGAACGGACTTGAGGACGGGAAGATCGAAAACGTCGCGGCGGGCATCAATAAGGCTTCCCGCGATCCTTCGAGCCCCGACGCCTACTCCTTTGTCATCGTTCACGCCTGGTCGGGCGCGGACGAAAACGGCAAACAGACCGACGGCGGCAGCTCCCTCCGTGCGATCAGCGAGGTCATCGGCCTGCTGAAAGCCGACGTTGACGTCGTGACCCCCACCGAATTCATGGACCGCATCGTGCGGAATCTCGGGAAAGACTGACCCATGAACGAACAGTACGAAACGAACGATCTGAAACGGATCTCCACCTACCGCGGGGCACTGATGGGGCTCGCGGCGCTGTGGATCTACTTTTTCCACCTGTGGACGCCTCTGCTCTCGGACGTGGGGGCGGTCGCGGGGATCGAAAAGTTCCTCAAGCGCGCCGGCTTCTGCGGCGTGGATATCTTCCTTCTGCTCTCGGGCATCGGGCTGACCTACGCGATCGGGAAAACGGGGCTTCTGAAGTTCTGGTACCGCCGCGTAAGACGTCTGATCGTTCCCACCCTCGCGATCGGCATCATCCGCGCGATCGACGAAACGTGGACGGCATCTGCTTTTATCAAAAACGTCTCCGGCTGGAACTTCTGGTTCAAGTCGATGTATTCCTTCGTATGGTTCGTGCCCGCCATCGTGACGCTCTATCTGCTCTTTCCGCTGCTCTGGAAGGCGATGACCGCCTCCTCACAGAAAATGCTTTTCCTCTTCGGCTTTCTTGAGGTCTGGCTTCTTCTCTCCCTCGTCCTCGAAGGGACGCTCCGCGCCGATCTCTACGGCTTCACCAACCGCATTCCGGTCTTCGTCGTCGGCGTCTTTCTCGGTTGGACGATCCAGCACAAAACGGTGACCTACGGGCTTTCCGGGCGGCTTTTCCTGCTCGCGACCGGGATCCTCGGCGTCTATCTCTCCTACCGGAGCAACTTCAAGGGGATGCGTATTCTCGTTCCGACCTCAAACTGCTGCATCCCGAATCTCCTGATGTCTGTTTCCTTCTGCGGTCTCTTCTCCGATTTCTTCGCGCTGATCGACAGCACGAAGGCGGGAAAGGCGATCCAGAAGGTCACCCTCGGCATCCTCGCCTTTTACGGCTCCTTCAGCCTTGAATTCTACGTTCTTCAGGAATGGCTCGGCGGCAAGCTGAAATCGTGGCTCCCCGCCGTCCTGACCTCGAAGGCGTGGCTCTCGAATATCTCGATCTTTCTGATCGTCACCGCCGCGGGATACCTCCTGCATCTTCTCTCGGAGGGTGTCTTTTTCGCGGCAGAACTGCCTTTCAAGCCGAAAAAAGGAGAAAAAACGGCATGAAAAAAACGCTTTTCGTCCTGCTTCTTGCTCTTCTGCTTCTGCTCCCGCTCGCTTCCTGCGACGGCGGAGCGGGGAAACCGAAGGAAACCGTACCGGACGGTGATACCGTCGCGAAAGAAACGGAGGGAGAACCCGTCGTGATACCCGATAAAAAAATCGTGCTCCTTGCCGAACCCGGAACGACCGAGCCTTACCGGGAGGGGCTGAAAACCGCGCTCGGCACGCTCGGAACCGTTTCGGTCGTTTCGTGGAAGGAAGCCGACAACAAGATCATTTCGATCGGGGAGACCGATCTGATCGTGATCACGGACGGCAGCCGTATTGCCGACGAGATCCTGACCGGGATCGAAGCCTACCGCAAAAAGGGCGGAAAGGTGATCGTTCTCGGCGGGCCGATCGCCTCCGAGATCCCCTCTCTCCGCGCGGACGGCAGCTATTCGACGACCGAGGAATTCCTCGCCGAAAGCGAGGAGATCACCCTTCAGTTCGACGCCTCCGACAAGAAAAACCTGAACAAGGTCGGCAGAAACGCGAGCAATCCGGTCAAGCGGACCCTTTCGGTCGGCGATTTCGGGCTCGGGCACAATTCGCTGAAGCTCGAAAACGACTACTTTACCGGCTGGGACCTGATGACCTTCCCGATCTCGGCGAAGGAGGACGACACCGTTCTCTGCTTCAGCTATCGCGGATCGGGCGCTTCCGATCTTTATATCGAGCTGTATATGGAAGACGGCACCCGCTGGCTCGGTCCGTCGCTTCCGGTCACCGACGAGTGGACGTTTGCCGTTCTGAAACAGAGCGATTTCGGGCTTTACTCGGGATCGAACACCGATTTCCGGTTCTCCGAAATCAAGAACCTCTGGATCGGCGGTACGGGACTGACGGCGGGGCAGGGCTACGAGCTCTGTCTTGACGGCATTTCGACCGGCACCTTCGAGCTGCCGAAAGCGGTCACCGTCGAAGGGCTGACCGAAAAGAACGACTTCTACAAGATCACAAACGGCGCTTCCCTGACGGCTTACGCCGGGCAGGCGATCGTTGCCGCGCGGGACTACAATCTGCCCGACGGCGCTTGGTCCACCCTGAAGCGGATGGAAAGCACCGGATACGGGCTCGGACGCGGGGACCGTTTCATCCCGCTCCTCGAGGTCAGCGACGCAAAGGGTCTGCACTGCGGCTGCGGCGCGTGGATCTCTCTCCGCTCCAACACCGGCGCGCTCGCTCTGTTCCCGCTCGCGCCCGCGTTTTACGATGAAAACGGTCTGAACGCCGTCAAAGACGCGGCGGAGTACCTCCTTGCGGGCAATTTCCTGCTCGAAGGCGGCGCCGCTTCCTTCGTCTTTGAACCCGATACCGATAAGATCGAGGTCAAGGCTGGCTATCTGACCGCCGAAAACGTCACCCTGCGTCTTTCCTTCCTTTCCGGGGACAAGGTGCTGAAAACCGCCGACACCACCCTTTCCGCGGCACAGAAAAAGGCGGCGAAGAGCGACACCCTCGTTCTCTCCGGCGAAAAGCCCGACCGCGTGGTCGCCGAGCTCGTGAAGGACGGGAAAACGGTGGACAGAATTTCGCAGGAGATCCTCGTCTATATGCCCGCTCCCGAAAGCGAACGGAACTACGTGACCTTGAAGGACGGCGGCTTCTCGCAGAGCGGGAAGGCGGTCCATCCGGTCGGCGTCAACTATTTCGGCTGTTACGGCGGCGTCGTGGCGTCGAACGCCTTCACGGCGAACGCCGTGTTCGATCCCTATCTCGTCCGCCGCGATCTGGAAAGGATCAAAGAGATCGGCTTCAACGCCATCGCGGTGCAGATCAGCCCCTACGCCGACGCGCAGGAGGTGCTGAACGGAAAGAACCGCAATATGATTATGGTTCTTTCGATCGCGAGAGAGCTCGGGCTGTACGTTGACGTTTATCTTCCCTTTGAGGACGATATTTCCAAGTGCGGAAAGATCGTCTCGGCGCTGCATCTTTCTGACTTTGACAATCTGATCGCCTACGATATCTTCTGGGAGGGCGCGCAGGGCAGATACGCCGACCTCTCCGCCTCCGCGAAATCGGCGCTCGACAAGGAATGGAACGCCTTCCTTACCGAGCAGTTCGGCTCTGCCGCGAAAGCGTCCGAGCTGATCGGGATGACCTGCCCTGCGGTTCCCGATTACGACGCGCTCTTTGTGAAGGAGAACGCGACGGAAGCCGAAGCAAGGCTTGCCGCCGTCCTCCGCCGTTTCCTTGACGATCATTACGGCGCGCGCTTCGGTGCCTCCTGCGAGCGGATCGGAACGGTCGATCCGAACCATCTGATCTCCTTCCGCTGCTGCGATGCCGGGCTTCCGACCGCCGTCTCGAAGACGTCGTCCTATTACGATTTCTCCTCCTTCTGCGGCGCGCTTGATTTCGTTTCTCCCGAGGGCTACGGCTTTACCTCCTATCAGTACGACGCCTCTTCCTATGAGGGCGCGTTCGCCGAGGCTTACGCCCGTCTCGTTTCCGGTCCCGTTCCGACCGTCTGGAAGGAATTCGGCTGGAGCGTATGGGGCGGCAGCAACGACGTTCCGAAGCAGTCCAACCTTGACTACTGCGGCAAGGTCTACCGCAAGGTTTACGACGCGGTCCTGCTCGGGCAGGGCGGCGGCACCTATTCGTGGTGGTACACCGGCGGTCTGCGCCCCGGAGAGGGCTCGGACTACGGCGTGGTCGGACCGGACGGAAGTGACCGTCCCGCCTCGCTCGCCGTCCGGGAATACGCCGCAAAGATGAAAGCGCTCGTTCCCGCCGGAGCGAAAGAAGCCGACGTCGTCTTTACGGTCGACCGCGACCTCTACGCGAACGGGCTTAAGGGCATTTACGATTCGATCGAAAAAGAATTCATAGCGGCGCTTGACGCGGGAAAGACGGTCTCTCTCGTCAGCGTGGGAAAGAAGATGACCGTCGCCGAGGCGATCGCCTTCGACCTGACCGGCGGAACGACCGGAGAGGGACCGAGAAAATACCTGAACTGTCTGTTCAAGCTGGCGATCGACGGAAAAGGGACTCTTCTTACCTCCGGCGGCAAAGCGAAGGACGGCGTGCTCACCGTCTTCCTTGCCAACAACGGTTACACCGATTGGGCGGAGGGCGACGTCGTTCTCCTTGACGAAAACGGCACCGTCCTCGCGTCCCTCCCCGCGCTCAAGCAAGGGGAGACCGCAAAGGTCGCGCTCACGCTTTCCGCGGGCGCACACACGATCCGCGCCTCTGCGGAAGGAAAGGAGTTCGGCGGAAGCTTTTCCGTCGTAACCGAGTAATATGAAAAGACGTTTTTGGCTCCCGCTTCTTTCCACTCTTCTTGCCCTTTCCCTCGCCGCCTGCGGCGGGGCGGGGGAGCCGGCGGAAACGACAGCGGATCATACCGAACCCGAAACCGAGGAGGAAACATCCGTGGCAACCGAAAAACCGCTTCTGCGTTCCGACGTGACCTACACCGCGTCCGCCGAAAAGCTCTTCACCTTCCGCTCGTCCGATCCGGAATACTACACCGTGCAGGGAGGCTATTTCAACGGCGAATATTTCTACGTCGCCGAGGTCCTCCACGGCGCGGACGGTCACGAAAAAGTGCGCATCCTCGAGCTGGATATCGACGGCGAGCTTCTCCGCGAAAGCGACCCGCTTCTTCTCGATCACGCGAACAACATCTCCTACGTTCCGAAATGGGACGCGCTCCTCGTCACCCACTGTCAGGCGCCCGAAGGGCACAACGCACGCTACTCCCTCGTCGATCCGGAGACCTTTGAGATCCTTGAAACCGACGATCTCGAATACCCCTTCTTCGCGATGGCGTACTGCCCCTCAAACGACCGCTTTGCCTCGGGCGAATGGTCGGGGCAGACCCTCGACGTCTGGGACGGCGATATGAATCCTCTCCTCCACCGCGACGTCGAGTATCCCGGCAGCCTTTCTCAGGGCGTCTTCGCCAACGCGGAGGGCATCTGGTTCGTCCGCTCCTCCCAGAACGGCTATCCTGCCGAGATCCGCGTCTACGACTGGGATCTCAATCTCCTCCACGAGATCCCCCTCAAGCTCTCCGGCAATATCGAGCCCGAAAGCATCAACATCGTCGACGGCGAGATCTACGTGATCGGCACCGACTGGTCCAAGCACGTCGGCACCGCCTTCCTCGTTGAGCTGACGCCGGAGGACTGAGAAAGTAGGACGCGGGGGACGCGGGGGATGCGATGTACTTTCTCTGAGAGAATCGGTTCCCGGCTTCGCCGTGGAACCGCGTACCAAAGAGGCATAAAGGGTACATATTGTTTGGGTTCTCCGAATGCAGCTTCTTTGTTCCCGGGGGAGATTATCACTTGTGATTTCCCGACCCGATCCGCCTCCCTCGGTGTCTTCGCATTGCGCGCTGCTGCGTCAGCTATATCCGAAGCGCCGCGCCCTCATCAAGTCGGTTCAATAGTAACAGAAAAAGGCATCCCCGCACCGTTTGTATCGGTGCGGGGATGTCTGTATTTGCGGATAATCGCTTCTTCTCTTTCAGCTTCAGGCTTAAGGCTTATGGCTTAAGACTTAAGACTTAAGACTTAAAACTTATGATCGTCCTCGATCGCGTTATTCTCGAACACGAGGTTGCCCTTATTGGCAGCGTCGGCAAGTGCGCCGTCCTTGCATTGGACGGTATTGCCGGTGATGGTGACGTTGCTCTTTGCGGGCGCCTTGATGCTGAACGCGGGCGCACGGCAGATGACGGTGTTGCCGGTGATGGTGACGTTGGTGCCGCCCGAGACCTCAACTGCGGGGAAGGTACCCGCGTCAAAGTCGCGGATGATGTTGCATCCCGAAACGGTGACCATTTTGCCGCCCTCGATGTTCAGCGTGCGTTCACCGTTCGACTTCATCTCGCATCCGGTGACGGTGACGATCGCCTCGGTGTTCTCCTTGAGGACGTGAACGCCCATGTGGTGCGTCCAGTAGGTGCCGCCGACGATGGTCAGGTGGTGCGCACCCGAGCCGACCTCAAAGCCGATGGAGGTATAGTCGACCGAGCAGTTGGTGAAGGAACCCCAGCAGGTGCCGGTGGAGGTCTTGATGATCTTGAAGCCGACCTGCGCGTTGAACGCGAAGAGGTTGACGCAGCGGATATCGTCGTTATGTCCGAACTCGAAAGCGACGGGGCAGGAATGCTCCATATCGTTGTTCCAGACCTCGACGTTATTGACCTGCGGCACGTCGTAGGTACCCGCGACGTGAACGCCGATCTTCGCCGCCTGAACGATGAAGATATTGTTGATGAAGCATCTGCCGGCGTTGGACTTATCGTCGGTCATGATGCCGATATAAGGATTGCGGATGGTGAGGTCGGAAACTCTGCCGCCGGTCCCGGTGATCAGCACGGTGGGCTGGAGGTCGAGATCGGTCTTGCCGCTGTCCTTGCAGCTCAGGTTCAGACCGGAGACCGAGCCGGAGCGGACGTCCACGAGGGGCGCTTCCATATCGCCGTGGATCAGGGTCGGCAGGTCGCAGCTATCCGCCGTCCACGCACCGGTATCGTAACCGTAGAGGGTGACCTGATTCAAAGTCAGGGTATCGGTGATCATATAGGTACCGCCGGGAACGTAAACGGGAAGCCCGTCGCCCTCGGCAGCCTTGATCGCCTTCTTGAAGGCGGAGGTATCGTCGGTCTTGCCGTCGCCCTTCGCGCCGTAATCGGCGACGTTATGGTTCTGCTGCTTCTTTTCGGTGCTGACGCTGCCGTTTTCGCTCTCACCGTAGTTGAGGTACATCGAGAGGAAGCGGTCGACGGCTTCGCCGATGGAGGCGTCGTCACCCATGATGACGATCTTCTTTCCGTTCGCGTTCAGCGAGTACGCGCCGGGCGTGAGGAGCGCCTTTGCGTCTGCGGAAGCCTGACGGTTGGTATCGCCGACGAGAATTTCAAGGCGGTCGGTGTTGTCCTCGTTCTTTCCGTCAAAGTCGGTCGTATAGGTCATATCGTATCCGGCAACGGCCTTCACGCCGCGAAGCAGCTTGAGGCAGGCGGTATTGACGACCTTCGAGGCGGTATCCCCGCGGACGAGGGTGTATTCGGTGAGATGGGCGCGGATATGCGCGAGGTCGTAGGGATCCTCCTGCGGCGTTTCCTCTTTTTTGCAGGAAACGGCGGTCAGGACACAGGCGGCGGTCATCACGGCGGCGAGGCCGAGACTGATGATTTTCGTAGGCGACATAGATGTTCTCCTATCTTGGTTTTTTTCCATTATAACAGAACCTTTTCACGAATGCAATAGTTTTCGTGCAATATACGATAAAATAGTGCAGAAAAAACACCAAACCGTTTCGTTTCCGCACTTCGTTTTTGTTGACTTTTGCCCAATCTCCTGCTATAATATACGGTAAGAAGATCATTGGAGGACACTATGTTAAAAGACGGAAAAATTCTCGTCGGCGTCGGGGAAAAGGAAGCGTATATCCTCCCCTCGATGGCGAACCGCCACGGGCTGATCGCGGGCGCGACCGGAACCGGCAAAACGGTGACGCTGAAGGTGATGGCGGAGTCCTTCTCCGACCTCGGCGTTCCGGTCTTCCTTGCCGACGTCAAGGGCGACCTCGCGGGCTGCGTGCGCGCCGGGGAAGAGACCGAGGCGATCGGAAAGCGGCTGGACGCGATGGGCATCGACCGCGCCGATTTTACTTATCATTCGTTCCCCGTCCGGTTTTACGACGTTTACGGCAAGGGCGGACATCCCGTCCGCACCACGGTCAGCGAGATGGGAGCCGATCTGCTTTCCCGTCTTCTCGATCTGACCGACGCGCAGGCGGGCGTTCTCGCCATCACCTTCCGCGTTGCCGACGACAAGGGCTGGCTTCTGACCGACCTGAAGGACCTGCGTTCGATGGTCTCCTACGTTTCGGAGCACGCCGCGGAATTCCTGAACGAATACGGCAACGTCTCCCGTCAGTCGGCGGGCGCGATCCAGCGCGCGCTCCTGCAGCTTGAGGACGCGGGCGGAACGCTCTTCTTCGGAGAGCCCTCGATCGACCTGAACGACTGGATGCAGACCGACGGAAAGGGCAGGGGCTACATCAACATTTTCCACTGCGAAAAGCTCTATCAGTCCCCGCTCCTCTATTCCACCTTTATGCTCTGGCTCCTCGCCGAGCTTTTCGAGCAGCTCCCCGAGATCGGGGATCCCGAAAAGCCGAAGCTCGTCTTCTTCTTCGACGAGGCACACCTTCTCTTCAAGGACGCGCCGCGCGCGCTCCGCGACAAGGTGGAGCAGATGGTCAAGCTGATCCGCTCCAAGGGCGTCGGCGTCTATTTCATCACGCAGCAGCCCTCCGACCTGCCCGATCCCGTGCTTGCCCAGCTCGGCAACCGCGTACAGCACGCCCTGCGTGCCTACACCCCCGCCGAGCAGAAGGCGATCCGCACGGCGGCGGAGACCTTCCGCGTCAATCCTGCCTTCGATACGAAGGAGGTACTGACCGAGCTCGGAACCGGAGAGGCGCTCGTCAGCTTCCTTGACGAAAAGGGAAGACCGAATATCGTCGAGCGGGCGACCATCCTCCCGCCGCAGTCCTCTATGGGCGCGATCGACGATGACAGACGGCAGGCGGAGATCCGCGCCTCCGATCTTTTCGGCAAATACGAGATCCCGGTGGACGGGGAATCCGCCTACGAGATCTTAAACGGCGTTCACGAAAAGGAAGAGCAGGCGGAAAAGGAAAAGAAGGAAAAAGAAGAAGCCGAAAAGGCGAAGGAAGCCGAAAAGAAGGAAAAGGAAAAAGAGAAGAAAGAAAAGGAAAAAGCGAAGGCGGCGAAAAAGAAAAACTCGCTTGTTTCCAAGGTGACGAATTCCGCCGTGAACACGGTGGGACGCGAATTCGGAAGAGCAATTGCCCGGGGAATCCTCGGTATTTTCAAAAAATAAAGGAGAACTGACAATGAAAACGATCGATCTTTGCGGAATCTGGAAAATCAAAGGCGCCTCCTCCGACCGCGGCGGCAAGGCCGACTGGCCGGCAGACACCCGGTGGATGCCTACCTACGACGCGAAGGTGCCCGGCTCCGTGCAGGAAGCCATGGAATTCATCACCGGAGACGTCCATTTCGGACACAACGTCTATAACGCCCGCTTCATCGAGGAGCAGTGGTGGCTCTATACCCGTACCTTTACGATCCCCGAGGGAGCGATCGCCGAGGGCGACCGCGTCCGCCTCGTTTTCGAGGGTCTCGACCTGAATGCCGAGATCTGGGTCAACGGCAAGGCGGTCGGCAGACACGACAACTTCTACGTTCCCTGCCGTCTCGACGTGACCGACGCGGTGAAAACCGGCGAAAACACGGTCGCGGTCAAGCTTGACAGCGGCATTTATACCTATTACGAGAAACCCACGAAGGACTATTTCTGCAACGAGACCAGCAAGCAGCTCCGCCGTATGTACGCGCGCAAGCCGCAGTCGGCGTACGAGTGGGACTGGTCTCCGAGACTCCTCAACGTCGGTATCTTCAAGCCCTGCCGCGTTGAGATCGCCCCCTTCTTCGTCAACGAGGCGTCCGTTTTCCACGACCTGAACGACGATTATTCCGAGGCAACGGTCCGCGTCAGACAGTTCCTTGCCGTGACCGGCACGAAGAACGTCCGCGTCGAGGCGAAGATCGCCGAGACCGGCGAGGGCGGCGTTTTCGAGGGTGCGCTCAGCGGAGCCGCCTGCGCGCCGATCACCTTCAAGATGGAAAAGCCGAAGCTCTGGCAGCCGAGAAACCACGGCGAGCCCTTCCGTTATTCCCTCGTTCTCACGGTCACCGACCTTGATTCCGGCGCGGTCCTCTCCGAGACCGTGAAGAAGATCGGTCTGCGCAAGGTCGTCATCGACCAGTCGGTCCGTCCCGAGGGCGGCAGATACTTCCGCCTCATCATCAACGGCAACAAGCTCTTCGCGAAGGGCGGCAATATGATCCCCGCCGATATCATCTTCTCGAAGCTCGACCGCGCGACCTACGAAACGATCATCGACCGCGCCTTTGAGGACAACTTCAACGCGCTCCGCGTCTGGGGCGGCGGCGTTTACGAGAGCGACGATTTCTACGATCTCTGCGACGAAAAGGGTATGGTCGTCTGGCAGGATCTCGTTTCCGCCTGCGCGACCTATCCGGCGGCAGACCGTGCCTTCTTTGACAATTACCGCAACGAGGTCATCTACGAGCTTCGCCGTCTTTCCCAATACGCCTCCCTCGTCATCTACGCCGGAAACAACGAGGTCGACCAGATGATGGTCAACGTCAATATCCAGCACTTCTATACCGACGCCTCCCTCTACTACTTCACGGTGCCGCTTCTCCTCCACAACGAGGGTGACAACCATTACTATCAGCCCTCCAGCCCCTGCTCGCCCGACGGCATCCATCCCTGCGATTTCAGCGTCGGCGACCAGCATCCGTGGGCGATCGGCTTCGCGGACCGCGACTACTTCAAGTACCGCACCTTCGACTGCCGCTTCCCGAACGAGGGCGGTATCCTCGGCCCGACCAGCCTTCCCAACATGAAGGCGGCGCTTTCCGAGGGGCAGGAATATCTCCATTCCTTCGATTTCAAGCTGCACGACAACTCGATCGCCGACCGCAACTGCAACGCGCCCGAGCGTCTGCTGAACGAAAAGCTCGGCATCGACATCGGCATCCACGGAATGTCGCTTGAGGACTACGTCTTCTACGGCGGCTTCTTACAGGGCGAGGGTCTGACCGAATACATCCTGAACTTCCGTACCCGTATGTGCGACACGACCTGCTCCGCGATCTTCTGGATGTACAACGACTGCTGGCCCGCGACCCGTTCGTGGACGACGGTCGACTATCTGCGCAACCGTACGCCTTCCTTCTGGCCGGTCAAGCGCTCCTTCGCGCCGGTGACCGTCAATATCGTCAAGACCGCCGAGGGCTACGAGGTCTGGGGCGTCAACGAGTATCTGACCGAAAAGCCCGCGCACCTCGTTTACGGTGCAGGCTACGGCGACGGAACAGGGCTTTCCGTCACCGAGACCGATCTGATCCTCCCGGCGAACACCTCCGCCTGCCTCGCAAAGTTCACCGCGGACGAAGGAAAGATCCCGTTTGCCGAACTGAAGGCTGAAGGCGAACCGCTCGCCCGCCGCCGCTTCGTCGACAAGCCCTACAACACCGTCGGTCTGAAAAAGTGCGATATCCGCGTCGAGAAGAACGGCGACACCGCGACCTACACCGCCGATTCCTTCGTCTTCGGCGTCTGCCTCGACCTGAACGGTGAGGACGCCGGACTTTCCGACAACTATTTCGACCTCTATCCGGGCAGACCCTATACCGTCACGCTCGGTAAGCAGTCGGGCGACGTGCTCTATTCCATTCAGGGGTAAGTTTATTCTTAAAAACGGTTTTCGCAAATAAACAGCGGGCAGTGTCTGTTTTCCGCTGCACATAGGGGCAGGCGGAAGCCCTTTCCTTCCGGCGTATCACATAGAAACGCCGTGATAGGGAAAGGGCTTCCGCAGCGTCTCTATTTTTTAACACAAGGCAGGGGCGCAGGGAACTGTCGGGTCACCGATTTGTTTGTCAAACGGAGGAAGAAAGAAATGCCGCTTGTGAAAGCTCAATGTACGAACTGTGGCGCAGCGTTGGACGTTGATAATCAGAAAGACGCGGCAATATGCCCGTTCTGCGGAACGGCATACGTTGTCGAAAAAGCGATACAGCAATTCAATATCAATTCCGTAGGAACGATTCACGCAGATGTTTTAACCGTTGTCAATGACAGTACGGATCGCCAGTTTTTAGCGGCGGAAGCGTGTCTGAAACTGGGCGAATACGCAGATGCCGCTGAAAAATATCAACAATTGACGCAGTCCTCGCCGCACGATGCCAGATCGTGGTACGGATTAGCAAGGGCAGTTGCAAAGGACTGCACGGTGATGCTTTGCAGTCCTGCGGATTTTGCGGTTATTGAACAGGCATACGACCACGCCGTTGTACTGGATTGCGAAATAGACAAAAGAATTGCCGTGGCAGACTGGCGCTCCTATTTGGAGGAACTGAGACAGAATATTCAAAGCGAAGCCGAAAGGCTGAAATCTGTCTATCTGGATGCACAGGATGAAGTAGAGCGCATAAGAAAGAAGGAAACTAAGTCAAATTGGTTTCCGCTCAAGTGCGTGTTTATTGGATTTGCCGTTATGATTGCTTGTGCAGTTGGCAGTGTCTGGATACCTTGGCTGCAAAAAGTGATAATGGCAGGAGTGGCAGTCGTTCCGATTCTTGCGTTAATTGGCTATGCGTTTATGAACACGGTGATCCATAAGGAATTGATCGCGGCTATAGACGGCTTTACGGAAGTGAAGCAGGAGTGTGCCGGTTTCTTCGGATACGAGATAGAATCACCGGAAGATTTTGACGCTTTCACCGGAAAATGCAAATGAGAATTGCTCTTCCGTTCTTCCTTGGCTCAGTCGGATGAGACAATTCTGCAAGGGAAAAATGCCTCTTGACAAATCCCACGGCAGATGCTATAATACCATCAAATATGATCGCAGGCGTTGAAGGAACAAAAGTACGGGAAACGGACCGTTCAGAGACGGAGTGCCATAGGCTGTAAGCACTCCGGGAGACCGATCCCCGAAGGTTCGGTTCCGGAGCCTTCCGGCGAAAAGAGCGGGTTTTCCCTCGGTAAGCCGGACGCCGTGCCGCGGCAGAGCGCACGAAAAGAGCAGGGCAGAGTGCCCTGAAATAGGGTGGTACCGCGAGCAGAATCGTCCCTATCCCGGACGGTTCTGCTTTTTTGTTCCGAAATAATCATATAGGAGATAGAAAATGAAGGAAAAACTGGAACAGCTCCTTGCCGAAGCCGAAAACGCGATCGGCTCCTGCAAGAGCGAAAACGAGCTTCAGCTCGTCAAGAACGGTCTTCTCGGCAAGACCGGTTCTGTCACCGCGCTTCTGAAAGAGATCCCCACGCTTCCTCTGGAACAGCGCGCCGAAATGGGCAAAATGGTCAATCAGGTCAAGAACACGCTTTCCGCGAAGATCGACGCGCGCAGAGAGGAACTCAAGCTCAAGGGCTCCGAGGTCTCCCCGGACTTTGACGTCACCGTTCCCGGCACCGTCCCGTTCAAGGGCGGTCTGCATCCGATCACGCAGATGTGCTACGATCTGAACGACGCCTTCCGCTCGATGGGCTTCGAGGTCTTTCAGGAGGACGACATCACGAGCGAGCTTTACGGCTTCGACAAGCTGAATTTCCCGCCCAACCATCCCGCCCGCGAGAGCATGGACACCTACTGGCTCGAAGGGCACGACAAGGGCACCGCCGCGGAAAAGCTCTGCCTCCGCCCGCATCTGACCGGCGGCAGCGTCCGCTACCTCCAGACCCACAAGCCCCCCTACCGCTTCGTCTATCCCGGTCCGGTCTACCGCAACGAAACGACCGACGCCCGTCACGAAAGAGCCTTCTTCCAGTACGAGGCGCTGATCGTTGACAAGGAATTCACCTTCTCCGCCGGCAAGGTCATGATCAAGAGCATCCTCTCCAAGGTCTTCGGACGCGACGTCCCGGTCCGTATGAGAGCGGGCTTCTTCCCCTTCGTCGAGCCCGGATTTGAAATCGACATGGGCTGCCTCGTCTGCGGCGGCAAGGGCTGCTCGGTCTGCAAGCACGTCGGCTGGATCGAGGTCATGCCGGGCGGCACGCCTCATCCGAACGTCCTGCGCGCGGCGGGGCTCGATCCCGACGAGTACACCGGCTTCTACGTGAACATCGGTCTCGACCGGCTCGTGATGATGCGGTACGGCGTGGACGACGTCCGTCTGTTCCACAGCGCCGACCTCAGATTCCTCGACCAGTTCAATTAAGGAGGAAAGCACCATGAAATTATCTCTTTCCTGGATCCGCGACTACGTGGATCTTCCCGCGGATTTTGATATGACGAAATTCGCCTACGACCTCACGATGTCCACCGTCGAGGTCGAGGG
Source organism: Lachnospiraceae bacterium (assembly GCA_024404495.1). GTDB lineage: Bacteria > Bacillota > Clostridia > Oscillospirales > CAG-272 > CAKRZE01. Next base: position 18,958 of record JAKSPT010000035.1, read on the forward strand.
TACCGAGGATCTCGCCCGCCGCTTCGACAAGATCGTCGTCGGCGTTCTGACCGAGGTCCTGCCCCATCCGAACGCGGACAAGCTCCGCGTCTGCAGGGTCGATCTCGGCGACGGCGTTTACGAGATCGTCTGCGGCGGAAGCAACCTTGCAGTCGGTCAGAAGGTCGCGGTCGCCGTTCCCGGCGCCGTCGTCCGCTGGCACGGCGAAGGGGAGCCCGTTGAGATCAAAAAGTCGAAGCTGCGCGGCGTTGAGAGCTACGGTATGATCTGCGCCTCCTCCGAGATCGGTCTTGCCGACCTGTTCCCGGCTGCCGAGGAGCACGAGATCGTCGATCTGAGCGATTTCGACGCGCCCGCCGGCACGCCGATCGCCGACGCGCTCGACCTGAACGACGTTTTAATTGAGATCGACAACAAGTCGATGACCAACCGCCCCGACCTCTGGGGCCACTACGGCATCGCGCGCGAGCTTGCCGCGCTGTATGACCTGCCGCTGAAGCAGTACGAGCCCTTCACCGCCGAAAACGAAAACGGTCTGACGATTGAGATCGCCGATCCCGACCGCTGTGCCCGTTATATCGGCGTTTCGATGGACGGCGTCCCGGTCGGTCCCGCGCCCTATTGGATGCGGAACCGCATCTGGAAGGTCGGGATGCGCCCGATCAACGCCCTCGTCGATATCACGAACTACGTCATGCTCGCCACCGGTCAGCCGACCCACGCCTTCGATCAGGACACCATCCGCGACCACATCACCGTCCGTCACGCGGCGGAGGGAGAGACCCTCGCGCTGCTCAACGGCAAGAAGCTGAACCTGATCGCCGACGATCTCGTGATCGCCGACGGCAGAGGTCCGATCGCCCTCGCGGGCGTCATGGGAGGCGCGGAGGATTCGATCCTCCCGACCACCAACCGCGTCATCCTCGAGGTCGCGAACTTTGAGTCCACCGGCGTCCGCCGCGCGGCGCTCCGCTACGACAACCGTACCGAGGCTTCCGCCCGTTACGAAAAGGCGCTCGATCCCGAGCGCTGCGATCTTGCCCTTTCGATCGCGATGGGCTATTTCAAGGAGCTCTATCCCGATCTGAAGGTCACCGGCTTCACCGATCAGTACAAGAAGAAACTGAAATGCGCCGAGCTTGACGTCAGCCTGAACTGGCTCGAAAGAAGACTGGGCAGACGGATCCCGAACGAGGATATCGAAGCACAGCTTTCCCGCCTCGGCTTCCGCATGACCTTCTCGGGCGACACGATGCACATCGTCGTTCCGACGTGGCGTTCGACCGGCGACGTTTCGATCAAGGCGGACATCATGGAAGAGGTTGCGAGAATGTTCGGCTACGAGAACTTCGAGCCGACCAAGATCACGACCTCCTTCGCGGGCGCGATCAATCAGCTCGATATCGACCTTGTCCGCCATATCAAGGAATATCTTGCCTTCCGCTGTGATATGCGCGAGGTCTTCACCTATCCGTGGATGAAGGATCGCTATGCCGAAGCGCTGATCGCCGATCTTTCCCACACGATGAAGCTTTCCACGCCCCCCTCTCCCGAGGAAAAATACATCCGTTCCTCCCTCCTCCCGAATCTCGTGGAGGCGGTCGCGAAGAACGAACGGTATTTCGACTCCTTCTCGATCTTCGAGGAGGCGCAGGTCATTTCGGACGAGGCGTTCGTTTCCAAGTACGACGAAAGGGAACTGCTTCCCGCCCAGAGAAGAGAGATCGCGGGCGCCTTCGTCGGCAGCTACAAGGATCTGACTTCTCTCTTCCGCTCCTCCAAGGGCGTGCTCGAAAATATGCCCCGCTACACGCACATGGAGGCGTTCACCTTTGAAAAGAAGGAAAAGCCCGCGTGGGCGGACGAGACCGTCTGGCTGAACATCCTCCTCGACGGCAAGGTCGTCGGCAATCTCGCGCTCCTCTCCAAGAAGACCGCGATGGCGTGCGACATCAAGAACGTCGCCGTGATCCTCTTCGAGCTTGACACCACGGTGCTGAAGCCCTTCACCTCCCGCACCAACCGTTTCGAGCATCTGCCCGAGTACCCGCTCGTCGATTACGATATCTCCTTCCTCTTCGATTCCGCGCTGACGTGGGACGAGATCAAGACCCCGCTCGACCGCGAGGTCGCGAAGAACCCGCTGCTGCACGGCGCCTCCTTCGTGGACGAGTACCGCGGCAAGCAGATCCCCGAGGGCAAGAAGTCGGTTACCGTCCGTCTTGTGATCGGCTCGCTCGAAAAGACCCTGACCTCGCAGGAGATCGAAGCTTGCGCGGCCTCCGTCGTGAACCGTCTTTCCAAGGTTCTCGGCGCGGATATGAGGCAGGGGTAAGTCATAAGTCTTAAGTCTTAAGTCATAAGAAGGAAAGGGGCTGTTGCATCTGCTTCCGCAAAGCGGAAGCGATCAACAGCCCCCGCAAAACAGCGGTCAGGATTCCGCTGTTTTGCGCAATATACGGCGTTTTTGGCTCGAATAACGCCATTTTTTATGTTGCAAATATGCCAAAACGGCGGCGTTCAGCCGCCGAGCCGTATTTGCCGGGGGGTGTTGCACATTAGTGCAACACCCCCTTTCGTTTATTCTTTCATCATTTTTGAAAAGCGGACGACGTATAGGATCATAGAGAGGATGACCGCGCTGCCCGCAACGCTGACCAGCGTGTGGAAGAAGGCGGTCGGAAGCTCGGGAAAGACGAGGATCGCGGCGGCGGTCAGGTAGACGAGGACGGTCGCGAGCTTACCGTACCAGAGAGAGCTTGAGACCTTTCCGGTCTTCCGGAACATCACGGCGCCGACCGTTCCCATCGCCGCTTCCCGGAGCACGAGCAGACCGAAGAGGAAGAAGAGCGGGGGATAACGGAGCGCGAGGGTCAGGATCAGCGCCCCCTGCGTGATCTTGTCTGCGAGGGGGTCGAGCACCTTGCCCACGTCGCTGACCATATCGAAGGTGCGCGCGATGAAGCCGTCCGCGATATCGGTCACCGCCGAAAGCACGAGGACGGTGAACGCACCGACCGGATCCCCCCGGACGATGAAAACGAGCAGGAACGGGACCATCAGCACGCGGCAGAGGGAGAGAAAATTCGGGATCGTAAAAATCTTTTTTTCTTTCATATCCATCACCTGAAGCGGAAGACGTAAAACGTTCTTTCTATTATTGTAACGAAAAGGTAAGAATCATTCGTTACCGAAATGTAAAAAAATCGGCGGGAACCGTAATCGGTTGCCCGCCGTTTTTTGTCCGAATGAAGATTCGGACTTCCGTTAATACGTTCCGTGAAGGAGCGTAAGACGGCGATTCTGCTGTGACAAAATGCCGCACCTCCTTTTCCTTTTGTGATTTCTGCGGGAAGGGGCGCCTTCCTTCCCACGCCTTTATCATATCACGGAACGGGAAAAAGGTCAACAAACCGTTGGTTGGAAGGAAGAAAAACGGCAGATCGCAGGACAAAAGTTGGCTTTTTGCGGACAATCATGCGGTTTTTCCGAAAAAGCCGTTGCCTTTTTCAAAAGAGTATGATATAATTACTCTGTATCTGTATGATTATTGAGAAAGGAAACCTTTGCGTCCCGAAATGAATATGAAAAAACTGACAAGAACGCTGGCGCTGCTGCTTACCGTGCTGACCTGCATCGGCTGCATCGCCTGCGTGGGAGAGGAGAAACCCCCTATGGATTCCGAAACCGTGAGCGGAACCGAACCGGAAACCGAGCCGGAAACCGAAGCGGAAACCGAAGAGCCGATCGTCAACGGCAACGAGGTGACCCTGAAGACCGGTGACTCCGTGATGGTTCTCGAAGCCACCGATAATAAGCTTGCCGTGAAGTCCCTGAAGACCTCCGGCGGCAGGGAAATGCTTCCCGCACCCTCCAACTACGCGCTGCCCGGACGTCTCGGCGACGATTCCGGCAGATATCACGTGACCTGGTCCCTCGTCTCGGTCGAAGCCGGAGAGGGCGTTGAGAACGGCGTCGCCTACAAGAGCGGCGTGTTCACCTACGAAAGCACCAAATTCCCGGTCACGCTGACCGTGACCGCGATCTCGCGTCCCTCGCTCGCCGGACCCTTTGAGATCCGCACCGAGATGAAGAACCGCGAGGTGGCAGACCTTCGCGCCATGCCCGGCACCTTCGCCTCCGTTATTCTCGAACAGGGCGGCGAGCTGATCTCCATCAAGAAGGAAAGCGGTATGTCCGAGGGCTATAAGCACTACGACGGTACCACCTTCGCCGGTTCCGGTATCTACCGCGTCAAGGCGGACGGCGCCGCCAACGTCAACGCGTGGGTCAATACCTTCCAGAACTTCAACTCCTCCGGCTTCCTGCCGATGATCTATCTCGATAAGGAAGACTGCGGCTTCTACTGCGCGCTCGAATGGTCTTCCGGACGCGTGATCGCCAAGGGCAGCCCGAAGGGGATCACCTTCTCGGTCGATATGGACGAGGTCTCCGAGGGCGGCGGCTCCTTCTCCACGGTGCTCCGCGGGACCGAGTCCCTCCTGCTTCCCTCCGTTTACCTCGGCGTTTACGAGGGCTCTCTTGACACCGGAAGCAACCTCTTCAAGCATTGGTTCTTCTCCTGCAAGGCGCCTGCCGCGCTCCGTGATAATCCTGACGAGCCCCTTTCCCAGATGGATATGCAGACCGGTCTCGATACCTACGGCATCGAGTCGATCAAGTGGGACTACGGCTGGTGGTCCGACGAGGTCTCCGGCAACTGGAAGACCCTCGAGGGCTCGTGGCAGATCCGCAACAAATCCTATATCGGCGTTATGAACGGCTATAACTGCAAAACGCTTGCCGAATTCGGCGAGGCGGCAAAGAAAAAGGGTCTGAACTGGACGGTGTATCTGCTTCTCCACGATACGATCCAGCGCAGCGGCAGACCGACCGACGCCTTCAGCGAATTCAACTCCGCCACCAATCCCGAATGGTTCTCCAACCGCCGTATCGACAGCGGTATGGGCTGCAGCGCCGACCTCGGCAACGAGGAATGCGTGGATTACCTGAAGACCGCGCTGACCGAATTCTTCCGTGACAACAACGTCGGCACCTGGCGTTCCGACTTCGAGCCGATCTGCTACACCTCCAACAAGGTCAACCGCCACGACGCAAACGGCACCGACGTCATGTACTGGTGCACCTACGGCTTCCGTGAAGTCGTGGAAGAGCTCTACAAGAACGTGGAAGGCTTCCGCTACGAGAGCTGCTCCTCCGGCGGTTCGATGAAGGACCTCTTCACCGCCACCCTCGCGGTCTCGATCAACACCGACGACGCCTCGAACTATATGGGTATGCGCGCCACCTTCTACGACAGCTCCTACGTCATCCATCCGTCGCAGCTCCAGTTCCCCTGCAACAGCGACTTCTTCAACCCGGAAAAGAGCACCTTCTGGCCGAAGGTGACCACCACCGCGGGCGATAAGATCGACTTCAACAAGACGATGCTCGATATGGGCTTCCGTACCCAGTGCCTCGGCTCGCCGATGTTCTCCTCCTGGACCGCGACCTGCAAGACCGAATATTACGCTACCTACGCGAGAATGTACGCAAAGAAGATCCGTCCGCTCGTCCGTGACGGTGAGCTCTACCACATTCTCCCCCGTCCCGACGGCGTCCATTACGACGGCGTGATGTACGCGGATCCCGATTCGACCAACGCGATCAAGGGTCTCGTCTTCCTCTTCAAACCGTCCGAAAGAGCGGGCAACACCTGCCATCTGACGCTGGAAGGTCTTGATCCCTCCGTGAACTATCAGCTCACCTTCCAGGACCGTCCGGAGCAGAACTGCACCGCGACCGGTGCCGACCTGATGAGCAAGGGTCTCGACGTGACGATCGAATACGTCGGTTCCGAGCTGATCTGGCTCACCGCAGCAAAATAATACCCTCTTTGGGACCGGGTCGCGTCTGATCCGGTCCCTTTTCCGATAATATCGGTCACGACCTTTACAGAAGACGTCAATCCAAAATATCCGGAGAAAAATCCCGGCAATCCGACCGAGGACCGTCTTTTCCTTCTGAGTATTCCCGAGGTCGAACGCTGTTTTGCGTCGGATGAGGACGGGATCTGCGCCGCGACCCCGTACGCGGCCGCAAGTTCGGAAGACGCATAAGCGGCGGGGAGTATTTGCACGGCTGGCTGCTCCGTACCCCCGGAAACGGACAAGGCGTCGCGGCAGCCGCAGGAGGCAGCGGCAGCGTCAGTTATGACGGCGGTATCGTCAGCGCCTGCTACGCCTCGATCCGTCCCGCGCTGTGGATCAGTATCGGATAACCGCAAAAAATCAAAAACCGCGCCGGTTTTGCGACAGCCCGATAAGGATGTTTTTTCCGAACGTGGATTTTGTACGGCAAAA
>JAKSPT010000036.1 GCA_024404495.1 Lachnospiraceae bacterium
TATCATGCTTGCGCAGCAAGTATATCATATCGCCGTGAGGCGATATATCATTGACAGAGGCAAATTATTATGATACAATATCATTGATAAATCAGAATTTGACGAGGGTAAAATGAAGAAGTACATCAAACTTTTTTTGAAGCGCAGACTGTTGATTGTTTTTATTTCGTCAACGGTTCTGTTTATATTATTCTTTTTTGTCTTGTCCTTTTGCAAAAGTGCTGTTTATCCCCCGTCGTTTGCGTTATGGGTTTATGTATTAGCTATGGTTTGGTATGGCTTTTATACAATTCTTGCGCTAAGATTTAAAGCCCTTATTAAGCGTCAAGAAAAACAATTTGGAATAATATTCAATGACACAAACGTCATGGCTTTATATCCTAAATCAGACACTTTTTTATCGGATGATTGGCTGATATTCGCGGGTAAAACTGCTTTTTACAGACAATACATTTCTTGTATGCAAGTAATACTGAAACAGACCAACATGGGTAATGACTATTATTTGAAAATTCAAGCAGTCGATGGTAAGTTTTTTTCAATTCATATTGATTCGAATTCAAGTGCCCAAAAAATAAAAAAATGGTATGATTGTAAATAAGCATTATCCCGACAAATCCCGGTTTGTCGGGCAGGCGGACGGAAGTATAATTTACTTGTTTTTAGTCACGAAATCCACATTTTACTTGCTTTTCAGACAGAACCTTGCTTAAAACGGCACCCCGTTTCCGGGATGCCGCTTTTCATTTTTTCTTACTGGGAAATGTCTTTTCCGAGACCGGACTGTCTGACAAGATCAAGCAGGGTATAGGGATCGACGTAAACGTAGGAATACTTTCTGTCGTGAGAGTTCGCGTAGGAGAGGTATCCTTCCACGCAGGTCTTGATGTCGGAGGGGGCTCTGCAGACGGTACGGAAGCAGGCAAACGGGATCTTGTTGTTCATGTAATCGTACATAGCTTCATAGGTACCCTGACCGCCGGCGGGGTCGATACCGTTCATCATGTGGAGATACGGAACGCCGTTATTGACGTAGAGGCGATTGGTAGTATCGTTATGGAAGCTTCCGGTCGGGGCGATCTTGTTATACGCGGAGGTGACCTTGGGGGTCATCTTGGAGCTGTCGATGATGAAGCCGACGATGCCCATATTGAACTTGCTCATATAGGGCTCGTTGTATTTGACCCACTTGTCGATATTCTTCAGCTTGGAGGGAGAAACGTATCCCGCGCCGCAGTCGCCTGCAACGACGTAATCGTTCGGGGTCAGGTTTTCGAGAACGTAGTCGAAGACCATCGGAACACGGTCGGAAAGGTTCGGGTTGAAGCCCCACATCAGCGGCAGGCTGCCTCTCGCGTTATCCTTGAAGAAGCCGGGAACCGAGTTCTTCAGCCACGCGGAGGAGTCGTAGTCGCCGAGGTAGATGGTGAAGTAACGGGTGTTTTCCTCAAATTCCATCTTTTCGGTGGGACGGACGGCGGGGGTATCGAGATTCTGCATCTCGTACTGCGTGTAGACCGAAGCGTTGGTCATCCACGCGGGATGCGCGGCGTCCGCTTCCATCACGGCGTTGTACTTGGAAATGACGTCGGTGAAGAGGGTCTCGAGGACGGTGGCGACGAGCTCGCCGTGGTTCTGATGCTCGCAGTATTTCATGAACCAGGGCGGGAAGCCGATCATCTGGATCATTTCGCCGCCGGCACGCTTTTCCTGCTTCATCAGGATATAGTCGAGCGTCTTACGGTCGGTTCCGAGCGGCTGATCCGGGTCGTCGCAGGGGATCTCCTTATCGTAGGGCGTCAGGTCGAAGACGAAGCCCTTGCAGTAAACGACGTAGTCAAAGCTGAACGCCTGATTCCAGTTGGGCGCAGTGGACTGCGCGGTCTGGAAGATCGGGTTGGACGGGACGCAGCTCGCGCCGTCAAGCAGATAGAACAGCTTGCGGTCGTTGGTTTCGGGGAAGAGCTTATCCATTGCCCAATAATAGGCGTCGCACTTCGTGGAGCCGGTGGAAGGAATGTCGGTATCCGGGATCGTGCCTTCTCCGTAGAACTTGGCAACGAGGTCAAGCTTTTCCGGGACGCCTTTATCCTTCAGATAGGAGTAAAGGCTGGTCGGAGCGGTGTCGTAGCAGACGGGCAGATAGCCGTAGACCGAGCATGAGGTGACGGCAACGTTGCTCGTGGAGCAGACTTCGGGGTCCCATACCGCGAGGCCGAGCTCCTTGATATAGGGCAGGAAGGTGTCAAAAAAGTCACCGTAGGATTTGACGTCGACGATCACGGCGCCGTCAAGCATTTTGCCCGGACCCATGATGTAATCAAGCCAGAAGGGGTCGGTGGAGTCGTTATTCTGATAGACGATGAAGCCGCGCTCCTTGTAGTTACGGTTCAGATACCCCTGCAGGCAGGAATAGAAGCGGACGAAATCGGTCTGGTTGAAGGGGGAAGCGTTATAGACTGCGCTGTCAAGACGGTAGATGATCAGCGGCTTTTCGAAAGTGCCGATATAATTCATTCCTTCTTCAAGCTCGATCGCGGTGACTTCTGCGGTTCCGGTCGCCTCGTTGAACTTCAGGTAGTTTTCAACGAAGTATTCGACCGCTTTCTTGGTGCCGAGATCGTCGTAACCGATCAGGACGATGCGGTTTGCCGAGGGGAAGGAGATCGAGAACTGACAGTCCTGAAGTCCCGCGCGCGCGGCTTCGGATTCGGGACGGTTGGTCAGACCGATCAGGATCTCGTAGGTATCAGTCGGGACTTCCTCACCGCGCATGACGAAGTCGGTGGCGACTTCCATTTCATAATTCAGCGCGGTACGGACGCATTTGCGGAGATAGGTCATCGAGCTCGTGACGCTCTCGCTCGCGACGTCCGGACGGACGATCGCGAAGGGCGAACCGTCGGCGGAGACGATCGTTACCTTGTTCTTCGGCGGTTCGGGCGGCTCTTTTTCCTGACAGGAGGGAAGAAGGGCGGCGACCGTCAGAAGGAGGAGCAGAAGGGGCAGCAGTTTTTTCATTGGAGATCTCCTTTGTCTGAATTCTCGGCGGTTCTGCATTTTTCGCAGTAACCGTAAAGGACGGTTTTGGAATGGTCCACGGTAAAGCCGTGGTCTGTCGCGATGTGATCGGTCAGCTTGTCGATCAGTTCACAGTCAACGTGAAAGAGAGAACCGCAGTTCAGACATTTCAGGTGAAAGTGATGACGGCAGGCGTTCTGATCCGCCATCGCGATCTGATAGCAGGCGGCGGAGCTTCCGTCGATGACGTAACGGCGGAGCGTCCCCTCCTCGGTCAGCTTGTCAAGCATCCGGTAAACGGTGGACATCCCGGTCCCGGAGCCTTTTTTGCGGAGCATTTCGGCGATATCGGCGGCGGTGAAATGATAATCGCCCTTCTCGCCGATGAGATCGAGGATCTCCGCTTTTTGTTTCGTACGGTATCCGCCGTCAGCCATTGTGATCCCTCTTTTCTGAATCAAATACGGTCACGCATTCCACGGAGCCGGTGCCGGGGAACATATCCACGGGCTGAACGGCGCCCATCCGGTATCCTCCCGCAATAAGGAAGGCGGCGTCGCGTGCAAGGGTATCGGGACCGCAGGAAACGTAAACGATCCTTCCGGGTCTTGAGTTCAGCAGGTTCCGCAGCAGCGCCTCCGAGCAGCCCTTGCGCGGCGGATCGACGATCACGCAGTCAAAGGGGGACAGGTCGGCTTCCGCGGCGTCCGCGCAGAGGAAATCGGCATTCGGGATCCCGTTTCTTACGGCGTTTTCCTTTGCGTCCCGGACGGCGTCGGGTACGATCTCGACGCCGGTCAGTTTTACGTCCGGCATCGCGGAGGCGAGGATGAGACCGATCGTTCCGGTCCCGCAGTAGAGGTCGGCGAGCGAGGCGGGCTTGACCTCCTTCGCTCTTGCGATCGCCTCACCGTAGAGAAGCTCGGCGGCGTCGTGATTGACCTGATAGAACGAATGCGGGGAAATGCGTACGGTCAGACCGCAGAGAACGTCGGTGATCGTCTTTTTCCCGGCGATCAGCTTTGATTCCTTTCCGAGGATGACGTTGGTGTCCTCCGGGTTCAGGTTCAGATGGAAGCTGACGACCTCGGGGTGTTTTTTCATCAGTCCGGCGGCAAAATCGTCGAGACGGGTGAGATTCTTCCTTGCGGAAACGAGGACGACCATGACCTCCCCGGTGTATTTTGCGTGGCGGAGGCAGACGTGCTTCACGTCGGAAAGACGGTTCGCCGCGATATAAGCTGTGATATCGTCAAGGATCGGACGGAATACGGGGGATTCGAGCAGACAGCAGGTCGTGGGAACGACGTTATGGGAGTGGCGGGAATAATAACCCGTTCTGTAATCCGGGGAAACCGGGTACTGTACCTTGTTGCGGTAACCGGTCTCCTCTCCCGTCGTGAGGACGGGAAGCACCTCCGCTTCCACGCGGCATTTTTTCATTGCGCTGCGGACGTAGTTTTCCTTCAGCTTCAGTTCGTATTCTCTTGTAAGATACCGATAAACGCATCCGCCGCAGGAAGAAGCGGCGCCGCAGCCCGGGTCTCTCCGGTAAGGGGAGGGGGTCAGGAGCGCTTCAAGCCTCGCGACGGCGTAATCCTTCGCGGCTTTGATGATCTTTATCCGGCAGCGGTCACCCGTTACGGTGTTCGGGACGAAGATCACGAAGCCGTTTTCGTCCTTTGCAATGCCGTTGCCGAGGTTATTGACGTCTATGATATCCGCTTCCAGCAAATCGTTTTTCCGAAGCATACCGTTTCCTTTTGAAAATCGAATTATCAATTTTCATTATATCCCATTTTTTCCGTAAATGCAAGACCTTTCGGAAAAAGAAAAGGATTATTTCCCGTATTGCGAGAAATACGGGAAACGATCCTTTCATTCAGTATTATTCCGCCGGCTTTTCGGCTTCCGCGTTCTTTTCGGCGTTCAGCTTTTCAAGCTCTTCCTTTTCAAGCTCGCGGTAAGCGACCTTACCGACCAATGTCTTCGGGAGCTGTTCCCGGAACTCGATGTCGTAGGGGAGCGCGTATTTGGCGATATTCTTGCGGCAGTACGCCATCAGGATCGCCTTGTTTTCGTCAGAGGGCGTATAGCCGGGCTTTAACATGACGAACGCCTTGACCTTCTGCATTTTCAGCGAATCCGGGACGCCGATCACGCAGCTCATCTGCACGAGCTCGTGAGCGTCGAGAATGTTTTCAAGCTGGGACGGATAGACGTTGTAGCCGCTCGTGACGATCATGCGTTTCAGACGCTGACGGAAGTAAATGAAGCCGTCCTCGTCCATCACGCCGAGGTCGCCGGTGTGGACCCAGGTCATCCCGTCCTGATGGACGCGCAGGGTCTCCGCGGTCTCCGCGGGATGGTTCATATAGCCGACCATGACGGTGGGTCCAGCGATGCAGATCTCGCCTTCCTCTCCGTAGTCAAGCTCCTCTTCAGTGCCGGGCTTCACGATCTTGTAGAAGGTGTCCGGGAAGGGAAGACCGATCGAGCCTTCCTTCGCCATATGGATCGGTGTCAGACAGCTTGCGGTGACGCATTCGGTCGTACCGTAGCCTTCGCGGACCTGAATGGTCGCGTGGTGATCGTAAAGGAATTTGTCAAAGCGCTTTTTCAGCTCGATGGAAAGGGAATCGCCGCCGCTGAACACGCCCTTGAGGCTCGAAAGATCGGCACCCTCCATACACGGCTGACGGAGCAGCGCTTCGTAAAGAGTCGGAACGCCGGCGATGAAATTGCAGCGGAATTTCTTGACGAGCTTCGCGTAGCTTTCCGCGGTGAAGCGGGGGACGAGGATACATCTGCCGCCGTTTGCAAGCATCGAGTGGATCGAAACGCCGAGCCCGAAGCCGTGGAACATCGGCATAACGGCAAGCATCGTGTCGCCGGGACGGAACATCGGGTTCGTGGCGACGATCTGCGCGCCGAGCGCGTTGAAGTTGAGGTTGGTGAGCAGGATGCCCTTCGTCGTTCCGGTGGTGCCGCCGCTGTAAAGGATAACGGCAACGTCGTCCTTTTTGCGGCTGACCTTGACCTCACCCTTGAACAGCTTTCCGGCGCTCAGGAATTCGTCCCAGAGCAGAACGGGCGCGCCCTTCGGGATCTTTTTCATCTTTCTGCTTTCGGTCAGGATGAAGCCGACCTTGAGCGGGAGGGGAAGCGCGTCCTTGACGCTTGCGATGATGAGGTGAGGCAGGTTCACGTTTTTGCGGATCGCCTCGAATTTGTAATAGAACTGGTCAAGCGTGATCGCCGCAACAGAGCCGGATTCCTTCAGATAGAATTCGATCTCGTTCTGCGAGGAAAGCGGGTGGACCATATTCGCGATCGCGCCGATGACGTTGAGCGCGTAGAACGTAATGACGGTCTGCGGGCAGTTCGGCATACAGATCGTGACCTTGTCGTTCTCCCGGATGCCGATGGCGCGGAACGCACGGGCGCAGGCTTCCACCTTTTCGGAGAAGGCACGGTAGGTGGTATGGATGCCCATAAAATCGTAGGCGATATAATCGGGATAGGCGGCAACGATATCGCTGATCGCTTCCCACATCGTCCCCTCGTGATAATTCAGCGTTGCGGGGACGTCACCGAGGTTTTTGATCCACGGCGTTCTTACTTCTTTCTGCATGGTGTTTTCCACTCCTTTCGTCAGTAATCCACGGGCTCGCCGATCGGAAGTTCAAGCAGCTCCGGCTCGGCAAGGAGCTTTTTCATCAGCCTCATGCTTCCCGCGAAATAGACGCCGTCGGCGATGCGTTCGTCTGCGGTGAGACCGAGATCAAGCGTATCGCGCATCCCTACGAAGCCGTTTTCGTCGTAGAAGGGACGGAGCTTCTTTTCGCCGATGACGAGGAAGATGGAGTTCGTGCCCCATTCCGCGATATGGTGATAGCTCGCGTGCATTTTGATCGAGCCGAGGTTGGAAACGAATACGGTGGTATAGTAAGGGTCGTCCTTCATCAGACTCGTGGGATAATGCCCGTGCGCCTCCATACGGCGAAGCGCCCAGATCGCGGCGGAAAGGAACGGCCCCGGCAGCTTGAGAAGGATCTCCATTTTGTCGGTCGTTGCGTCGGTCTGTCCTTCTTTCCGGACCGAATAGACTGCTTTTTTTACCTGCCCGTAGATCTGTTCGAGCGGGGGAACGTCGGATTCCCGGTCGATCTTCACGAAGGCGAGCGCTTCCGCGCCGTCGTCCGTGAATTTCTTTTTGACGATGAAGGAAAAGGAAATTTCTTTTCTTTCATAAAGTTTGTTTGCCGAATAAAAGCGGTTCAGCTTGGGACGCATCAGGATCGTTTTCGCCATCGCGGCGCAGATAACGTGGAAAAACGTGTACTTGAATTCCGGTTCGTCTGCGTTCTTCTTTTTCAGAAATTCGTTGACGGCGGTAAGGTCGATCTCTTCGTTGAGGACCGCTTCGTTTGCCGTTCTGCCGGGAAGCATATAGGGCATCAGGCGGTGCATCGGGTCGGTTTCGCGTACAAGCCAGGCGTCTTTCCGGTCGCCTCTTCGTTTTTTGGGTTCTTCCATAGTCTTTTCCGTCCTTTTCAAAAAGTCCCCGTAAGCAGCGGGAGTCGTTATTTGTAACAACTATTCTACATTGTAGTACAGTTTACCTGCTGTGTCAAGATATTACGGGAAAAAGGCGGCGGAAATGAAAGGAAACGGCGTTCAATGACGGGAAAAAGGGAAAACCTATTGACAAAAGAGGAAAACGCCATTATAATGGAAAAAAACGAAGAAAGGCGACCGTAATGAAGGCAGCAGAACGAATGACCGGCTCCATGACGTGCATCACTGTTATGATGCGCGGTTTTCGGTGTGCTCCCCGTGTCCGATATGGCAGCCTGTAAACCCCGAAGCGGGATTGCGGGAGGGAGCGTAAGTTCCGTCCTTTTTTGTTTGTAAAAAATCCCGTTTCCGTATTTTTCCGAAAGGAAAGCAATCGTTATGATAGAACTGAAAAACCTGACCAAAACCTTCCGCGTTCCCGCGGGGGAGCTCGTCGCGCTGCGCGATATCAATCTCACGGTGAACGACGGCGAGATCTTCGGTATCATCGGTCTTTCCGGCGCGGGGAAGAGCACGCTCGTGCGGTGCATCAATCTGCTCGAACGTCCCGACTGCGGCGAGGTTCTCATCGACGGGAAGAACCTTCTTACGATGAAGGAAAAGGAGCTGCTTGAGACCCGACGCTCGATCGGTATGATCTTTCAGGGCTTCTGCCTGCTCGAACAGCGTACCGTGATCGGCAATATCTGTTTCCCGCTTGAGATCGCGGGCGTGAAAAAGCAGGAGGCAAAGGCGCGCGCCGAGGAGCTGCTCAGTCTCGTCGGACTTACCGAAAAGGCGAAAGCCTATCCCTCCCAGCTTTCGGGCGGACAGAAGCAGCGCGTCGCGATCGCACGCGCCCTTGCCACGAGACCGAAATATCTGCTCTGTGACGAGGCGACGAGCGCACTCGATCCGACGACGACCAACTCGATCCTCGCGCTTCTGCAGGAGATCAACCGGACCCTCGGCGTCACCATCGTCGTCATCACGCACGAAATGGACGTCATCGACCGGATCTGCCACCGCGTCGCCGTCATCGACAAAAGCGAGATTCAGGAGATCGGGGAGGTCAGCGACGTCTTTACCTCGCCGAAAAGCGAGATCGCGAAGGAGCTGATCCTGCCCTCCGTAAAGGCGGTCGGACAGATCAAGGGCGGGAAGAAGCTGCGTCTCGTCTTCGACGGGGAAAGCGCGTTCCTTCCGGTCGTTTCGGATCTCGTGCTCGACTGCCGCGTTCCGGTGAACATCCTTGCGGCTGAAACGAAGGAGATCGACGGCAAGGCGTTCGGTCAGATCCTGCTCGGGCTTCCGGACGACGACAGAATGTGCGCCCGCGCCGAAGCGTGGCTGCAGACCAATAGGATCACGTATTTTGAGGAGGCGTAATGATGATTTCCGAAATCACGAAACAGCTATGGGATAACGGGATCCTTCAGCTCGGCGTCTGGGAAACGATCTATATGACCCTTCTATCCACGCTTTTCGCCTATATCATCGGGCTTCCGCTCGGCGTTCTGCTTCACGTCACCTCTCCCGGCGGCATCAAGCCGGTGAAATGGCTGAACGCGATCCTCGGCTTTATCGTCAATATTTTCCGCAGCATTCCGTTTATCATTCTGATGGTCGCGATGCTTCCGGTCGCAAAATTCACCGTCGGCACCAGTATGGGAAACAAAGCGATGATCGTCATGCTCGTGATTGCCGCCGCACCTTACGTTGCGAGAATGGTGGAATCCTCTTTGAAGGAGGTCCCCGAAGGAACGGTAGAGGCGGCGCAGGCGATGGGAACGCCGACCTTCACGCTGATCACCAAGGTGCTGATCCCGGAGTCGAAGCCCTCGCTGATCACCGGAGCGGTGATCTCCATGGTCACGATCCTCGGCTATTCGGCAATGGCGGGAACCATCGGCGGCACCGGTCTCGGTCAGATCGCGGTCTCGTGGGGCTATCAGCGCTCGCACAGCGACGTGATCTGGATCTGCGTGCTGCTCACCATCGTGATCGTTCAGATCATTCAGGAGATCGGCACCCGTATCGCGCGTGCGACCGATAAACGCATCAAACAGTAATTTCTGAAAAGGAGACAAATACATTATGAAAAAAGCATTATCACTCGTTCTTTCCGCCGTTCTTCTTCTCTCCGTGCTCGCGCTCGCGTCCTGCGGACAGAAAAAGGACGAAAACGTCCTGACCGTCGGCGCCTCCGCTACGCCCCACGCCGACATCCTCGCGCAGGTCGTCGACGCCATGAAGGAAAAGGGCGACACCCTGCAGATCGTCACCTATAACGATTATATCCATCCCAACAAGGCGCTGAACGACGGCGAGATCGACGCGAACTACTTTCAGCATTCGCCCTATCTGGAAAGCTTCAACGCTTCCAACGGCACCGAGCTCGTCAGCGCCGCAAAGATCCATTACGAGCCCTTCGGCATCTACGGCAACGGCGTGACCGATCTGAAAAAGCTTCCCGAGGGCGCGAGCATCATCATTCCCGCCGACGACTCCAACGAGACCCGTGCGCTCCTTCTTCTCGCGCAGGAGGGTCTGATCACGCTTCCCGCCGACGCCTCTGCGTCGAAGGGTGTTACCACCCTCGATATCGTTGACGCGCACGGCTATAAGGTCATCGCAGTCGAGGCGGAGACCGTTCCCGCGCAGCTCGCGAACAGCGACGCGGGCACCATCGCGGTCATCAACGGCAACTACGCCATCGGCGCCGGGCTGAACATCGCGGACGCGCTCGCGACCGAGGACGCATCCGGTGACGCCGCGCAGACCTACGCGAACATCATCGCGGTGAAGAAGGGAAATGAGAACGACCCGAGGATCAAGGCGCTGATCGAGGTCCTTGAGACCGAGGCGGTCCGTCAGTTCATCGCGGACACCTACAAGGGTGCCGTCGTCGCGATCTTCTGAGAACGGAATATCACAGGGGATGCTGCACGTTCGTGCAGCGTCCCTTTTTTTCGCGGTATTTCAAACATAAGAAAAAGCATTTGCTTTCGCAAATGCTTTTCTTGTTGGCGGAGAGAAAGAGAAACTATTATCTTACTATTTCGTCCGTATTTCGTCCGTATTTCGTCCGTTTTTAACGGTTTTATACGGTTTCATACTGGATAATAACTGGTATATCCTGTTTTCTCGTACCCATCTTGTACTCAGATTACTTCCCGTCGTCCTCGTTTTCGTTTTCGAAATTGTAGTCAAGATCAGGAAGATAATACTCTTCCGGTTCAACGCTTCTAGTACTGTCTGCAAGCCCTTCAGCGTGCAGATATACGAGGACAGATGCCGTCGCCATGATAATACCGGCGACCGTTTCCGCGACAGCCTCCGAGCCGCCGAACGTGATGATGAGACCGGACACAAGACCGGCGACCGCCATCGTACCCTGATTCGCATAATCGTCCACTGTCGATTTTCCAAGATCTCCGGCGTGATATCCGAAATCTTTTTCACGGTCGGAATTCTTTTTCGTGTTTTTTTCTGAAGTGTATTGACTTTCATCCAAATCGCTGATATAATTGGATTTAGAAGTTGGGCTTGTGGAATCGGCAAGAGACGCATTACTGCGCACTCCCTGATTCGGTTCTTGCCCGGCTTCTTTACTTTTGAACACAAAAGCGATTCCGTCCGGATTTACTATTCTTGAAACATTATAGTGATTTCCGTTCAAATTAACCACAACAGCCATGTTTCCGGATGTTCCGTTTCCGGTACGGATTTTATATTTTGTACCCATTTTGTACCCAAAACTCAAATAGCAGACAAATCTTGCGAAAAAACGAACAAAAAAAGCCTGAAAAGCACCTTTTGCAGACACTTTTCAGGCTGGCGGAGAGAAAGAGATTCGAACTCTTGAACGGGTATTAGCCGTTACACGATTTCCAGTCGTGCGCCTTAGACCAGCTCAGCCATCTCTCCATGGCGGATTGCCCTACAACGTCGACTATTATAGCACAGAAGTATGGGATTGTCAACCCTTTTTTCAAAATTTATTTTCGGATAATCGGTGCCCGTTTTTAACAAAACAAAAACCGCGCGTGACGCGCGGTTCTGTTTTGAATTTCTGTCAGAGCGGCTTGTCGGTCAGAACGACGATCGAATAGGGATTCATGACGAGGGAACCCGTCACCTCTCCGCCGTCGTAAATGTTGTCGGTATGATCGGAATCAACGAAGAAGCAGTGATAGGTTTCGCTGCCGGAAAGGGTAACTTCGGTCGGTTCCTCACCGTCGTTTACCATGAGAATGGATCTGCCGCCGTCGGGACGGAGACCGGCGCAAGCCCAGACGTGCTTGTAGGTATCCTCGCAGCCGGTCACCTCGGTTTCCACGATATCGGTGCCGCCGGGAAGGTACTTGATGATCAGGGAAGAGGGGTAATAGTTGACGTCGTCGGGAACGATATGGTATTTATCGTTGGCGTCGTAATCGAGCATCGTGTAGTAGTTGTGCAGGTAGCAGTTATAGATCCAGAGACCGTAGCCCTTGACGCCCGCGTTGAAGAGCTCGATGGCGCTCTCCGCGGCGAGGATGCGGGTCATATAGTTTTTTCTGCTTCCTTCCGCGTTCGCGTCGTTGAAGGCGAAGGTACCGAGCTCGCCGATGACGAGCGGCTTGTCACCCGCCTGCTTCAGCAGTCTCTGCACCTCCGGGATCGTGTAGGAAGAAACGGTCCCTCTTACGTCCGTGCCCGCGACCTTCGCGCCCGATTCCACGGTCGCAAGGTACATATGGAGCGAGAAGATATCCATATTGTCGCCGCATTTTTTGGACATATCGGTGATGCGGTTCGGGTTGCCGTTGTCGCACGCCATCCACGTGATGCCGCCGTCAAACGCCTGGATCAGCGTTTTTTCTCGGATGCCGAGGCGGGTCAGATGCTCGCCGAATTTGTTGTAGACCTTGCAGAGGAGGTTCTGACCGTCCTTCAGGTTCTCGGGCTCGTTGTAGAAGGAGAAGCCCTTGACGCAGGTGTAGCCTTTCTCCTCGATCAGATGATACATGATCGCGGCGAAGGTTTCCGCAAACTCGTCGAGGTCGGCAACGTTCAGATCGTTGCTTCTGCCGAGCGGCTTGCCGTCGGCGTCCTTGGTCGCCATCCAGTTGGTACCGGGCGGGCAGAAGCCGAGCGCCTCGGAGCCGTTGTCCCAGTTGGCGAGGATGACGTACATCCCTTTTTCTTCAAAGTGATCGAGCAGACGGTAGAAGGCTTTCAGATAGGCGTAGTTGAGATTGGGGAATCCGGTATTCACCGTTCCGACTGCGTCCTCGCGCTCCGAAAAGTGTGGGGAGAAGATAAAGCCTTTGTCGAAATCGGTATCGAACGGATCGTCGTTGTCGTTGATCGGTTCCCACATCGTGAAGGAAATATTCAGACGGATATAGGACATACCGGTGTAATCCATCACCGCAAAGTAATCTTCCCAAAGCTTATCGACGACCGCTTCGGATTTCGAGAAGGGGATATGCTGGCTGCGCGTACTGCTCCATTCGCCGCCGTTGATCAGATTGATGAAGACGTAGGACGAAAAGTCAAAGTTGACGCCGCCGCCGATGATTTCGGGATTGATGATCTTGTCGTAATTGACGTTCAGCGTGCCTTTCATTTCTTCAAGCACTCCTTCTTTCATCGCTTCGCTCTTATCGTAATACACGTCAAGGGTGTCGGTAAAGGTGAATCCGCTGTCGCTGACGAATTCGGTCAGAAAGCGTTCCACACCGTTTTGCAGCGAGCGGTCGTCCGAACCGAGGATGACGATCTTCTTGCCGACGAGGCGGATGAGATAGTCGCCGACGCCGTCGGTTTTCAGTCCTTCGGCTTCCGCGCGGTTGGTTGTACCGACGATGATCTCACGCTCGTTGGGTTCCTCGTAGCCTGCCTTTACCCAGTCCGTTTTGAAGGAAAGCTGGGTTCCGGTCTTTTCCTTGATCCCGGAAACAAGCCTTTTCGCGGCTTTGGTCTCACCGTCGGAAGAGAGCTCGCCTCTGATGACGACGATATCGTCGCCGAAGAGGTAGGGTTCTTTCTTTTCCGGTACGGTTTCTTCCGTTGTTTCTCTGCCGGGATCCTTTTCGGTATTACAGCCGATAAGAGCGGGCAGCATCATAATCAGCGCGAAGATCAGCGCGAGAACGCGCAGGGGCATTTGCTTGCGGATCATTCTTGTTCCTCCAAAGATATTGATACCATTACTATACCATAAACAAGCGGGAAAAGCAACAGGAAATTATAAAACCTGCCGCGGTGATCCCACGGCAGGTCGTATGTTTAAGGCTGAATCAGCAATCCGACGGTACTGTTACCGTATTGATTGTCACGCACTTCATATAACGGGAAATCAATATGCAGAAGCCTGCCTTTGATATTCGGTCTCAGCCATGAATAATCGTAACTGATCTTCACCGTTTCGCCGGGGTGCAGAAGATACGAAGGAAGCTCATTCTCCGTATTATCGAATATCTCATCAATATTACCTTCATAATCCATGGACATCGCCGTACTTGACGAAGGTATCGTGACGTCATGATCGGATACGTTTTCAAAAAGGAGCGTAAAGCGGAAGGTTTTCTGATCAAACGTTGTCAGGGAAACGTCAACTTCGGTATTATTATCTGTCAGATACGGCGACTGGGCGGAGCAAAGAAGAAAATACAGACGGTGCCAGCTGAGCGATACCCCGATAACGTTCCCGTCAAGACTCATCATTTTTCCGTCGGCGGTGTTTTTGAATACACCGAACCGGGTGCAGTAAAGGATCGACGCACGGTCGGTCGAAAAACGGTAATCGTATTCGAGCTTATCCTTTTCGGCAAACTGAAACTGATCTTCCGCGTACCATTTTCCATAGTTCAAAGCGCTGAGAATACTCTGCTTTTGCTCCCCCACGAGGACGACTTCTTTTCCGTTGTCTGTGCGGGTACAGAATCCGCCGTCCCACGGCTCGTGAAATTCATTTTTCGGACTGGTCAGAAAGAAAACCCCAGTGAGGACAAGAGCGAGAAGAAGAATAAGAATGATCCATTCCGCCGTCTTCTTCCCGGAAAGTGCCGCGCGGACGCGCCCCTTGACGTCGGTTTCCCCGAACGCGATCGGGCAGGCGCTGACCGCGTTTCCTTTGACCGAAAGGGAAAGCAGGGAGGCGGTATAGGCTTTGACGTCATCCGTTTCCATATCGGAAAGCACCGCTTCGTCGCAGGCGTATTCCGCGTCGCGGCAGAAAAGGAGGAACGCCGCCCAAATGAGCGGATGGAACCAATAGAATGACAGCAGTAAGAACGCGAAAGGTTTCAGAATATGGTCTTTTCTTCTGATATGCGCCTTTTCGTGCAGTAGGACGTATTTCTTTTCGTTCTCACCGATCCCGGAGGGCAGAAAGACGGTCGGACGGAAGATGCCGAACAAAAACGGAGAGGAAATGCCGTCGGCAAGCCTCACGCCGTCCCCGTCGGGGACCGAGATCCGCGTCTTCCGGTACACGGTTATCACGCTGACAAGGAGATAGAGAAACATGACCCCGACGCCGATGATCCATACCGTCGAAAGAACACCGACCGCAATCTGCATCGGGTTTATGCTTGCCGCGGGATCGGGCGCAAATTTTTCCGCGAGAACCGGATTGACTGCCCGGTCGATGATATCCATTCCGGTCCGTACCGTCGGGAGAGGTGCTTTTTCGATCGTGACCGGAACGGTCTCCACGCTCGGCAGAAGGCTGAACGGGCTTTCGGGCGGGAAGGGCTGGATCAGACGGAGCGCAACGGGGATCCAGAATAAAATGGTATAGCGCTTCGGCGCTTTCCGGAAAAGAAGCCTGAGCAGAAGGACCGCAAGGATGATCCATCCCGCGGATATGCTCATATTCAGCGCGTAGAGAAAAACGGTGTTCATATCAGCGCTCCTTTCCGTAGTTGTCGATCAGTTCCCGCAGTTCCTTGATCTCTTTTTCGGTCAGCTTTTGTTTTGAGGTGAATGCGGCAAAGAAAGCGGGCAGGGAACCCTCAAAGGTCTCCTCCACGAAGCGGCTGCTCTTTTCCGCGCAATATTCCTCTTTCGTCATGACCGCGGAAACGGTTCCGTTCTCGTTTTTGAAGATGCCTTTTTCGCAGAGCTTGCGGAGAACGGTATAGGTCGTCGGTTTTTTCCAGTTCAGTTCTTTTTCGCAGAGCTTCACGAGCTCTCCCGAGGAAATGGGAGCCCTCTCCCAGATCAGGTCCGCAAAACGCGCCTGCACGGCGCCGAGTTCTGTTTCAGCCATAATAATACCTCCGAACGGTTTACTCTAAATAAACCTTATGTTTAGTTTATCATGGATAAACCGATTTGTCAATAGCATAATAAAAAAACGGACCGAAATTTTTCGATCCGTTTTTTGAGTGATTATTCGGAAACGACGGAATGGAACACGTCAGCGATCCCTTTGCAGTCGGACGTGAAGAAGCGCATACCGATCGCGGAGCGGAGCTCGATCTCACCGTTCTTTTCCACGACGATATCAAGCGTTTTCCCGTTCTTTGTCTGCTTGGTAAAGGCACCGTTTCCGTCGAGCGGTCCGACGTGGCTGAACACGGCGCCGCTGACCTTGGCGTAACCGTTTGCAACGCGGATCGCGCCGTTGCCGGTAGCGGGCGTGACGTTTGCGTGGAAGCCGTCGAGGATCAGATTGCCGTTTTTCAGGATCACGAGATCGGAGGGAACGTAGTTGTAGCTCGAAGCGCCTCCGGAAACGAAGCGGACGGTGGAGTTTTCGTCCACGTCAACGTAGATGCCGACGTTGCCTTCCGGTGTGGTACCGGGGACGATATCGTCCGAGAAGGAGAGCAGACGGAGGTCGTTTTCGTAGGAACCGGTGATCTTCACGCCGCAGAGAGAACCGTCCACGCCGCAGCCGACGATCTCGCCGTCAAACCCTCCGGTAAAGACCATGCCGTAGCGGGCGCGGTAGTTGAAGACGAAGAGGAGAAGCTCGTCTTTCGTTTCTCCGAACTCGTAAGCGGTCATATTCGCGTTCAGATACTGCATGACGGGGACCGCCATATCGTAACCGAACTTTCCGCTCGCGTCGGAGAGCTTGGCTTTCGTGCCGACGTTGTAGTAGAAGGTCAGATTGAAATGCGTGCCGATGACCGAGCCTTTGGATTTGCTTCCGTCAAGGACGATGCCTTTATGAAGAACCGTTCCGGTGACGTTTTCGACGTAGTGACCGCCGCAGTCGGCGCCCGACAGATCGATGCCGTTATAGCAGTTGCCGAGGCAGATATTCCGGACGGAGCAGTTCTTTCCGGTGACGCGGATTGCGAAGGGATACGCTCTCACGTCGTTCCACGCCTGCTCGGGGTACCAGAAGGTGAGTCCGCGCACGCCGGAGCCTTCCTTCAGCGTGAGAAACGCCGTTCCGTCCCCGTCGCTTTGTCCGTCCGTGATATAGATGACGGACCCCTCGCCCGAGGAAACGTGGATGCACTCGCTGACCCCGCGCAGTTCGACGCCGGTGGGGACCGTGAGCGAGGATTTTACGTTATAGTAACCGCCGGGGATCCATACGATGCCGCCGCCCGAGGCGTTTGCCGCGTCGATCGCCTTGCGGAAGGCTTCGGTGTCGTCGGTCGTGCCGTCCTTTTTCGCGCCGAAATCGGTCACGTCAAAGACCTTGCCGTTCGTGATCACGGGAGGGACGGGGAGCTCGACCGCAAAGGTCGCCGCTTTTGCAGGTTCTTTGATGGTATGTTCCATCGTGAGCGCGGATTCGGGAAGAGAAGTGATGAACGCGTTCTTTACGTCCTTGCCGAAGTAATTGTCGGTAACTGCCGCCGCGCGGACGTCTTTGCCTAGGTTTGCCGCGTCACCCGCACCGAGGAATCGGTTTCCGACGAAGGAGAGCACGCCGCCCTCCGCTTCGATGGCGGTACCTTTCCACGCTTCAAAGACCGAATCCTGCACCGAAAGCACGCCCTCGGCGCCGTCTTCCACCGTGAGGACCGTTCCGTCCTCATTGCGGTAGGTGACGCCGTAGAGACGGAGGGAAGAAGTGCGCGCGACGTCTGCGGTCGTTTCGACGCAGACCGCACCGGTTCCCGTGACCGAGATCACGGCGTCGGAGATCGAGCAGGAATTGTATTCGTGACGGATGCCGACCGTGCAGTTTTCGATTTTCAGCTTGTCGATCGAGGTACCGCCCGCGGTCTCACCGTTGTTCGTGGGATCACGCAGAAGCGCGATCGCGGTATGGCAGGATTCCGCCGTCAGATCGTACATCATCTGCGCATCGGTTCGCATGATCGTAAAGGCGGTCGCGGTCTTTTTCATCGCGTCTGCGATCGGAGTGACGTCTTTTCCTTCATACGCCGCCCAATAGGACGGGGAAACGCGGAAGGAGAGGATGCGCGCGCAGTCGTAGCAGCCGTTGATCGCGAAGCCGGAGGAAAGCGCGGAGACGCGGACGTCCCTGATCGTGGGGAGCTGAAGTCCCTCGGTCGCCTCCACGGCACGCCAGCCGTTCACGACCGTAAGGTTCTGGATAGAAGCGGCGTGCTGGGAGCCGTCACCCGCGATGCTGTCTTTGATACGGACGGTCGGGGGATAGGCGACGGGGGTTTCGGCGGACTGCTTGGGATAATAGACCGTGATGCCGAGGACGCCCGCCGAAGCGCCGACCGTGATCAGCGCCTTGTCCTTGTCTTCTTTTCCCTGATTCCCTGTGGCGAGAAGGACGGTGCCCTTGTGCATCGCGTCGGGATCGAGATCGGGATCGGTCCATTCCCCCGCGAGATAGACCGAGGTGCCGATCTTCAGGCTTCCCTTGATCTGATACTGTCCGGCGGGGACGTAAACGGTGCCGCCGCCCTTTTTCGCGGCGTCGTCAAGAGCGCTCTGGAAGGCTTTGGTGTCGTCGGCGTTTCCATCTCCGACCGCGCCGAAATCGAGAACGTTATTGACGTAAACGAGGATATCCGAGGGATTTCTCGGGTCAGGGGCTGTCATACTGATCACCTCCGTATAAGTGAAGTCCTCGGGATAACCGACCGGAATATTTTCCTTGTGATCATAAGCGGAATAGTAACCGCAATAGTTCTGCGCGAACCAACGCACGGCGGAAACCGTCTTTGCGTCGTCTTTGCCGAGGATCACGAGCTTTTTCCCGATCCACGTGACGATGAAATCGTTATCTCCGAGTTTTTCCGATGCCTCGGTGCTTTCCGGTCTTGCCGTTTTGCCGACGAGGATTTCAAATTCCGTTTCCGGATCGAAATCGGTCCCGAGCGCGATCTCACAGCCTGCCGCCGCGTCGATCGCCCGTTTCAGCATCGGGCAGGCGGACATGATCGACTTGTCAGCGACGTCTGCGCGCACGATGCGGTAATCGGTCGCGCCGTTTTCGGCGATCACGATCTTCTGTTTTTCGTCCGCTTCCGTTTCTTTCGGTTCCGCGGGTCCGGTCTTTTCGCAGGAGACGAACAGAAGGAGAGAAAAAGAGAGCAGGAGGAAGGGAAGGATTCCTTTTCCGATGATCCGTTTCATATCTGTTTCCTTTACGTTGTTTTTTATCATTATATCAAAAAAACCGTACCGATGCAATATCAATTTCGTAATTTTTACGGATATTCCGTCCCCCGAACGGCTCTTTTCTTCCCGTTCCGATTGACTTTCCCGTGGCTGTATGATAAAATAAGAATACAAATCTTTCCGAAAGAAGGAACGACTATGAACGTGAACGCAATTTCATCCGCCGAAAGAAAAACTCTGCTCGGAAAGCCCGTCGACCTTGCTCCTTGGGGCTACCTTTGGAGAAGAGACCGGGTTAAGCAGGAAAAGCCGGAGGCGAATTTCATCCCGCGCCGTCTTGAAAGGTGCGATAAGGTCTACCGCACGCTGCTGCCCGAGCTCGGAGAAGACCTTGCCCGTCCGATCTGCTACCGTCAGGACGATATCATGACGCCGCAGATCCCCGCGCCCGCATTCCCGCTTCTGACCGGTCTTCTCTGGGAGGGCGGTATCAATGAGTATTCGGTCGAGCTCGTTTTCCCGGCAGCCGGCAATCTGCCGAAGCCGGAGGAGCTTGAGGTGCGTACCTATCCGACCGCGTGGGGGTGGTTCGGCTGGACGAACGACCGTCTTCTGAACGTCCGTGAGATCTCCACCGACGGCAGAACGTGGAAGCTCGATCCGCCTGCGCAGACGATCGACTACGCGTACAATCAGCGCGTCAAGGCGCAGACCGAGCTGATCTGCGTTTTTGCGCCCGAAGGGATCGCGGTCCCCGAGATCCGTGTGACCGGCGGCTCGCTCGGTACGTGGAAGGAGCTCACCTTCACCGTAACGTGGGGGCTTGACGGCAAATATACCGATACCGTCCCGACCTACGAGGGTCACGTCGCGCTCCTTTCCGAACCGGCGGCAGAGGGCAATACGATGACCTTTTCCTGCCTGTATTCCGACGTGAGCCGTTTCGGCTGCGACAGCCGCTTCACGCTGATCCTCGATAAGGACGCCGGAGACGGTGCGACCGTTCTTCTCCGCGAGCTTGCGGAAAAGCCGGTTTACGTTCCCGAGGTCGGTATTTATTTCTGCTCTGCGGAAAAGCCCGTCGTGCTTGACGATTATCTTTCCTCTCTTGCCGCAAAGGGCGAAAAGAACGTCCGCGATAAGGTGAAGGCGCATCCCGAGGCAAAGAACTGGGAAGAAATCTTTGAAAAGGTACGTCTCTGGAGATGCCCCGAGGGAACCGAAATCGGTACGTTCCCCGAAGCGCCCGCCGCTTCCGCCGTTTTCCGCGTGCCGGACAAGCGGTTTGAAACGATGTACGAGCTTGCCGTGGAGCAGCTTCGCGGTCCTCATATGTGGGGGATGCTCGCCGCCGAGGTTTCCCGTTCCGCCCTCGCGATGGAAATGCTCGGTCTCCGTAAGGAAGCGGATAAGGTCTATCAGTATTTCTTCGATTCCCCCGGCGTCCGCGCCGACGGTGACTATACCGATCCCACCGGTTCCTTTGAGTGGGCGAAGAGTATGCGCCACGACCTCGGCTACGCGCACGAGGGCACGCACTGCT
The DNA here is from genome assembly GCA_024404495.1 of Lachnospiraceae bacterium. GTDB lineage: Bacteria > Bacillota > Clostridia > Oscillospirales > CAG-272 > CAKRZE01. The sequence goes on from JAKSPT010000036.1 coordinate 20,636, forward strand.
CGACCGGACGTCTTCTGTTCTCGATGATGTACCGCTATTATCTCTCGGGCGACGGCGAATGGCTCGCTTCCCACCTTGACCGTCTGAAAAAGGCTGCGGACTTCATCATTGAGGAAACTTCCGCCTACGCGTCGGGTTTCCCGGATCGGGAAGACCTCCGCTGCTTCGGTCTGATGCCGCCTTCAATGCTCGGCGACTACGCGCTTCCGGCGTGCGACTGGCGTTTCTACGCCTGCGACAACGCCTACGCGCAGCTCGGTCTTTCCGCCTTTGCCGACGTGATGAAGCTTTCGGGTGATCCGGACGCGGAATATTATCTTGCCGAGGCGAAGAAATACGAGGACGCGCTCCGCAGGGTCTTTATCACCGAGGCGCTGTACGCTCCGGTCAGAAGAGGCCGCGACGGCATTTCCCGCAGCTTCATTCCGCGTATGCTCTACGCCGGCGGTCTGCTTCTCTACGGAGAAGAAACCAACGTGCCGCAGTTCGCGCTCGGCATCAGCGATCTGTTCCAGGGCGCGCTTCCACTCGGCGAGATCGCGGGCGTATTCGATCCGAACGACAGACGCATGATCGGTACGATCGACGCGATGGAGGAGCGCGGCATGGGTATTTCCGAATCCGTGCAGGCGCGCCTCGACCATCCGACCGCAAACGCGAAGATCAAAGAGGAGGAGGAACGCCTCCGCCGCGAGCGTGAGGAAAAGGGACAGTCCACGCTCTTGGAAAAGGAACTGAAGCGTGAGGACCGCTGGTTCTGGACGCATTTCTCCAACCTTCCCAAGATCTCCCACAATGCGAATATCTATCTCCGTCAGGACGATATCCCGAACTTCCTGCACTTCTTCCTCAATCACGCGATCGTGATGGTCGGAACGAACGGCAAGATGTGGGAGCACGAGCATCCCGACGTTTACGTTTCCTGCGACAATCCCGACAACGGCACGGCGGCTTGGTTCACCGAGAACTTCCGCAATATGCTCGTTACCGAGGACCGGGACATTCTGTGGCTCGCAAAGGGCACGCCGCGCTCGTGGCTTGCGGACGGAAAGGAGATCTCGGTCTCCGAAACGCCCACCTTCTATGGGGATATCGCGTACACGATCCGTTCTTATGCCGCTTCCGGCAAGATCGTGACCGAGATCGACGTGCCTTCGAGAAGAGAGGTAACGACCCTCAAGCTCCGCCTGCGTCATCCGGACGGAAAGAAGATCACCGCCGTCAGTCTCGGTACTATTGATCCGGACGGCGAGACCGTCACGCTGCACGAACCGAAGGGCAGACTGACCGTTACCGCAATTTACTGAGAAGGAGAAACGATTATGAAAAAAGAAATGAAGATCGAGGGCATGATGTGCCCTCACTGTGAAGCAAGCGTGAAAAAGGCTCTCGAAGCGATCGACGGCGTCGAGCTTGCCGAGGTCAGCCACAAAGAGGGCACCGCGATCCTGACGCTCACCGCCGACGTTTCCGGCGCCGTTCTGAAAAAAGCGGTCGAGGACGAGGGCTTCAAGGTACTTTGATATGAAATTTCAGTATCTCGGGACCGCCGCCGCGGAGGCGGTCCCCGCGGTCTTCTGTACCTGTGAGGTCTGCCGCCGTACCCGTCAGCTCGGCGGGAAAAATATCCGCACGCGGTCTCAGGCGCTGATCGACGGGAAGGTCTTTCTCGATTTTCCGGCGGATACCTATTTTCACCTGATAAAGAACGGTATCGATCTTACGGACGTGAAGGATATTCTGATCACACACGTTCACGAGGATCATTTCTATCCGGTCGAGTTTTTCTATCTGACTCCCGGCTTTTCCCATCCCGACAAGGATTACCGTCTGAACGTATTCGGGAGCGAGGATATCCTCGCGCCGATCGAACGCTCGGGTCCGAAGGGAAGCTCTTTCCTGCATCCCACAGCCGTCAAGCCTTTTGAGCCGTTCCGGGCGGGGCATCTGACCGCAGTCGCTCTCCCCGCCGTTCACGGTACGCCTCACCCCTATTTTTACGCGCTGACCGACGGGGATAAAAGCGTGCTTTACTGCCACGATTCCGGTATCCCCGGGGAGAATATTTTCGCTTATCTGAAGGAGAACGGCTGGCGCTTCGATCTCGTTTCGCTCGACTGCACCGAGGGCTCGAACGAGTCGATCGGCTATAACGCCCATATGTGCCTCGGTTGGGACAAGCAGATGCGTGATAAGCTGATTGCTTCCGGTCTTGCCGACGAAAAGACGTTTTTCGTGCTGAATCATTTTTCCCATAACGGGAAAGACGCGCTGTACGATGATTTCAAAGAGATCGCCGCGAAGGAAGGCTTTCTGACCTCCTACGACGGCATGGAGATCGAACTGTGAGGTATGTATGAGGTATCAGGATTATCTTCTTCCCGTAACCGAAGCGATCTGCGATAAGCTCCGCGCGAAAGGGAAAGACAAGCTCGCGCTGCTCTTCAAAAACTGCTTTCCGAACACGCTTGCCACGACGACGCGTGTGATGGAGGACGGTACGACCTACGTTTTTACGGGCGATATCCCTGCGATGTGGCTGCGGGACTCTTCTGCGCAGGTGCATCAGTATCTGCCGTTCTGCGCGGAGAATCAGCCGCTTTCCGATCTGATCGCGGGGCTGATCCGCCGTCAGGTTTTCTACGTTCTGAAGGATCCCTACGCAAACGCATACAACCCCGAAGAAAACGGCGCGGGACACACGACCGACCGTCCCTTGCAGGGAAAATGGGTCTTTGAGCGGAAATACGAGGTCGATTCGCTTTGCTACGTTCTTCAGCTTTCCGAGCTGTTTTATGAGAAAACGGGGAGAACGGATATCTTTGATGAAGAATACCGTCTTGCCGCGAATCTGATCGTCGATACCTTCGTTTCCGAACAGCATCACGGCCTGTCCTCTCCTTACCGTTTCTTCCGTGACAACACCGTGTATCACGATACGATCCACAATAACGGTCTCGGCGCACCGGTCTCCTATACCGGAATGACGTGGTCGGGCTTCCGTCCCTCGGACGACGCCTGCACCTACGGGTATCTGATCCCGTCTAACCTTTTTGCCGTCACCGTGCTCCGGAAGCTCGTCCCGATCGCAGAGACCGTTCTGAACGACGCAGCCCTCGCCGCAAAAGCGGGGAGGCTCGCCGACGAGATCGAGGACGGCGTGAAGAAATACGGTATCGTCGATCATCCGAAATACGGGAAAATGTACGCTTACGAGACGGACGGTATGGGCAATTACGTCTTTATGGACGACGCGAACGTCCCGAGCCTCATCGCTTTGCCGTATATCGGATATTGCGCGCCCGACGACGAGATCTATCTCAATACCCGCCGCTTCCTGCTTTCGGAGGACAATCCCTATTATTTCAAGGGCAAAAAGCTTGCGGGTCTCGGTTCTCCCCATACGCCGGAGGGCTACGTCTGGCATATCGGGCTGACGCTGCAGGGACTGACCGCGACCGATCCCGCAGAACGGGAAAGAATGCTTTCGATGCTTGAAAGCTCGGACGCGGGGACCGGTTATATGCACGAGGGAGTCAACGCCGACGATCCGACGCAATATACGAGAGAATGGTTCGCGTGGTCGAATTCGATCTTCAGCGAGCTCGTTTTAAGGTCGCTTGAAAATGAGTGAATATCTGAAGGGGATCTCCTCTCCCGCCGATCTGAAAAAACTTCCGGACGAAGCGATGGCGCCGCTTGCCGCAGAGATCCGTTCCTTTCTCATTGAAAACGTGACGAAGACCGGAGGACACCTTGCCTCCAATCTCGGTATCGTCGAACTGACGCTTGCGCTCGAACGGAATCTCGATCTTCCGAAGGATCATCTTATCTTCGACGTCGGGCATCAGTGCTACGTCCATAAGCTTTTGACCGGAAGAAGAGAACGGTTCCCCGATCTCCGTAAGATCGGCGGTCTTTCGGGCTTTCCGAAGCGGGAGGAGAGCGTTTACGACTGCTTCGGCGCAGGGCACAGCTCCACCTCGCTTTCCGCGGCGATCGGTTTTGCCGAGGCGGAAAAACGGAAGGGGACCGGTGCCTATACCGTTGCCGTGATCGGAGACGGCGCTTTTACCGGCGGAATGATCCACGAGGCGCTGAACAACTGCCGCCGCGATCTGCGTCTCATCATCGTCCTCAACGAAAACGAGATGTCTATCTCCAAGAACATCGGTACCTTTGCCGAGGGTCTTGCGAAGATCCGCGCCTCGGAAGGATATTACAAAACGAAAAATACGACCGCGCAGGTCATAAAGAAAATCCCGCTTATCGGGGAGCCTACCTTCCGCGGCGTCCGCAAAGTCAAGCAGACCGTCAAGAACGCGATCTACGGGAGCAATCATTTCGAGTCGCTCGGGCTTCATTATCTCGGTCCGGTGGACGGAAACGACTTTGAAAAGACCGAGGTCCTCGTGAAAGAGGCGATGGCGTACGGCAAAAGCTGCGTCATTCACGTCAAGACGAAGAAGGGAATGGGATATGCCCCCGCGATGAAGGAGCCCTCCCGTTTCCACAGTATTCCGCCCGCATCGGCAAAGAAGGCGAAGGGTACGGGTTATTCCTCTTTTATGGGGGAAACGCTCCGGACGCTTGCAGACAAAGATAAAAAGATTTGCGCC
>JAKSPT010000037.1 GCA_024404495.1 Lachnospiraceae bacterium
AGGACGGCTACTACTGGTACGTCGGAAGAGTGGACGACGTTATCAAATCCTCCGGCTACCGCATCGGGCCGTTCGAGATCGAAAGCGTCATCATGGAGCTGCCCTACGTTCTCGAGTGCGGCGTCTCCGCGGCTCCCGACGAGGTCAGAGGACAGGTCGTCAAGGCAAGCATCGTCCTCGTGGAGGGCAAGGAGCCGACCGAGGAACTGAAAAAGGAAATCCAGAACTACGTCAAGGCGAACACCGCGCCTTACAAATATCCGAGGATCGTCGAATTCCGCAAAGAGCTGCCGAAAACGGTGAACGGCAAGATTCAGAGAAGCAAGCTCTGATCGCCTTTGGGAAACAAACCGGAAAGGAACAGAATCGCCATGGGTCAGATGTCAGGACTCGATTTCAAGATCCGCGAAATGGCGGAGCGTATCCGCGAGCTTCGCGAGATCACCCGCTTCACGCCGGAAGAAATGGCAATGAAGACCGACTGTGACGTCGCCGAATACCTCGCCTGCGAGCGCGGGGAGCGCGACCTGAACTTCGCGTTCATCTACCGCTGCGCGCTTGCCTTCGGCGTTGACGTCACCGATATCATCGAAGGCGTCAGCCCTACGCTGAAATCCTATACGCTGACGAGAAGCGGCGCCGGACAGCGCATCGAGCAGGCGCACGGCATGGTCTACTACAACCTCGCCGCCGCCTTTCAGAACCGTATCGCCGAACCGCTTTACGTCATCAGCGAGTACAGCGAGGAGGCACAGCACAAGGATATCGAACTGACGACGCACGCCGGACAGGAATGCGATATCGTCATCACGGGACACCTGAAGGTTCAGGTCGGTTCCCACAAGGAGGTCCTCGGTCCCGGGGACAGCATTTACTACGATTCGGGCACGCCGCACGGCATGATCGCCGTCAACGGCGAGAACTGCCTCTTCTACGCGATCGTCCTCAACCCCACCGGCGAGCCGATCCCCGAGCTCAACCCGGTGCCCGAGATCGCGGGCGTCGCTCCCAAGTTCGGCAGGGACACGAAGGAGCGCATCTATCAGAAATATATCGACGTGACCGAAAACGAAAACGGCACGCCGACCTCGATCACCTTCAAGAACACCGAGCATTTCAACTTCGCCTTCGACCTCGTCGACGTCCTCGCCGACAAGGAGCCCGAAAAGCTCGCGATGCTCCATCTCTCGAAGGACAAGACCGAACGCCGCTTCACCTTCAAGGATATGAAGCGCGCCTCCAACCAGTGCGCGAACTACTTCAAGTCGCTCGGCGTCAAGCGCGGCGACCGCGTGATGCTCGTTCTGAAACGGCACTACCAGTACTGGTTCGCGATGCTCGGTCTGAACAAGCTCGGCGCGATCGCGATCCCCGCGGTCAACCAGCTTCTCGAACACGATTTTGAATACCGCTTCAACGCGGCGGGGATCAACACGATCCTCGTCACCGCCGACGGCAATACCGCCGAGGAAGCCGAAAAGGCGGCGGCGAAATGCCCCTGCGTGAAAAACAAGCTGATCGTCAACGGCAAGAGGGAAGGGTGGCGCACCTTCGACGAGGAATACACCCTCTACTCCTCCCACTACGTCCGCACCGAGGACGCGCCGGGCGGCGACGACCTGATGCTGATGTTCTTCACCTCCGGCACCTCGGGCTACCCGAAGATCGCCGCGCACAACTACAAATACGCGCTCGGTCACTTCCACACCGCGAAATACTGGCACTGCGTCGATCCCGACGGATTGCACTTTACGATCTCGGATACCGGCTGGGCAAAGGCGATGTGGGGCAAGCTTTACGGGCAGTGGCTCTGCGAGGCGCCGACCTTCGTCTACGATTTCGACCGTTTCGACGCCGCGGACATCCTGCCGATGTTCGCCAAATACCGGATCACCACCTTCTGCGCGCCTCCCACGATGCTGCGCCTGATGATCCGTCAGGACATCTCGAAATACGATTTCTCCTCGGTCCGCCACATGACCACGGCGGGCGAGGCGCTGAACCCGGAGGTCTACCGTCAGTTCGAGAAAGCGACCGGGCTGCAGATCCTCGAGGGCTTCGGTCAGTCCGAAAGCACGATGATCATCGGCAACCTGATCGGCGCGCCGCATAAGATCGGTTCGATGGGCAAGCCCGCCCCGATCTACGACGTCGACCTCGTCGATGAAAACGGTGCTTCGGTCCGCGCCGGTGAGGTCGGCGAGATCGTCGTCAACCTCAAAAACGGCAGACCGAACGGTCTCGCCGTCGAATACTACGGCTCTCCCGACAAAACCGCCGAAACGTGGCGCGACGGGTATTACCACGCCGGTGACACCGCCTACCGCGACGAGGACGGCTACTACTGGTACGTCGGCCGCGTGGACGACGTCATCAAGTCCTCCGGCTACCGCATCGGGCCGTTCGAGATCGAAAGCGTCATCATGGAGCTTCCCTACGTTCTCGAATGCGGCGTTTCGGCTGCTCCCGACGAGGTACGCGGACAGGTCGTCAAGGCGAGCATCGTCCTCGTGGACGGCAAGGAACCGACCGAGGAACTGAAAAAAGAGATTCAGGACTACGTCAAGAAGCACACCGCGCCCTACAAGTACCCGAGGATCGTGGTCTTCCGCGACAGCCTCCCCAAGACCCCGAGCGGCAAGATCCGCCGGAATATGCTCTGACGGGGTGCCAAAATGCGGAGCTACAAAAGACTGACCCTCCTTTGCGGACACTACGGCAGCGGCAAGACCAATATCGCCGTGAATATGGCGATGGATCTACGAAAGCAGAAGGAGCGGGTGGCGGTCGCCGATCTCGATATCGTCAACCCCTACTTCCGCACCAAGGACAGCGACGCGGACTTCGCGCACGCGGGGATACGGCTGATCTGCTCCTCGTTTGCCAATTCCAACCTCGATCTGCCCGCGATGCCGCAGGACCTCTACGCGATCACCGACGACCGTGACCTTTCGGTCATCCTCGATATCGGCGGCGACGACCGCGGCGCGCTCGCGCTCGGCAGGATCGCCCCGGCGGTGCTTGCGGAGAACGACTACGAAATGCTGATGGTCGTAAACGGCCGCCGTCCCCTGACCCCCGACGCGCCCTCCACTCTTGAGGTCCTGCGCGAGATCGAGGCGGCGTGCGGCATTCCCTTCACCGGGATCGTCAACAACACCAATCTCGGTATCGAAACGACCGAAGAGACCGTTCTTTCCTCGATCCCCTACGCAGAGGAAACGGCGGCGCTCGCGGGGCTCCCGCTCGTGATGACGACCGTGGAGGAATCCCTTTACGAACCCCTCGCGGGAAAGATTGAAAACCTCTTCCCGCTGAAGCTGCAGAACCGATTCTGACAGAAAAAACTTACGGAAGGTGATATTATGAAAAAGAGAATTGAGACCCGCTGCGTGCAGGGCGGCTATACGCCCGGGAACGGCGAGCCCCGCCAGATCCCGATCATCCAGAGCACGACCTTCAAGTACGACACGAGCGAGGATATGGGCAAGCTCTTCGACCTTGAGGCAAGCGGCTATTTCTACACCCGTCTGCAGAACCCGACGAACGATGCCGTCGCCCGGAAGATCTGCGAGCTGGAAGGCGGCACCGCCGCGATGCTGACCTCCTCCGGTCAGGCGGCGAACTTCTACGCCGTTTTCAACATCGCGAACTGCGGCGATCACGTCGTCGCGAGCTCCACGATCTACGGCGGCACCTTCAATCTGTTCTCGGTGACGATGAAGAAGATGGGTATCGACTTCACCTTCGTTTCCCCCGACTGCTCCGAGGAGGAGCTGAACGCCGCGTTCCGTCCGAACACCAAGGCGCTCTTCGGCGAGACGATCGCGAACCCCGCACTCACCGTTCTCGATATCGAAAAATTCGCGAAGGCGGCGCACGCCCACGGCGTCCCGCTGATCGTTGACAACACCTTCGCCACCCCGATCAACTGCCGTCCGATCGAGTGGGGCGCGGATATCGTCACCCATTCGACCACAAAATATATGGACGGTCACGGTGCTGCCCTCGGCGGCTGCATCGTCGATTCCGGCAAGTTCGACTGGAACAAATACGCCGACAAATATCCGGGTCTGACCACCCCCGACGAAAGCTATCACGGCGTGACCTACACCGAGCGCTTCGGCCTCGCAGGCGCCTTCATCACCAAGGCGACTTCGCAGCTCATGCGCGATTTCGGTTCTGTCCAGTCCCCCCAGAACGCTTTCATCCTCAACCTCGGTTTGGAAAGCCTCCACGTCCGCGTAAAGCGCCACTGTGAAAATGCCCTCGCGGTCGCCGAATACCTCTCGAAGAGCGATAAGATCGCGTGGGTCAACTACTGCGGGCTGCCCGGCGACAAGTACCACGCGCTCGCCGAAAAATATCTGCCGAACGGCTCCTGCGGCGTCGTCAGCTTCGGCGTCAAGGGCGGCAGAAAAGCGGCGGAGAGCTTCATGAAGCACCTGAAGATCGCCGCCATCGAGACCCACGTCGCCGACGCGCACTCCTGCTGCCTGCATCCCGCGAGCGCGACTCACCGTCAGATGAACGACGAGGAGTTGGTCGCGGCGGGCGTTTCCCCCGATCTCGTCCGTCTTTCCTGCGGACTGGAGAACGCCGAGGATCTGATCGAGGACATCGAACAGGCGCTGAACGCGATCTGAGCGGAGGGTTTCTATGCCGATCAAAATACCCGACAGCCTCCCGGCGTACAAAACGCTGACCGAGGAAAATATCTTCATTATGGACGAGTTCCGGGCGAAAAGTCAGGATATCCGTCCTCTGCAGATCGCGATCGTCAACCTGATGCCGACCAAGATCGACACCGAGACCCAGCTTATGCGCCTTATCAGCAACACGGCGCTTCAGGTCGAGACCGTTCTGCTCTGCACCAAGACCCACATCTCCACTCACGTTTCCAAGGAGCATCTGAAAGCCTTCTACAAGACCTTTGACGACGTGAAGCACCGGAATTTCGACGGTATGATTATCACGGGCGCTCCGGTCGAGCAGCTTCCCTTCGAGGAAGTCGCATACTGGAACGTGCCCTGCGAGATTATGGCATGGTCGAAGCATCACGTCCACAGTACAATGCACATCTCCTGGCGCGCGCAGGCGGGGCTTTACTACCATTTCGGCGTGCCGAAATATCCGCTTGACAAAAAACTCTTCGGCGTCTTTCCGCATAAAGTGGAAAGAAAGAACGCGATCCTCTTCCGCGGCTTTGACGACACCTTTATGGTGCCCCATTCCCGCCACACGACGGTATTGCGCGAAGACGTGGAAAAGCACCCGGAGATCAAGATCCTCGCGGGTTCGGAAGAGGCCGGCATCTACGCGATGATGACCGAAAACGGCAGGCAGATCTTCCTTACCGGGCATTCCGAGTACGACGCCGAAACGCTGAAACGGGAATACCTGCGCGATAAGGACGCGGGGCTTCCGATCTCGGTCCCGAAGAACTACTTCCCGGGCGACGATGACACGAAGCCGCCCGTCGTGACCTGGCGCTCCTGCGCGAACCTCCTCTTTTCCAACTGGCTCAACTATTTCGTCTATCAGACGACTCCCTACGATCTGAACGAGATCCGCTGAAATCAGAGAATACAGAAAGGAAGCAACAATTATGGCAAAACTGACCTTCAGAACCGACAACTGCAAGGGCTGCGGGCTCTGCGTGGACGCCTGCCCGAAGCACCTGCTCCGCATCGCCCCCGATAAGATCAACTTAAAAGGGCATCACCCCGCGGAAATCACCGACCAGACAAAGTGCGTCGGATGCGCCTTCTGCGCGACGATGTGCCCCGACTGTATCATTAAGGTAGAAAGGGACTAAAAGATTATGGCTGACAAAGTACTTATGAAGGGCAACGAAGCCATCGCCGAAGCCGCGATCATCGCCGGCTGCCGGCACTACTTCGGTTACCCGATCACCCCTCAGACCGAGGTCGCCGCTTATATGGCAAAGAAAATGCCGAAGATCGGCGGAACCTTCCTTCAGGCGGAGAGTGAGATCGCCGCGATCAATATGGTCTACGGCGTCGCTTCCGCGGGCTGCCGCGTGATGACCTCCTCCTCCAGCCCCGGTATCTCGCTGAAAGGCGAGGGTCTTTCCTACCTCGCCGGCTCCGATCTGCCCGCGCTCGTCGTCAACGTTCAGCGCGGCGGTCCCGGTCTCGGCGGCATCCAGCCCAGCCAGTCCGACTATTTTCAGGCGACCCGCGGCGGCGGTCACGGCGACTATCACATGATCGTTCTCGCGCCCGCTTCCGTTCAGGAAATGGCGGAGCTCACCGTCAAGGGCTTTGAGCTTGCCGACAAATACCGTATGACCTCGATGATCCTTGCCGACGGCACGATGGGTCAGATGATGGAACCGGTCGCGCTTGACCTCGCGGTCGCGCCCGCCCCCGCCAAGCCGTGGGCGACCACCGGTACCGGTATGAAGAGAGCGCATAACATCGTCAACTCCCTCTCCCTCGACCCCGAGGAGCTGGAGCGTCTGAACCTCGCCCGCTACGAGCGCTACGCCGAGGTCGAGGCGAACGAAACGATGTATGAGGAATACCGGATGGAGGACGCTGAGATCTGCGTCGCTGCCTTTGGTATCGCCGCCCGCGTTTCCAAGAACGCGATCAACGAAGCGAGAAAAGAGGGCATCAAGGTCGGTCTGATCCGCCCGATCACCCTCTGGCCCTTCCCCAAGGCGCCCTTCAAAAAGGCAGCCGGACAGGTGAAGCAGTTCCTTTCGGTCGAGCTCTCGATGGGGCAGATGATCGAGGACGTCCGCCTCGCGACCGAGTGCCGCGTCCCCGTGACGCTGGTCAACCGCGTCGGCGGTATGATCCCCTCGCCCGATCAGGTCCTCGAAGCGATTCGCAAAGCAAGCAAAAACGGAGGTAACGACTGATGGTAGTCTTTGATAAACCCCACGCACTGACCGACGTCCCGATGCATTACTGCCCCGGGTGCACGCACGGCATCATCCACCGCCTCGTCGCGGAGGTTATCGACGAGCTCGGCATCGAGGGCAGAACCATCGGCATCGCGCCGGTCGGTTGCTCCGTCCTTGCCTACAACTATTTCAACTGCGATATGATCGAGGCCGCTCACGGCAGAGCGCCGGCAGTCGCGACCGGCGTCAAGCGCGCCGATCCCGCGAACCACGTCGTCTTCACCTATCAGGGCGACGGTGACCTCGCTTCCATCGGTATGGCGGAGACCGTCCACGCCGCGGCGAGAAACGAAAACATCACGATCATCTTCATCAACAACGCGATCTACGGTATGACCGGCGGTCAGATGGCGCCGACCTCCCTCCCGGGTCAGGTCACGCAGACCTCTCCCTACGGCCGTGACCCCAAGCTCTGCGGCTACCCGATCAAGGTCTGCGAGATGCTTTCCGAGCTGGAAGGTCCCGAATACCTCGAACGCGTCACCGTCAACAGCGTCAAGGCGGTCAAGAACGCGAAGCGCGCCATCAAGAAGGCGTTCCAGAATCAGCTTGACGGCAAGGGCTTCTCGCTGATCGAAGTGCTTTCCGCCTGCCCGACCAACTGGGGCATGACGCCTCAGGCGGCGCTCAAGTGGATCGACGACAAAATGATCCCCTACTATCCCCTCGGCGTATATAAGGACAGATCGGAGGGCATCGTAAAATGAGCACCAGACAGTTTCTTTTCTCCGGCTTCGGCGGACAGGGCATCCTGTTTGCCGGAAAATTCCTCGCCTATAAGGGTCTGACCGAGGACAAGCAGGTGAGCTGGCTCCCCTCCTACGGTCCCGAAATGCGCGGCGGCACCGCGAGCTGCAGCGTCATCCTCAGCGACGAGCCGGTCGGCTCCCCGATCGTCTCCAAGCCCGACGTTCTGGTCGCGATGAACCTCCCCTCCCTCGATAAGTTCGAGGACGCGGTCGCTCCCGGCGGCATGATCTTCTACGATTCGACCCTGATCGGCCGCAGCGTCCGCCGCACCGACGTGACCGCCGTTCCGGTCCCCGCGACCGCCATCGCCGGTGACAACGGCATCCCCACCCTCGCGAATATGATCCTCATCGGCAAGATTCTGAAGGAACTGAACGATTTCGACGCGGCAAGCGTTGACGCCGCGCTGAAAAAGGTCATTTCCGCCAAGCACGCCGATATGCTTGAGGTCAACTACAAGGCAATGAAGCTTGGCGCCGATTACGAAGGCTGATACGGCGCCGCAGACACATATTATTTACCCGAAGATACGGAGGAAACGACAGATGAAACAGATGAAGATCGCGGACACGACGCTTTGCCTCGCGGAACGGAAATTCAGCTTCCGTGAGAAGCTTGAAATCGCGCGCCTGCTCGACAGACTCGGAGCGGACGTCATTGAGCTTCCGGAGGTCAGCGACCCGAAGACCGACGTTCTCCTTTGCCGCACCGTTTCCTCCTTCGTCAAGGGCAGCGTCCTTTCGGTCGCCGCCGGGAGCGACGCGGCAAGCATCGAAAACGCCGCGCAGGCGCTCAGCCGCGCCGAAAAGCCGCGCATCCGGATCGAGCTTCCGGTCTCTCCGGTCGGAATGGAATATCACAGCCACAAAAAACCGCAAAAAATGCTCGAATGGATATCCACCGCCGTCAGAGCCGCGAAAGCGTCGATGCCGGGCAGGGAAGACGTTCTTTCGGTCGAATTCTGCGCGGTCGACGCGACCCGCGCCGAGGAGGAATTCCTCGCCGCCGCCATCGCCGCCGCTGTGGAAGCCGGAGTCGATACCGTTTCGGTCTGCGACACCGCCGCCGAAACGCTTCCCGACGATTTCGCCGCCTTCACCGCGTCGGTCGCTGGGAAAGCGGGCGTACCGATCGGGGTCCGCTGTTCCGACCGCTGCGGGCTTGCCGCCGCCTCCGCCGCCCTCGCGGCAAAAGGGAGCGCTTCGCTCGTCAAGACCGCGGTCGGCGGGAACGAAGCCGTTTCCCTTGAAACCTTTGCCGGGATCGTGAAGGATCTCGGCGCCGATCACGGCATCTCCTCCGGCATCCGCTATACAGAGTTAAAGCGCATCGTCCGTCAGATCGCGCGGATCGCGGGCGACGCCGCCGGAAAAGAAAGCGGTGACGCCGCTGCTTCCGCTCCGGGCGAGGAACCGATCCTCCTCGACGACAAGGACGACCGTCAGACCGTGAAAAACGCGGTGACGAGGCTCGGTTACGATCTGACCGAGGAGGATATGGAGAAGGTCTACGAGGAGTTTCTCCGTGTCGCCGAAAAGAAGGAAATGGGGGCAAAGGAGCTCGAAGCCGTCATCGCGAGCACCGCGCTTCAGGTCCCCTCCACCTACACGCTGAAAAGCTATATCGTCAACAGCGGCAACATCATCACGTCAAGCGCGCAGATCACGCTGATCCGCGACGGGAAAGACCTGCAGGGGCTCTGCTTCGGCGACGGTCCCGTCGACGCCGCCTTCCGCGCGCTGGAACAGATCATCGGCACGCACTACGAGCTGGACGATTTTCAGATCCAGGCGGTCACGGAAGGGAAGGAAGCCGTCGGCTCCGCACTCGTCCGTCTGCGTGCGGGCGGAAAGCTCTATTCGGGCAACGGCGTCTCGACCGACATCATCGGCGCGAGCATCCGCGCCTTCGTTGCCGCCGTCAACAAGATCGTCTATGAGGAGACCGGCGTATGAAGCTCTCTTTTTCCACCAAGGGCTGGCATCAAAGCAGCTTTGAGGAGTTCTGCGACGTCGCGGTCGATCTCGGTTTCCGCGGCATCGAGCCGCACAACATCCACAACCGTCTTTTCACCGACCGTGACGGCGCCTTTCACGACTACGCCGCGGCGGCGACGAGAAGAAAGCTGTTTGAAAAGAAGCTCGAGATCCCCTGCCTCGATACGGTCTGCGACCTTTCAGCGCCGGAAAGCGGGGAAGAGAACCTGAAAGAGCTCCGCGCCTGCCTGAAGATCGCCTCCAATCTCCGGATTCCGAATATCCGCGTCCGGGCGAAGATGACGTCCGACCCCGAAGAAGGGGAAAGGACCGTGCGCGGCATCCTCGATACCGTTCTTCCCGAAGCGGAGGAAGCGGGGGTGACGCTCCTCGTCGAAACGAGCGGGCTCTACGCGAAGACCTCCCGCCTTTCGGGGCTGCTCGAGGCCTACGCCTCCGACCGGCTCGGCGCACTGTGGCAGATCTCCGCCGCGTACTACGACGGCGGCGAAACGCCCGAGGAGATCATCAAAAACCTCGGTGCCTACGTCCGTCACGTTCACGTTTCGGACGCCGTGAAGGAACCCGACGGAACCGTTTCCTACTGTCTCGTCGGTGAGGGCGAAATGCCGCTTGCCGAGGTCATGCTCGCGCTCCGCTCGGTCAACTACGACGGATTCCTTTCGCTCGTATGGGACCCCGCGTGGTGTCCCGAGCTCGACGACATGGAGATCATCTACTCCCAGTTCGTCGGTTATATGAATCAGTTCAGCGACACCTCCCGCAAGGAGAGGACGCTGTATTACAACAAGGCGCACACCGGAAAGTACGTCTGGAAGAAGGACCTCCTCATCGACGAGACCTTTCCCGCCGTGCTCGACCGGATGGTCGAGGAGTTCCCCGATCAGTATGCCTTCCGCTATACGACTCTCGACTATACCCGCACCTACAGCGAGTTCCGCGACGACGTGGACGAATGCGCCCGCGCGCTCGTGGCGCTCGGCGTGAAAGCGGGCAGCCACGTCGCGGTCTGGGCGGCAAACGTCCCCGAATGGTATATCTCCTTCTGGGCGACCGTCAAGCTCGGCGCGGTCCTCGTTACGGTCAACACCGCCTACAAGATCGCCGAGGCGGAATATCTGCTCCGTCAGTCCGACACCCACACGCTCCTCATGACCGAGGGCGCGAAGGACACGAACTACGGCGATATCATCGAGGCGCTCTGTCCCGAGCTTCTTTCCCACCGTCCGGGCACCCCGCTCCACAGCAAAAAGCTCCCCTTTCTCCGTAACGTCATCACGGTCGGCTACCGCCGCAAGGGTTGTCTGACCTGGGAGGAAATGTTGGAACGCGCGGAGGAGGTCCCCGCCGAACAGATCCGCCGGATGGCGGCTGCGGTCGACAAGGACGACGTCTGCAATATGCAGTATACCTCGGGAACCACCGGTTTCCCGAAGGGGGTCATGCTGACCCATCACAATATCGTCAACAACGGCAAGTGCATCGGCGACCGCATGGATCTTTCCACCGCCGACCGCCTGATGGTGCAGGTGCCGATGTTCCACTGCTTCGGCATGGTGCTTGCCATGACGGCGGCGATGACGCACGGCGCGTCGCTCTATCCGCTGCCGTACTTCTCCGCCAAGCCCGCCCTGTCCTGCATCCATAACGAGCATATCACCGCCTTCCACGGTGTCCCGACGATGTTCATCTCGCTTCTCGAACATCCGGATTTCCCGAAAACCGACTTCTCCTATATGCGCACCGGCATCATGGCGGGCAGTCCCTGCCCGATCAGCGCGATGCGCGACGTCGTGAGCAAGATGCACATGACCGAGGTCACGATCGTTTACGGGCAGACCGAGGCTTCCCCGGGCTGCACGATGAGCTCGACCGACGACCCGCTGGAGATCCGCGTTTCCACGGTCGGCAGACCCCTCCCCGAGATCGAATGCAGGATCGTCGATCCCGAGACGGGTCTCGAATGTCCCGACGAGGTGACCGGCGAGTTCGTTGCCCGCGGCTACAACATCATGAAGGGCTACTACAAGATGCCGAAGGCGACCGCCGACGCGATCGACCGCGACGGCTGGCTCCACACCGGAGACCTTGCCTGCCGCACGCCCGAGGGCAATTTCCGCATCACCGGGCGGCTCAAGGATATGATCATCCGCGGCGGCGAAAACATTTACCCGAAGGAGCTGGAAGAGCTCCTCTACACGCATCCCGCCGTCAGCGACGTACAGGTGGTCGGCGTTCCCGACGACAAGTACGGCGAGGAGGTTGCCGCCGTCATCATCCCGAAGGAGGGGGCGGAGGTGACCGAGGGCGAGGTCAGGCAGTTCATGAAGGAACGCGTCGCGATGCACAAGGTGCCGCGCTACTTCTTCTTCGTGAAGGAGTTCCCGATGAACGCCGCCGGAAAGATCCTGAAATACCGCATCCGCGAGGACGTGAAGGCGTGGGTCTCCGGCAAATAAAAAAGTTATCCCTTTTTGCAAATATATCCGTTTTTCCCAAAAATCCCAAAATCAAAAAATCCAAAATCTATTTTTCGGAGGATTCAAATCATGAGCAACGTTCAGTTCATCAGCCAGTACGGCCACGAAGAGGTCGCTTTCTTCCAGAACGAGAAGGCGGGTCTCAAGTGCATCATCGGCGTCCACAGCACCAAGCTCGGTCCGGCGCTCGGCGGCTGCCGCCTCTACCCCTACGCTTCCTTTGACGACGCGCTCTTCGACGTGCTCCGTCTTTCCAGAGGCATGAGCTTCAAGAACGCGGCTGCCGGTCTTCCCATCGGCGGCGGCAAGGGCGTCATCATCGCCGACCCCAAGATGAAGTCCCGCGAGCTGTTCGAGGCTTACGGCGAGGCAGTCGAGAGCCTGCAGGGCAGATACCTCACCGCAGAGGACGTCAACACCACCGTTCAGGATATGTCCTGGGTCATGAACAAGACCAAGTTCGTCGTCGGTCAGGACGGCGTCAGCGGCGACCCCTCTCCGTTCACCGCGATCGGTGTCGTTGACGGCGTCAAGGCTACCGCAAAGTTCCTCTTCGGTTCCGACAGCCTCAAGGGCGTCAAGATCGGTCTGCAGGGTCTCGGCCACGTCGGCTTCGACGTCTGCCATCAGCTCTACGAGCTCGGCGCGGATCTGACCGTCGCTACGCACTCCAACAGAGCGAACATGAAGGTCGCCGTGGAAGAGTGGGGCGCAAAGGAAGTCACCGACGCAGAGCTTTACAGAACCGAATGCGACATTCTCGTTCCCTGCGCGCTCGGCGCGACCCTGAACTACGATACCATTCCGGAACTGAAGTGCAAGGCAGTCGCGGGCGCGGCGAACAACCAGCTCCTTGACGACGAGTGCGGCAAAATCCTGAAGGCGCGCGGCATCGCGTACGCTCCCGACTTCATCATCAACGGCGGCGGCGTCATCAACGCGGGTCAGGAAGCATTCACCACCTACGACAAGGAAAAGGTTCTGAAGCAGGTCCACAACATCTACAACACCGTTTACGGCATCCTCGAGGAGTCCAAGTCCACCGGCGAGCCCGAAGGCGTCATCGCTCAGCGCTTCGCAGAAGAGAGAATCAAAAACGGTCTTTGATCGCAAATGCGGGACAGGTCCCGACTGATAAAATGGGAGATTGCTGCGTTTTCACGCGGCAATCTCCCATTTTTTGCGGAAGACAGAGAAGGAACGGGTTTTTGCTTCAAAGGATGATTATGATTAGCTTTTCAGTTTGAGCGGCTTTTAGGCTCTTTTTCTCCGAAGAAAAAGAGCCGGCAGAAAAAGAGCGCCCTCCCTTTGGGATCCGCACGTTGCCGCAAGCGGCAAGTGAGCGCGGGGGAACGGCTTGCCCCTTTGCTTTGTTGCTCTTCCGTTCGCTTACCGGACAAACCCCCGCTTTTTTACGGAGAACGATAGTTACCGCACCGAACGGTACCGGAGCGCGAACGCGGAAAGAGGGAGGGGGTAGCCGAAGAGGGAGGGAGAAATGTAATTTCCCGGACTTTTCCGCGAAAAGTCCGGGAAATCACTTCTTCCTCCCCCTGCGGGCTTTTCTTTCTGCTCAGAGCGCTTTCTTTCGCAAAAGAAAGCGCCGCTGTTTTCAATTATTTTTTGCATTTTCTCTTGCTTTTTATCAAAAAGTATGTTATAATGCGAAAAATAAGATAGAGGCGCAATGGATCAGGAGTAAACCGCTCCGTGAGGACCCCGGCAGGGTCTGTGGAACGGACGAAAGGGATCGTTGCCGAAGGCGGTTCTGTGCCGGGACCGTACTGGTAGATCGGAATAAGATCCGGTTTACTGTCGCTTTTTTGCGGAGAGCTATCTTTGAAAATTTCTTTCGTTCCCGTTTACGGACGGGCTCATAACGTGAAATTTTGAAAGACAGCAAACCGTTCAGTTCGCTGTCTTTTGTATTTATTCGGAGAATTATCCAAAAAGGAGATCAATTATGAAAAACGGTTCCATTTTCCGCGGTGCGGCGACCGCGCTGATCACCCCCCTCGACAAAAACGGCATCAATTACGAGCAGTTCGGCAAGGTCATCGACTGGCAGATCGAAAAGGGCATCGACGCCCTCGTCATCTGCGGTACCACCGGTGAGGGCAGTACCCTCAGCGACGAGGAGCACCGCGCGGCGCTTGCCTTCGCCGCAAAGCGCACCGCCGGAAGAGTCCCGCTGATCGCCGGAACCGGCTCGAACGACACCGCCTACGCCATCGAACTGACGAAATTCGCCTGCGAGGTCGGCTACGACGGAATGCTTCTCGTGACACCCTACTATAATAAAGCGACCCAGAAGGGTCTTATCGCTTCCTTCACCGCCATTGCGGACGAAAGCACCAAGCCCTGCATCCTTTATAACGTCCCCTCCCGTACCGGCGTGAACATTGAGCCCGCGACCTACGCCGCGCTCGCCGATCACCCTATGATCTCCGCCATCAAGGAGGCAAACGGCAATATCTCCAAGATCGCCGAGACGGCGGCGCTCGTCGGCGATAAGCTCGATATCTATTCGGGCAACGATGACCAGATCGTTCCGATCCTCTCCCTCGGCGGCGCCGGCGTCATCTCGGTCCTCTCCAACGTCTTCCCGACCGAGACATCGCTGCTCTGCAAAAAGTTCTTCGCCGGCGACCTCGCCGGGGCGAGAAAAATGCAGCTCGATTTTCTGCCTCTTATTAACGCCCTCTTCTGCGAGGTCAACCCGATCCCCGTCAAGGCGGCAATGGCGGCTATGGGCTTCTGCGAAAACTATCTGCGCCTGCCGCTGACCACGATGGAAGAGACCAACCGCGCAAGGCTGATCGCGGCGATGAACGGAATGGGGCTGAACGTGAAATGATTAATGTGATCCTTCACGGCGCCGCGGGGCGCATGGGAAAAGAGGTCGCCGCCAAGATCGAAGCCGACACGATCCTCTCCCTCGCCGCGCGCGTTGATAAAACGGGAGCGGACGGCTGTCTGCGGAATCTTTCCGACTTTACAGGCGACGCCGACGTGATCGTCGATTTTTCCCACCATTCTGCGACCGGAGAACTGACCGCATACGCCGTCAGCCGCGGCATTCCGCTTTTAATTGCCACGACCGGGCAGACCGAAGAGGAAAAGGAAACGATCGCAAAGGCGTCGGAAAAGGTCGCCGTTTTCCACTCGGCGAATATGTCGCTCGGGGTCGCGCTCCTCTGCGAGCTCGCGAAAAAGGCTGCGGCGGGAATGCCGGACGCCGATATCGAGATCGTCGAGACCCACCACAACCGCAAGCTCGACGTGCCGAGCGGCACCGCGCTGATGATCGCCGAGGCGATGCGTAAGGTGCGCGAAAAGGCGCGTTTTGTCATCGGACGCGCGGGCGGCAAGCGCGAAAAAGAGGAGATCGGCATCGCGTCGATCCGCAGGGGCAATATCGTCGGCATCCACGAGGTGCTGATCTCGACCGACAACGAGACCCTGACCCTGAAGCACGAGGCGCATTCCCGCGCGCTCTTTGCCGACGGCGCGGTCGTCGCCGCGAAGTTCCTCGCCGGAAAAGGGGCGGGGCTCTATACCATGAACGATCTGGTAAAGGAGAACGAGGCATGATCCGTATCGGAATCGTCGGTTACGGCAATCTGGCAAAGGGCGTTGAGGCAGCCGTGCGGAACAGCGCGGATATGACCCTCGCCGCCGTCTTTACCCGCCGTGAACCGGAAAAAGTGCATATCGCGGACCCGGACGCCGCCGTCTGCCGCTATTCGGAGCTGGATTGCTGGGCAGGAAAGCTCGACGTCGTGGTGAACTGCGGCGGAAGCGCCGCCGATCTCCCGCTTACCACCCCCGAGATCGCCTCCCGCTTCAACGTCGTGGACAGCTTTGACACCCACGCAAAGATCAAGGAGCATTTTGCCGCCGTGGACGAAAGGGCAAAGGCAGGCGGAAACGTCGCGCTGATCTCGGTCGGTTGGGATCCCGGTCTGTTCTCGCTCGCCCGCGTCTATCTGAATTCGGTCCTGCCCGAAGGGAAGGACTACACCTTCTGGGGCAGAGGGGTCAGTCAGGGGCATTCGGACGCCATCCGCCGTATCCCCGGCGTGCTTGACGCAAGACAGTACACCGTTCCGGTCCCCGCCTCTCTCGATGCCGTCCGCGCCGGGCAGACGCCCGACCTGACCGTCCGTGAAAAACACACCCGCGAGTGTTTCGTCGTCGCCGAAGAGGGCGCAGACCTTGAGGCGATCGAAAAAGCGATCAAAACCATGCCGAACTATTTCGCCGACTACGATACGTCGGTGACCTTTATCACCGCCGAGGAGCTTGCGCGCGACCACAAGGGTCTCCCGCACGGAGGCACCGTGATCCGCACCGGCACGACGGGCGTCGAGGCGAAAGACCGCCACACCGCCGAATTCTCGCTCAATCTCGAATCAAATCCGGGCTTCACCGGCAGCGTGCTCACCGCCTTCGCGCGCGCCGTTTACCGCCTTTCCCAAAAGGGCGAAACGGGCTGCCGTACCGCCTTTGATATCGCGCCCGCCCTCCTTTTCCCCGGCGATCCGCTTTCTATGCTGTAAGGGCAAAGCGTTCCGAACCGAATCATTCTCCGACCCGTGCGTCCGCTGATTTCGGATTTCACCTCCGGTGATCTCCTTCTCTGCCTAAGCACCGCACGGTGCCTTCGCAGCGTCGCTGCTTATTTTACGATACCCGAAGCAGGCGAACCGGATATGTTGAAGTGCGTTCGGAGTTTTCAGTCCCCGCGGCCGTCAGGTCATGGGGACTTTTTATTCTGTTTGCGTCTTCCCGGTTTTCCCTTGACATTTTGAAACATATGATATATAATTATAGTAATAAAACGGGCGGTATATATACTGTTCTGCCGCACCGGAACAACAGGGAGGATGCACTATGAAAATTGTACTTGCAGGCGCTTTCGGTCATCTCGGGACCGAAATTCTGAAGGCTTTGATCGCGGCGGGTCACGAGGTCGTGGCTGCCGATATCAAAGAGGGCGACGTCCCGGAGATCAAAGGAAAATACACCTTCGCTCCGATCGACGCGACCAAGCCGGAGACGCTTTCCGGCATCTGCGACGGCGTTGACGCGGTCGTCACCACGATGGGTCTGACCGGCGCCTCCACCCGCTTCACTGCCTACGATATCGACTATCAGGGCAACCTGAATCTGCTCCGCGAGGCACAGAAGGCGAACGCACCCAAATTTATCTATATCTCGGTCATTTCCTGCGACGAGCCCGGCGCCGAAAAGGTCCCGATGCTCCACGCGAAATATCTCTTTGAGGGCGAGCTGAAAAAGAGCGGGATGCCCTACGTCATCCACCGCCCGACCGGCTATTTCTACGATATCGTTCACGTTTTCCGCCCCTACGTCGAAAAGGGCGAGATGCAGCTCCTCAAGGGCTACGGCACGGTCAAGGCGAACGTCGTGGACTGCCCCGACTTCGCCGAGTTTATCGTCGATCACCTCGGCGATACCAACGTGACCTACAACGTCGGCGGCAAGGAGACCTACACCTACGAGGAAATGGCGAAGCTCTGCTTTGACGCCGCCGGAAAACCCCTCGCGATCAAGTATCAGCCCGCATGGCTCTTCGGCATCCTTGCCAACCTGCCCAAGATCAAGAAGGCGGGCAAGCACGACATCATCCTGTTCTCCAAGTGGACCCTTTCGCACGACCTCGTCGGCTCCGACGAAACGGGCGAGCACAGCTTCAGGGACTACATTTATCAGAGTTTTCATAAGGAGGGCTGACGAAAACCATGGGACTTTGGGCGTTTCTCGGCATTCTCTGCGCGGTCTGCGCAGTGCTCTGTGCCGTCGGATTCTATAAATTCGTCTATTTCCTTTCGATCGGTTACGGCTTCGCCGTCGCGGGCGGCGGTCTGTTCATTCTGATCGGCGCGCTGACCCACATGACCGAAGGGACCTTTTCGTGGATCCTGATCCTGCAGGCGATCCTTTTCTTCGCCTACGGCTTCCGTCTCTCGGGCTTCCTTCTGATCCGTGAGATCAAAAACGCCGCCTACCGCAAGACGCTGAAGGAGGCGACCGGGGACGAAAAGAAGATGCCGGTCTTCGTCAAGGCGACGATCTGGATCTTCGTTTCGGTCCTCTATACCGCACAGCTTTCCCCGATGGTCTTCCGCTACGTCAACGGCACGAAGGAGGATATCATCCTCCCGCTGATCGGCATCGCGATCTCGATCTGCGGTCTGACGCTCGAATCGCTCGCCGACGCGCAGAAATCCGCGCAGAAAAAAGTGAACCCGAATATGGTCGCGACGAAGGGACTTTATAAGATGGTCCGCTGCCCGAACTATTTCGGCGAGATCGTCTTCTGGACCGGCGTTTTCGTCGCGGGTATCACCGTTTACGACGCCGTCTGGCAGTGGATCGTTGCGGTTCTCGCGCTGATCGCCATCACCTACATTATGTTCAACGGCGCACAGCGTCTGGAAAAGCGTCAGAACGGCAGATACGGCAATATGCCCGAATATCAGGCGTACACCGCGAAAACGCCGATCATCCTGCCGCTGATCCCGATCTATCATCTGGTCAAAAAGGACAAATAATAAAGAAAAAAGGGGCGTCTGCCGGAAAGCGGCGCCCTCTTTCAGAAAGGACAGGCTCTATGGATTTTTCAGTTCCGATGGCGCTGGTGGATTTTATCCCCGTGATCCTTTTTCTGTTCTCCGCGATCTTATTACAGCGTGATCTCTACAACAAAATGAGCAAGGGCGCGTTCGCCCTGCTCGCCTCCGGCACGATCATGATCTTTTCGGCGGGGGCTCTGAAGGCACTCTGGAAGCTCCTTTACGCCGCGAACGTCTGCGATTTCGAGCGGCTCAGCGCGATCTTCTTTCCGCTCCAGTCGCTCGGCTTCCTGCTCGCGGGGCTTTCGCTCGTCGCGATGCTGACCGTGAAGCAGGGGCAGGGAACGCTGTATTCCGCCGCTGTGCCCGCCGTCTTTTCGGGCACGATGATCTTTGTCGCGATGACCTGCCTCGGCGCCGCAGCGTTCTGCGGTTCGCTCGCGATCTTCGCGGGAAAGAAGAAAAAGGGAGGGCTTTCCGTTCTGTACGTCCTCTCCTTTATCATGATGCTTGCGATGGGGTACCTCTCCTCCAAGGATTTTGACAAGGCGTCGATGAACTGGATCGCCGAGGGCGTCAACGTTCTCGGGCAGGGCTTGTTCCTTCTCGCGAATTATCTGATGCACAAGGCAGGAATGGAGGCTTGGAAAATCAATGATTGATCTGCTTACGAAATACGTGAAAGCCCGCTGCGAGATCGCGGAACGCGACGTCGGGGAATACGCGGTGATCAAAAAGAGCGGAAAGAAATTCCTCGTTCACTCCTACGAGGCGGTCGGTCTCGGGCGGTTCAGCTCGGTCTCGATGACCGCGATGCTCGGGCTGATGAAAATGGAGACCGTGGTCTTCACGCCTTTGACGAAGGGAATGCCCCTCCTCAGCTTTGACCGTATCAACGCGATGGGGAACGACATTCTGCTCCTCGAGCTCTACGACACCGGGGTGGGAACGCCGCCCGATCTTTCGGCGCTCGACGCGGTGAAGGCTTCGGCAAAGGATCTCCCCGATCACGATCTCGGCACCCATTGGTACGACCCGATGAAGCTTTCCCCCTCGCTTGCCAAAAAGAGCAAAAAATGCTCCGAAGCATACCGCGACGTCTGCGACCGCTACTTTGCCGCGTATTTTGCCGCGATGGACGGAGCGGAACCCTGCACGCCGGAGGCGGCAAGGCAGGGCGTTGCCGCTTACGTGAACGGCTTGTTTGAAAACGGCGGCCCCTCCACCGATCAGTTCAAAAAGATGCTCGGTGAAAAGGCGGCAAGAGAGTTATTCGACAACTATATCTTCTCCGACAAAGAATAAAGAAAAAGCTTTCCGGGATCCGACGGGGTTCCGGAAAGCTTTTCGTTTTGTGTCAGACGGTTTCGGTCCATTCGACCCTGCTCTCGATACCGTAGCGCTTTTTCATCGCGGCGACGAGGGCAAAATGGGGCGTTCTGGTGTGCGCGATCTGCTTTTCGGCGTCGGTCCACTTTTCAAGAAGGAAAAGCTCGGTCTCCGAATCGCAGGGGCGGAAATAACGGTAGGAAAGGCAGCCGTCCTCCGCTTCGCAGAGTTCCTGAATTCTGTTTTCGGCAAGCTCGGCGTAGAAGCGGTCGCGGGTTTCTCCGTCCGGGAAGACGTAAGTCACAAAGAACAGTTTCATATTTTTCTCCTGTTAAGCCATGGTTTTCAGCATTTCGAGGGAGACTTCCCACTTTGCGGGTTCCCCGGCGGCAACGCGCTCGGATTCCTCGGTCATATAGACGCCCATACGCTTGACCTCTCTGCCGAGGCTGCCCGCGATGTGGGGGGTCATAACGACGTTCGGGAGGGAATAGAGCGGGGAACCGGCAACGGGGGGCTCGGGATCGGTGACGTCAAGGAAGACGGTCAGGTCGGGACGGGCGGCGAGGACGTCGGTCATCTCGCTTTCGACGATCTGCGCGCCTCTGCCGGTGTTGATGAAGAAGCAGTTCTGCATCATCTTTTCAAAGTGCGCGCCGCGGAGCATCCCGCGGGTCTGGGCGTTGTTGGCAAGGTGGTTGGAAACGACCTCGCAGGTGGAAAAGATCTCGTCGAGGGAAGCCTTCTTCACGCCGAGCGCGGCGGCTTTTTCGTCGGGCAGGAAGGGGTCGAAGACGAGGATCTCGCACTCGTAGTTTTTCAGCAGACGGATGACCTCTCTGCCGACCATGCCGGCGCCGAGGATGCCGACCTTATAGTCGTAGTTGCCGATCGATCTGCCGCGGTTCGCGCTTGAACCGGCAAGGTCTCCCGCCGAATACTGACGGACGGTGTGGAAGAAGCCCTTCATGCAGAGGACGATCTCGGCGACCGTGAACTCGGCGACCGGGACCGCGTTTGCCGCCCACGCGGAGAAGACGCGGACGCCGCTCTGGAGAAATTCACGGGCGAAGCCCTGCACCGAGCCCGCGCCGTAGTAAACGCATTTCAGATTCGGGAAGCAGCGGGCGATCTCCTCCTCGGTGAAGCGGGGCATTCCCCAGGTGGAAAAGATCTCGGTGACGTCACGGAACTTTTCGGGATCGGCGAGGACGTCTTCCTTTTTGAAGAAGCCGGGCTCGCAGTCAAGCCGTTCAAAGAGACCGGAATAGACCGCCTTCACGGTGCCGGGATTCGGATTCAGAAAGATTCTGTTTTTCATAAGATCAAAGTCCTTTCATCAGATAGCGCAGGGATTCCGCCTCGCGCGGGAGTACGTCGGGATCGTCTCCGGGGACGAATTCAAGCAGGCAGAAGGAAGCGGAGGGCAGGAGGCGGAGGAAGCTTCTCCAGCGCTCGGTGCCGTCGGCGAGGGGATAACGGCGGGAGGTGTCCCACTCGAAAACGTGGACGTTGCCGACGTAGGGAGCGAGACGCCGCGCGGAATCGAGATTGTATTCGGGGGAGCGGAACTGGTTCGGCTGCCACATCATCCCGAAGGCGGGAGAGGAGACGCCCTCCATCACCGAAAGGGAAGAATCGGTGTCGTCGGTCAGCGTGCCGGGGTGGCATTCCATCAGGAGCCGTTTGCCGCGTGCTTCCGCCTGCGCGGCAAGGTCTCTGCCGTCTGCGATCACCTTGGCGCGCTCTTCCTCGGTGTAGGCGGAAGAGGCCTTGATTCCGCACCAGAGGCGGAGGAGATCGGTGCCGAGGATATCCGATGCGTCAAGATACTTCTCAAAGTCGCGCGGGTCGTTCTGCCCGACGCGGAAATAGGTGCCGTAAGAGGAGCAGCGGATCCCGGTCGCGTCCTGCATAGCCGCGATCTCGCGGAGCCGCGCGGTGTCCTCCGGTTTCGCGTGGACGTCGCTGCCCCATTCGATATAGGGGAGCCCGGTGCCGACGCAGCGCTTCACGATCTCCGCAGGGGAAAGCGCCCGGAAGGAGACCGATACCAATCCGATTTCAGCCATAGTCATTCTCCGTCATTGATTGATGTTTGCCGGAAAGCGCCGCAAAGATCGCCTCCGGACTGCCTCTATTTTACCGCACAGCGGGGGAAAAAGCAAGGGCTTTCGGGAACTATTTTCGGAAAACGGAGGCATTTTCGGACAGTTCCTCATTCCCTCACGGAACCGGTTCCGGACCTGCACGGAGAACGACCGGAACACAGCCCCTTTTTTTGCATTTTCCGAAAAAAGTGCTTGACAAACCGGAAACGGTGTGGTATAATACTAAAGCGTTCGAAAGAACGGTAAAAATGAATTGCGGGTATGGCGGAACGAGCCGCTTTGCGGCGAAGCAAGAACGCTTGCGTTCTTGAGGAGTATTGCAAAGCAATACGACCGCAGACGCGCGCATCATTCATCAATTCAATATGCGGGTATGGCGGAATTGGCAGACGCGCTAGATTCAGGTTCTAGTGAGGGTTCCTTCATGCAGGTTCAACTCCTGTTACCCGCACCATATCGAGTGTTCATAACGGGGTTGAGTTATGAACACTCTTTTTCTATCCAATACGTTGAGTGAGCCTGTCTTACTCTCTTTTGTTATGCCGGTAAAGGCTTGTGGATTGCTTTCGGGATATATTCCACTGCAACGCCTTTGCGGGTATCGGCAATATTTTTCTTCGTACGCTTCTTCGGGAAGCTCAACATATCCGACAAAACGGTAATAAATGACGATTCTCTGGGTTCTGCCTTTCCCGATTCCTTCGGTTTCGAAAACGTCAATGTGTTCAACCAGCTCCTGCAGAAGCGGAACCGTCAAGGTGTCCATCTCCATGAATTTGCGTATAGCTGACAAGAAAGAATTGCTGTCCGAAAAACGGCAATTTTGATTTCCCACCGTCTTTCAAACATTCTTGCGTGTGATTACATTTATCTGCTTCAAGACGGCAGGATCGAAGAAGAAGGCACGCACCGTGAACTAATGGTACGGGACGGTGTCTATGCCGGGCTCTATAAAAGCCAAGCGAAGTATTATCAGACTGCGTAATTTTTGTGTAACCCTATTGAGGAGGACTTCAATAGGGTTATATTTCCTTGACGATGACACTTATATGTGCTATAATATATTTTGGAATGGAGGTTTCTATAATGACCGAAACATACATATACACAAAAAACAGTACCTATCAGAAGTTTGAGGTGCTGAAGACCAACCGTAACAAGCGGCACCGATATCATGAATTTTTAGTGGAAGGCGTACGCAGTCTGAAGGAGGCTGCAAGCAATCATTGGAAAATCAAGCATTTTCTGTATAACAAGGATTCCTTATCCGACTGGGCAAAGAATATGATTCATTCGGTAAAGACGGAGGAAAACTACTGTCTCACCGAGGAGCTGCTGAGAGAACTCAGCGGAAAAGCAGACGGCTCCGAATTGATGGCTGTCATTGAAATGCGGGAAGACCGCCTTGAGAATGTAAAGCTTTCCGAGAATCCCTTTATCGTTTTGTTTGACAGACCCTCCAACAAAGGTAATTTGGGTACCATGATACGTTCCTGCGATGCCCTTGGTGCAGATATGCTTATCATCACCGGGCATGCGGTGGATCTCTATGATCCGGACGTTGTCGTATCCGCTATGGGATCGTTTTTCAATATGCCGGTTGTGCGTATCGCGGATAATAACCTTTTGTATGAGTTTACTGACAAAATGAAAAAGCAATATCCCGGTTTTCTGACAGTCGGTACTACGGCGCATAATGAACAACCCGTATATAAAGTGGATATGACACGACCATTGATGCTGATGATAGGAAATGAAACCATGGGGCTGAATCAAGCTTTTAAGGATTATTGTGATGCTCTGTGCACCATACCCATGAGCCCCGATTCGTATGCATCTTCCTTTAATGTAAGCTGTGCCGCATCCATCCTGATGTATGAAATCACAAGGCAGAGAACGTCGGAATAACAACCGGGTTCCACTTCCCATGATATGTATGTTCGTCTGGTTTAATCAACCCCGTTATTAACACTCGTACCAAACAGTAATAATCCGAACTTCGTCATCAAAGGTGACGCGTTCGGATTTTCTGTTATGTTTTCTTATCCGAATTTCAACAAGAAGAAATGAAACTGCGTACTTTCAATTTTCAGTTGAAAATACTCGAAAAGGAAGTTATTGCGTTTTTCCTCATCCATGTTATAATAATTACAAGATGAGCGCGCATCAAAAATCTTAGGAGATAAAGATATGAAAATTGGAGAACAAATAAAAAGATTACGCAAAGAACGCAATATGACACAAGAGCAATTAGCAGAAAAAATCGGTATTTCTTTCCAGGCAGTTAGTAAGTGGGAAAATGATATTTCACTGCCCGACGTTGCAACTCTTCCGATCATAGCCGGATTTTTCGGCGTATCAATGGACACCATATTTGACTATGACGCGGAAAAAAACGCAGAAAAAGCGTTAGAGATTGCAAAACAAACTTGGACATTACGCGAAAGCAATCCCGAACTGGGGAAAAGTATTATTTTTGAAGGATTGAAACAATATCCCGAAAACGACATTCTTCTTGAAAATCTGCTGTACTTGACAGAATCTCCCGACGAAATAATCGATATTGCTCTGCGAACAATCAGTGCGACGAAAGATAATTCCATAAAATACGATGCGCTTCGTTTTCTTGCCTCCGCTTATAAACAAAAGGGCAGTATGGATGAAGCCAAAGCGGCACTTGAACAGATTCCGGAATTATATTTTACTCGTCTTTCTGAAATGGCATATATTCTAACCGGAGAGGAAAAGCGAATAGCAGCGGAGAAACAGCGTGGAAATTCCATTGAAATTCTTGTCGAAATGCAGGCACGTATCGCTGAGGATATGGTTGATAAAGGCGAATTAGCCAATGCAAAAAACGAATACAAGCGTGCGCTTGACCTTTTGGATTTGTTTAATGCAAGTGCCGCATGGGATTCATACAGAACGTTTTTGAAAAAGAAAATCCAAGAAATCGGTTAATCATTTGAGCAAAAAGCGAGGGTCAC
>JAKSPT010000038.1 GCA_024404495.1 Lachnospiraceae bacterium
CTTTTTCTACTTTAGGGGGCTTTTTTGTGCTGTCCGTACAATTTGGGGCAGTTCATCGATGAATGCAGGATACTTTCATAATCTGATAACCGTTTTCCCGAGTTTTTCGGCATAACGGATTGCCTCCCAAGCGCCGCCGTAATTCCGGAACACTCCTGATACCACAATTTCAGACTGCTCAATCATCCAGTGGTTTCTTTGCGTAATTGCGGATTTATAGTGGCATCCGGCAATCGCTCCGGGGATAATAATGTCGTCGTACAGCGTTTCCAACAGCGCTTTGTCCGTATTCAGAGTATCTGAAAAATATGGTCTGACAAGAATCAGCCGTACTTCTCCGTTGCTTTGCCGAAAAAATCGAACCGCCGACGAAAAGGCGGCATCAAAAGCGCCCATTCCTCCCGTCAGAAAAACGGTAATTCCTTTTTCCGCGATCAGATTTCCTATCATTAACCGGATTTCCCGTGTTCTGTTCTTATAATCGTCTCTGTGTCCAAAGCCGCAGCAGTAACCGTTCATCTTTCATCACCTTTTCATACTGTAATAATACCATAATTATACCTCTGATAGTGGTATATTTCAAGTAAAAGAAGTATTTATGTAGTAATATTACTTCTTTAATTGGTATAGAATATAGAGAGTAAAGAGGTGATTGGATGGACGCTAAGTTTGTGCAGGACAGAATATCTTTTTTAAGAACGAGAAAAGGCATATCCGAATACAAAATGAGTTTAGACCTCGGTCACAGCAAAGGCTATATCCAAAACATATCTTCCGGAAAATCCTATCCTTCCGTTCCGGAGCTTCTCTTTATCTGCGATTATCTCGGAGTGACGCCAAAGGAATTTTTTGACGAGGAATCCGAAAACCCGCATCTGGCGCGGGAGCTTTATGATCTGACAAAAAATTTGCCGGAGGAGGATATCCGGATTTTGATCGGCACGGCAAGACGACTTAACGAAAAAAGCAAGTCATAATCAACCTGCTGCCAAAAGCAGAAAACGGCAGACGCTCTGAGCTTCGTCTCAAAGCGTCTGCCTTTTTTACATAATAATCTCAACGCCGTCCGGCGCGTCGACGGTCAGGCAGTCGGGCGTGACCTCGACCTTCACGTCGCCGTACGGCGTGGGGAAGGTTCCCTTTGCCCACGCAAGGTCGCCGAGGTGCGGACGGACGCGCAGTTTTCCGCATCCGGGCGCCTCGACCGTGATGCCGAGGACCTGCTCGCATAAGAAGGCGGTCGGACCCGAGGACCAGCCGTGGCAGAGGCTGTGGCGGAGTCCCACGTAGCAGTACCCGCCGTTGTCGCCGTGGATATCGTAGCCGTCGGGGACCGTGTCGATCCGGGCACCGTCCTTTACCCACGAGAGATCGAAGTCCTCAAAGAAGGTCGTCGCGCCGATATCGAGCATCCCGCCGTAATATTTCCGCAGGACGTCCAGCGCCTCGGTCACCTTGCCTGCGCGCGCGATCGCGGAAAGCTGATAATAGGAAAGGAAGGTGGAGAATCCGGTCATCCCGCCCGAAAGCAGGATCTCCGCACCCTCTTCGGGCGTCATTTCTCCCGTCCACACGGCGATCGCCGCCGCGCTCTTGTTGCCCGTGATCGGCATCGGGTTCCGGTCGAGCTTTTCCGCGCGGTCGGCGCAGAGGTTTTTCAGATCGTTATCGCCAAGAACCTCCGCAATCCATTCTCCGGCGTGCAGAGCCCCCGCGAGTAGGGCGTGTGTCCCGGCGTGGGAATCCTCCCTTTTGCTCGTCGGCCAGTCGAGGAACCAGCCCCGCGCGCGGTCGTCGGAAAGACGGTCGGTGCCGTCATCGTTGACTTCATCGGCAAGGCTGCGGAGCATCCCCCGGAAATAGTCGGCGTGCGAAAGGATCAGCCCGTTTTTCCCGGTCGCAAAGCACCAGTCGCGCGCGATGAGGAGCATCCAGAAGGCGTAGGTGATCATATCGTTCGGGTAGCGCGGCAGCGGGAACTGCCTGATCACGGCGTCAACGCTCTCCTCCACGATCGGATCGTAGCCGAAGACCGTCCGTATCGTCATCGTTTCGGGATGGGAATCCCCAAGCCACACGAGGCGGTCGCGCTTGATCCCGTCCCAGAGATAATCCTGCATATTCAGGTGGCAGGTATAGGCGGCGGTATCGTAGATGCGGTTCAGAAGCGGGTCGCTGCATTCAAAGGAGCCGCGGTAGGGGAGGTCGAGCAGCGTCGCGTCGGCAAGGACCGATTTCAGACGCACCGACGCCCCGGGCGTGATCAGCTCGATTTTCAGAAAGCGGAAGCCGCTCTGCCCGAAGATCATATCGCTGAAATTCGTCAGCATGACCTTCATATCCCGGATGGAATGGTCGTTCGTCGCGTTCTTTTCGCCGATTCGGCTCATTGCCTCGGAGACCGATTCCCCGAAAACGAGCCTTACCTCGGGCGTCGCCGCGCCGCCGACGGTATGCGTTAAGATCCGCGCTCCGCCCGCAAGCTCGGTGCCGAAGTCGAGCAGAACGAAGGCGTTTTCCCCGCCCTCCGCGTTTGAAAGCACGGTGACGCGCGGCTCGTTCGTCGTGACGGACGGTATTTTTTCCTCGGTCAGAAGCCCGGCGTCAAGCACCCTTCCCCCGGTGAGAAGCACCCTTTCCGGGAGGACGGCGTAGTGCGTGAGCCGGCTTTTTTTCAGTACGTTCCAATCCTTACGCATTTTTCTTTTCCTTTACAGCTGTACCGTTTCTCCGGCGGCGATCTTCACGGTCGCCCCGTTGATGCCCGCCCACACGTCGGTGCGCGTCGGGTTGAAAACCTTCGTACATTCGGCGTTGAAGATCAGGGAGCGATAGGCGTTCACGTAGTCGTAAATCTGTCCGTTCGTCGCGTACCAGATATCGCCGTTATCACTCACCTTCGAGAAGAAGCCCTCGATCAGGTCCCAGTTCTGCAACGCGTTGAACTCGTAGGAATGCCCCCACAGGTAGAAGAGCCAGCCGTCCTCGCCGCGCTTGACCGGCGTTTCGTTCAGAAAACGGTCGGTCAGCTCGTTCAGCGCGCGGTCCATGTGGTGGCAGGTCGCGCCCCACGTCAGCCACTCGTCGGGCAGCGAAAAATTGTGGTGGGAGACCGTGGTGCGGGCGTACACGATCCCGGCATCCCTGCATACCCGTACGACCGCGTCGTTATAGGTGCCGTAGGGATAGGCGTGCCCGCGGATGATACGACCGGTCTCCTTTTCGAGCGCCATCCGGTCGCGCAGGATCTCGAGCATACAGCCCGAGGACGGAAGCTGGTCGAGGCGGGGATGCGTATAGCCGTGCGTCGCGATCTCGGTAAAGTCGGGGTCGTAGACCTCGTGCATTTCGCTGACCGAAAGGATGCGGTTCGTCTCCCTTTCGACGCGGTCGGAGGTATAATGACAGCCGTTTAAGTTGAACGTCCCGCGGATGCCGTATTTTTTCATCAGTTCAATCAGCCTGACGTCGTATTCGGTGCCGTCGTCGTAGCTGAGGGTCAGCGCCTTGTTTTTTCCTTCGGGGTATAGGATCCTTTTTCTGTACATGGCTTTATCCTTTCTTTTCTTCTTCGGTCAGGTCCGAAGGGTGATCAACGTCGGTCAGTTCCGCTTTCGGGCAGAGGATTTTTTCCACCCGGTCGGGGCAGTCGCGAAGGACCGCTTTCCCGCCCCGGTCGCCCGAAAGAGCGAGCAGTTTTTCCCGGAGCAGAGCCGAGAAAACGACGGGGTTCCCGGTTTCCTCCCCATCCCACGCGCAGGCGGCGAGGGGAAGACCGTCTTCCTCTGACGCGGAAAGCGGCATTTTAAGCAGTTTTTGCACGGTTTCCGCCGTCAGAAAGGGCATATCGGCGGCAAGAAAGAGCAGCTTGTCTCCCGCCGCGAGCTCCCCGCAGGAAAGCACGCCCGCACGGACCGAAAAGGAGAGCCCGTTTTCGCTTTCCGGGCTGAAAACGCCCTCTTCCGGGACTTCGGCGAGGATTTCCGGGTACCGGGAAACGACCTTCACCCTTCCCCCGACCGCATTTGCCGCAGCTTTCAGCACCTGATAGCCGTAGGTCCAGAGCGGACGCCCGCGGAAAGGGGCGAGCAGCTTGTTCGCACCGAAGCGGCTTCCCTTCCCGGCGGCAAGCAGGATCAGATAATTCATTCGTCCTCTCCCATTCCGAGCGCGACCTTGTCCGGCGTGATCGGCAGGGTGCGGAACCACTGCCCGGTCGCGCGGTAAACGGCGTGGGCGATCGCGGGCGCGGGAGTGTTGATGACGATCTCGCCGATGGACTTTGCGCCGTAGGGTCCCGCTTCCTCATACGAGGGCGCGAAATCGACATGCAGGCGTCCGATATCGAGGCGGGTGGGAATTTTATACTGCATCAGCGAGTTTTCCGCAAGCTTGCCGTCTTTGCCGTAATGGATATCCTCAAAGAGCGTCATGCCTATGCCCTGCACGATGCCGCCCTCCGCCTGCACCCGTGCGAGCGCGGGGTTGATGACCGTGCCGCAGTCCACGACCGCCTGATAATCAAGGATCTTCACGCTTCCGGTGCCGGGATCGGTCTCGGTCTCGACCATACCGACCATGAAGGGCGGCGGAGAGAAGGGGTGGGAGTTCGTCGCGGTCGCCTCGACCGGTACATCGTTCCCGTCCATCGAAGCGTTTGCAAGCGCCGCCGCCGTGACCGACGCCGTGCGGTCGGCGGTAAAGAAGGTATTATCCTCAAAAAGAAGCGTTTCTTCGTCTGCTTTCAGCAGTTTTGCGGCGATTTTCCGCATTTTCCCCTTCAGCTCGTCTGCGGCGAGCACGACGGCTTTTCCGGTCACGAAGGTGGTCGAGGAGGCGTAGGAGCCCGAATCGTAGGGGGAAAGATCGGTGTCCGCGCCGCGAACGGCGATCTTTTCGAGCGGGCACTCCATCGCGTCGGCGAGCATCTGGGCAAGGATGGTATCGCACCCGGTGCCCATATCGGCGGCACCGATCAGAAGCGTGTAGCCGCCGTCGTCCTCGAGCTTGACCGTCGCGGAACCGACGTCGATCCCCGAAATGCCCGAGCCCTGCATCGCCATCGCCATTCCGGCGGAGCGGATCTTTCCGTCGGGCATCACGCGGACGGGGTATTTTTCCTTCCAGCCGAATTTTTCGGCACATTCGGTCAGACACCCGGTCAGATTGCAGGAGGAGGCGGGTTCGTTATAATAGGCGGGCATGGTCTGCCCTTCCTTCACGCAGTTTTTCAGACGGATCTCGAGCGGATCCATCCCGAGGCGGGAGGCAAGCTCGTTCACGGCGCTCTCGACCGCGAAAATGCCCTGCGTCGCGCCGAAGCCGCGATACGCGCCCGAAGACTGGACGTTGGTGTAAACGACGTCGTAGGTGAAGCGGAACGCCTCCACCGAAGAGGTATAAAGCGGGATCGACTTGTGCGCGGTCAGACCGACCGTTGCCCAACCGTGCTCGCCGTATGCGCCGGTGTTGGAAAGAGAGTACAGATCGATCGCGCGGATCGTTCCGTCATTCATGGCGCCGAGGCAGACGGTGATCTCCATTTCGTGTCTCGGGGAGCCCGCTTCGAGCGATTCCTTGCGCGTATAGACGAGCTTTGCGGGTCTTCCGGTCTTCCACGTCACGAACGCCGGATAGACCTCGGAAACCGCCGTCTGCTTCGCGCCGAAGCCGCCGCCGATGCGGGGCTTTTCCACCCGCACCGCAGACTTCGGAATGCCGAGCGCGTGCGCGATGATGCGGCGGACGTGGAAAACGATCTGCGTCGAGGAGACGACGCGGAGACGCCCGTAGGCGTCGAGCTCCGTCATCGTGCG
Organism: Lachnospiraceae bacterium; assembly: GCA_024404495.1. GTDB lineage: Bacteria > Bacillota > Clostridia > Oscillospirales > CAG-272 > CAKRZE01. The sequence goes on from JAKSPT010000038.1 coordinate 5,817, forward strand.
GAAGGTCTCAAATGGGACCTGATTCACCGCTTTGACGTGATAGGGGTGTTCGATCACGAGGTCGCAGGAAGCGAGGACGGCGTCGACGTCGCCCTCTCCCTCCTCGCCCGAGGCGCAGAGGTTCCGTTTGGGATCGCCCCCGGTAAAGGGGCAGAGGGAGTGCCAGTCCTCCTCCGGATGGACGAGGGCGGGATTGTCCTTTGCCGTGCGGAAATCAAGGACGGCGGGAAGCGGATCGTAGGTGACCCGGATCGCGGCAAGCGCCTTTTCCGCCGCTTCTTCGTTTTCCGCAGCGACGATGGCGACCGGGTCGCCGACGTGACGGAGATGACGGTCGAGGATCAGACGGTCGTGCGGCGAGGTCTCGGGATAGGTCTGCCCCGCCTCGGTATAGCGCTCGGACGGCACGTCAAGGTAGGTATAGACCGCCGCGACGCCGGGAAGCGAAATTGCCGCCGTAACGTCGATCTCGCGGATCAGCGCGTTTGCGTGGGGACTGCGGAGGAGTTTGACGGTCAGACAGCCCGCGGGCTCGGGGAGGTCGTCAAGATAGACCGGCTTGCCCGTAAGGAGCTGCATCGAATCTTTTTTGCGTACCGAAGCGCCGACGCCGCCGCGTTCGATCGGATTTTTCATCGTTTTCCCTCCTTTTTTGCGTCAAGGAAGGCGCGGATGCCGCGAAGCTGTCCCTCGTAGCCCGAACAGCGGCAGAGATTGCCCGCGAGGCAGGCGCGGATCTCGTCGTCGGTGGGGTCGGGATTCTCCCGGAGCAGGGCGATCGTGTTCATGACGTAGCCCGGGTTGCAGAAGCCGCATTGGTCGGCGCCCTGATCGGCGATGAAGCCGATGAAAGCCTCCGCCTCTTCAGTCAGCCCTTCGAGGGTCGTAACGCTTTTTCCGCTGACGCGGGCGGCGGGAACCGAGCAGGAAAGGACCGGCTTTTCGTCGAGGAAAACGGTGCAGAGACCGCAGACCGTGTTCTCACAGCCGCATTTGACGCTCTTCATGCCGAGCGACCGGAGCAGATCGAGAAGCGGGGTATCGGGAGAAACCGAAACCGAAACGGGTTTTCCGTTCAGCGTAAACGTGATTTCCATATCCTTATACCCCCTTTTTCATTTCTTCGAGCGCGCGGGAAGCGAAAACGCCGGTCAGCCGCGCGCGGTAGGCGGCGGACGCCAGACGGTTGGAATCGAATTTCAGCCCGTTTGCGAGTGCTTCCGGGATCTTTTCCGCGTCGGAAAACGGAAATTCTCTCGTTTCCCCTCTCACCGGAGCCGGGGAAACGGTGACGCGCAGGTTCTCCCCGCGCAGACAGAACGCAGACGTCAAAGCGGGAAAATCGGTCGCGGAATTGCGCTGAGCAAAAACCGACACCGCATCGGGCTTCTCTTTCGGAAGAAGGATATGGGTCAGAAGGTCGCGGGGGGCTCCCTCCCTGATAAAGGTCTCCATCGGGATCACGCCCCGTTCGGCGAGGACGACCGAAGCGCCGAGCGCCGTGAAAAGGGTCGTGGGATCGGAAAAACCGAACCTGCCGAAAACGCTCCCGCCGACCGTCGCGGTATTGCGGAACTGCACCCCGACGATCGGGGCAAGGGCTTTTCCGACCGCGCCGCGCGTGTAATCAACAAGCGTCGGATCGGTCTCCGCCTGTCTGAGCGTCACGTAAGCGCCGATCCGGATGCCGTCGGGCGTGCTTTCGATCCGGTCGAGCCCGAGGCGGGAGAGATCCACCGCCGTTTCGACCGTCCGTTTCTGAAGATTCAGCCACATCATTCCGCCGAGGATGACCGTTCCGCTCTGCTTTGCGAGCGAAAGCGCCTCGGATACGGTTTCCGGCTGAACGTAATTCTTAAAATTCATTTTTCATCTGTCCTTTCTGCGGGAAAACATTGGTCATACCACCGTCACCGTGCCGTCGGTACAGACGACGCGGATCTCCGGGTAGAGCAGCTTCAGCGCTTCCGCCGCGTCATCCGCAGGGGTCTGCTTCGGGATCAGATCACGGACGATCCGTCCGTCCTTTAACAGAAGAACGCGGTCGGCAAAGCGGAGCGCGAGCGCCGGATCGTGTACGGCGGCAAGCAGAATTTTCTCTTTCGCAAGCGCCTTTGCCTGACGGAAAAAGGCGTGCGTGCGATTGAAGTCGAGGGACGCCGTCGGCTCGTCGAGAAGGAGGACGGGCGTATCCTGACAGACGGCGGCAAGCAGCCCGACCGTCTGCCGTTCCCCGCCGCTCAGCGTTTCGAGCGGGCGGGAAAGAAGGTCCTCCGCGCCCATTTCACGGGCGAGCGCGGCGATTTTTTCTTTTTCCCGCGTTCCGGGGCGGTAAAAAAGCCCTTTTGCGGGATAAAACGCCATTTCGGCTAAATCCCATCCGGTCACGCCGGGGAGGGTTTGGTGCGCTCCGGTCAGAAGCGTGATCCGTCCCGCGCGTTCCTTTACCGAAAGACGAAGGACGTCCTCGCCGTCAAGCATCACCGTCCCGCAGCAGGGGCGAAGGCTCCCCGCAAGCACGCGGAAAAGCGTCGTTTTTCCGCTTCCGTTTTCCCCGAGCAGAACGGTCAGCCCGTTTTCAAGGGAAAACCCGACGGAGTGAAGCACCTCGTTTTCGCGGTAACCCGCAGAAAGACCCGATACGGTCAGCATTCCGTTTCCCCTCCCTTTCTTCGGCAGAAGAGAAAGGCGAACCAAAGGACCGCGAACCCGACGCAGAAGATGCTGACCGGAAGCTCGGCACCGGGAATCACGGTGCGGGCAAGCAGATCGGAAAGCACGGTCAGGATCCCGCCGACGCCGAAGCAGAGCGGCAGAAATCCCCTGCCCCGGCTCCCGCCGAGCGCAAGCGCGATATGCGGCACGATCAGCCCGACGAAGCCGATCACCCCGACCGCCGAAACGACCCCGGCGACCGAAAGCGTGCAGAGCAGCAGAAGAACGGTCTGCCAGACGGAGGGCGAAACGCCGACCGCGCGCGCCTCTTCTCCCCCGCGCGAAAGGATCAGCGCCTGCCGTGAAAAGAGCAGCAGAAGAAGGAGCGGCGGCAGCGAAAAGCAGGCGGCGGTCAACGCTTTTTCGGCAGTTACCGAGGCAAGGCTCCCCATCGTCCAGTATTCGATCGCGGCGAGCTCACGCTCGGGATCGGCGGCGGTCTTCAATACCATCAGCCCGGCGTCCGCGGCGGCGGAGATCAGGATCCCCGCGAGAAGATACGTGCTCCTCGGTTCGGCGCCGTGCCTGCCCGAAACGCGGACGAGCAGAAGCAGAAGGAAGAGCGCGGCTATGCCACCGGCAAACGAGACGGGAACGCGAAGCGCGGCGGGAAGCCCGAGAAGGATCGCGGCGGCGGCGCCGAGCGAACAGCCCGAGGCAACGCCGGTGATATCGGGAGAGGCGAGCGGATTGCAGAACACCGTCTGACAGACCGCGCCCGTTACGCCGAGGACGCCACCCGCGAGAATCGCGGTGAGGACGCGCGGCAGACGAAGCCCGAAAAACACGGTCGCCGCCGTGCCGGTCTCTTTCCCGCTCACGATCCGGAGCAGATCGGGAAAGGTCAGCGGATACCCGCCGAAGCGGAGCGAAACGACCGAAAGGACGGCGAGCACGGCGAAAACAGCCGCTTTCGCTTTACGCAAAGAGCGCGGCGAGATCGTTTTCGTCGGGAGTGAAGCCGTAGAAGGTCTCATAGAATTCGACCGTATCCTTTCGGAAAAAATCGGGGGAATAGGATGCGGGGAAAAGCGAAGCACGGAGCCAAAGCACGCCGAGCACGCCCGAGGGGATCGGGGAATCCCATTCCTCAAAGGTGCCGGGCATCGAAAGCACCCTTCCCTCCCTGACGGCGCGCAGGGAGGCAAGCGCCGGGTCGGAAAGAAGGTCGGACGCGGTATAGGAGGCGCCCGAGGGGATCACGATGACGCCGGGGTCGAGCGCGTAATAGGTTTCATAGGAGATTTCGGTCCAGTAATCGCCCTCCGTCCCGCCGAAGGCGTTTTTCCCGCCCGCGAGGGCGATCAGATCGCTCTGATACATTCCGGACGGAGCGGCGGTCAGATAAGAGGAGTTGCCGGGAATGAGAACCGACGGTTTCTCCCCCTCCGGATCGAATCCTGCGGTTTTTTCATCGTTGAAGGCGATCAGCTTTTCGGCTTTTTCCGCTGCGCCGCAGGCTTTCCCGATCAGGGTCAGCATCGTGCGCAGGTCTTCTCCGGTCTCGGGATCGACCACGAGGACCGGAATGCCGAGCGTTTCCAGCGCCGGGATCGCGTCGGTCAGCTTTTTCGGCAGAAGCACGAGGTCGGGGGAAAGTGAGGCGACCGTTTCGGCGTCGATTCCCTTCAGACTGCCGACCGCGGGCAGAGAAAGGAGAGCGGGCGCGGCTTTCCCATAGATCGGGCGGGATTCCGCCTTTTTTTCGATCCCGACGAGCCGATCGCCGAGCCCGAGCGAAAGCATCGCGTAGGTCGTGACGTAATAGCAGCTCACGACCCGTTTTGCCTCGCCGGGAAGCACGACCTCCCGCCCCGCCATATCGGTGAGCGTGATCTCCCCCGTCATCTGCGGCTTTTTGCAGGACGGAAGCAGAAGGGTAAACAAAAGCAGAAAAGCAAGCGCGCGAACACGGAACTTCATCGTAAAAATCTCCGTTTTTTCTTTTATTATAACATATTTTCCGCGGAAACGCAACAAAAAACCTCCCCGAAGGGAGGTTTTTCAGCAGTATTTTTGCGTCAGTATTTTACATAATACGGATTCGGTTTGCACAGAATGGAAATACAGTCAATAATCCATCCGAATCCGAATAAGCCAACTGTAAAGATATACAGGATTCCCATTCCCGCTTTTCCCTCATAAAACTTGTGCGCACCGAAATAGCCGAGAAGCAGACAGAGGACGAAGGCAACCCACTTATTGCACGCTTTCATTCCGACGATCCCACCGTTCATATTGGTGTTTACGTTGCTGTTTGCGTTATTTATCACAATTTGGGGAGTTGCCGCCTGCTGATCGCCTCCGCGTTTCAGTTCCTCGACCTGTCTTCCGCAAGCCGTGCACAGAACTGCATCTTCAGGGATTTTCGCGCCGCAGTATTTGCAGAATTTTGTTTTTTGCTGATTGTCCATTGTATAGCCCTCTTTTCTTCATAATAAATAGTGTTCTTTTAACCGATTATACTCTATATATCGACAATTGTCAAGAGGAAGAGCACATTTTATACTGAAAGAAAAATGGGGGAAGTCAAATATGATATCTTACTCACCACTTTATAGGACAATGCGTGAAAAAGGAATAACGACCTACAAACTCATTAACGATTTCGGCGTCAGCCGCAGTCTGCTCGACCGTCTTAAACACAATAAACCCATCAGCACCGTTACTTTGAACGATCTGTGTGGGTTTTTGAAATGCAGAGTGGAAGATGTTTTGGTGTATATCGAAGATGGAACAGAAACATCCGATCAACAGACAAGCATCGGAAGCACCTCGGAAAGCGACTGACGGAAGATATATTCCGCAAGCCCGTCGTAAGGCGTTTCCGTTTTATTGATGAGAATGAAGTGTTCCCCGCCGAAATACTCCACGAAGGACGCCGCGGGATAGACGGTGAGAGACGTCCCGCCGACGATCAGCACGTCGGCGTCCGAGATCGCTCTTTCGGCGCGGTCGAAAACGTCGCCGTCAAGCCCTTCGCCGTAGAGCACCACGTCCGGACGGATCATCCCGCCGCATTCACAGCGCGGGATCCCGGGCGCGGAGGTCACCGCCTTGCCGTCAAAGCGCCTTCCGCACCGGGCGCAGTAGTTGACCGCCGTCGTTCCGTGCAGTTCGAGCACGTTCCGGCTTCCCGCCGCCTGATGGAGTCCGTCGATGTTCTGCGTGACGACCGCCTTCAGTTTTCCCCGCCGCTCCATTTCGGCGAGCGCAAGATGCGCCGCGTTCGGCTTCGCCGAAGGATAAAGCATATTCTCTCTGTAATAGCGGAAGAATTTTTCGGGCTCGGAGGAAAGACATCTGCGGCTGAGGAGGTATTCGGGCGGATCGGAAAAGCCTTCGGGCCTACTGTCGTACAGCCCCTGCCCGCCGCGGAAATCCGGGATGCCGCTGTCGGTCGATATGCCCGCGCCGCCGAAAAAGACGACGCTTTGCGCGTCGCGAAGGATCGCGCGTACCTCATCAATATGGGAGATCATTTTTGCTCCTTTCCGGAAATCGGTTCCGAAAAATGCGTTTTTCGTTATCGTGCGAACACGTTGTGATCGACGAGCCGGATCTTGCCGCCCTGCGGAACGACGATATTTTCATTCCATCCCTTCAAGCGCCCGCAGAAAAGACGCATATACCGTCTGATCCGTCGGGAAGGAAAACGTCACGGAATGGACCCTCGCCTCGCCGTAAACCGTCCCCGAAACCTCAATATGCCCGAGCCCGTCTCCGACGAAACGGAGGGTACTGCCATAACAATAATCCGGAAGCACCGCTTCGTCCGCTTTGAAATCGGTCACGTCCCGGAGCGCGGCAATAAACTGCCTGAACGCCTTATAGTCGATCTCCCAACCGCCTTCTCCGGAAAACATTCCCGAATTCACACGGACCCGGAAAATGCTGTTATAGGGATTGCCGGATTTTTCGTCTTCAACGGAATGGTAAAAATCGAAGATTTCGATCCGGTTCCCGCAGTATTCCAAAATGGCTTCCATCATAACTCCTTTCCGGGTCTGTGATCCTCAAGAAAGCGGTACTCCATGCTACGTGCGATGACGAAAGAGCGTTGTTCCCGCGTTTCCTTATCGGTCCCGGGCATATCCGTCCACACGACCTGACCGTCCTCCAGAATGGCAAGCGACGAACCGAAAATATCATACGACCGTTGCTTCATCTGCCAATCGGAAACGCCCTTGAAAATCAGTTCGATCACCGTGTCGCACATACTTGTGACCATGACACGGATCCTGATCTCGCCGTCAAACGGCGAGATAAAGCTCCGCCCGTCCTCCAGCCGCACGTACGCCTTTTCATTGTCATAGTGTACCGACGTTACGTACCCGTCGTGAAGACCGTTCGACGCCTCAAGGAACGCTTCGATATCTTCCTGCGTTCTGATCGCGTAAATCTGTTTGTTCATTCCGATTCTCTCCTTTTCTGTTTCAAAACCAATACCGGTTCATCCGGGTCAGAAATTCCTCCGTGACAGGCAGACCGGAAGCGTCGCCGATCACGCTGTCGATCCCGCAGCGGGGGCACAGTGCCGTGGTCGACCGGTCAATGTAGTCGGTGATTTCATCCGGTGAATAAATGGAACGGCAGTAAAAGCACCCGCAGACCGTTGAGTGCTTCAGTTCGTCTTTGTTTCCCGTACAATGTCTGTGCGCGGAGACCACGTCCGGTTTTTCGTTCTCTTTTCTTTGTATCGAAAACGCGGGATAAATCTTACGATCGGGAAAACGTTTTTGATGTTCGTTCATATAGTCCGATATTTCACTTATCGGGGTATTTTGCCGAAAAGGTTTTCCCAAATAATAAATCTCGGAAAAATAGTAGTCCTTGTTCTTTCTGTCGATCGGTCCTCCGCCGCCGAGACTATCCTTTGATGAAATCGGGCAATATTCCCAAAATCCGATTTCGTCAATATAATACCCGCTGTTCTCAACGACCTGAAGAAACAGACCGGCGTCATCCACGATCATTTCCCTGCGGCTTCCGCTGACGTCCAGGATCAGATGGTCTTTCAGATAATCGCGTATTTTTTCGTCATTCACGTTTTTTCCTCCCGCCACTCGTATTCCACCCGATCGGCGCCCGCCATACACCATAACGCACCGAAAGGCGCCCAAAGCCCGATCACAACGGAGCGGCAGGAAAAAAAGTGGTCAACGTACTCGAGTTTCGCATGGCACAGATCGGGGACCTTTTTTTCGTCATAGTCAACGTATCCGTGTTTCTGCCACGGATACCGTTTTTTCTTTTCCCGGTACCATAAAACGGTATCGTCGTGCAGATGAAACCGGATCACAAGAGACTTCCGCTCGGGAAACAGATCGCGGGTTTCGTCATCCGCAAAGAAAAACGTAAGCTCCTCCGGCGTACACCGCACCTCTCTGACAGCAAAATCGTGAGGCACGAACAGCCTGTCGGAAAAAGGGGTTCCTTCAAGGGAAATTGTTTCTTTCATCTGTGCTTTATTCCTTTCTTTCATTTGTGCTTCATCCCGCCTCCGTTATCGAACCCTTCCAAAACGGACGCAATTCCGTCATCGCGATCGTATAATACGGCTCAAAAACAGCAAAAAGCCCGTTCTCTGCCAGCATATCAATGATACCGCGCAGCTCCCCTTCGTCGTCATGGTCGTTCCGTAACAGGAAATGCGTTGCCGGTCGGTCACGTTTTTCGATCACGAGCGAGAACAGCCTCCCCTGATACCGGAGCAGGTGCTTGTTCATCATTCTGCCGTCGGGGAACGTGACGTTGGCATGGAGAAAAGCGTCCTCCCTTTCTCCTTTGTCCCAATCAATGAGCGAGACCTGCGGGAAACAGGGGAGTACCCCCTCTTCCGCCGCCTCTTTCACGGCTGCGACCACGGCGTCGTCAGAACATTCCGGCACAAGGATCTCCCCGGAGCAAAGGAACGCGCAGTTTCCGTGATCCTTCGTCCTCTCCATCTCGTTTTGAATCTCATTGAAATGGCGCTCCGTGCTGACGATATCCACCCGGTAATGCTGTCCGCCGGAATACACATAGCAAGGGGTATATCCCTTCATGATGCGGAACTCTTCCTTGCTTCTCTCACTGTCCATCAAATAGATTTCCATCATAACACCCGATATACTTATTCGTTGTTATTATTCATATACTCCATAAACGCGAAGTAATCTTCCCGCATTTTATCATTCAGTTCGTTTGGCGTAATCTTCATGATAAGCGGCGCGGGAACGTGCTCGTGATCCCAAAAATCCGTATCAAAATGATGATACCGGACGTCCGTGCAGTCAAGCGGGATCACGTAATACTCGCATTCGGTTTCCGCTTCTCCCGAAAACAAAACCACCCCTATCCGTTCCGGCTGACCAAGGGCACATCTGAATTTCACGACGTCTCCGTTCGCAATGATACGGGGAAACGCAGCGTCGATATTGTGAATGCAGACCAGCGAACAGTCCATACAGACCCGGTTTCCCCGGCAAAGCGCGTCCTCATCCTTCAATACGTCCACGGAATACAGCTTCCCGGACGGCAGAAGAACCGCGTGTCCGAGATAATCCTCCGAAAACGGCTCGTCGTCTTTCCCACGATAGATTTTTCGTTTTACGATCCTGTAAACCGTTTCCTTCGTCGGCTCACATTCGTATTCCCTGAAAAACAGCGGGATCATTTTCCGTGCCGCTTCGTAGGAAGCGCAGAGGTACCGCTCGTCATAGGAATCCGGCGTGTCCTTGATATGAAGCTCAAACACGGCGTCTTCTTCCGGTTTCATAAGTTCATCAAGGCAGAATTTCTGACGTGCGATCAGAAGTCCCGTATATTCACGGATGTCGCCGGTAAACGCATCGTAAAGTCTGCCGAGCATCCCGAGCCGCGTTTCGTAGTCCTGCGCGTAGTCCCAAACGATTTTCAGAAGTTCGGGGTCCGTGAACGCCGTCTTTCTTTCCCGAACGGCATCCCGCAGCTCTTCCGACGGCAGCAGCCCGATGATTTCATTCTGTAATTCAAGTTCCATAGTCTTTTCCCAATCCTTCAAAATTCGCGGGGCGATCCTTTTTCCGTTCATTCCCGCGCCGACATAAAGTCTTTCATCGCAATGAGCGTCTGTTCCGGAACGATTTCGGCAAAGGTTTTTCTGCTGATTCCGTCGCTGAACCGACGTTCCAAAATCATTTCCGCCCGGGTATCATCGAAAACGATCCGCACCTCTTCCCCGTCTTTTTCGTAGAATGCCTCCCTGCCGTCAAGCTTCTTGCGGTATCCGCGGGAAAGAAGGAACGCCTCAAAATTGTCCTCCGCGTAACAGCGGATCACGTCCGTCTTAAATCTCATCAGCACTGCTCTGTCAGGAGTTTCCTTTTCGGGAAGGATACAATCGTACCATGTCACGTCCTCGAACCTGCCGATGGCGGCTTCCTCTTCGCCCTCGGCTGCCTCCGGAAGGACGGTTTTGTCCCCCCAAGGTGTCAGGCGGAAAAACGTCCTCCCCGTCCGATAAAGCGTTTCCCCGCGGACGTTGATTTCCAAAAAGCCGAATTGCTTTATGGAAATCATAAAACAAGAGATGATTCAGTATCATTTTCTTCTCCGTTTATTTCATTGATTATTCGGGGATCGTCCGGTAATCAAATCCCTCCAAGCCATGACGGAACATCGGCTCGGAATCCGGGTCAAAAACCGCTTTCTCAAACACTTCAAAGTGCTTTTCCGCGTCGTGACAGTAAATATTGAGGATCGCCGTTCCGTTGACCACCGAATGATGAAGTAAAACCGCGTCTTTCATTTCATCCGCGATTGCGGAGAACGCCTCGGACGCTTCACCGGGATTTTCAAAATTGCAGTTCTTTTCCGCGAGGTTCTCATAAATCCGTCCGATCCGACCGGGATCGCCGTACGGAAGATACAAAGCGGCGTTCGAGATCTCACCGTCCCATTTTGACGCCTCCGTCAGACAGTAGAAAACCGTTCTCTTCCCCGCCGCGTATTTTCTCACGTCCGGGAACCGTTTTCTCAGTTTATATTCATAGACGGGAGAACAATACGGATCGGGAACGACCTTATGAAACAGAAAATACTTTTCAAGGCGATCCAGCCCGAAACGTTCAAGCGCCAGCGTATCGAAGCATTCCGGCGTTGTCGGCCAATAGGTTTCATCCCGGTCCAACGTGATCAGCGCATCCGCGGAAAGGCGGATCCGGTTCCCGACGCACACGGCGGGATGGTATCGGTACTGAACCTGAAACATTTCATTTCCCCTCCCCGATGATCTCAGCGTCCGTGATCTCGTCAGGCCACCGGTCCTCCCCGTAGCAAAAGCCTTCCAGACAGGTAATCAGCCCCTCTTTGACCCACAGAATGTAATCGCTGCCGTATTTCAGCCCGTTCAGATTCCATTGATGCTTTCCGAGGATCAGATCGGGCAAGCCGTCGATCCGACCGCCCTGATCGGCTATCTCGTAATCAGTGAAAAATCCGTGGCCGGTGTTTTCTCTTTTGATCACCTTTGCACTGCGGTACTGCTTTTCGAGGCAGTCCGCATATTCGGGATATTGTGTGATGATATCCGATACGATCAGGTTTTCAAATTCTTCGTTTGTCACTCTTCTGTATCTCCGTGATAAAAGTCAAAAGAAATTTTTTCCTCTTTTTTCAAAGTGTCTTCTCTGCTGTAATCTGCCGTCAGTTCTTAACACAGCGCCCGGATCTTTTCCGCTGCCTCGCGCCGCCGTGCCGGAGGGTACGTTTCAAGCTCCTCTGCCATAGAACAAGTCAGATGGATCATTGATTTTTCTTCGCTTCTCATCATGATCGGCAGGAAAAACGTCATGGAGGCATCGGAAACGGTAATTTTCCCTTTTTCGATCAGATCAAGCATTCCCGGCGCAGAGGCGGCAAACATCAAGCGGACGTTCATTTCTCCTTCTGCCTGCATTTTCATGTTTTTTGTCATACTCCTTATACGTCAAACGACGCAGATACCTCTCCGTTTTCGGTTTCGACCGTTACTTTTCCTTCGCCGATTTTCAGCCTGCCGAGAGAGGAAAGATCGGGCACCTCCGGCAGTTCCCACCGTTTCTCGCCGCTTCCGTCCATATTTGCGATGCAGAGCAGAGGCGCAAATCTGCAATCGTCAAGGACCCGGACGTACAAGGCGGCATCCTTTTCATCGGTTCTGACATCCAGACAGCACGCGCACATTTCTTCTCCCGCGCAAGCGTCTTCCAGCGTTCTGCCCACCACGAATCCCACCGGGAACAGATATTCCGATACACAGGACATTTTCAGAAAGACCTTTTCCAGAGCAGTGAACAGGAACCCGGTATGATTCCCTTCCGTAAGAGAGCAAAGGTCTTTTTCGGAAACGCCGATATGAAATTTTCCGGTGTCGTGACTGTAGTCGGAGACTCCGATCGGGAGGACGGAGGAAAATACGACATCAAGCGTGTCGATCCTTCCCATGGAATACCTCCATTCGCGCAGCTTCAGCACGATCCGCCATACGACAGCGTTTATCGTCTTGTTTTCGATCGGGAAGACGGGACGACCGTCCGATTCCCCGAACAGCCGGACTTCTTTGATGACCTTCCTTTTTTCCGTATTCCGAATCACCATCTTCTTACCTCCATTGTATCGGAAAGACCGCTTTTTATCAAGGAAAAAATGTTGCGAACTCGTTTATTCGATCACCTGCGTCGGAGCGTGCCGCCCCTGCGCGGCGACCGAAAGACCCGCGTCGCGGCACAGGGCGATGAGCGCGTCCCATTCCTCATCCGTATCGTCATGACGCCGCAGGTACGCCCACGCTTTTTTTCCTTCCTCTTCCGCAAACCTTGCGGCACGCCGTACAAGCGCTTCCGCGACGTGCGGATCGCCGAAGGTGACCGGCGCGGTGACGACGATATCGTCCGCCTTGACAGCGTCCGGAAGCCAAGGGAAAGGCTGATAGAAATCCCGTCTCGCGCAGTCGATGAATCCGACGGGTCTGCCTTCCGCATACGCGAGGAAGCCTTCGACCCTTTGTTCGGTCATCAGCTTGACTCTCGCGGCAATATACAAAAGAATATGGTCGTAAAATTTGTTTTCCACGATCGGGTCTATATTAAACGACGAAAGCTCCTTCTGATCCATGTGGTCGCCGAGCCCGATCCCGATCTCGTGTCCCGTTTGTTCCTTTTTCTCAAAGAACCGCACGTAGTCCCCGGCGTTCCTTGCGTTCAGGTACTTCGTCCTGATATACGGGACGCGTTCCCGCATTTTCACGGCATAGCTTCTGATCCGGGTGTCGGCGTCAAAGAGCCCCTCTTCGGTCACGTTTTCGTCGTATATCCCGTTCTGATATAAACCGATAATAAAGGTCACCCGCGTGCTGTTGACATCCCTGAAGGTCAGTTCTCTGAAAATATGGGGCACGACCTCGAGCGGCAGATCGGGCACGCCTTTCTCGATCGCCGTCAGAAACGCTCTCCGGTAATACTCGGACGTCTCGTTCTCCTCTGCCGTCAGCCTTTCTGCAAAGAGCTCCCGGTCGCCTTTATCATAGTTGAAGCAGAAATACGACGGGATTGCGTAGGCAATCATCCGCGGATCGCCCTTCCCGATCAGCTCCGCCGCGTAGGCCTTGATCTCCGGGCGGCGGCAGCTCAGGACGTACTTCGCCAGAACTTTGGTATCATACGAGCGGGGATCGGTTTCAATCGCCTCCCGCAGCTCCGGCAGAAGCTCGTCCGGTGCGTCGGGGATCACGCCCAGGCGTCTCTCCGAAAGCAACCCCATCAGACGGAACCGGAACTGCTTTTTTCCGCCGACGGGGTCCCGGACCCGGGACTCGACCCGGCTGACGACCTCATCCGGAAGATACTCCGAGTGGAACAGACCGTGCCGGTCGTACCCCACGTTTTCGTCCATGAAAAAGTCGGCGTCGAGTTTTCTGATCTCGGAGGGCGTCATCCGTCTGATCCGATGAATATCGTATTTCAGATAGTAATCGTCCGGGAAATGTTCCTCCATATAGGCACGGATTTCGGGATTTTTGTCGTGAAACAGCCCGAAAAGCACGTCGCACGAGGGCCGGGAGGGAAAGAACCCGGTCGCTTTCCGCATTTCGACTTCCCGGTCGATCAGCCTTTCCGTCCATTCCGCGGACCCGTCAAAGGCGGCGAGCGCGTGGAACGCGTTTTTATAGGACAGACAAAGCTCGTTCAGCGCGATGATCTCCGGATTTTCTACCGCTTTGATCTTCTCTTCCATGTTTCCGACCGAATCGAAGAGCAGGAACAGTTTCTTGTCGCCGAAAGAATCCGCCGCCTCCCAGACGCGTCTGTAATTCTCTTCGTAGACCGTGCCGAGCAGTTCACCCAGCTTCTTTTCCTGCTCCGGACCGCACCAACGCTTCATCAGAAGAACGTGGTAGGGCTTTGGAGCGTCAAGCGAAAACAGCGCCGAAAGCAGTTCCGCCCGGATCCGCTCCGATTCCTCAAAGGAGGAAAGAAGGTCGTCCTCATACGCGAAGCAGTAATTCTGTACGTTGTTTTTTCCGGTCATGAGATACGCCCGGAACGGTTCGAGGAACCGCGATTTGTCGGGCTCGCGGCGCAGACGGATCACGGCAAGCCCAAGCCCGGCGTTCAGATACGAGGTGAATTCCTCTGCTGTCATCAGCCCCGTTCCGCCGTTTTTCAGATGGTAACGTTTTTCTTCGCTGATCCTCTTTTCAAAGCCGCTTTTCCGGTATTGCAGCGGCGTCACGCCGTATTTCTTTTTGAAAGCGCGGATGTAATAATTGACGTCCGAAAAGCCGTATTTTTCCGCGACCTCTTCCACGGTCAGTTGAGTGAACAGAAGGTCGGGGCGGCTCTGCCCGAGGCGTTCGGAAAGAACGTACTGCCCCGGCGTCATTCCGGTCAGCTTTTTGATCGTTTCGGCGAGGGTGGTACGGTTCCTGTCAAACCGTTTGCAGAGCGCCGGGAGCGAAAGGTCCTCTTTCAGATTCTCGCGGATATACCGCAATATTTCGTTCGTTACGTCGCCGGTTTTTCCGGCGTGCGCCGCCTCCGCGATCCTTAAGATCGCGATCATATCGGAACGGGTCCGGCAGGACCACAGCGCGTCTATCTCGTGATTGCCGATATTCCGCTCCGCAGAAACGAGCATCGTCATCACAAGATCGTATTCGCTCTCCGTCAGCTTGATGATGCCCCGGTAATCCTCTCCGCGCTCGCGGAACAGGAAGAAATCGGGATAGCCGTACTTTTCCCGCATCTCTCCGTAAACAGGATCGTCAATGATCGCGGTACTCAGATTGACGTTGTAGAAATACGGGAGAAAGGACAGGGTCTTCACGTCGTACTCCCATTTTGCGTCCTTCAGTACGTCGGTATCGGAAAGGCAGAACAGATATCGCCCGGAAAGGCTCACTTCCTCTCCGTTCAGGACGAAACGCAGTTCTTTGGCGTTCACAAGGGAAATCGAATACGCCGTCCCGTCGCTTTCAAACCGTTCGGAAACGTGGATCAGGGAATATTCGTAATTCATAAATGCTCTTTTGCTTCGCGGAAGCGTCCTTTCTTGATGGTTTTTATTCATTTCCTTTATCATAACACAAAAATTGGAATTTGGGAATAGGTAAGATACATGGAAAATAGCATTTTTTACAAAAATCAACCAAAATGATAGTTTTCGGGGATCTGGCTGTCTCCTTACCTGCTTTTTGAAAGGCACTTCATAAATAATAGTACCATAAAATATGGAAAGTGTGTAATGATAGTGCAGAATCAAGAAACACTTCGCGATAATTCAAGTGCAATATAAAGGGGAGACACGAAAAAGGACACCGAACTATGTCCTTTTGCCGGGACGTTGTCGTTGGACTTGCCGGTTCCGCGAAAGCGGAAAACCTGAATTCAAGTGAAAGTGAAGAGGAAACCAAAAGAAAACGCCGAAGCGGTTGCTTTGGTAGTTTTAGAAGGCTTGAAGGCGTTGTCGTTGGACTTGCCGGTTCCGCGGAAGCGGAACCGTACGGGTTTGCCGTTTGAGAAGTTTTAGCGAAAGCGCGCCCGCAAACCCGAATTCAAGTACAGTGAAAGGGAAGCCAAAAGAAAACACCGAAGCGATTGCTTCGGTGTTTTCTTTTGTGCTTATAGGGCAAAATTGCAACTTGTCAGAAAAACACTTACTGTTTTGTCCGTTTTACCCATTCGGTCCAACGTGGATCGGACTGCATTTCAGCTTTGACTATTTCACTTCCGTCAATTGACCACCACGGCCAATCTTCCGAAAGATTGGCGGCGATCCCTGCTTCGGTAAACTCTTTTTCCTCGATTTTTGCGAGCTTAACCGCAGGTGAAGAATAATACTGCCCGTTTGTTGAACGGCAGATTTCATATTTCTTTGCGTGTTCAAGTGCTTTATCCAGCACTTCAAAAGCGCCGTCCCTCTCACCGACGCACCAGAGATGCTCGGACAAAAATAGATTGATGCAGGCAAGAGATGCATGATAAATGCCGAAGTTCCCGTCTGGCATGACAAGCTCATAAAGCCCTATTGCGTTTTTGATGATCATCACGGCATCATTTTTCGATATGTTTTCCTGATTGATGATCACGCTCTCAATCATTAGTTCTGCGGTTTTGGAGACGGTTTTCAAAAGAGCATCTGCACAGGCGGCGGCACGCTCCTTACCGTCACAACTGCTGATCGTCATCAGTTCGCGGCAGGAAGAAATATCGGGAAGCGTTTTCACGACAGCACTTGCTTTGTCTTTCTCGCCGATATTCAAATAAAGCTGAAGCAGTTCACGCACAGCTCGATCCCGCAATTCTCCGGGTTCAAGAGTCGGAAGCAGTCTTTCATAAAGCTTGATCGCTTCCTGCCACTCATGATATTTGCGGTGACGTTCCGTGTCGAAAACGTCATATCCGTCCTCATCGGTCAGATGATGCTCGGCATAACGAACGTATCCGGCATTAAAAAGAACAGTTGCGAGGGCATAGGTCAATTTCTTGTCATCCGGGAACTCCGCAAGACATTCTCTTGCATAAGCAACGCATTCATCCATACAGGTATCGACACCGTTATTTTTATGATTCATCTCGATTATTTCGTTATAGTAACGATTGACTTTTTGAGTTCGGTCGCTTTCATACCCGAACAACTCATCAATCGTGATCCCGAAATAATTTGCAATCACCGGTATCGTCTCCATATCCGGATAACCGCCGTTTGCTTCCCAGCGGGAAATCGCCTGATTGGTAACACCGAGCGCATTCGCAAGGTCCTCCTGTTTTCTGCCGTCACGTTTTCGAAGCTCTTTGATTTTTTCTCCGAGTCTGATTTGCATAAAATAATCCTCCAAATCGTTGATTCACCGGTGTGATTATAGTATAACAAATCGCATTTCAAAAATCAATTATCAATTTGTTGTTTGAAAATCAGGTATTCGTTGATTGTGGGAATAAAACGAAGTCGCAAGTTCAAGTCTATAAGGCCCAAAAAAGTTGCAAAAAGCGAAACAGTCTTTTTTTAGTCCTAAAAACACAAAAAGCCTTGAAAATCAAGGCTTTTTTGTGACAGGTTGCAAAATCAACCTATAACTATAGCTTTGTTCGCCTAAAATGAACCCTTATCACATCGACTATCATTAAACACATTTGTATCCGAATTTGTATTCTTACTTCTTCACTATTACCTCTTACCTATTACTTGAATTCCGTTCGCGCCGAATTAGTGAAGAGTGAATAGTGAAGAAGTAAAAAGTAAAAAATTCCGTCCACTTGCGTGAACGGAATTTTTTGGCTCCCCTTGTTGGACTTGAACCAACGACCCCCTGATTAACAGTCAGGTG
>JAKSPT010000039.1 GCA_024404495.1 Lachnospiraceae bacterium
TCCCCGCGTCCCCGCGTCCCCGCGTCCCCGCGTCCCCGCGTCCCCGCGTCCCCGCATCCCCGCATCCCCGCGCCCCCCCCGCGTTTATTTGACAATGCCGTAAAATCGGAGCAGAGCGACGCGCTCCTTGGCGATGGAGAGGGTTTTTACGGCGTCGGAATCCCCGGCACGCGTTTCCTTTGCGTAGCGGAAGATCCGTTTGCACCAGACGACGGGGAGGAGGCAGGGCTTTTGTTTCAGCTCGGGATACTGCGCTTCCAACTGCGATTTGGGAGGGAAGAGAGAGGAAAGGACGCCGGAGGGACGCTTTTTGGCGGCGGAGGCGCCTGCGGCATTCAGGGTGATCCCGGCAGAATGGAGACGGCTGAGGTCGTTGGAGCCGAAGACGCCGCCCGAGAGCAGATCGGAAAGCATGGGGGAAGGATCGGCGGCGACGGCTTCCCACTCGTCGGAAAGCGGGATCGCTCTTCCGGTCACGTCCCGCGCGATGAGGAACACCGACTTTGCGAAGAGAAGGGCGTTCGTACGTTCGCAGGCGAGATACAAAGCGTGCAGGTCGATCCCGTCGGTATAGCGATCCGCCCAAAGCCCGACGTCGCAGACCTGCCGGATGCCGAATCCGCTGTGGATAAAGTGCTTGAAGGCGTGAAGAAGCAGATAGAGCAGATGCTTTTCGGGAGAAAGGGAGAGAACCTCCGCGCCTCCCTCGACGGAATACGTCTCCGCGTCGGCGAAGGGATCGCCGAAAACGGCGTTCAGCTTCTCCGTCGCGGCGTTTTCCGTGGGAAAGAGCGCGCGGTGCAGTTCGACGCGGCAGCTCCCGCAAACCCAGCAGGAGTCGGTTTTGACGACGGAATCGGGATCGGTCGGCGTCATGCCGCATCCGGTCAGAACGGCGACGGCGGCGTCGTATTCGCCGTCCCGGATCAGCAGATCCTCGTCCGCGCTGACGCGCAGATGCCCGGAAGGGTAAACGGAACGGCAGAGGATCCCCTTGACCGCGAGCGGTGAAAGCCCCTTTTCGCGCATTTTACGGTACAGACCGAGGAAAAACGCGGTTTTTTCGACTTCCTCTGCGGCGCAGCCCATCGCCCTACGGCGCAGGGCGGGGAAGGCGGAAGAGGCGCTGACGGCGGGTGAGGCGTAGGAAGCCTCAAAGACCATCGGGAAAACGTGCTGCTCTCCGGAAAGGCGAAAAACGCCCCCGACGGCGTCCTCCGTGGGGACGCTGTCCGGGGCGCCGCTTTCGGGAAGCGCGTCCCATAAGACTTTTTCCTGCCGGAAAAACGCGCGCAGGGCCTGCAGAAACAGTTCTTCGGTCTGTGTCATATCGGTTTCCTTTCGGAGGGACGGAGAGGCGGTCAGCGGACGGTCAGCCTGCGGATCGCCAGATAGGTTCTGAAGAGAAAAGGGCGGATGGGACGGGTCGGATACCAGAGGAGGTCGCGGAGCCGGACCGGAAAGCCGTCTGCCGATACCGTCTTTTTGCCCGGGCGGGAAAAGGCGGTGACGCAGGCGAGCACCTGATCGGGAGAGATAATCTCGCGCCAGCTCTGCGCGTCGCCGTTCATTACGAGCGTGCCGTCCCGGCGGATCCTGCGAAGCCGATGGAGGATAAAGGAACCGTCCTGACGGCGGAAGAGGAGGATCTGCCCGCGCTTCGGCTTGTCCGTTCCGCGCAGCCAGACGGTGTCCCGCTTGTCCTTCAGGAAGGGGAGCATACTGTTCCCGGTCACGGTGAGCGGAACGCTGCCGCCGCCTTCAAGAACAGACGGGAGAAACGCCTGCGCTTCTCCCGTGGTGATGGTTCTGATTTCCGCTTTCATCGGACGTTCAGCCGGCATGATCGCCGGACTTTCCTGCGGCTTCTTTTTCTTTTGCCTTTTTATTGGCAAGCTCTTCTTTTTCTCTGGTGCGTTCTCCGTAACCGTACCCGTATCCGTAGCCGTAGCGGCGGCCGTACCCGTAGCGGTAGCCGTAACCGTACCCGTAGCTTCCGTAGGTGCCGTAGTGAGAACCGTACTTGCTTCCGTACACGTTATAGGAGGCGGAGGCGTTGTTCAGAACGCAGCCGATGACGTTGACGTCGGTGGAACGGAGGGTATCGACCGCGTCCATGACGCTGGAGGCGCGGATGGTATCCTGACGGACGACCATGATCGCCGCGTCGGCATACTGCGCGAAGACGGTCGGCTCGGTCGTGATGCCGATCGGGGAGGTGTCGATCACGATATAATCGGCGGTCTCTCTCAGATGGCGGAAAAGCTTTTTCATGGTGTCGGGCTTGAGGACGTCCCAGATCGAGCCGCGCTCGCCGGGGAAGCGGAGGATGCTCAGCGTATCGGTGTCGGTCACGGTGACCGAGATCGCGTTTTCGGTGTTTTCCTTCGGGATTTTGAAGAAATCGGCGACGCTTGGATTGCGGAGGTCACCGTCGATCAGAATGACCTTCTTGTGCATTTTGGTGAGTGAAAGAGCGAGGTTGGCGGAGACCGAGGTCTTTCCTTCGCCGGGAGCGGTGCCGGTCACGAGAATGACCTTTTTGTCCCCGAGCTTATTGAGAACGGTGTTGCGGAAGGAACGGAATGCCTCGAGATAACCGCTTCCGACCAGCGTGTTCGTGATCGAAACCGTCCGGTCGATCGCTTTCTTGTGCTTTTTGAAAACGACCTCGGGAAGTGCGCCGAGCGGCTGCTGATTCAGCTTTTCGCGGATATCGTCTGCGGAGCAGATCGTGTTACGGCGCAGGGAATAGAAGACGACCCACGCGAGACCGAGCGCGATCCCGATGACGGCGTATTTGACGGCCTGACGGGGGTAATTGACCGTGTTGCTGGGCTCGGTCGGGAGGACCGGCTCGCTCAGGATCGCGAGCTTGGTGTTGCCGATGACGTATTCGGAAACGGCGGGGTAGTTCTTGATGACCGACTGCAGGACCTTGTAGGTCATTTCGGGTTCCTCGCCGGCTGCGGTGATGGTGAACAGGTTGGAGCCGGTGATGGAGACCGCCCGCAGGGTGCAGGGGAATACGGTAAGGTTCAGGTCGTTGCAGACGACGTCCTGAAGGATGTTGCTTCGGATGATGCTCGGGAAGGTGGCGGCGAGCTGGCTTGCCACCGACCGGTTGTAGGTGAAGGAGTAGGAGGAAAAACCTGCTTCCACGGTGCTGCCGGAGCTCTGCGTCTGCACCGTGAAGGTGACGGAGGACTCGTAGCGCGGAGAATAGGTCGAGTAGCTTCTGTAAACCGCGAACGCGGCGAAAAGCAGCGCGAGCACGACGCAGACCCACCAGAATTTCCGCCAGCTTTTGATCAGGGAGTCAGGAGAGAAGGTCTGAAGATAGTTTCTGACCTCCGTGGTGTTTTCCTTTGTTTTGATTTCGCTCATAGAACACGGGTTCCTTTCTTACGGTTCGGGATCCTGCCCGGTCGGGCAGGGGATAGAACAGACGAAGCCGTCCGGGGCTGACCGTGCGGGAAGCGTTCCCGCAAAGCCCCTCGTCCGGGCACGGTTCAGGATTTGCCGGAATCGGTCGTACCCGAATGGGACTGATCGTAATAATTGCCGTATTTTCCGTACGCTCCGTAATAGGAGCCGGCACGGCCGGATTCGTCGGGCGCAAACTGGAACATCGAATCGACTTCCTTGTGGACGTCGTTCAGGACGCAGCCCGCAAACTTTTTGCTGCTTTCCGAGAGGGAAAGGATGACGTCGTTGATCTCTCCGACCGGAACGTAGTCGGTGCGGACCACGAGAAGGGTCACGTCCGCGATCGCGGTCAGGGCGGTGATGTCGGCGGCGACCGAAAGCGGCGGGGTATCCAGAAGGATAAAATCGTAGCGGCCGCTGTTTTTCAGGGCGTCGATGACTTCCTTCGTGCGGGGATTGTGGATCCAGTCGACGTAATCAAAATGGGACTTGTAGTTGACGCCGAGATCGAGAGAGGGGTTCTTATACCGGACGAAGCGGTACTGCTCGCCGGTCAGCGCGCCGGAGAGGAAATCCGCGAAGTCGCGGGAATTTTCGGTCTCCCGGACCTCGAAGACCTTGTGGACGGCGGGCTTTTTGAAGTCCATATCCAGAATCGCGACGCGGTTTTTGCGGAGGGCGAGAGCAAGAGCGGTATTGGCGGAAACGGTGGATTTTCCTTCGTTTTCCGCGCAGCTCGTCAGGAGGAACACGGTCGCGCCCTCGTTGCGGTGCATATACTCAAAACGGGTCGCCAGACGGTGATAATCCTCGGTGAAGGCAAAGCTGGTGAAGGCGCTGTTGACCAGCGGCGCCGCTTTTTCTTTCTTGAAAACGCTGCGGATCCAGGATTTGAAGGTTTTGTAACGCCGTTCGTGGCAGATGGAGCCGAACAGCTTCGCGTCGACCTCTGCCTTGAACAGCTCCTCGTTTTTGGCGGTGTCGCGCAGATAGGAGAAGAGAATGATCAGACAGAGTGAAACGAAGCCGCAGGCGAACGCGACGAGGCGGGTGTTTTCCCTGGAAATGCTGTTGGAGGGCGCGGCGGGAAGGTTGGGCTGACGCAGGACCTCGATGACGCAGTCCGAGAAGACCATATCCGAGACCTGCGGGTAGACCTCGATGACCGAGCGGAGCTCACTGTAGGAGACCTCGGGGTCGTCGGAGATGACGCTGACCGTGAAGATGTTCGTGCTTTCGAGCTCGGACGAGGTGATCGTTCCGCGGAATTCCTCCACACCGAGATTCTCTGCGGCGAGATTCTTCATCGTCGGCTGCTTGAAGATGCTGGTGTAGATCTTCGTGATCTCGGAGGAAGCGGAAAGGTTGGTATAGGAATAATACGCGGCGTTTTTGAAGTTGACGAGAAGCGTCGCGGTGCTGGTGTACTGCGGATTGTACATACCGCGGTTCATGGCGTTGACGATCATCAGACCGGTCAGCACGGCGAGAACGATGACCCACGCGTTGCGGATCACGTCCATAATGACGCTGAACAGGTCAAAGCGGTAATTCGTCTGTTTTTCGTTCATGGCTGTTACCTCTTTTCCCTTTCGTTCAGGCTTCCACGACGACGAGCGTCATGACGTGACCGATACGCCCCGCGGCGTCCGCGGCGCGGTAGTGGACCTCGTAAACGCCGGGAATGGCTTCGTTCACGGTGGAGCTGATCTCGACCGACCCGGTCAGGTCGGTCCCGTCCGCGGCGAGGACCGAAACGAGATTTTCGTTCGGATCGAACGTTTCACCGATCTTCCGGTAAACGATGTAGTCGTTCAGCTTGATCTCGGGAGCGACGGGGCTGCGGTCCTCAATGTAGGAAGGGAAGTTCAGCGCGATCATATCTCCCTTGCTGTTGGTGACCTTGACCATGATATAATAGATGCCGCTCTCCTTCGTGGAATAATCGTCCGAGGTGACGATGACTCTGTCGGAAATATTCCCGTCGATCATATCGACCGCCCCGATGATCTTGCCGACGTTGAAGGTTTCGGTCAGACCGAAGACGAGAGAGGAGGAGAGGGTGAAGTGCGGGCTTTCGTAGTTTTCGTAAACGATCCGGCGCTTCAGGGTGGAAACGTGTCTGTCGCTGTCGCTGACGGCGTAATTGACGACCGAGACACCGGGCTCCACGAAGCGGGAGACCGATTCGACGATGATCTTGTCGGTGATATCGCCGTCCTTTTCATCCCAGGCGGTGATGCCCCGGAGCAGATCCTCGTCGGAGGCGTCGAGCGGGACGGTGATGACGTCGCTGGCGGCGTTGATGATCGGATACGTTTTGTCGGAAAGGGATTCCTTGACGTTCAGGGCGATATAGATCGCGAAAACGATCAGGAAAAGCGAAAGAACGGTCAGACGCAGTATTCTCATAGACGGTACCTTTTTCGTGTTTCCCGAAGCACTGCTTCGGCTGACGTTTGATGTGGAAAAGCGGATAGGGGCACGGGATCAGAGCCCGTGGTGCCCGTGATGCTCGTGGTGTTCGTGATGCTCCGAAGCGGACGAGGGACGGATCTCCTCGTCGTTCAGAACGCGGGAGGGATTCCGGTACAGAAGCCTGTCCGCGTAATCGGGCGAACAGTATTCGGAGACCCATTCGTGCGCCTCGGTAAGGGCGGGCGTTCTGCCGAAGGGGCTGTGCGCGTCGCTCGCGAGGAAATCCGCCTGGCGGCTTTCCAGAAGGCTGACGACGGTATCGCGGGCTTCCTTGCCGAAAAATCCGGTGAGGCTGCCCTTGTTGACCTGAAGCAGTGCGCCGAGCGTGTGAAGCTCCTTCGCGAGTCCGACGTCCTCCTCAAGCGCGGTGTAGCGCTCGGGGTGCGCGATGATCGGGACGTATCCGCCTCCGACGAGGATCCCGGTCGATTTCAGGATTTCGGCGGGGTGTTCGGCAGGCTTGAATTCGATCAGAACGTAGCGGGATTCCGCGAGGGTGAGAAGCCGTCCGCTTTCGAGCTTGCCGAGGATCTCGGCGGTATTCCCGCTGATCAGGATCTCCTGCCCGGGAACGAGCCGGACGGCATAGCCGTTTTCCGCGAGGCGCTTCGAGACGTGATCCATCGTGGCAAGGAGATCCTTTGCCGAGTAGCGGTAACGCGGAGCCGCGTGGGAGGTGCATATCATAACGGAGATATCGCTCTCGTCGGCGATCCTTGCCATTTCGAGCGAGTCGGCGCTGCTGAACGCGCCGTCGTCCAGATAGGGCAGGATATGGGAATGAATATCGATGAACTGCATATCGTAAAACCTTTTCGGAAGCGCGGATGCCGAAGGTATCCGCATAATACGGCATCATAATAAACGTACATTATTATATCATACAACGGAATAAATGTCAAGAACCGACGCGGAAAGAATAACGAGAAAATAATTCCTTTCGCGAAGGGCGGAAATACGAAAAAAGCGCCGTCCCGTGCCGTGCCGTCACGCCTCCGGCGGGGATCGGGTCCCGTCCGTTTTCCGGAAGCGCCGGAGGGCTCTTTCTCCCGGGGAAGGGACGCGAATACGGGCGTTTTTTCCGAAACCTATTGCAAACGTCCGTTTTTTATGATATTCTGTTAATGAATAGCATGAAAACGGAGGAAAAGGAGGACAAAAGGATGGAAAAACGGTACTACCGCGTCGGTGCGATCGGCATTCTGGTCGAGGGACCGGCGTTTGAAGAGGCGTATTATCTGTCCCCCTTCCGCACGGAAGAGCTGACGCCCGACCTGACGGTCACGGTATCGCTGACCGGTCCGGTCAGCCTGCCGGAAGGATTCTGCGGCGGGTCCGGCTGGGTCAAGGTCGGCAACACCCGGGTCCTGATCGACGAAAGGAATCAGATCCCCTCTGCCCGGGCGGATTACGACGGATACGGGCATATCGGCGTTTCGGTCGACCGCGCGCATTCCGAATGCTACGGTTCGTCTTTTCTTATCCGCGTGCTGCGCCTCCCGCACCGGGTGCTGGAGCACGGCTCGGTCTTTCTGCATTCCTCCTTCATCGAGGTGAACGGAGAGGCGATCCTTTTCACCGCCGACTGCCGGACCGGAAAATCGACGCAGGCGGCGCTTTGGGAAAAGAACCGCGGCGCCTTCGTCGTCAACGGCGACCGTTCGCTGCTCCGGAAGGAGAACGGGCGGTGGTACGCCTGCGGCTCGCCCTATTGCGGGACCTCGAAGATCTGCCATAATTTATCGTATCCGATCCGCGCGGTCGTGATCCTTTCGCAGGCGAAAACGAATACCGCGAAGCGCGCCGGCGCGAAGGAAGCCTTCATTGCGATGCTTTCGGGCTGTACCTATCACGCTTCGAGAAAAACGGAGGTGGACGCCGTCACCGAGATCGCGGGAGACATGATCGCGTCCGTACCCTTTTACACCCTTGCCTGCACGCCCGATCTGCGTGCGGTGGAAGAATTGGAGAAAGCACTGTGAGCGAAAACGAAAAAGCAGGGACCTATTCGTCTCCGGAGCCGAGAATGTCCGCCTATCTGCACAGCAGGGGCGCAGCGCTCGGGCTTCCGATCAGCGGTACCTTTGAGCTGACCGCGAGATGCAATTTCAACTGCAGGATGTGCTACGTTCATCAGAACGGTCCCGACCTTGCGGAAAAGGAGCTGACCGCCGCCGAATGGCTGGAGATCGGAAAAACGGCAAGAGATATGGGGATGGTCTTCCTGCTTCTGACGGGAGGGGAACCGCTGCTTCGCCCCGATTTCCCGGAGATCTATACCGGGCTCGTGAAGCTCGGGCTCATCGTTTCGGTCAACACGAACGCCTCACTTTATAACGAAAAGATCCGTCAGACCTTTCTTTGCTATCCGCCCGCACGGATCAACGTCTCCCTTTACGGCGGCTCGGAGGAGACCTACGGACGCCTCTGCGGAAACGCTTCCTTTGAAAAGGTCGTGAAAAACCTCCGTTCGATGAAGGAAGACGGACTGCAGGTAAAGCTGAACGTCTCGCTGACGCCGTACAACGCAGGCGATATGAAAAAGATCGACGCGATCTCAAGGGAGATCGGACTGCAGACAAAGTCGACCGCTTATATGTATCCCCCGATCCGCCTGACCGGGAAAACGGGCGAGAACGCGGGCAGATTCACGGCGGAGGAAGCCGGAAGAGTGATGGCGGAGTGGGACGCGCTCCGCGACCCGGAGGAGGAATTTCTCCGGCGCGCCGAAAACTTCCGGCAGAACCGAAAGGCGATCGAAGCCGACGAATGCGCGGACGCGAACGGGACCGGAGAAGGGATCCGCTGCCGCGCCGGAAGGAGCGCCTTCTGGATGACGTGGGACGGAAGGCTGATGCCCTGCGGTACGATGCCGGTCGAAGAGGACGCCCCCGACGTGAGAAGGGAAGGCTTCGGGACGGCGTGGAAACGGGTCAGGGAATACGCCGCGGCGGTCAGGACGCCTTCGGCGTGCAGGGGCTGCCCCGACCGGGAAAACTGTCCCGCCTGCGCCGCGGTCTGCAAGTGCGAGACCGGAAAATTTGACGAAAAGCCCTGCTATCTCTGTGAAATGACGCGGTCGCGGATCCGAACCGTTCTCCGGATCGCCGACGAAATGGAAAGGAATCGGGAA
The DNA here is from genome assembly GCA_024404495.1 of Lachnospiraceae bacterium. Taxonomy (GTDB): domain Bacteria; phylum Bacillota; class Clostridia; order Oscillospirales; family CAG-272; genus CAKRZE01. The sequence continues at coordinate 9,041 of JAKSPT010000039.1, forward strand.
AAATGACCATCAGATACGAATTCGTAAAGCGCGAGATCGCCGGAGAATACTTCCTCGTTCCGATCGGAAACGCGGCAAAGAAATTTACCGGAATGTTCGCCATGAACGAGGTCGGCGCCTTTATCTGGGATATCCTTCCCGACGCCGAAAACGACCGTGCGGTCGTGAAGAGAATTCTGGAGGAATACGAGGTCACGCCCGAGGCGGCGGAGGCTGACGTCAGGGAATTTCTGGACAAGCTCCGCGAAATGGAGATCCTCTGATCCCCGCCGGAAAAGCGGTTTTTCCGGCAGAAAGGAACGAAATGAAACCGGATCGTCGGAACACGGGCGTACGGGTTTTCGTCATGCTGAAAACGCCGGGAAGCCTTACGAAAAAGGTGAAGGAATATCCCTTCGTGCTCGGCAGTGAGCCGCATTCCCTCCGTGACCTGATCGCCGAGGCGGTCAGGTCCTGTCTGTCTGCATACCGGGCGCGTGCAGAGAGAGGAAAGGACCCCGTTCCGCTGACCGACGAGCAGTTCGACGGGATGCGGGAGGTCGGAAAATTCGCGTTCGGCTTCCATTATAACGAAAAGGAACCGGACGAGACCGAGGCGATCAGAACCGCTTCGGAAGCGGTTGAGGACGGGCTCGTGCGGGTGTTCCGCGGGAACGAAGAACTGACCTGTTTTGACAAAGAACTGAAAGTGAACGAGGGAGACGTCTTTACGTTCGTCCGTCTCACGATGCTTTCGGGCAGAATGTGGTAAGGGGGAGAACGATGGCTGACAGAACCGAAGAAGCCGTGAGAAAAAAGGCGCTTGCGTCGGAATATGCGGAAAAGCTGTCGAAGCGCCGGGAAAAGGTGAGAAACGGCCTGACCCCGGAGCAGTACCGCTTTTTCGGCAGGCTCGAAAACGTCACGCTGACCCCGGTCTGCGCCGAGCTTGAGCGGGCAATGAAAAAGCCGGGAACCGTCCCGTCGGAATATCTTTCCGCGAAAATGGGATGGCTTTTTCGTGACGCGATCCCGGGAAAGGAAAAAGAGGTCGTTCTGTATTTTGCCGACCGGCTGACCGAATACCCCTACTCGAATTCCTATGTCCGCCGTTCCTTCCGTTCGGGAGAAAACGCGGCTTACGTTTCCAAGCTCGTTGACCTCATCCGCAGCTACGACCGCGTCGAAGTCGATCCGGTCGGGGCGCCGCTTGAAAAGATCCTGAACCGCGAGCTGCCCGAGGACACATTGGCGTATTTTGAGGAATACACGTGGAACGGATGCGGCTATACCGAGTGGCAGGTCGCGTACGCGCTCGATCACCGCGAGGAGCGGGTCGGGGATGCCGTCAGAAGAATACTGACCGAGGAAAACGGCTCGGGAATGATGACGAACGCGCTCATTCGGGGTGTGCTGATCAGCCATCGGGGCGATTTTCACGAGCTGCTCGGAAAGCTGCTTCTCGCGGCGAAGCTGCAGGAGGGGTTACGGCAGGCGATCTGCGAAAACGCCGACTGCGGCACGAGGGAAGGCTTCCTTTCGCTTCTGAAGGTCATCGACGAAAACGGACTGATCCGTTTTTCCTCGGTGAAGCGCGCGGTCGGGACGTGGCTCGGGCTGATGACCGAAGAATCCCGCGACCTTGAGCGCGTCAGTGAAAAGAGCGTCCGCCTGATCGTCGAATGTCTGGAAGACGAAAAAAGAAGGGAAGAATGCCTTGCCTCCGAGGACGCGATGGAGCTGTATATCGCGCTCTGGAGTTACGGCTTCGACGATATCGGCGAGGCGGAAAAGAAGATCTCCGCCATATCGGAAAACGGCACGGAGCATCAGCTTCTCGTTGCCGGCTATTTCACCGCCAATCTCGATCAGCCGCACTTCGCTCACCGCATCGCGAAGACGGTGCTTGCGCGTCGCGGAGAGAGCGAAAAGGTCCTCGCGGTCTGGCTCCCCACCTTTATGTCAACGAGAAGACAGATGCTGTGGAACGCGTACCGCGCCGGGCAGCCGTTCGACCGTACCGCGTGGTTTGAGAGCAAAACCGAGGTCCTTGAATGGTATCGGCGGTTCAAAGAAATATTCAACGCCTTTTCCGGAAAGGAAAAGACGTTTTCTCCCTGCGTCTTTCCGTGGCACGAGGCAAAGCTTTCAAAAAGCGATTTCGCCGAGCTGCTCTGCGTCCTCGCGGCGCTGACGGAGGACGGTGACACGGTCGACGAGGCGTGCGGCTATATCAAAGACTGCGCTCCCGACTGCCGTCAGACCTGCTTCTGCCTGCTGCTCCGTCATCCGGAGACCGGAACGCAAAGAAAAGCCGTCCTTGCGGGGCTTGCCGACAGAGAAACGTCCACGCGGAAATCGGCTTATGAGATCGCGTCGGAAATGAAACCGACGGAGGAAGAACTCCGCTCGGTCGAGGAGCTTCTGCGCTTCAAGGGCGCGGATATCCGCAAAAACGTCATTGAACTGCTTCTGAAACAGGGAAAAAAGCCGCTTTCCGCCTGCATTTCCCGTCTGCTCGGCAGCGATAAAGAGGAAATGCGCCTTGCCGGGCTGGATATGCTGATGCAGACCGGAAAGGACCCGGAGCGCTCTTCGGTTGCGGATTCCTTTGCCGCGCTTCTGAAAAGCAGGGCAGGCGCGCCCGATCTGACCGAAAAGGAAAAAATCTTACTGAAAACCCTCGTTCCCGAAGAGGAGGAGCCGAAGGACGCCGCGCTGTTCACGGAAGGGGACCGTTACGTTCCGACCTCGTTCGACGGGGACTATATTTCCCTCTGCGTGAAATCGTTCACGGAGTATTTCCCGGATTCCTCGCTTCCCGCGCTCCTTGCGGGGAAAAAGAACGGCGGGTTTTTCGGAAAACTGCTTTCCGCGATCAGCGACGGTCCGGTCTGCAAAACCGCTATGGAAGCCGACGCCGATCTGAAATCACTCTCGGCGTATATCGACGAACACCGGACGGATTCCTTCCGTTCCTTTAACGGGGAAATGCTCGTCGGCGCCGTGCAGTATCAGCATCAGTTTACCGATACGGACGGCGGTCTGCCGCTTACCGAAACGTGGCAGACGTGGTTCCGGGAAAACGGGATCACGAACGCGCGTCTTCTCCGCGCGGCGATACGGCTCTTCTCGTTCAAAAAGAAAACGGTCTACGCGCAGAAATGCGCCCCTTCGGTCCGAGATCTGTACGGCGCCGGATTTGAAACCGGAACGGAATATCCGTATTCCGGGGTAATGAGCGGCATTCTTCTCCACGGTCTCGGCTCTCTGCCGAAGGAGGAGTGCTCCCGCCTTGCTTCCGCGATCGCGGTCTGGTTCCTCCGGTGCGTTCCCGACGATATGATCATCGTCCCCGCGCCCGCCGGGATCCGGATATTGAACCTGCCCGATAAGGCACATCTGATCGCCTGCGACCCGATCAGCATCGTTTTCCGGTGGATGAAATGCGAAAACTGTGAGGAACTTCGCTCCGTGTTCCCGCTCGCGGTCGCCGTCACGGAACGGTGCGCCGACGCGTACCGGAAGCTCCCGAAGGAGAAAACGCCGCTCGGAACGGCGTACGCGTACGCGGGAGGACGCACCGTCCGCACGCTGCTCTGCCCGTACGAGGGAGGGCTGTTCTGCAAGGGAAATCCGCTTGCGGGACCGGACGCTTATCTCTTCGCGGCTTACCGCGGGATCATCACCGAAGCGCAGCTTTACGCCTTCCTGCTTGACCCGGAAAACGTCAAGGGATCGCTCGGCACCGTGACGGCGGTCGCCTCGTCGTATTACGAAAACGGCAGGCTGATCGCGAAGCACGGGACCGATTACCGGGTGTATCATCGCGAGCGCTGGGTAAAGCAATTTCTCGGAGAAGACGGGGAACCGGACGAAGAAACGGAGAAACTGATCGCTTTCGTCGTCGGCGTTTACGAAAAGCTGATCCCCGTGATCCTCTCCTCCGAGCTTTCCCGCGGCGACAGCGAGGGAGAATATTCCTCCGCGATCCGCGAGATCGCCCGCGTCTACGGCGCGGATTATTTCGCGCGTATCCTTTCCGCGCTCGGGAACGACACCATCGACCGCTCGGGCTATCAGGGCTGGAGCAGCGGGAACGGCCGCCGCGGCACCCTTTCCTATCTGCTTTCGGTCTGTATCCCGGCGGAGGGCGACACGGCGGAGACGCTCCGCGCGGCGCTGAACGGGCGGAAGATCACGAAAAAGCGTCTGATCGAGGCGTCGCTCTACTCCCCCGAATGGATCCCGATCGTCGGGCAGTATCTGGAGATCCCCTCCTACGAATCGGTGTGCTATTACTTCATGGCGCACATGAACGAGGAATTCGACGACAAGAGGAAGGCGATGATCGCAAAATACACGCCGCTTTCCGCGGAGGAGCTCAACCTCGGCGCGTTCGACCGGAACTGGTTCCGCTCCGCCTTTGACGCAATCGGCGAAAAGGACTTCAACTTCATTTACGACGCCGCGAAATACATCACCGACGGCGCAAGGCACTCCCGCGCGAGAAAGTACGCCGACGCCGCGCTCGGCAGGACCGACGTGACCGAAACCGAAAAGACGGTTTCCGAAAAGCGGAACAAGGACCTGCTGATGGCATACGCGCTGATCCCGCTTTCGGGCGAGGACGATATCTGCCGCCGCTACCTCTTCATTCAGAAATTCCGCAGGGAAAGCAGACAGTTCGGCGCTCAGCGGTCGGCGAACGAGGGAAAGGCGGTCGAAACGGCGCTTCTCAACCTCGCGATCAACGCCGGCTGTTCCGACGCGACGCGCCTGACCCTCCGGATGGAAACGAAGGTGATCGACGACGATAGGGCGCTGCTCGAAGAGCAGGTGATCGAGGGCGTTTCCTTCCGGATCGTGACCGACGAAAGCGGAAAAGCCTCGCTTCTCGTCGTTAAGGACGGAAAAACGCTGAAAAGCGTCCCGGAAAAACTGAAAAAGAACGAAACCGTGCTCGCGATGACGGCGTTTGCGAAAACGATGACCGAACAGTACCGCCGCTCGCGGCTGATGCTCGAGCGGGCAATGGAGGACGGCACCGTCTTTTCCTTCGGTGAGCTGAAGGCGCTGTCAGCCCATCCCGTGGTCTGGCCGATGCTGAAAACCCTCGTTTTCGTCAGCGGGGAAGCGGTCGGCTTCCTATCGGAGGAGGGTCTGACCGGGATCGGGGAAAAGACCGTTCTGCCCGAAAACGCCGAAGCAAGGATCGCCCATCCGTTTGACCTGTATCAAAAAGGCTGTTGGCGGGACTTTCAGAAGTATCTCTATGACGAAAGGATCGCGCAGCCCTTCCGTCAGGTGTTCCGTGAGCTGTATATCAAAACGCCGGAGGAGGCGGAAACGCTTCACTCCCTCCGTTACGCCGGCAACCAGATTCAGCCCGCAAAGACCGCCGCCGTGCTGAAAAGCCGCCGCTGGGTCGCGGACGTGGAAAACGGTCTGCAGAAAATATACTATAAAGAAAACGTCATCGCGCAGATCTGCGCCCTCGCCGACTGGTTCTCGCCCGCCGATATCGAGGCGCCCACGCTCGAGTGGGTCTGCTTCACCGACCGGAGGACGTGGAAGGAGCTGAAGATCTCGGAGATCCCCGATATCGTCTTTTCGGAGGTCATGCGTGACGTCGACCTTGCCGTCAGCGTCGCTCACGCGGGCGGCGTCGATCCCGAAGCGAGCCATTCCACGGTGGAAATGCGCGCGGCGATCCTCTCCTTCGTTCTGCCGCTCTTCCGGATCGGAAACGTCAGGATCGACGGCAGCCACGCGATCGTCGAGGGGAAGCGCGCCGACTATTCGGTACATCTCGGCAGCGGCGTCGTGCATCAGATCGGCGGGGCGATGATCCCCGTTCTGCCCGTCCATTCCCAACACCGCGGGAAGATCTTCCTGCCCTTTACCGACGACGATCCCAAGACCGCGGAGATCGTTTCCAAGGTGCTCCTTTTTGCGGAGGACGATAAGATCAGGGATCCGTCGATCCTTTCCGCGATCAGCCCGCAGCGCTGAACGTTTTCCGGCTCCCGTCTCTTTTTTGCGTAAAAAAGAGACGGGAGCCTTTTCACAGTCCGAAAATCCTTCGTTTTTTGAAAAAAAGTGTTTACAGAACGGATTTCTTGTGATATAATATCATCAGATTATTATGGAAAGTTATTTCCACCGGAGGAAATCATTTTGATTATACAACTCGATGAGGCGAAACGCACGCTGGAGCATCTCGAAGAGCTTGTGACCGATCTCGGTCACGCGCTTCGGATCGACGATCTGAAAGCGCAGATCGAAGAGCTTGAAATGAAAGCCAGCCAGCCCGATTTCTGGGAGCGTGAGGATTCCGCCGCGATCCTGCAGAATACGAAAAACAAAAAAGACAAGGTCGAAAAGTACCGTTCTCTCGTCTCCCGCGTGGAGGACACCTACGTCATGATCGAGATGGGTGTCGAGGAAGAGGACGAGAGCATCGTGGAGGACGTGCTTGCCGAGGTCGCCGCGATCGAGGCGGAAGAGGCAAAGATGCGTCTTGACACGCTGCTGACCGGACCTTACGATAATTCCAACGCGATCCTCTCCTTCCATCCCGGTGCCGGCGGCACCGAGGCGCAGGACTGGGCGCAGATGCTCTACCGGATGTATCAGCGTTGGGGTGAACGCCATAACTTCAACGTGAAGCTGATCGACTGGATCGACGGCGACGAGGCGGGTCTGAAATCCGCGACGATGATGATTGAGGGCGAAAACGCCTACGGTTATCTCAAGAGCGAAAACGGTGTTCACCGTCTCGTCCGCGTTTCCCCGTTCGACGCGTCGGGCAGACGGCAGACCTCCTTCGCTTCGGTCGAGGTCATGCCCGAATTTGATGACGACAACAGCGTCGAGATCCGCCCCGAGGATATCGAGGTCACGGCGCACAAATCGTCCGGCGCGGGCGGTCAGCACATCAACAAGACCTCGTCCGCCATCCGCATCGTTCACCTTCCCACCGGCATCGTCGTCGGCTGTCAGACCGAGCGTTCGCAGCTCCAGAACAAGGAGACCGCGATGAAAATGCTCCGTTCCAAGCTGATGGAGATCAAGATCCAGCAGAATTTGCAGAAGATCGACGATATCAAGGGCGTCAAAGCGAACATCGAGTGGGGCGCACAGATCCGTTCCTACGTCTTCATGCCCTACACGCTCGCAAAGGATACCCGCACCGGCTTTGAAACGGGCAACATCAACGCCGTTATGGACGGCGAGATCGACGGCTTCATCAACGCTTATCTCAAGATGAACGCCGATCAGAAATAATTTTCCTTCGGGAAAGAAAGAGAGAAAGCCGATATGAGAAAAACCATTTTCGTCGTAGGTCTTACCCTCCTTGTCGAGGCGTTTTCCAGCGTGATCCTCGTCGTGCTGTTCCTGCTGCGCGATAAGAAGAATACCGCGGCTGCTCTGAGCGGCTTCGGGATCATCAGCGGCTTCCTCGGCTCGATCCTCGTGCTCGATCAGCTCCGTCAGAGGGACCGTGACAACGAGGACCGCCTCGCAAACGCGATCGACGCGCTCTGGGAAGAGCGCACCCGCAAAAAGGACATCCCGCTGGACGATACCGCCAGCGAAGAAGAATTTTCTTTCTGAGCCCTTTCACAAATTAAGAACCGAAAGGCGGCGGAACCCGATGAATCTGCTGAAAAAATGCACTCTGCTTCTTCTTTCCCTGCTTCTGCTTCTCCCCGCGGCGCTTCCCGTTTCTGCGGCGGGCGACGTGAAGGAACGGAGCAAAATGATCTATGACGGTGACGTGCCCTTCGGCGACGGCGTTGCCGATACCGCGATCAAAACGCAGGGCGCGGCGTCAAACTCCTTCCTGCTTCAGGGCTTCTGCGTACAGGCGCTTACGGGCATTGACGTCGACATCAGCGACTACGATACCCTTGAAATGGATATCTGGATTCAGACTGCGGATTTCTTCACGCTCCTGTTTCAGAGCCAGTTCGAGCTGACCTCGTCCGGTACCTGCGACGTGAACGAGATGAGCTGGAACACCCAGCGCTTTGCCGATTATCTGACCGACGGCAGTGCAAAGGTCGGCTGGAACCACGTCGCGATCCCCTTCTTTACGGCAAGCGAGACCGGCGACAAGATCGACCTGCATCACGTGAATTTCATGCGGTGGTATTTCGTTCAGACCGAAGGGATCGTTCCCGAGGAAGGTCTCATCGTCAAGCTCGATAACGTGAGAGCGACCAACCGCTGGGAAATGGAACGGGACAAGGTTCTCGCGACCGTACAGCCCACGCTCGACCTTCTGGGGTCTCTCGACGGCGTGACGCAGGTGACAAAGAAAAACGTTGACCGCATCCGTCAGACCGCCGAAGCGGCGCGCGATTCCTACGATTCCCTCACCACGATGCAGCAGAACGTCATCGACCCCGAGCAGTACAAGCTCCTCACCAACGCCGAAAAGCTGATCCGCCTCTTCGAGATCCTCGACGAGCGCGGCGAGGCGCCGGAGGGCGAGGACGAGACCGAGCCGCCCGAAACCGTTCCCGCGGATCCTCAGGACACGGAGGATCCGAACGCCGCGGCGTCCGGGGACGGACCGGTGACCGAATACAACGAGCCCCTGATCTTCGGGATCACCTTTATCCTCGTGCTTCTCATCTCCGTGATCGCGTTCTTCGCGGTCAAGAAAAAGGAAGCGGCGGGGAACAAAACCGACGGCGGAGCCGTCTGATCATCCGAAATAATCGGAAACGATTATAAATAAAATGGAGGAAACACCATGAAAAAGACTTTAGCTATCCTTCTCACCGCACTCATGCTCATTTCGTGCATGACCATCTTCGCGTCTGCCGAAGGCGTCGAGCCCCGCGAACTCATCATTCTGGACTGCGATACTGCTTTCGGCTCTTTCGAGCTTGACACCGAAGAAAAGACCCAGGGCGAGGCTTCCTGCTCCTGCGTTCTGAACGCTGACCGTGTCAACGAGTGCAAGGACGTCTCTGCGGACATCTCCGACTACGACACCCTTGAATTTGACCTGTGGGTCTCCGATCCCGAATTCTTCAACCTTCCCTGCCAGGGCCAGTTCGAGCTGACCTCCTCCGGCAAATGCGACACCGAAGAGTGGGCACAGACCCTTCAGAACTTTGCAGGCGCAGTTGAGGGCGGCGAACCCAAGCAGGGCTGGAACCACCTCGTCTTCTCCTACAAGGACGGCGCTGCCGGTCTGAACACTTCCGCACTCAACTATATCCGTTTCTACATCGTTCAGGTTTCCGGTACCGAACACGCCGAAAAGGCTTACACCTACAAGCTCGACAACGTCAAGGTCACCAACCGTTACGAAGTCGAGATCGCAGCTGCCGCAGAAGTCGTCAAGCCCGTCGTCGACCTGATCAAGGCGATCGGTCTGGACGGTGACGTCACCGCTGCCAACTACGAGAGCGTCAAGGCTGCCGCCGAGGCTGCCCGCGCTGCCTACAAGGAACTGAACGACGTTCAGCAGAGCGCCATCGAGTCCGCTGACTACAAGCTCCTGACCACTGCCGAGAGAGCGATCAAGGCTTACGAAAAGGCACTTGAGAATCCCGAGACCAAGGCTCCCGAGACCCAGGGTTCCGGTGAGACCTCTGCCGAGGTGAAGGAAACCGAGGAAACCAAGGAAAACAACGACGGTTCCAAGACCGGTCTGATCATCGGCATCGTTGCCGCTGTCGTCGTCATCGCCGCCATCGTTGTCTTCCTGCTTGCCAAGAAGAAGAAGTAATCCTTTCCGCACCCGAACCGTCCCGTGAAAACGGGGCGGTTTTCTTTTTGCCCAATTCCGTCCTTTGGCTTATACGATTGACACGCTCTGCCGTACGGTTTACTATTGACCCGCTCTGCCGTCCGAATTGGTCAGGAACGATAAAAATATATCGAAAAACAATAAAAAAGTATTGACAAATGGCAAAACGGGTGCTATACTATGGACAACAGAAACCGTTCTGCCGCCTTTTGCGGCAAAGAAGGAGTCCGGACATGAAATTCCGTATCGACAAAAAGACCTCGGAGGCGATCTCGCTTGCCGCGACTGTCCTCTTTCTCCTCGCCGTCGCCGTCTGCGCGGTGTGGATGCCCCGCATCTGCCGGGGGCTGATCGAAGCGAAGGGGGAAATGTCGCCCCGCTTCGCCGTGGAGGAGAGCGGGCGCGTCCTGATCCTCGTTCTCGGCTATCTCGCCGTATCGTTTATGGCGGCGGCAGGCGCGGCGAACCTCATTCTGCTCCTCCGCGTCCGGGCGGGGCAGGTCTTCACCGATAAGACCGTCGCGCTGATAAGGCTGATCTCGTGGTGCTGCTTCCCGCTCGCCGTGATCTTCGGCGTTCTCGGGGTGTGGTTCACCGTTTCGATCGGCGTCGCCTTCATGGCGTTCTTCGTCGGGGTCTGTCTCCGCGTCGTGAAGAACGTGATCGAGGAAGCGACCGCGATCAAAAAAGAAAACGACCTGACGGTGTAAGTGTGAGAAAATGATTATCGTGAATCTTGACGTGATGATGGCAAAGCGGAAAATGTCCCTGAACGAGCTTTCCGAACGGGTGGGGATCACTCTTGCCAATCTTTCGATCCTGAAAAACAACAAGGCGAAGGCGATCCGCTTCGCCACGCTCAACAAGATCTGCCGCGTCCTCGACTGCGGCGTGGACGATATCCTCGAATACAGAGAGGGAGAGGAAGGAGAAGAAGACGATGAATGAAACGAACGATCGGAACGGTTCCGCGTTCCGCGACCCGGCACAGACCGCAGGCGGATCCGGCGCTTTTGCGGCGCCCGGTGCTTTCGCGGCGCCCGGCGCGCCGGCGGATTCCTCCCGCGTCTTTTCGCTTGCCGAAACGGTCTTCGCGTGGCTCTGCCTCCTCTTCGGCTATCTGTTCTTCCGCGTTTTTCCGCTTTTCGATCATCCGCTCGGCACGGCTGCCGTCGCGATCTGCCTTTACGCCGTGACGCTTGCCGTACTGCTCGCTGAAAAGAAAAAGCCGGACGGCGTTCTCCCGATCCTCGCCTTTGCCTCCGCGGTCGTGCTTTCGGTCGCCTGCTTCCTTTGCGGGGATTCGCTTTTACGGTTTTTCTCCGCCGCATACGCCGCCGTTCTCTATCCTTTCTTTCTGACGGCGTGGAACGGTCATAGGCTGGAGCGCGGGTTTTCCGATCTGGTCTTCCCGGATTTCGTCCGCGCGCTCTTTACCTGCCCGTTTGCCTCCTTCCGCGCGGTCTTTTCCGCCTGCCGGGGCGGGAAAAAGGGAAGCGGCGTGATCGGAAAAGCCGTCGTCGGTCTTCTGATCGCCGTGATCCCGACGGTGGTCGTCGGCTCGCTTCTTTCCTACGACGAGGGCTTCCGGAAGATCCTCGGCAGTATCTTCACCTTCACTGCCGCCGACGCGGTCTCGCAGCTTTTCAGCATCCTCTTCGGCGTTCTGCTCGGAATGTATCTGTTCGGCGCGTATCTGACCTCCGCCGATAAAAAGCAGGTCGGAAGAACGACCGCGGAGCTCTGCCGGGATCAGGCGGAAAGAGCAAGAATCCTGCCGTCGATCACCGCCGTTGCCGCCGTTCTGCCGCTGCTCTTTCTGTACGGCGTCTTCTTCGTTTCCCAGTGGAGTTATTACGTTTCGGCGTTCCGGGGCGTGCTCCCCGAGGGAACGGTCTATTCGGAATACGCCCGGGAGGGCTTCTTCCAGCTCTGCGCCGTCGCCGCGCTGAACTTCTTCCTGACCGCGCTCCTCCTTTCCTTCCTGAAGAGAAGGGAAGACGGCAGACCTCCGGTCGCCGTGACCGCCGCCGCGACTCTCCTTTCGCTCTCTACGCTGATCCTGATCGCCACGGCGGTATCGAAAATGGCGCTTTATATCGACGCCTACGGTCTGACCCGCCTCCGCGTCCTTTCGACGTGGTTCATGGTCGTGATCGCGCTCTGCACGCTGATCGTCGCGGTCGGGCTGTTTTGGAAGAAGATCAAGCCGCTCCCCTCCTGCCTTGCCGTCGCGGTCGTGCTTTTTGCCGCGCTCACGCTTTCCTCGCCCGACCGTCTGATCGCCGATTACAACGTCGAAAAATATCTTGACGGCACGCTGAAATCGGTCGACGTCGAGCTGCTCGGCGACCTCGGGGACGACGCGATCCCCGCGCTCCTCCGCCTTGCCGATCATTGGGACGAAAAGAACGGCACTGACGTGAAGACTCTGCTGAAGGATTCCTCGGGGGTCGAGCTTCCGCGGGAATACCGGCTGACGATGTTCCGTATCGCGGTTCGTCTTGACGATCCCGCACCCGATCTCTTTGAACGCGACCTTTCGTACTTCCTCGCCGAAAAAGCGCTGAAGGACGCGGGACTGAAGGAAGACTGAGCCCGGGGACGGGAACAATTCCGCCATGGAATACGAACAAAATCCGATATACAAAGGAGCCCGATATGTCAGATACTCCCTCCTCCTTCCGGAGCGCGTATAAGGTGACGGTGAACGTCCTTTTCGCGCTGTTCGGCATACTGCTCTCCGCGGCGGCGATCTCCTCGTGCAGCGAAGGGAACGCGGAAGGAAAATCGCCCGGCGCCTTCTTTACGGCGTTCGTGCTGCTGATCGCGCTCGCGGCGGCAAACGAGATCAGGTGCGGTCTTCTTTTCCTGCCCGATTGGAAAACGTCGTCGCTGCGCGAAAAGATCCTGCACGGCGCGGTCCTCTTTTTCGCGGTCACGGCGATCGCGGCGGCGTCGGCAGACAGCAGCAGCGTGGCTTGCGTGTTTCTGCTGCTCATAACCGCGGCTTTGCGGCTTTTCCTCTGGATCACCGACCTTTCCGAGAAAAACAGAAAAGAAACGGAGCAAAAACGATGAAAACCTGCCGTTACTGCGGTACGGTCAACGAGGATTCGCTTGACCTCTGCGCGTACTGTCACGCTTCGCTCCCCTCATCCCCCGACCCGGAGCCGATCGCAGAACGGAAGCAACCACGGCGGTTTCCGCAAAAAGCCGTCCTCTTTCCG
>JAKSPT010000004.1 GCA_024404495.1 Lachnospiraceae bacterium
GAATTATCCGTATAATGGTAAGTATCAACCTAATGTTATTCCGCATTCGGAAAGGAGGAAGAAAGGTGCTGGATGCAGTAACGAAAAAATACGTCGACGGTTCCACGGAAGAACAGTTCCGGTTTTCGTTTTTCTGTGATTGCTGCGGCAAGCTCGTCAGCACCACGAAAATAGCGTTTCATCCGGGATTTGAAAAAAAGCTTTTTCTCTCCCGGTCGGAGCAAAGGGCGCGGGAGCTTATATGGCGGCAGGATCACGATTCCGCTTATGAGCGTGCAAACGTCGAGGCTCTGAAAACGCTGAACCGCTGCGTCGTCTGCGGCGCCGCCATCTGCAACGACTGCACGGTGGAATGTGTCGAGGCGGACGAAAAAACCGTATGTGTCAACTGCGCAAAGGAACGTCACTACAAGGGAATCATCTGGAACGATAACGACGAAACCGTACAGGTCGATTTCAGCTAAAAACAAGAAAAAAACGATGCATAATCGCATCAAAACGGAGGATACCATGAGCTTCTTAAAAAATCTGATCCGCAATGCCGTCAGCGAAGGCATCGGAAAAGGGATCCGTGACGCGGTAAGCTCCGCGGCGGAAAATATCGTTGCCCCGAAAGCGGAGGAGTACGCGAACAAGGTCGCGGATTCTCTTGATAACGCCGCGGAAGAAATGAACGCCGCAGCCGCGCAGAACGCGGACGAAAAGAAAACCGGCGTTTCTTCTCTCGGGGAATCGCTGAACAAGCTTTCCGAGTCTCTTGAAAACTACGCCGCAACGCTCGAACAAGCCGCAGCGTCGCAGGAGGACCTGAACAAGCTGTGGAACGAAAAGGTTCCAGGCTTCCCCGTCTGGTGCTTCGGCGGTACGGATTTCCGTTTTGAAGAAAACGGAACTGCCGCAGACGGCGCGACCTACTACTGCTTCTGCGCGGAAAACACCACGCAGGAGGGGCTTGATCTGTACGTTTCCCTTCTGAAGGAAAACGGATTCGTCCGTAAATACACCACTGCAGACGAGGTCCTTTACAAGGATCTGGGCGGCGAATATCTCGTTTTCGGCAAGACGGACGCCTTCGGCACGGCTCCCGTGATGTCGGTCTCCATGGTCCGCACGACGGACAGAAGCGAGATCGAGTGCTGAAAAGGCACGCGTCTCATTACAATCAATGAAATCGGAGAATAAAAAATGAAAAGAATCGTATGTTTCGTATTTGCTTTGCTGACGGTATTCAGCTTCACCGCGATCGCCGCTTTTGCAGCGGATTACACGGCTTTTGATATCGTTTTTGAGGAAAAAGAGGGCGCAAAGGTCAACGAGACCGAAATCCGGATTTTTGCGTCTGTCGACGATGACAAGCTCACCGACAGAACCGGTGATTTCACGATGGAGGACGTCGTCTGGTTCAAGTACATTTCCGCGCCTGCCGACGGAAAAACGGCGGAGGATTACGACTACGTGGATGAAGAACTCAAGGTCTACGGAATCCTCTGCACCGACGAGGACGTTTTTGAACACGACAATTATTCCTATTTCCTGCGGATCGCGAGACTCTACGCAAAGGAAGAAGATAGTTTCGACAGAAACGTAAAAATCAACGGCGTGGACGTTGATGAACTGAACGGCTCCTGCTACAATACCGGCAGCGAGTTCTATATCAAAACGATCACCAACGGCTCCGGCAGTCCTTCCGGGGAAGGCGAAGTCACCGAAAATCAAGGAAATCAGGACGACAATCCCGATACCGAAGACCCGGCAAAGAAAAAATGCAAGGTCTGCGGGATCTGCCCGATCCAGCCGCTCGGCATCTGCCTGTTTATCTGGATCGCGATCATCCTGATCGTCGTCATCCTCGTCGTCATTCTTGCCGCCAAAGGAAAGAAAGACAAGAAGAAGGACGAAGAAAAGAAATAACCGTCGGTTCCTGACCGACCACTCGGGGAGAATAAGCTTTGAAAAGAATCCTGAAACAGTTATTATGCGTGGTTTTGACTGCCGCCATGCTGCTGTCATTCGCGGCGGTACCCGTCTCAGCGGGTTCAGAAAGCAGCAAAATCAAAGGGATCGATTACGATAAAGTCAATATGGGCACAAAACAAGCCTCCATGGGCGTCTATATCGCGCTCGGTCCCTATAACGCGCACGGTGATCTGATCTGCGGCAACCGTCTGACGATGGATGAGATCAACGACGTCATTAATGGCGTGCTGAAAGAATACGGGATCACCGCCGAGCAGATCGTTGAGGCGCAAAGGATCATTCAGAAAGCCGAGGATACGTTCAAGCTGCCGATCAGAAGCGGCGCTGACGCGATCCTTGCCCTGATACCGGGCGCAGGCGAAGGCGCCGTTTTGGCAGATTTTATGGAAGTCATTACCGGAGACAAAAGACCTACGGCAACGCAGCTTGCCGGTTGTATCATGGGTGCTTTTACGATGGTAGCCGTAATATTAGCGGGAGCGAAAGGGTTTACGGCTGCCGCTTTCACCGGGATCGTTTCCCTGTTCGGGGCAATCATCGGAAATACGCTCGACTACGTCAGCGAGGAAGGTATCATCCAGATCGGGCAGGCGATCAAAATTGCGGTGGCGCTTCAGTTTTTGTATGACGACATCAACAAAAAGCTGGAGGAGCTCATTGAAAGCAACGACCGCAAATGCCAGATCGTCTTTGACGGCGCTGCGACCGAGTACCCCGTTTCCTTTATGGGAGTCCCCGGAAATACCATGTACGTCTGTGCCAAGGGCGTTCTGACGAAAACGGAGACCGTGGATTACGACAAGTACAGAGCCGCCTCCGGCAAGAACAGGATGGATATTTTCAACGGGACCTACAAGGGTGACCTCGATATTGAGATCTGGTTCAATATGGACGCGTTTGACAGTGCGTTCAAGGATAAGGTATTCCTCGGCGGGGAGATGCCCTTCGGCAAGCTGCCGAAGATCTGCAATTCCATCAAAGACACCTACACGAGGACCGGCATCAAAAAGACGCTCCACCTCTCGGGCTATACTGTTGACGTGTCACCGAGAACGCACGACGTGATCACGCTCGATCTCGGGAAGTTTGCGAACAACGATATGGTCAAAATCGATCATAAGGTCAAGGTCGTACCGAATAAGGTTCTGACGACGCACGACGACGAAGGCATTTTCAAGTTCCCCAACGGTGAATTCGCCGCTTCGATCGAGTACGGTTTCGGCGGGGCCGTTGACAGCGGAAAATACGTGGATCTGATCCTTGCAGACGCGTTTATGACAAACTCTTCTCATGAAACGGTCCCGTATCTCGGAGAAATTGTATTTGATCAGAGCAAGGATTTCGGAAATCAGGGGACGATGCTGATGGATTCGGAGCTCTACTATTTTCTGAATAAACCGGCGTATCTGTGCTTCGTCACGAATACCTTCAAAATGGATTGAGGAGGACGGTAAAATGAAAAAAATGACCTTTCTCGTTCTCCTTTTCGCCGTGCTGATGATGACCTCCTGCGCGTTCAAAGATCTCCTCCCGGGGAAAAAGGAAAAGCCCGAAACGAGCGACCCGGAGAAGGACGTCGTTCTCCGCGAGCCCGATTTCTCGCAGATGAGCAGCGAAGAGATCGAAGCATATCTGAAAGGTGACATGGCGGACGCTCTGGAGCTTGCCGACGCAAGATACCTTTCCGACGCGGTCTTCTTTGAAGAAAACGCCTCTGTTTCGGAGGTCAGTATCGATGCGATCGACTTCTCCGACTGGAAGGAACCGGGGCTTTACCATCCGGATTTCGACTCCCTGCTCGGTGAATACGAGGATGACGAAACGGATGACGATACTCCCGGGGATCCGTTCGGAGATACGGATTCCCTGCCCGAACGGTATGCAAAAATGATCCCCGGAACGATCCTTGAAAACGCGCAGGTGATTCGGATGGATTCCACCTTCCTTCTCAACGGCAACGCTGACAAAAGCGATTATCAAAAGGCTGTCAACGCTTTCAAAAACGCGGGGTACACCACCATTGCGGAACGTGATATTGCCGGTGCGCTTTTCTACTCGGCAATGGGCTCGGACGATATGGTCTCGATCACTTTTGCGGACGGTGCGGTTTCCATATCCATCACACAATGACTTTCATTCTTCTGCCGATATCTCTTACCGAAACGTAAAAAACTGCTCAGAAACAAACCGGGGCTTCTCCTGAAATTCAGAAGAAGCCCCGGTTTCTTATTTGATTGTCGGTTCAGCAGTTTCCGTTCTTTTTCCCGCCGAAAATCGAACGCCAAAATGACTTTTTTTCCTTTGTCAACAGTTCGATGTGACGGGTGAACAGCTTCAGCAAGGTACCGTCCTCTATGAATCCCGCGATATGACCGTCGCAGAAGCGTTCCCCGCGCTGTATGAAGGTGTACATCGTGGAAAGATCCTTCAGGTCCATCTCTTCAATGGGCTTGTCGGCGATTTTTTCGTGGTTTTTCGGATAGTCGTAATCCGGATCCAGCGTATTCAGCGACGCCATAACGCGTCCGTCGTAATCCGGATACGGATGAAAATCCACCTTCGGCTGTTTCTTCAGGTATTCGACTGCCGCACTGAGTATTTCGATATCTTTCATTTCAGTGCCCCCACGTCCTGAGCGGGTCGGGATATTGGTAGTCCATGTATTTCGTGTAAGTATTGTTCCATTCCGTTTCGGACGCGTAGGATTCATTCGCCGTCAGCATGAAGCTGTTCGCGCCGTTGACCGAAACGGTATATTTGGAATACTGTACGCTGTCCGGGCCTTTTCCGGGACGTCGGACCCAGATGTTATAATCCAGACCGAGAACGTCGGCGGAAACGATCACGCCCTCGCCGATCCCACGGTCGGAGTTCCATACGTCGAAGCGGACGCAGCAGTCCTCTCCTTCTTTGTGGAAACAGAGGAAACGTCCGTCAGGCGCGGTCCACGTGCCCTCACAGCAGGCGATAAACTCGGCGGGCGTGATGGGGTCGGGGATCGGCTCGAAGTACTCTTCGGGATTCGGGAACTGGTATTCAAGATACTTTTGATAGGTTCCGTTCCAGTATTCGTCCGATCCGGTCAGCGTTTTCATTCTGAAGCTGTTCACCGAAACGGTCTCAAGCTCAAAGGTTTCGGTCTGCCCTTTCAGAACGCTGCTCGTATAGCGCACGGTCATCGTCAAGCGCAAATCCATAGGATCGGAAAGGGTTTCACACGTGGCGGCAATGATCTCTCCTGCAGGAAAAACACCGCCGGCGTTCCAGACGGCAAGGAACACGGTCGCTTTGCCGCCGGCATCGTCAAAATCCACGAATCTGCCGTTGTTCGCCGTCCACGTCTCCGTGAACGTATGGACGAGATCGAGCGGCGTGAATTCGGGCTCGGCGGGATGATCGGGGATCGGCTCAAAAAATTTCTCGGGATTCGGGAACTGATACTCGATGTACTTTTGGAAGGTCCCGTTCCAATAACCGTCCGAGCCCGTTCCGTTCAGCGATTTCATATTGAAGCTGTTCGCGGAGTCGGGTGTCAGCTCAAACCGTTCGGTCTGACCCGCAAGACCGCTGCCCGCATAGCGCACGGTCATCGTAAAGCGCGGATACTCCATCCCGTCGTCGTACTCCTGCTCGGCGGCAATGATCTCACCGGCAGGAAAATCTCCGCCCGCGTTCCAGACGGCGAAGAAAACGGTCGCCTTGTCTCCGGCATCGTCGAAATCAACGAATCTGCCGTCCTTTGACGTCCAGGTACCCGTGAACGTATGAACGAGATCAAGCGGTGAGAAAGAAGGGCCGACGGGATGATCGGGGATCGGCTCAAAGACCGCCTCGGGGTCCGGGTACTGATACTCGATATATTTCTGATAGGTACCGTCCCAGAAATCGGTTTCTCCGGTCAGCGATTCAAGACTGAAGCTGTTTGCCGTGACCGGCGTCACCCGGAAGGTCTCGGTCGTTCCGGCGGTACTGCCGGCGGTATAGCGCACGGTGAAGAGAAAGGTCCCGGCGCCCTCGTCGGCAAAGACGATATCGCCTTTGGGAAACGCTCCGTCCGAGTTCCAGATCGCAAGGAACACGGTCGCTTTGCCTCCGGCGTCGTCAAAGTCGAGGAATCTGCCGTTGCCCGCGGTCCACGTTTCCGTAAACGTGTGAACGAAATCAAGCGGCGTATAACCGGGTCCGACGACCGGTTCGGTAACGGGTTCCGTCTCAGGCTCGGTCACAGGTTCGGATGCGGGTTCGGTTTCGGGTTCGGTTTCGGGCTCCGCGGCAGATTCCGCTGCGGGATCGGTCACGGGATCGGTCAAAGGCTCCGTGGCGGCGGATTCCGATTCTTTCGTCGGGTCGTCCGGCGTCTCCGGTTTGCAGGAAGCGGCGGAAAGGACCGTCAGAACCGTAATTACGGCAAGGATCAGGGTAAGCGTCTTTTTCAAAAGGATTCCCTCCTTCATGATTGTGTCTGTATTCATTATACTGTTTCTGCCGGGATTGTCAAGATAAGTTCATCCCTGTCTGTATATGGGATGCCGCGTATATTTTACACCATCTTTTTCATTTTCGCCCCGTCCGAAGTGATAGGTTTTCAAAAAAAGGGACTGCGAAACCGCAGTCCTCTGAAAAAAGCCTTATTTATCCGAGATCACGATCCCGCTTTTCGCGGCGGTGATGGCAAGCTCGGTACGGGAACCGCAGCCGGTCTTGGAAAGGAGATTGCCGATGTGGAAGCGCACCGTGTTCACGCTCACGTCAAGCGCGTCACCGATCTCCTGATTGGTATAGCCCTTTGCGAGCAGACGGAGAACGTCAAGCTCACGGTCGGTCAGAAGACTGCTGTCGGTCTCTCCGAGCGGTACGACCGGTGACCGGTCGGGCCAGACGCCCTTCCCCGCCATCGTACGGTCCATCACGTCAAGCATCGGCGCGTCCTGAACCTCCTTGTACCAAAAGGAATCAACGCCCGCGTCCCTTGCTTCGGCAAGAAAATGTGCGTCCGGCATGGAGGTCACGGCAATGATACGGACGTTGGGGTACGATTTTCTGATCCGCCGCGCCGCTTCGAGACCGTTCGGTCCCGCTGCCATCACGATATCCATTAAAATCAGGTCGATCGCCATTTTTGCGCAGTAGACGTCCGCGACCGACGCGGATTCGATCGAAGCGGCAAGCTCGTACCGATCCGAGCCGCGCACGAGACTTTCAAAATACTGCCTCGGCAGAAGCTGATCGTCTACGATCAGAACCTTATATGCCATACTCTTTTTCCTCCTTCGGGAGCGTTACCGTCAGCGCGAAAACCGGCTCGATTCCCACAGTCATCGTTCCGCCCGCTTTTTCCGCGAGCGCGCGAAGAGCGGAAAGACCGCCTTTTTCCCTGATTTCCCCGGTCGGTTGGATGCCGTTGTTGGTCAGGGTCACCGCCGTACCGTATTCGGTTTCCGTGATGCTGATATGCAGCATATCGCCGTGCGCGTGACGGAGCGTATTGGTCAGACATTCGTGCATTGCCGTTGCGACGACGTGCTTTTGGGGCTCTGTTCCGGGCAGTACGCCGTCAATCGCTACGGTCACGCCGAGTTCCTTTGCCGTTTTCAGCACCATTTCGTATTCGTCCGCGTGCGCCTCGTCCTTTTCAAGCAGGAAGGAGACGTTGCGATTGGCACGGTACAGAATTTCTTCTTTTTCTTTTTCATCGCCGGAGCTCGTAAGACAGTGCCGGATCAGGAGCATATCCGCGCCGAGCTCGTCGTGTATCCTGATTTTCGCCGCCAGACGTTCCCTTTCCGCGACGACCGTCTCAATGCGGCGGTTGTATTCGGTCAGTTTATCGTTCAGCTCCTCAAGCGTCCGGCGCTTCTCGTTCAGCGTCTGCGTCTTCCGGTAGGCTTCGGTCACGTTATACGCGACGAGAAGAGAATATTCGTCGTTTTTCTCGCCGATGCGGTCTTTTTCAAAGGACCATACGCCGAAACCGGGCAGTTCCACGGTCCTTTCGACAAGTCCGTTTCTTTCCTCCTCCAGAGCCCGCGAAAACACGGTGCCGTTCAGGAGCGCCTGTCCCGTCAGACGGCGGCAAAGCTGCTCCATCGTCGTATTTTTCAGCGTGACCTTGCCGCTGTCCTCGTAGGCGCAGACCCCGACGGGAAGCGTTTCGATCGCTTCCTTGATGGAACCCGACGTGATATGCGTTCGATACCACCGA
This sequence comes from Lachnospiraceae bacterium, assembly GCA_024404495.1. Classification (GTDB taxonomy): domain Bacteria; phylum Bacillota; class Clostridia; order Oscillospirales; family CAG-272; genus CAKRZE01. The sequence continues at coordinate 8,180 of JAKSPT010000004.1, forward strand.
AGCGACGAGCGAAGAAGCAGAACCTCGATCACCGTCATCACGGCGCAGACGGAAATCACGAGGATCGAGGGCGCTTTTGCGTACGGCATTTCAGCCCGTTTTACCCAGTCATGTACGCCGAACGGGGAGATCGTATCGGCAGAGAACTGGAACGAGAAATAATTGAAGACGACCATCAGAGAAGAAAGCAGGCAGCCGATAATCGGTTTCGTCCACCGTTTTTCCCGGCAGTTCATGACAAGATACCAGACGGAGCCGAGAAACAAAAGCATCTGCCACGTACCGAGGATACCAAGCGCGGTAAACGACAGTTCGGAAACCGTTTTCATTCTTTCTCCCTCCCCTCGCATACCGTCATAAGGACCGTCACTTCGTCAGCGTCTTGATCGGAAGACGCGGAGAAGCCAACGCCTGCCGGGAGCATATCGCGCAGACACGCCGGATCGGTCCCGGGCGCGTTCAGCAAAAGCCGCATGACGGCGCCATTTTCACCGTTGTCAACGTTGATCAGAAGAAAACGCAGAGAGTCAAGACAGCCTTCGGTCACGGCTTCAAACGCCTCGTAGAGAACGATCTGAGCGTCGGCGGGAAGCGAAGCCCCCGTTTCGTTCAGAACTGCGGTCACGCCGCATAGCTTCAGGTATTCGCAGGACTCGCGGACAGCGGCGGATAGCTCTCCAACCGGAAAGTTTTTCTCATCGGAACGGAGCAGCTCCATATTGCTCCGTCTTTTGATATAGGCGTCAAGCACGGCGATTTTCGCAAGGTCGACGTCGGAGACGGTACCGTTTTCACGGTGAAGGATCGCTTTGACCGTTTCGAGCTGCGGCGTCACGATATACGCGATTTTGTTATAGAGGGCGTTTCGAGCTTCCAGTCCGGACTGCTCTTCCTTCAGCGCGTTTTCGGTGCGCAGATAGTCGTTCCGGCTCTTTATGCTCTCCGCTGCGCTTTCGATCCCGCGGTTCAGCTCGGTGATTTCGGTCAGGTCGATCGCCCACGAAACGCTTCCGCCGCTGATCGGTTGGGTATGAACCTGCACCGGTTCCCCCCTCATAAACAACCTCTCGGCGGAGGGAGAGGAATAGACCGGCGTCCCGCTCAGATCGGAAATGACGACCGGCTTGTCGGCATGGCGGAAAACCGTTCGGTAACTGCTGTTTGACGGGATCAGACCGAGCTGGATGCAGGATTCCGCTAAGCCGATCGTTACCATGGCGTGACACTCGACGAAAAACCAGACGGTCACGCCGTTGACTTTCGGAAGATCGAGCATCGCGAAGATACTGAGAATGCCGTACAGCGAGAAATACAAAGGCATGAATAGTCTGCCTCCCGCGTTCGGGACGCGGCAGCTTTTCACGGCGAAGAATATTGCCAGACCGAACACGAGAATGACCCAAACGTAAATAAGGTAAAACGTCATTCCGTGCGTATAGGTTCCGGTCACACCGCTGCTGCCTTCGGGAAAAATGAAGATGATCTGATGAAGGTCGTTCGTCATCACGAGCAGAAAGAGAACGGCGGAGGGGATCAGCATCAGCAGCCAGCGGCGGTCGAGTTTTTCGTTCTCCTCCAGCTTCAGACGAAGGCATACGAACAGAAAGAGGATCGGAACGAACAGAATGGGAAAATAATACCCGTACCAGAAATACCGTTTTGCCGTTTCAAGCTGACAAAAAATCCGGTAACGGAACATCTGTAGAAAAATCGAAAGCAGAAACAGTACGGCAGTCGCAAGAAGCAGACGGCGGACCTTCCGGTCCACGATGCGGTACCGGATCGAGATCGTCCAAGCCGTTACAAGAGCGAGGTAATAGATCTGCGAAATGCAGTCTGCCCATTCAACATAATACAGCGAGAAGTGAATGATCCCGCCGAGAAGAAACGCGAGCGTAAACCAAAAGGCGATCTTTATTTCTTTTCCGACGCCCCTGCGCATAGGACCTCCCCCTCCTTTTCATTACATTATAACCCCTTTTCCCGATCTTTGCAAGAAGCAATATCCTTCAAAAGGAAACCCGCGCCCGGTTTCCGGAAAACGGATTCCGGGCGGGACACTTATTAACCGGTCAGACGGGCAGAAGAGGGATTTAATCCTGCTTCTTCTTTTCGCTCATTTTGTAAACGGCGAAAACGCCTCCGACGCCGACAAGGAATGCGATGATGATCCACAGCCACCAGAGCGAAGACGTTTTTTCGGTTTCTCCGGTCTGCTCCGTTCCGGCAGCGTCAGTTCCCGGAACGTCGGTTCCGACGGCGTCGGTGCCGACGGGATCGGTCGCCGTCGGCTCGGTCGCTGTCGGTTCGGTTCCGGTGGGTTCTGTTTCCGTCGGCTTGGTTTCTGCGGGTGTCGTTTCGACGGGATACGTTTCCGCAGGTTCGGTTTCAAGGGGTTCGGTTACAACGGGTTCGGTTACAACGGGCTCGGTTTCCGCGGGTTTGTAATCCGGGTCTTTTGCACCGCACTGCGTGCAGACGCCGTCTTCAAAATCGTGTCCGAGCGTGGGGAGCTTCATTCCGGCAGTGATCGTCTTGCCGCAGTCCTTGCAGACCGTGTCTCCCGTATAGCCCTCTTCCATACAGGTCGCCTTCACCGCGTTTTTGATTTCGGTATTCGTATGCTTGCACTCAACTTTCAGTGCAGGGATCGTTTCGGTTTTCAGCGTCGTATGGCAGACGGTGCACTCCTTATGCTTCGAGCCCTCTACACCGGGCGCGGCGGCCTTATCGGTGATCCAGCCGCTCTCGGTGTGCGCGGTCTTCGCGATCGAATGTCCGGATTCCACGACCTCCCCGCAGACCTTGCAGTAGGTGTCGCCGGAGTAGCCCTCCGCCGTGCAGGTCGCCGCTTTGGCGTTTCTGACTTCGGTTGACGTATGTTTGCACGGCGCGGGAGTATAATACTCGGAGTAGATTTTCAGATTCTTTGCCGTGAGAGACGTGCGTATCTTCATACGGGCATTGACCCCATTGATGGTCGCTTTCCCGGAACAAGTCAACCCCGAGCTGCCCCACTTGAAATTGCATCCGTCTGCGGGAGTCAGCGTCACGATCAGGTAATACTCGCAGCCCGCCTTGAATGTGGTGTCAGCACTCGTGTTGTCGGTTCCGTTGTACCATTGTGCGCTTACGGTCGTACAGGCGTTCGCGGGGGAGGAAACGAGCGTGAGGTCGGATGCTTTGATCGCTGTCGGCTCACCGACGACGGGCTCTTTTACACCGGTGATCTCAACGACAGTGATCGTTCCGTATTCGTGATAAAGCATTTCCGGGCTTGTTGCTACATCCCCGGCAGGATGCCCCGAAGTGCTGACCGCTTGTACGTCAAACTTATAAGTCGAGCCGATTATCAGCTGACTAAGAAACCATTCATTATCACAGAAACAATTATAAAATCGTTGTGACTTAATAAATTCCCCGTTTTTATACCAATTGCTAATGTAATAATCTGCGCCTTCCACCGGATCCCATCTTGCAATATTTTTATCCCAACGAAGGTTTTGGGGGGTGTCCAGTTTGGGGTATGGGGCTGTATAGGTAAATCTTTTCTCCACTCGCGTATAAGAGGAGACTACTTTTCCTCCTGCTGCTGCCCATATATCGACGCTGTAAGTGCCGCTTTGCATACCGTTCGTCATACACACTTCTTTCAAATCAATACGCGTCTGGCTGGTATAACCGTTTTTTGAACCGACAAGGATAATATAATTATCAGCTCCCGTGAACGCATCCCACGTCAGAATGCCATCATCGGAGAGTTTTATGTTCTTGATTTTCGTCATGTCATCATCCGCAAGAATGCCCGTCGTCAGAACTGCCGAAAACATCAGGACGCAAAGCAGAAAAGCGAGAATTTTCTTTTTCATAGTGATCCTCCCAAATTACGATTTCGTTCCGGTTTATTTTTTCTTTCTCTTCATCACGGCGAACGCGGCTCCGCCGCCGATCAGGGCAGCGGCGGGGATCCCCGTCCAGAGAAGAACGGTCTTCAGTTTTTTATCATCGGACGGTTTGGCGCCGGGAACCTTCGTGTCGGCGGAACCGGTCACGGGCGGTTCGGTCACGAGCGGTTCGGTCGCCGCAGGCTCGGTCGAAACCGGCTTGGTTTCCGTGGGTTCGGTTCCGTTGGGTTCCGTTTCGGTCGGCTCGGTTTCCGTCGGCTCGGTTTCCGCGGGTTTGTAATCCGGGTCATTTGCGCCGCACCGCGTGCAGACACCGTCCTTATAATCGTGTCCGATTGCGGGAATCTTTTCCCCTGCCGTAACCGTTTTGCCGCAGTCTTTGCAGACCGTATCGCCCGTATAGCCTTCCCCGGTGCAGGTCGCCGCCTTTGCGCCGGAAAGCAAGGTGTTCTTATGTTCACATTCAACTTCAAGCGCGGGGATCCTCTCGATTTTCAGTACGGCATGGCAGTAGGTACATTCCGTATGTCTTCCGCCGTCCACACCGGGGGCGGGTTCGATGTGAACGATCCAGTCGCTTTCGATATGCGCGGTCTTCTCAAGCTTTTGCCCGCTTGAGAGAAGCGCGCCGCAGTACGAGCAGTAAGTATCGCCGGAATAGCCTTCTTCAATACAGGTGGGGTCCTTCTTTCCCCTTACCTCAACGTCGACATGGCCACACTGCAGATCATAGACCTTGGAGTGGACCGTAAGATGCCTTCCGTTATCGGAAAAATTCTGAACGACGGGACGGAAACAGCTGACGTTTACCGTACCGGAAAAAACACCGGGGGCATCGTTGGGACTTGCAAAGAAATATCCTTCGTTTGCGTTGATCTCCGCTACGAGATAATAACTGTTTCCGGCGACGAACGTATTCCCGCCGATCTCACCGGTGTCCACGTTATACCAATAGAATCTCTCCCCGGTGCAGCCGTTCAGCGGGAGAGAGGTGACTTCAATGCCGGACGTGTCCATTGACATTCCCGCAACGGGCATCGGAAAACCCGCAATGTTCACGTTGGTGAGCTGCGCCTCCGGAACGAAATAATACGGAGAGTACACGACCATGTTCGTATCGACGGACTTGAACTTGAACGCTTTCTGCGCTTCCCTTCCGTCAAAAGTCGCCGTACCGGTATACGAAGGAGTTATATTTCCGGCGCACGGGAAGGAATAACCGCCCTGCGGCTTCAGGGTCACGCGAAGACAGTACGCGCAGCCCGGTCTGAATACCGTATCGTCCGTCGTTCCTTTTGTTTCATTGTACCAGACGGCTTTGCTGACCGTACAAGCGTTCGCAGGCACGGATACGATCGAAAGATCTTCATTGTAAACGACGGTCGTTTCTCCGAGGACGGGCTCTTTCACGCCGGTGATCGTCACGCTTTCGATCCTGTCGGCGGAAAGCCTGACGTTCTCCATCTCCGGCAGGGGATCAACCGCAAGAATGCCGGTCGGCAGGATTGCCGGAAGCATCAGGACGCAAAGCAGAAAAGCGATCATTTTCTTTTTCATATTGAACCTCCCGTATTTTGCGAATCGCCAAAACGGCATAATAAAGTTTTCCATATTTATTATAAAACATCTTTTGCCAAAATGCCCCGTCCAAAGTGATAGGTTTCCTGTTTTATTCCGTTAACGGAATAAAATTCGGCGTAAAAAACGCGGCGTTAAAAAAAATATCCGGAATGTGTAAAGAAAATATTGACATCGTCCAACTTTTGGTTTATAATATCCGTGTATGTATTATGACATACGTTGCTCTTTTTCAACAAAATCTTATTCCGTATACGATATGTCAAATCGACATTAGTATAAAACAAAAACATGGAGGAAAACATGAGAAAGATCAGAATTCTTTCGCTCGTGATGGCGCTTCTGCTCGTCGCGGTCTCTTTCGCTTCCTGCGCAAAGACCAAGACCGTTGTCTATCAGGACATTGACGACAATGACGCTGTCGAGCACACCGATTTCACGTCTGTTTATGACATGATCGGTTCCAAGGTGACCATCGATATGGTTACCGAAGACGAAAACGGCAAGGCTTTTGTCGAGTACGAGGGCGTCAAGTACGAACTCGGTATGGACTTCCTTTCTATGGCTATGGTCTACAACGTGACCGTTCCCGAAGGCAGCTCCAAGTACAAGACCGCCGATGACGTTTTCAACGAATGGTGGAAGCTCTACATCCAGAGATGGAACTATCTCGTTTGTGAGGTCCCGCTTTATTCCAACCAGTACTTCGATCTCTACAACGGTAAGATCGAAGGCTTCGCGACCACTCCTTACTGGGGTCCCGCGGATGCGATCGTTGCTGCTACCGTCAAGTCCGGCGAGGCTAACTCCGTTATCCTCGGCAGCTCCACCGACCTTTCCGGCGCGTTCCGTAACTCCAGCTGGGGCAAGTCCTCTCCCTCTTCTTCCGACCTCGACATCCAGAACCTCGTTTCCGGTTACGCTACCGTTCAGACTGACAAGTCCGGTTCGTACATCTGGAATATGCAGGCTCTCGCCGAGATTCCTACCTCCGTCGTCAATGAAGACGGCACCATCACCTTCACCATCAAGGTGAAGGAAGGCATGAAGTTCTCCGATGAATCTCCGATTACCGCGAAGAACTACATCGCTGCTCTCCTTTCCAACTCCACCGCCGTTGCTCAGGCAGCAGGCGGCACCGGCAACTCCGGTATGACCGTCGTCGGTTTCGACGAATTCTCCAAGTACACCGGCGAGGGCGACAAGGTCTACTTCTCCGGCGTCAAGCTTCTTGACGACTACACCTTCTCCGTCACTCTTACCGCTGATTACGCAGGTTACTACTACGCAATGGGCAACGCCGGCTTCAGCCCCGATCCCCTTGCCCTGTACCTCGGCGACGCTGACATCATTGTCAACGACAACAAGGAATGCGGCCTCTCCGACGAGTTCTACAAGAAGGAAACCGTTGAAGGCGTCGATACCTACGTTACCGCAGCCAAGATCAAGGATAACATGAAGTGGAACTCCGCAATTCCTTACTCCGGTCCCTACACCGTTACCAATTACGACGAGTCCACTCTTACCGCTACCCTGAAGCTCAACCCCGTTTACCCCGGTGACGACGCGCGCGGCAAGGCCTCCATCGAGACCATCACCTACGTCAAGGTCGTTTCCGAGACTCAGATGGACCAGTTCACGACCGGTAAGGTCGACGTTATCGCAGGTATCACCGGCGGTGACGACACCAAGGCTGCTCTGAAGATCGTTTCCGAGAGCAACGGCAAGTTCGCTGAGACCCACTACGACCGTGCCGGTTACGGTAAGCTCGGCTTCCGTGCCGACTTTGGTCCTACCGGTATGACCGAAGTCCGTCAGGCGATCATGTACACCATCAACCGTCCTGAGTTCGCTCAGACCTTCACCGGCGGTTACGGTTCCGTCGTTCACGGTCCGTACTACGAAGGCTTCTCCGCTTTCCAGGCGAACAAGAACACCATCAAGCTCAACCAGTACGCTTACAGCGCAGACAGCGCAATCGCTGTTCTCGAAGCGGCAGGCTGGATCTACAACGAGAAGGGTGAATCCTTCAAGCCCGGGACCGACGCTGTCCGTTACAAGAAGCTCTCCGGTTACGAGCTCTCCAAGGACAACCTCCACTTCGCTACCACCGACGGCAAGTACAAGACCGTTAAGATCGACGGCAACTACTACATGCCTCTCGCAATCAACTGGTACGGCACGCAGCCCAATAACGTTACCGACCAGCTTCTGACCGCATGGCAGACCAACGAGAACGCGACCACCAAGATCGGTATGTACATCGTTTACGTTTCCTGCGACTTCTCCGCGGGCGTTTACGGTGAGCTCTGCCGCATGGATTCCTACGGCTACGACGGAACTCCGAAGTGCAACGCGATCAACTTCGCGACCGGCTTCAACTCCGCTATGTACGACTACTCCTGGAACTGGACGATCAACCCCGATTTCTACGACGACTACTCTGCTTGCTACGTTCTGGACGCTGCCGACTTCTACGCCGACTACGCGAAATAATTATCCGGGATCAGCAATCCGAACAAGTCTTTAGTATGACCTGCCGGGAGCGGAGGCGGTTCACGCCGCCTCCGCTCTCTGCTTTATCATGAACCACAAAGGCATTTCTTCCCTTCCCCCAGAAATCCGGCATTCTCATCAATTATCGGAGGAACACAATGGGCAAATACATAGTAAAGAGAATATTGTATATCATCCTCGTATTCTTCATTCTCTCCTTTTTGCTGTTTCTGATATACAATATGCTTCCCGTGGACAAGGCCGCTGAAACTGCCAAGGAAGAGGTCAAGGCGAGCAAGGGCAAGCTTGACTACGAAGTCCGATATGAATACTGGCAGAAAAAATACGGTCTGAACGGTACGACTGTTGAAAGATATTTGCGTTGGATCGGTCTGAAGCCTTACGACCGGATCGACGAAAATGATAATAGATCTTATTTCGGAAGACTGAACGGTCTTCTGGAAGGCAACTTCGGTGACTCGAACTATTACGGCAAACCCGTTTCCGAGGTCATCAAGGAGCCGATGAAAAACACGATATTCATCAATATATTCGCGACGGTCCTCGCGCTCGGCATCACGATACCGCTCGGTATCTTCTGTGCCGTCAAGCGGGGCAGCAAACGTGACGTCGCGGTACAGGTCGGCACGATCGTCGGTTACAGCCTTCCGACCTTCATCATCGCCATCCTGTTCATCTGGCTGTTTGCCGTCCTGCTCGGCTGGTTCCCGGTCAACGGTATGAGTACCGCGGGAAGCGGCGAATGGTCGGCGTGGAGACAGTTCTGGGACAAGATGTACTACCTCGCCCTTCCCCTTATCGTCATGACCTTCTGCTCGCTCGGCGGTATGACCCGTTACGTCCGCTCCTCGATGATCGAGGCGCTCTCGATGGACTGTATCCGCACCGCTCGCGCCAAGGGTCTGAAGGAAAAGGTCGTCATTTACTCCCACGCCTTCCGCAACGCCCTCATCCCGATCATCACCCTCGTCATCGGCTGGTTCCTCGGCATCTTTTCGGGTTCGCTGATGATCGAGAACATCTTCGCGCTGAACGGCATCGGCAGAACCTATTTCCAGGCGCTGACCAATCACGACAACGAGGTCGTCCTCGCGCTGCAGATGTTCTACATCTTCGTTTCGCTCGCCGGCAACCTTATCACCGATATCGTTTACGGCTTCGTGGATCCCCGTATCCGCGTCAACAAATAAGGAGGCAGAATGATGGATAACAATATGAATACCGGTAATTCCGCTTCCAAAAAGGAAAACAAATTCGTAAACGCTCTGAAAACCGGTTGGAAATGGCTCCGCCGTATGTTTCTCGGCGCAAGCAAGGAGCTTTCCGAAGAGGATATCTTTACCGTTGAAAAGCTGGAAAGCCCCGGCAGAATGGCGGTCAAGGCGTTCTTCCGCAGAAAGCTTGCCGTCGGTGCGCTCTGCGTCCTCATCGCGCTTTTCCTGTTCGTCTTCATCGGACCCTTCTTCTTCCCGATCGACCTGAACTATATCGACCCGCTGCAGGCAAACCTCGCGCCGAATATGTCGATGCGCAGCGTTCCCTCCGGGCTGAAGAACAACGTCCGCACGATCAGCGGCGTCTCGAACTTCACGGTCGGCGTCAGCAGCGACAGCACCCTCTATATTTGGGGCGCCACGAAGCTCGCCGGAACGAACATCGACCTGAAGGACTTTGATCCCGCGATCACCGAAGGCAACGTATATACGGCGTCTGCCGGCTCCGACTTCGTCATTGCCGTTACGAACGACGGCAGAATGGTCGGCTGGGGCAACAACTCCCGCGGTCAGTTCGGCAGAAACGAGCTGCTCAACACGGACGACCCGGTCATCCTGATGCCCGAGAAGTTCATGAACGAAAAGATCGACCCCGAAAAGATCGACTTCCTGCTCTGCGGTTATCAGTGCGTCGCCTTCATTTACGACGGCGAACTCTATATGTGGGGCAACACGAAGGCGTGCATCAACATGAAAGAGATCATGGAGCACGAAAACGAAGACGGCACGGTCGGCTATAAGAACGTCAGCAAGGTCTCCCTTTCCAACTACTACGCCGTCCTTCTGATGGACGACGGCACGATCGTCGCGCCCGGCGGCTTCATGGACTTTATGACCGCCGAATCCTCCTCCGGCAAGAAAGTGGAAAAAATCCTTCCCTACGCCAATTCCGCTTCCCTCGACGTCGTCGATATCGCCGCAACGAACAACAGCTACGGGTTCCTTCTTTCCAACGGTGAGGTCCTCATCTGCGGTGATACGAACTACGGCGTTGCAGCCTTCCCGACGATCGCAGAAGGCGAAAAGGTGATCTCCATCGCCTCCGGTACCCGTCATTACGTTGCGAAGACCGATAAGAACACCGTGTACGCATGGGGTCACAACGACGTCGGTCAGTCGAACGTCAAGGGCATTTCCGCCGGTGATATCTTCCCCGGCGCGAAGCAGACCTACGTCGTCAACGAAGAAGGAAAGCTTATCAAGAGCGTCGGTACGCGCGGATACGTCTTCGGCACCGATAACCTCGGACGCGATACCTTCTCCCGCATCGTTCACGGCGGTAAAATGACGATGACCATCGGCGCCGTCGCCGTCATCGTTTCGACCATCATCGCCATCATCGTCGGATGCGTTTCCGGTTACTTCGGCGGTTGGGTCGATATGCTTCTGATGCGTATCACCGAGATCTTCTCGGCAATTCCCTTCCTTCCCTTCGCAATGATGCTTTCCTACGTCATCGCGACGAAGGATATCAGCGAAACGATGCGAATCTTCATTATCATGATGATCCTCGGTCTCCTTTCGTGGACCGGTCTCGCTCACATGATCCGCGCGCAGGTGCTTGCCGAGCGTGAAAAGGAATTCGTCATCGCGGCGCAGGCAATGGGTATCAAGGAAAAGCGCATCGCCTTCCGTCATATCCTGCCGAACGTCATCTCTACCATCCTCGTTTCGGTCACGCTTGATTTCGCCGGCTGTCTGCTGACGGAGTCCTCGCTTTCCTACCTCGGCTTCGGCGTTCAGCAGCCGCGTCCCACCTGGGGTAATATGCTGAACGGCGCGAACAACTCCATCGTCATCAAATTCTACTGGTGGCAGTGGCTCTTCCCCGCGATCTTCCTTGCGATCGCAACGATCAGCATCAACATCATCGGCGATACGCTCCGTGACGTCTTCGACCCGAAGAGCAGTCAGGAAAAGTAAGGAGGGAACGTAAAATGGCATTATTGGAAGTTAAGAACCTCCATACTTATTTCAAAACGAGAAAAGGCACCGTCAAGGCGGTAAACGACGTTTCCTACTCCCTTGAGGAAGGAAAAACGATCGGTATCGTCGGCGAATCCGGCTCCGGCAAAAGCGTTTCCGCAATGAGCATTCTTCAGCTTCTGGACGGCAACGGCTACATTGCCGACGGCGAGATCCTCTTTGAAGGCACCGATCTCACCAAGCTTACCCAGCAGCAGATGTACGACATTCGCGGCAACAAGATCTCGGTCATTTTCCAGGAACCGATGACGAGCCTTAACCCCGTCTTCACCGTGGAAAAGCAGCTTTCCGAGCCCTTTATCATCCACCAGAATATGACCAAGGCCGAAGCGCGGGAAAAGGTCAAGGAAATGCTTTACGCGGTCCAGATCCCGAACCCCGAATCGGTCATGCGCCAGTATCCGCATCAGCTCTCCGGCGGTATGCGTCAGAGAGTCATGATCGCGATGGCACTTGCCTGCAAGCCGAAGATCCTCATCGCCGACGAGCCTACGACCGCTCTCGACGTTACGATCCAGGCGCAGATCCTCCGTCTGATGAACAATCTTCAGAAGGAAAACGGCACCGCGATCATCTTCATCACGCACGACCTCGGTGTCATCAACGAGATGGCGGACGACGTCGTCGTCATGTACTGCGGTCAGGTCGTGGAGCAGACGGCGGCAAAGGTGATCTTCACCGACTGCCCGACCTCCCACCCCTATACCGAAGGTCTGATGTATTCCATTCCGCGAATCGACAACATCACCCACAAGCTCGAACCCATTCCCGGCGTCGTTCCTCATCCTCTGGCGCTGCCGAAGGGATGCAAATTCGCGCCGCGCTGCAAATACGCAACGGCAAAATGCCTTGAAGAGGAGCCTGAGCTCAGAGAGGTCACGCCCGGGCAGAAAATCCGCTGCTTCTATCCCGAGAAGGAGGTGAGGACGAGTGTCGAACACCAAAACGCTGTTGTCCATCAAAAACCTTAAAAAGTACTTCCCTATTCCGAAGTCGAGCTTTTTCCAGAAGGAACAGCTTTACGTCCGTGCCAACGAGGAGATCACGATCGACATCCACGCGGGTGAGACCTTCGGTCTCGTCGGCGAATCCGGCTGCGGAAAATCCACGCTCGGCCGCGTCATCCTTCAGCTTTACAAGCAGACCGCAGGAAGCACGATCTACTACGGGACGACGATCCCGGAATTCGCGCCCGCTTACGTCAAGGATACGCTGAAAAACGCGAAGAAGATGATCAAGCACTACGAAGCCATGTACAAAAAGGCGGAGGAGTGCACGAAGGTATGCGAAGAGGCGGGCGAAAACGCCGACTTCTATCAGCATCAGGCAATGAACCTTGCCATTGCCGAAGCCAATACCGCGTTCGGCGACGTCGTTAAGATCCTCGGCGGTTTCGCTTCTCTGGAAGATCCCACGGCAGGTGCCGAGGTTCTGATGAAAAAGTATGAAAACGACGTTGAGATCGTCAATACGAAGCGTCAGCTCGCCAAGGAGCTCGCGGAGATCGAGTTCTTCACGAGTCAGGCAGCCGACATCAAGGCAAACCCCGCCGACGTGAAAAAGCCGGAAAAGAAGATCGCCGCCGCGGAAAAGCAGCTTGCCGCTCACACCGAAGCGAAGGATAAGCTCGAAAAAGCCCTGAAAACGCTCGAAGAAAAGCGCGAAGTCCTGACCGCGGACGTGGAGAAGGAAAAAGCGAAACACGCCGCAGACCCGAAATTTGCCGAATACGAGGCAATGCTCGACGAAGGGCTCGACCTCTCGAGACTGAAGTACTCCGAGATGCGTCATCTCCGCAAGGATCTGCAGATCATCTTCCAGGACCCGTACTCTTCCCTGAACCCCCGTATGACGGTCGGTCAGATCATCGAGGAAGGTCTCGTGACGCACAATTTCTTCAAGCACGGCTCGCCTAAGATGAAGGAATACATCCTCGACGTCATGAATATGTGCGGTCTGCAGGATTATATGCTGCACCGCTATCCGCATCAGTTCTCGGGCGGTCAGCGTCAGAGAATCTGCATCGCGCGTGCGCTTGCGGTCAATCCGAAATTCGTCGTCTGCGACGAGTGCGTTTCTGCGCTTGACGTCTCCATCCAGTCGCAGATCATCAACCTTCTGCAGGAGCTCAAGGAAAAGCAGGATCTCACCTATCTGTTCATTTCCCACGACCTTTCGGTCGTCCGTTACATTTCCGACCGCATCGGCGTCATGTATCTCGGCAACATCGTTGAGCTCGGAGACGCCGAAACGCTGTTCCGCGATCCGCGTCATCCTTACACGGTCGCCCTGCTCTCCTCCATCCCGACGACCGACCCGGAAAGCCTCACCAAGGAGCGTATCATCCTCGAGGGCAGCATCCCGAGCCCGATCCGTCCTCCGGAGGGCTGCAAATTCCACACGAGATGCTTTATGGCGTGCGACAAGTGCAAGCGCGTTCCCCCGCCCCTCGTGGAGATCGAACCCGGTCATTTCGTCGCCTGCCACAACCTCGACAAGAAGCTGGACGAGCACGGCAACTATCTCTTCGACGTGAATACCACCACGGCAAACGCAAGCCGATAAGGTCAGCCTTATGTGGTGGAACCGTCTGAAAAAAGACAACAGCGAGAAGCAGAAGGAGCTTCAGAACGAGATCGAAGCACACGGCGGACTTGAAAAAAGCGATATGCCGGCAATGATCCTCTCGGCGCTGCTCGTGATCCTTCCGGTCGCGATCGTCGTCGTACTGCTCCTCAGCCTGCTGATCCTGCTTCCGGTACTGCTTGCCTGAAAAGCACGGAACCGGATAAGACAAAACATAAAAATCAGCCCCGTCTGACGATGGGACTGATTTTTTTATCCGAATGAATACTGCTTTCCTTCCCCGCCGAAGCAAAACCCCCGGAAATCGGTTTCCGGGGGTTTTCGCAACGGACAGAAGATCAGAACGCGTCGACGTAGCTGATGAACCGCTCGACCGCATCCTCGGCGGCAGTAAGCTTCGACGCGATAGTGGAGACCATCTCGTTGGAATTCTTTGTCTTGAGGAAGGAGTTGGAGATGGCGTTATAGAGACCGCCGAAATCGCAGTAGTAAGCGAGGTCGTAGGTGACGTTCGAGCGCATCATATTGATCATATCAAAGGACTCTTCGTCACGGACGAACTTACTTTCAAGGCACTTGTGATAATACGAGTCGGTGAGCTGCTCGCTTCCCGCGGCAAGCGCTTCGAGAATAAAGCCGGTCTCTGCGAGGTGACGGTTGGTATTCGGGATCGTCAGAACGTCGAAGACGTAGATGGAGGTCGAATACGCGTCCTGCAGATCATCGTATTTCGGCATCGGGAGGATACCGAAGCCTGCCTCGATATCACGGTAGAGACGGCGGAGCTGGGAAAGGATCATATTCTGGAACAGAACGTGCTTCGTGTTGACGAGGCTCTGGATCCCGGCGACCTGCGCGGAGCCCATTTCCAGCCAGTCAAACGCAAGGGTGTCGTCAAAAATACCGCTGATTTTATCGCAAACCGCGATGAACGGCTCAAAGTCGTCAACGAGCATGGGCAGATCAAAGTCGTCCTTCACGCAGAGATTGGTCAGGCAGGCGGCAAGATGCGGAGGCATCAGGTTATTGGAGGCGTACATAAAGCCGACGACGTCGTTTTCGTCGATCTTATTGTCATAGTTCAGATCGGACGCGACCTGCTTTGCGTACTTCGCCATCAGGTCGTAGGTCCAGTTGCCTGCGTACGCGACGTCGTACAGATTCTCGATGCCGTAGTCGTCAGCCATTTCACGGTTGTACATGATGACCATAAGCTTATCGTCGTCCGCTACGCCGATATCGCCGCAGACGTAATAGAGCGCGTCGCCGATCGACATCTGCTCGTTGAAATTCTGATCCCAGTAATTCTTGGTGAGGTTCAGATTAACAACGTCGTTCATATCGTAGAAATAGGATTCCAGCATCTTCGAGACTGCGGTGGTCAGGAAAACGGAGCAAACGTCGAACAGATCGTCCTGCGCGGCGATGGAGGATTTCAGGGCATCGACCGGAAGATTGTTGTTTTCGATCTCAAAGTTATACTTTTCGGAAAGCGACTGATTGCGCGAGTACATCGCGTCGTTCACCGGTTCGGCAATGCTCTCCTCCGGAAACATCATATTAAGGGAGAGGGGGTCCTCCGTGTACATAAAGCGGAAGAGATAACCGTCAAGATCGTAGGAATCCGGGAGATCGCTTTTATCGTAACCGGAGCCGGACTCTTCAGGAGGCTGCGTCTCGCCCCGGGTCACGGGTTCCGTTCCCTTGCCGGGTTCTTTCCCGTCCGCGCAGGACGCGAGAACGATCACGGAGGAGCATACCGTAAGCAGTGCGAGAAGCAGCGCCGTCAATTTTTTCATATCGTGTTTCCTTTCTTTATCAGTAGATATTCTGATTGTATTTCGAGGGGCAGATGCCGAATCTCCGCTTGAACAGTCTTGAAAAATACGCGGAGTCGGTATAGCCGAGAAACGCCGAGATCTCGTTGATATTCATCATCGAGGTCAGAAGAAGCTGCAAGGCGTTATCCAGCTTCACGTTGTTGATATAGACCGTAACCGTCGTATTGAAGGTCTGCCGGAACAGCTTGAGAATATAGGATTTGGAGAGGCCGAAATGCTCCGCGAGATCGTTCAGCGTGATGGGCTCGGAAATATTTTCGTGGATATAATACACGATCTTATTGACAAGCGCAGAGGACGGCGGATCGGCGCTGTTGCGGAGCTGCTTGCTGAGCTCGAGCAGGATCTGCCCGAAGATCAGTTGGAATTCGTATTCCGCTTCCGACTGAAGCTTGAAGAGACGGTGATGCAGCTTGGCGCAGAGCGGAAGCATCACCGTGGAATGCTCCGGAAAGCGCATATAATCGGTCAGACAGCAGACGGTCGAATTCTCGGCGGTGTTTTCCTGCGGCTCTGCGGAATAACCGAAGCCCCAACCGCTCTTGTTTTCGGGCAGGACGTCGCCGCATTCCATGAGATTGGCGGTAAAATGGAAATAATAGTATTCGCAGAAATCTGCGGTATCGGCGGTATAAAAGGTATCGCGCGGGATCAGAAGCCAGTCTCCGGTCCTCACCTCGTAAGAGCTGCCGGAATGGTTGAAGACCGCACTGCCGCCGGTCACGTAGATCAGAAGATGAAAGGGCAGTTTTTTTCCGCGGTGCTCCCAGTGATTGCTCTGCCGGTACTGTCCGAAATAGACGCACCACGGCATACTGTCACGAAAAGAAAGGCTGTAATACAATAGAATCACCTCCGTGTAAACGAAGAGAAGGATTCGGGAAAAGACCGGCTGCCCCGGGTCACGAAGCGGCATCCGGAGGTGCAATATCGTCCAACACGAATCGGAGCCGATATTGCTTTAATGGCTGATATTATGCTGATTATCCGAGAATTATACGATAATATTATAGCACAAAGACGTCTTCGGTGTCAATAACACTCTAATATCGTCCTCTAATTTCATCGTATTATACAAATAACGTCCGTCTCCGGAACCGTATGCGTAAAAGAAAAACGCCCCGTCCGTTTCCGGCGGACATGGGCGTTTTCCGATCCGACCGCGCTCAATTCCGGTCGGAAGAAAGGAGTATTCCGATTTTACTGCGCGTCGATGAAGCTGACGAATTTCTCCACGGCAGCCTCGGCGGCGGAACGCTTGGAAGCGATGGCGGATGCCATCCCGTCGGCGTTTCCGGAGGTCTTGAAGGCATTTGTAACTGCGGTGAACAGACCGCCGTAATCACAGTAATAAGTGAGATCGTAGTTGACGTTATCGCGCATCATATTGATCATATCGAAGGACTCGGAGTCACGGACGAATTTACTTTCAAGGCAGATATTGTAATAGGCGTCGGTGACCTTTTCACTTCCCGCAGCGAGCGCCTCGATAATGAAGCCGGTTTCGGGAAGGTGACTGTTGGTCGAGGGGATCGCGAGAACGTCGAACGCGTAGATCGAGGTGGAGTATTTATCTTGAGAATCGTCGGCCTTCGGCATCGGAAGAATACCGAACTCGGATTCCACGTCACGGTAGAGGCGGCGGAGCTGAGAAAGGATCATATTCTGGAAGAGAACGTGCTTGGTATTGACAAGGCTCTGGATCCCCGCGACCTGAACGGCGGAATCGCCGATCTTCAGCCAGTCGAAAGAAACGCTCGGATCAAAGATCGGGCTGAACACGTCGAACACCCCGATGAAATCCTCGGTATCGGTGATGATATACGGCAGATCAAAATCGTCCTTCTCGGTGAGACGCATATTGGTCGCCGCGAGATGCGGGGCAAGAAGGTTGTTGGAGGCGTACATATAGCCGATCACGTCGTTGTCGTCGATCACGTTATCGTAGTTCAGATCGGAAGCGACCTGCTTCGCGTATTTTGCCATCACGTCGTAGGTCCAGTTCCCTGCGTACGCAACGTCGTAGAGGTTCTCGATGCCGTAGTCGTCGCCCATTTCACGGTTGTACATGATGACCATCAGCTTATCGTCGTCAGCGACGGAGAGGGCTCCGGTCATATAATAAAGGGCATCACCCATCGACATCTGCTCGTTGAAGTTCTGGTCCCAATAATTCTTGGAAAGGTTCAGGTTATCAACGATATTCAGGTCGGTGGTATAGGATTCAAGGAGGAAATAGACCGCTCTGGTCACGAAGAGCGACATCGCATCGTAGAGGTCGTCGCCCGCGATGATGCACGACTTCACGGTGTCGATCGGGATATTGTTGTTTTCCACCTCAAAGTTGTATTTCTCGGAGATCTGTTCGTTCCGGGAATACATCGCGTCGTTCACCGGCTCGGAGATGACCTCCTCCGGGAAAAGCATATTGATCGAAAGCGGATCCTCCTCCACGGCGAAGCGGAAAAGGTAACCGTCCAGATCGAAAGAGTCCGGAAGGTCGCTCTTTTCGTATCTCGATTCGCTTTCGGCGGAAGGAGTCGTTTCTCCCTGCGTTACGGGGATCGTATCCTTCGTGTTGTTTCCGCCCTCGGAAACACAGGAGGAAAGCGACGCCGCAAACGTGCAGAGCATCAGAAGCACGAGAACGGATGCAATCAGTTTTTTCATAATCAGGTTCCTTTCTGAACGCGGACTGCGTTATTTATATCTGGACGGACAAATCCCGAACCGTTTTTTGAAAAGCCTTGAAAAATAGGCGGGATCGGAAAAGCCGAGATAATCGGAGATTTCGTTGATATTCATAATGGAGGTGCGGAGAAGCCGAACGGCACAGTCAAGCTTTTCATTGTTGATATATTCCGTGACCGTCGTATGAAAGGACTGCCGGAAAAGCTTTAATATAAAGGTCTTGGAATACCGGAAATGCTCGGAGAGACCGTTCAGCGTTACGGGCTCGGTAATATGCTCCTGAACGTAGGTAACGATCGTATTGACCAGCGTCTCGGTCTGCGCCACCTCGCTGCTGCGAAGCTGTTTGCTGAGCTCAAGCAGGACCTGACAGAAGGTGAGCTGATATTCGTATTCCGCCTCCGATTGCTTTTTGAAAAGCCTTTGGTGAAGCTGTGCGCAGAGCGGGAGCATCACCGCCTCGTGTGCGGGATAATTCATATATTCCGTCAAAACGCAGCCGGTCGCGTCCTCTGCCGGGGGGATGGGACCGTTTTCTTCCGATCCCGGGAAGCCTCCGCCCCACGCGCTTTTCGCCTCGGGAAGACATTCCCCGATCGCGGTCAGCTTCGCGTTGAAGTGAAAGTAATAATACTCGCAGAAATCCTTCGTATCGGCGGAATAAAAGGTGCCGCCCGGGACGAGGATCCAATCGCCCTCCCCGACCTCGTACGTTTTATCCGCAAAGCGGAAGACGGCTGTTCCCCCGGTCACGTAGACGAGAAGATGAAAAGGACGTTTCGTCCCGCTGTGCTCCCAATGCCTGCTCTGACGGTACTGTCCGAAATAGACGCACCACGGCATACCGTCACGAAAAGAAAGACCGTAATACATACCGGAACCTCCGTCCGAAATGAAGGATAAGGTTTCATATCGTCCGCAAACCGAAAAAGATGAAAAGCCGTTCGGATGACGGAAACAGCACGTTTTTTCGCCTTTTTCACGTTCCTTATTATAGCATAGACGGAATAACGTGTCAATCCGCCTTTAATATCTTCTATTTATTTTCAAATATACTGCAAATCGTGTAACGGAAAACAATCAATCCGTTTACAAAGAAAAACGAAAAACCTATCGCTTTTTCGGACGGACCGTGCTATAATAAAAAGAAGGATCGTGAAGCACACATACCGTATATGAAAGAAGGCGTCTGAATGCCGAAGACCTATATGCTGAACAAGCCCGCCGGGTACGTTACCGCCTGCCGGGACGGCGTCTATCCGACCGTGATGGACTGCCTGCCCGCGGAGCTTGCGCGGGATCTGCATCCGGTCGGAAGGCTCGATATCGACACGGAAGGGCTCCTTTTGCTGACGGACGACGGGCTCCTCGATCAGGCGCTTCTCCTCCCGGAGAACCACGTGGAAAAGGAGTATTTCTTTTACGCGCTCGGCATCCTTGACGGGGATAAGATCGCGCGGATCGAAGAGGGCTGTACGCTCGGAAAAACCGAAAAGCGCGTCAGCCCGGCAAAGATCGTTCCGGTCGGCACCTGCACCGTCAAAGAAATCGAAAACCGGCTGCCGGAAGCGAGGCGGGAAAAATACATGAAGAATCCCGACGGACCGGCATTCACGGCACGGCTCATCATCAAAGAAGGCAAGCACCATCAGGTCAAGCTGATGATGCGCGCGGTCAACTGCCGCGTCTGTTCCCTTTTCCGGGTCTCCTTTGCCGGGATCCCGCTCGATCCCGCGCTTGCTCCCGGTGAATACCGCCTGCTGACCGAAGAAGAGACCGCCGTTCTTGAAGAAAAGAAAGCGGCGTTTTTACGCTCGCATCCGTTCGTTCCGTATAGAAAGAATTGAAAAACACCCCGCGGAAGGCGTTCGGTACGCTCTCCGCGGGGTGTTCGTTTCCGTTAACGGAATCAGATCGTGCGGCGGTAGGTGAGAACGGTATGCCTGCCGCTCTGCGTTTCCTCTCCGGTCGCCCTGAAGCCCTGCGCTTCCCAGAAGGCGATGGCGTCTGTGTTCTCCCTGACGCAGCCGAGAGAAACGGATTCGTAGCCCTGCCCTTTCAGCGCTGCGCGGACGTCGGCAAAGATCTGCGAACCGATGCCCTTGCCCTGCATCTCTCCGTTCACCATGAACCAGCCGATGAAGGCTTCCTTCGCCTCGGGATAACCGGTGATCAGATCGATGACGGCAACGAGACGCTCGTCGTCGTAGAAGCCGACGAAATACTTGTTTTCGCTTCCGGCGTCGCCCGGGATATCGCTGATGACCTCGGTCAGGCTTTCACGGGTCGGAACTGCGTGCATCGTACGGTAGTAACGGCCGTTGGACTTGGCAAGACGGTAAACGTCGGTGATCTCGCTCTCGGTAATGCGCTTCACGTCGTAATCGGTCGCGAGAGACTGGATATCGAAGCCGGTGCCGTGATCTGCTTCGCTGTCGATCGCCTGACGGAACTGCGTCTCGTAGAGCATACGGTAGGTGCCGTTCATGGCGATCAGCTCCTCGTGCGTGCCCTGCTCCGCGATGACGCCGTCCTTGACGACGAGGATGCAATCCGCCTTGAGGATCGTGGAAAGACGGTGCGCGATGACGATGCTCGTTCTTCCCTTCATCATCGTTTCGAGCGCGTCCTGGATCGCGTTCTCGGAGATCGAGTCAAGGGCGCTGGTCGCCTCGTCGAGAATGAGGATCTTCGGGTCCTTCAGAATGACGCGGGCGATCGAGATGCGCTGCTTTTCACCGCCCGAAAGCTTCAGACCGCGGTTGCCGACCTCGGTGTCGTAACCGTCCGGCTGATTCAGAATGAACTCGTGGATGTTCGCTGCGCGGCAGGCAGCCTCGATCTCTTCCATCGTGGCGTCCTCCTTCGCGTAGCGGAGGTTTTCGAGGATCGTACCGTTGAAGAGGTAGGTCTCCTGCGTGACGACGCCGACGCACTGACGGAGATATTTCAGATCCATCTTTCTGACGTCGACCCCCGCGACCGAAACGCTGCCGCCGACGACGTCGTACAGACGCGGGATCAGATTGACCACCGTCGATTTGCCCGAACCGGAGGGACCGACGATGGCGTACATCTTTCCGCCGGGAACCGTGAAGTTCACGTCGGTCAGAAGCGGCTTTTCGTTATCGTAGCTGAAAACGACGTGCTCGTAGGTGATGGGCTGCATCGCGACCTCGGGCTTTTCGCCGTTTTCGGGCGAGGTGATCGTGTTTTCACGGTCGAAATAATCAAAGATACGGGTGAACAGCGCAAGGGAGCGGGTGAAGTCCACACCGATATTCAGAAGCGATTCGACCGGGCGGTAGAGGCGGTTGATGAGCGTGACGGTCGCCGTGATAATACCGACGGTAAGCGTGGGATCGTTTCTGCAGATCAGAAGACCGCCGACAAAGTAGATGAGCAGCGGGCCGATCTGACCGAACATTCCCATCACGACCGAGAAGACCTTGCCGGAGCGTTTTTCCTTCAGAGAGATCGCGGTGACCTCGTCGTTGATCTTCTTGAACTTTTCGTATTCTTCCTCTTCACGGGTGAAGATCTTGACGAGCATCGAGCCGCTGACCGAAAGGGTCTCGTTGATGACCTGATTCATTTCATCGCTCTTCGCCTGACTTTCGGTGAGAAGCTCGTAGCGCTTTTTGCCCGCGCTGCGCGAGGGGAGGATCAGAAGCGGGATCACTACGATACCGACGAGAGCGAGCTTCCAGTTCATCGAAAGCAGAGCGACGAGAGTCGTGACGCAGGTGGCGATATTGCTGACGATGCTCGAAAGCGTGCCGCTGATGACCGAACTGACGCCGCTGATATCGGTATTCATACGGGTGATGATATCGCCCTGCTTTTCCGACGTGAAGAAGGAATGGGGCATATATTGCAGATGATGATACATCTGATTCTTCATATCATAGATGATGCGCTGAGAGATCCACGAGTTGATGTAGTTCTCAAGCACGCCGATGAGCTGGCTGACCGCCACCGTCGCAAACGCGGTGAGAAGAAGCTGTACGAGCAGCTTCATATCCTTTCCGACAAGCGCCTGGTCGACGATTTTTCCCGTGATGATCGACGGGAATAACCCGACCGTTGCCGAAAGAAGGATCGCGATGAAAACGAAAATGAACTGCAGCCAATAGGGCTTCAGATAGGAAAAGATGCGCAAAAGCAGCCCCTTCGTGACCTTGGGCATATTCTGCTTTTCTTCCTCGGTGAGAAAACCTCTCGGGCCGAGGGAATTTCTGCCGCCTGCCATAGTAAAGACCATTGCTTTCGCGTGGCGAAAGCTACCTTTCTTCCGAAAATCGGTTCCTCTGCAGGAATTCGGTAAATACCGCGAATAAAACGGTGTCAGTCAATTCCGCATGTTTACCGTTGAATCCGATACTGGTATTATACAACGGAACGTTCTCATTTTCAAGTGGATTCTGAATAATATGGCAGTTTTTTCCGATATTACCGGATTCATGATAAAATTCTCGCGAACCGCTTGTCTTTTGGATGGAAAGATGTTATAATACTAACAAACAATTATGAAAGGAAATTACCTGTTATGAAAACCATTCGCGTAAGCGCTAACGAAGTCCTTTTCCGTAAGGGAGATCCCTCCGATTCGATGTTCCTGATCAGTTCCGGTCTGATCGGCGTTTACTCCAATTACGGCGCGACCGGGCACAAGCTCCTTTCCGTCCTCGGGAAAGGCAAGTATTTCGGAGAAATGGGTGTGATCGACAACCTTCCCCGCTCTGCCGACGTCGTCGCCGTTGACGACAGCGAACTCATTGAAATCAAAGCTGCCGACTTTTCCGGTTTTGTCACGGAAAATACCGGCGACGTCATCACCATCCTGAAAAACCTTTCCGAACGTCTCCGCAAGACCAACGCAGACCTTGAAGAAGCCGAGAACACCGTAAAGCGTTTTCTGGACGGCAACGCAGACGTCAATGAAAAATCCGCCGTCGGTCTGAAGGCGATCCTCACTGCGGTCATGAACCGTTTTTCCGCGAAGAAGGAACGCGAACCCGACACCTCCTACAAAGCGGGCGAGATCCTCTTCCGTGAGGGTGAGATCGGCACCGTGATGTTCCGCGTGCTTGAAGGAGAAGTATCGGTCATTACCGGTTTCCGCACCGAGAATGAAAAAGAGATCGCAGTCCTCGGCAAGGGCGCTTCCTTCGGTGAGCTCGCCGTCATCGACAGGGAATACCGCAACGCCACCGTCGTTGCAAAAACCGATATCAAGGTTATGACGGTCGCCAACACCCAGCTTGCCCATTTCCTCTCCTCCCATCCCGAGGAAGCGATGAAGATCCTGCGCTCCGTCTCCGCAAAGCTGAGAGCCACCACCCGCAGCTACGTCGACACGCTTGCCGTTGTCTCGAAGTTCGTCGAAACGGAAAGAAAGCAGATGGCAAACTACGTCGGCGGCGACGAATTTATGACGATGGCTTCCCACTACGATTATCTTGCGGATCAGAACTTCAATCCGATGTCCGCCTTCTATAACCCCTACTGTTTCCTCTGATTCCGCTATGATTCTGTTTCAGCCGAAACGCTCCGAATACGACGCAGCCCTTGATTATGCGCTGTCAAACGGACTCGGATTTGAACTGACTGATTTTATGTTTGCGCCGGTCCTCGACGATCCCGACGCCTGCAGCAGCCTTGTGAAACGCTTTGACGGTGCCCCCGTCAAAGCGTTTCACGGTCCTTTTGCCGACCTCAATTTTTCGGGCGGTGATCCCGATATTCAGGAGATCACCGAAAAAAGGATCACCCGATGCTGCGAATGTGCCGCCGAGCTCGGCGTGAAAAAAATGATCCTGCATTCCTGCTTTTTCCCGCTGATGCCGCCTGACGATATCCTTTACCGTATTTGGAGCGAGAACGCCGCCGAGGTTCTCATCCGGATCGCGGAGAAATACGGCATCACCTTCTGCATCGAAAATCTGCTCGATATTACCCCCGCCATCATTGAGGGGATTCTGAAAGAGGCAAACGGTCATCCGCTCATCCGCGTCTGTTTGGATGCCGGGCACGCGAATCTCTCCCGCACCGGACAAAAGGATTGGAACCGGACCCTTTCCCCGTGGCTCTCCCATTTCCATCTCAGCGACAACGGCGGGATCTACGACGACCATCTTGCTCTCGGAGACGGAACGGTCGATTGGGACGTTTTCTTCTCTTCCCTTTCCCCGTCCGGCGGAAACGTCGATTTCACAGTGGAAGTCAACGGACTGGACCGAGTCAAACGCTCGGTCGATTGGCTGAAAGCAAACGGGAAATACAGCCTTCTCCTTTCATACGAAAGCAGGTAAGAACGTGAAGGATAACGAAAAAATCATATATGAATCGGTCGTTCAGGGTATGAAAGAGGGCGTTTTTACCCTTGACCGCACCGGGCATATCACCTCCATGAATCCCGCGGCAATGACGATACTGAAGCGCGGCGAAAGCGCGGTCGGAAACACGTTTGCCTCCGAATTTTTCGGTGAGGAAGAAAACGACGAATTCTGCGAGACCGTGCTTGCCGCCGTCTACCGGAACGACGCCGATCACAAAAGGATCGTCCGTTACCGTGCCGGAGGAGAGGTAAGGCAGCTTTACGTCCGTACCTCTTATCTGCGCAGCGGGGACGAAACGATCGGCATCACCGCCGTTATCAACGACGTTACCGAGCTATACGGTCTCCGTGACGCGGTGAAAGCAATGGAAAAGATCCGCGCGCTGAACGAGGAACTTGAAAAACGGAACGAATTCATCAAGAAGACCTTCGGCAGATATCTCTCGGACGAAATCGTTTCCGAACTTCTCGACACCGAAAACGGACTTGAGATCGGCGGTAAAAAACAGAACGTCGCAGTGATGTTCTCCGACCTCAGGGGCTTCACCGCGCTTTCGGAGGTTATGCAGCCGACCGTGCTGATCGGAATGCTGAACCGTTATCTCGAAAAGATGATCGAGATCATCATGGCGCACCGCGGTACCATCCTCGAGTTCATCGGAGACGCGATCGTCGCCGTTTTCGGTGCCCCGCTCGAAAGCGATTCCCGCGAGAACGACGCCGGTTCCTGCGCGATCGAAATGCAGAACGCGATGGAGACGGTCAACGCGGAAAACGCCGCCTGTTCCCTTCCCGCCCTTGAAATGGGGATCGGGATCCACACGGGCGAGGTCGTCCTCGGCAACATCGGTTCGCTGAAAAAATCGAAATACGACGTCATCGGCAGCACCGTGAATCTTGCCTCGCGTATCGAGAGCTACTCGGTCGGCGGGCAGATACTGATCTCGGAAGCCGTGAAAAACGCGGTCGGTCCCGCACTGACCACGGCAAAGACCGTGGAAGCGAAGCCAAAGGGCGTAAGGGAGCCGATCACGCTTTACGAGGTCGCCGCGCTCGGCGATCTGACGCTCAGGTCCGAACGCTCTCCCCTTTCCCTCCTCACGCCTCCCATAGCGGTAAAAATCCGGCCGTTTGAGGGGAAACACGGCGGAAGCGAGGAATACCCGGGTACCGTTACCGCCGCGTCACAGAAAGAATTCCTGCTTTCCTCGTCCCTGCATTTTTCCTTCGGAGATTCGGTGACGGTCACCGCAGACGGAAGCGAGCTCTGCGCTAAGGTGACCGGGGAAAACGAGGGGCTTTATCTTCTACGTATAACGTCCGGTTCTGCCGAAGCCCTGCTGAACCGACGCTGAGGTGTCTATGGACCGTATCACAGAAATCACTTCTCTTACCGATCCCGCTCTGCTCCCTTTTTCGGGGCTGACGGAAAATCAACTGAAAAACCGACTGCATCCCGAGGACGGCTGCTTTATCGCGGAAAGCACGCCGGTCATCCGCCTCGCACTCGACGCGGGGCTCGTTCCCGTCTCTCTGCTTCTCGAAAAGAAACAGATCACCGGAACCGGAAAAGAGATCCTTGACCGTGTCGGGGATATCCCGGTCTATACCGCGTCGGACGAAATACTGACGAAGGTCACGGGGTTCGCTCCCTCCCGCTGCGTATTGGCGGTTATGAAACGCCCCTCGCTGACCGCTCCCGAAATCCTCTGCGAAAACGCCTCCCGGATCGCCGTGCTTGAAAACGTCACCGACGCGACCAACGTCGGGGCGATCTTCCGCTCCGCCGCCGCGCTCGGCATCGACGCCGTTCTCGTCGATCCCTCCTGCTGCGATCCGCTCAACCGCCGCGCGGCAAGAGTCAGTATGGGCACCGTGTTTCAGGTCCCGTGGACAAGGATCGGGGAAAACGCCGCCGACTGGGCGGCAAACGGCATTGCAAGGCTCAGAGCGATGGGCTTCGTCACGGCGGCAATGGCGCTGAAAAAGGATTCGGTCACGATCGACGACGACAGGCTCAAGCGCGCGCCGAAGCTCGCCCTTCTCCTCGGAACCGAGGGGACCGGGCTGACCGATAGCACCATCAACCACGCCGACTATACCGTCATCATTCCGATGGATCACGGGGTGGACTCGCTCAACGTCGCCGCCGCGAGCGCGGTCGCGTTTTTTGAAACGAGAAAACGTCTGAAAGAAACCGACAAGGAGACAATATGAAAGCGATATCGTGGAACGTAAACGGTCTTCGCGCCGTGCTCGGAAAAAACTTTACCGAGGTCTTTTCCTCCCTTGACGCCGATTTCTTCTGCCTGCAGGAAACGAAGGTGCAGGAGGGTCAGGTCACGCTCGACCTCCCCGGTTATTATCAGTTCTGGAACTACGCCGAAAAGAAGGGGTACAGCGGAACGGCAGTCTTCACGAAGCGTGAACCCCTTTCGGTCACGTACGGACTCGGGATCGAGGAACACGATCACGAGGGGCGCGTCATCACGCTCGAATACGATACCTACTATTTCGTCACCGTGTACACGCCCAATTCCAAGCAGGAGCTGGAGCGGCTTGCCTACCGGCAGGTATGGGAGGACGATTTCCGCGCCTACCTGAACCGTCTGAAGGAAAAGAAGAGTGTAATCGTCTGCGGCGATCTGAACGTCGCGCACGAGGAGATCGACATAAAGAATCCGGACACCAATCACCGCAGTGCCGGATTCACCGACGAGGAACGCGAAAAAATGACCGCACTGCTCTCCTTGGGATTTACAGACTCTTTCCGTTTCTTCTATCCCGATCTTGCCGGAAAATACTCGTGGTGGTCCTACCGTTTTCACGCAAGGGAAAGAAATACCGGGTGGCGCATCGACTATTTCCTCGTTTCGGACGATCTGAAAGAAAAACTGACCGGAGCCGTCATCCACGACGGGATCACGGGCTCCGATCACTGCCCGATCGAGGTCGGTCTCGATCTGTAAGGAGACGGAATGGGAAACGAAAACGGAACGTGGATCATGCGCGGGCTGCCGCTTTCCGATCCGCGCTGTCTGAAATCACCGGAGGAACTGACCGCGTACATCAATCAAGTGGGATTCCTGCCGCTGTTCCGGAACGGGATCCCCGGCTTTTCCGTGGAGGAATTCACCGACGCATCCGCATGGTGGACGGGGGATCAGAGCCGCGACCCGTGGGAGTGGCGCGAGATCCTCGCAAGAAGCGGAAAGGTCGTTTACGGCAAGTTTTTTGCGAAAAAGGCGGGATTTCTGTCCCCCGAATGGCTGCCGTATTTCGTCAATTACCGCCGGAACGGCTACGATTTCGACGCGCTGTGGGACGACGAAAAGGCGTCCTTCCGTCAGAAGAAGGTCATGGATCTCTTTGAAACCGAGCCCGAGCTTTTCTCAAACGAGCTGAAAGCAAAGGCGGGCTTCGGAAAAGAGGGTGACAAGAATTTTGAGGGCACGGTGACCGGACTGCAGATGTCGCTTTATCTCTGCGTCCGCGATTTCCGTCAGCGTGTAAACAAAGCGGGCGTTCCCTACGGCTGGCCGATCGCCGTCTATTCCATGCCCGAGCGGATATGGGGCAGCGACGCCGTCGCATCCGCCTATGCGGAAGACCCGAAGATTTCGGGCGAGCGCATCTACCGTCACGTTATGGAGCTATATGATATCAGAAACGAAAAAGTGCTCCGTTCCCTGCTTTCCTGAATGAACCATTGAAGGAAGAAAAAACAAATGTTTTTTGAAGAAAAAACGATCTCCTTAAAGGACGGCAGAACCGCCGTTCTGAAAAGTCCGTCCACTCAGGACGCGGAAAGGCTTTTGAACCACATCATAAAATCCTGCGGAGAAACGGAATATCTTGCCCGTTATCCCGAAGAATGGAACACGACCGTCGAGCAGGAGGAGGCGTGGATCAGCCGTATGCGCTCCTCTCCCGATACGATCGCGATCGCCTGTTACGCTGACGGTGAAATTGCCGGGAACTGTGAGATCAGCTTTATGAGCGGAATGAAAACCTCGCACAGAGCCGCCGTTGCCATCGCGATCCGCAAAGACTTTTGGGGTCTCGGCATCGGTTCCGCGATGTTTGAAGAGCTGATCGCCGCGGCGCGGGATCGGGAGACGGCAATCATAGAACTCGAATTCATCGAGGGAAACGACCGCGCGAGACGTCTGTATGAAAAATTCGGATTCCGTATTGTTGCCGAAAAGCCCAACGCCTTCCGGCTGAAGGACGGCTCTTATCGGAAAGAAATCTTTATGCAGAAGTATTTACGGGAAATATAAAGAGATCGTCTTATTATGAAAAATCCGCCGAAGAGGAAACCCTCTTCGACGGATTTTGTTCTGTATGGATAGTGTCTTTCTGAACGGATCGGATCATTTCAGCTCGGGCGCTTTTTCGGGACCGGAATTCCGGCTCTCCGGCTTGATTCCCTCGGAGCGGTTCTGAACGAAATCGATCTTACCGTCCGTTCCGATCTCCATATCCTTCAGAAAACCGGGCGAGGAAACGTATTCGCCGAAGCGGAAGGCTTTCTCTGCCGTTTTCGCCTTGGAAAGCTTTACGTATTCCTTCACGCCCGTGCTGCCCTGTGCGAAGGATTCGTCGCCGTCAAGGGCAAGACCGGAAGTGACCATATATGTGCGCTGTTCCTCGCCGAGAGCATCGGCAAGATCGTTCCCGGCCTTCAGCGAAGCGCCGAGCATCTTCACTCTGGTGAGCGACTGATTGATCTCGGACCTTATCTTATTATACTCGTATATATTACCGGTAGTGATCGAAGCGGAATCGCGGTAGAAATCCTCGGTACGGTGGACCTCACAGCAGTTAAGAACGCGATCGCTCCACTTGTCAAGTGCTTGCTTCTTCTCCTCCGGCGTACCGGCACCCGCACGGCGGCAGACCTCCGCGTCGAAGGCGTCCTTCATCTTGGAGGATTCCTGATCGAGATCGTGGACGTAGCGGCTGAGCGAATTGTTGTTCAGATTGGATTCGGTAAAATACTTTTCGGGATCCGAAACGTCGCAGCCTTTCAGTCTTGTGCGGAGCACCTCGGACATCTTCTCCGAGCCGGCTGCGTTGATCTTCGCGATCTCACCGATATTCGCGTCGGGATCAGAAAACAGGGAGAGGATCTTCTGCCCTGCCAGACGCTTATCGGCGGGCTTATAGGCAGGATCTGCGATCTGCTCGATCGTCATCTCTTTTTCCGTCATCAGATATGCAACGGTATGGCTTTCGAGACTCGTTCTGGTCAGCGAAAAACTGCTGTAACGCGTTTTCGCCTGATTTGCGATCATTCCGTTCTTTTCCTCACTTGTAAAGAACTGATCCCCGACGTTATTGGAATGCTGTGCGCTGAGCGCCGCTCTTCCGAAATAGTTCAGCGCCGCGATCCCTCTGACGCAGTTCTGACCGAGACGGATGCGGTCGGAAGCGTCTTCGGGGTGGTTCAGATAGCTCATATCGGCAGTAAGAACCGTTTTCAGTCCGGGATTCGGATCGCCGAGCTGGAAACCGGGCTTTCCGGTCGCTTCATTGAGAAGCAGTTTGCCGTTCGTCTGATCGACGCGGAACACCGTCACCTTTTTCCCGGCAAGCTGTGCCCCGAGCATCAGTTCCTCCGCGTGACCGTTCTTCACCGATTCTTCGAGGAAGTTCTGATACTCCGCGCTGAACATCCTTCTGTCTTCCTCCGGATGGAGCGCGTAATACTCCGCCTCAAGATGTCCTCTCAGCGTTTTATGACCGATCATCACGTGATCGAGACGGTTCAGCTCGCCCTTCGTTCTGTATTCAAGCGAGGCAAAGCTCTCGTCCAGATCACGGTGATAGGTTTCCTTCAGCGACTCCGCCACAGCGGCAAGCGCCTCATTCTTTTCGATCGTATCGGAGATTCCCGCCTGCTGTTTTTCCTTCCAGCTTTCGTGTTCTTTTCCCTTTTCGGAATTCTTTCTTGCGATCTGCTCCTTTGCGATACGGATATCGGAAAGCTCCTTTTCGTATTTTTCAAAGGTCTTCTTATAGAATCCGCTCCAGATACCGTGTAGGAAGCGTGCGATCCGTCCGGGCTGCTTGGGCTCTCTGAAGAAAACCACGTCCTCGGACTTGAGCTGATAGCCGTCGAAACGCTTGTCGGGAAGGACTTTTTCACCGTTTTCGCTCGCGTTCTCCGCGACCATCTGACCGGCGGCGGAGGTCAATCTGTCGATCAGTACCATTTTCAGAGCAGGATCGTCCTTGCCCTTGTAATCCTGCGAGGAGACGTCGGCAAGTCTGGAAAGCTGCTCAACGTTCATTCCTTCGGTAAGACTGATCTCAAGATAATGCGGGTCCTTATCGACGTTCAGATTCTTTTTGAAGGAAGCAAAATTCACCTGAACGAGGTTGCTCTTGTGACGGAGCGCCGTCAGGACCTCCCCGGGGATATCGAAATCCTTCTCGATGTTGCCCATGAAGTTGGAGTCCATTTCCCACAGACCCTCAATGGTATCGTAATGCTCGCGCAGAACGCGTACCTTATCCTGCGGTTCGGTCGCGGCAAGGTCCGCGTCCGGGACGGCAAGCATTTTGTTGATCATATTGATAACGAACTCTTTTTTGAAATCGCGGTCGTCGGGATCAGCCGAGCAAAGGCGGTCAACGGTTTTCTGATTCTCACGCTTTGCCGCGTCGGTGTTCTCGTGGTTCAGGAACATATAGTAACAGCGATGGATCGCAACGGGCAGATTCGCAAACGTATTGTTCTTCGGTTCGATCTCACTTAAACGCTTGCGGGTGGCGTTGTTCTCGTTCACGAACTGAAGACTGTTCACCGCGACCTCGTGACGCTGACGCAGTTCGCGGTCGCTTGCGACGGCGAAAAGCTCCTCAGGCGTTTTGGCAAGCGTATAATCGACGCCGCGGATCATCTCGTTGAAATCGCAGACCGTTTCGTACGCGCTCCTTACCGTTTCCCGCTCCTCCTCCGGAACGGAAGCGATACGTTCTTCAAGCGAAGCAGCGTAATCGACGGTGACGCCGGTATCAAGATCGTTGATCCAACCGGTGAAATGTCCTTCTTCCGCTTCTCCGGGGAGAAGATCGAAGAGCGCGGTTTTTCCTCTGCCTGCTTTTTTGATCTGGTAATCGACCAGTTTTCCGTAGGTCCGGTTATCCTTCATCAGATCGGCTTTTCTCTCGATCTCTTCGGCGTTGAACGGTTCGCCGTTATCCGCGGCGCGCTTCAGAAGGAACAGACGAGCGTACATCTTTCCGAGCTTGACCCCTTCTTCTGCATGGCGCGGGTCGGTATCGGGATTTTCGATCTGTGCGATCGTTTCCTCGGTGCAGCGGATCTCATAGGCAAGCGCGTCCCGTTCGGCACCCTCCGGCAACGTATCAAGGCGTGCTCTTTTGGCTTCCAGTTTCTGAACGACGGTATCTTTTGACATATTCGTTATCCTCTTTTTCTGTATTTCATCCTTAATACCCCGCAAACGGGGAAAATATTACATCGATTCCAAAAAATCCGCACCGAGCGCGATCATTTTTTTACGCACCTCGCTGCCGTTCACGCTTCGCACCGGAATCCCGCGTTCCGAAGCAACGGCGGCGGCGATTCCCGCTGCCTCTCCGGTCGCACGGCAGGTGGGAATGATCCTTGCGGCGGCTTCGGCGAAAAAATCACAACCGATCGCGCGCCCCGCAACGAGAAGATTGTCGATCCCGCGTACGGTGAGCGATCGGTACGGGATCTCAAACCACGGCTGCTCTGACGCCGCAAGGGTCGCGGGACGATCGGAATAGGCGTCCCCGAAGCCGTGTACATCGACCGAATAATTCGATTGGGCGACGGCGTCTTCAAATTTATGGTAGGAAGCGACGTCGGAAAGGGTCAGAACGTAATCGGTAACGATCTCCCTGCTTTCCCTGACGCCGACCATCGCGGCGATATCCGAAACGTAAGCGTTTTCAAATCCGCGGAAGTATTTTTTATAAAAGGCAAGCTGACGCATGACCGCACGTTTGCCTTCGAGCTGCGCGTTCGTCAGATCGGCTGCCTTCGTGCCGTCGATACGCTCGAAAAACTCCGGGCAGTTGCAGGCGATCGTTCCCTTCCGGTTCGGCAGAGAAAAGATCTGCCAGTAGGCAAGGTCCTCCTTCTTCAGGTCCCCGGCTTCCCGCGCTGCAGACAGGATCCGTTCGACCCCGTTCGTCCCGTCCTGCTTCACGCAGGAGGCGTAGCACCCGCCGTCGGGAAACAGACGGATGCTTCCGTCCGAAACCGCAGAGGCAAACGCCGGGATATCCACCCCGCCGACGAGATAACGGAGCGACATCGGCTGATTCTTTCCGGTGCGCGGGTCGCCCGAGGAATAATCGGCGCCCGCTATAACCGAAAGATCGCCGTCACCCGTCGCGTCAACGAACACTTTTCCCTCAACAGCGTGGATCCCTTCCTTATCCGAAACGATGACGGCGGATACGCGGTCGTTCTCCCTGATCACCGAGAGGAGCGAGGTATAGAGCAGCACCTTCACCCCCGCTTCCGCTGCCATTTTTTCGAGAAGCACGCCGAGAAGAAGCGGATCGAAATAGCGCTGGGAGCCGCGCCGGAAGCCGATCCCCGCCTCCTCGCAGAGAAGGTCAAGCTCTGCCGACAAATAAGAGTTCTGCGGGTCGCGCAATACGCCGTTCTGCTTCACCTTCGTTGACATCGTGGGAAGCACGAGACCCTGCACGGGCGTTCCGCCGAGCGCGCCGAAGCGTTCGATCAGCACCGTGCTCTTCCCCTCCCGCGCCGCCGCGACCGCGGCAAATACGCCGGAGGTCCCGCCGCCGCAGACGACGACGTCGGCAGAGGCAAGAAGGTCCGCGTCGGCTTCAAAACGAAAGGATTTTTCGTTCATTTCATTTCCTCCGCGTCGCCGAGATAGGTGAAGCGCTTGTACTTCACGCCGCCGCGTTCGACGGTGTCGTTCCACATCGCGGCGGGACGCGCCCAAAGACCGCCCTCCCCGTACAGAGCACGGTAAAAGACGAGCGGTTCCCCGGTCTCGGTATGCCTGCCGAGCCCGATCGCTTCGTACTCGTTCCCCTTGAAATGACGGTATCTCCCGGGGATGACCGTTTCTTCCTCCGGATCGAAAAGAAGGCGGGACACCTTTTCCGCGTCTCCTTCAAACAGAATGCCGCGGATCCCGACCGATTCGGCGCCGGCGATATTCTTTTTCGCGTCGTCGATGAAGACCGTCTTTTCGGGATCGAGTCCGTAACGGTCAAGAAGATACCGGAATATCTCCTTCGACGGCTTGGTTATCCCGAGCGGACCGGAAAAGACGAGACCGTCAAACGGCGAGAGCAGCGAATAAAGCTTCGGAATGCTTTGCCACTTTTCCGCAAAGCCGACGCTGATATTGGAAAGGAGACAGAGCTTTTTGCCCGCTTCTTTCACCTTCACCGTCAGCTCCCGCATCCCGGGGATATCGGGCATATTGCACTCCCACGCGTCGTAGGCGGCGCAGGCGGGTGCGTGAAGCCGTTCCGGGAGAGAAAGACAGCCGACGTGCTTCAGTTCCCCGTCGGAGATCATCCCGGCGTCGAGCGGGTTCCAGAGATCGCGCCCGAACATCGCCTTTTTCACCGCCGCGATATCTTCCGGATCGGAAAGGAAGCGGGAGATCATATAGTCCGGATCGTACCGGCAGAGAACGTTGCCGAAATCAAAGACCACGTTTTCGATATTCTTCATTTCAGTTTACCCTTTTTCTTCGCGATCCGCGCGCGAATACGCCGCAGCGCCTCGGAGATACCGAGAGTAACGAGATACATCGCGAGCATGGAAACGGGAGCAAGCTCATTGTGACCGCCGAAGGTGAAGCCGTACCAGTCGTACCATATCTTCACGAAAACGACGAGGATCAGATAGACGACGGAATACACCACGGTGGGCGTCAGATTCCAAAGCGATTTCGCGAAGGATATCTTTTCTTTTCCCGAGAAGAAAAGGAAGGATACGATCGCGAGAAGGGGCGTGGAAAGATGGAGAGCAAAGGTGTTTCCCTCAAAGAAGAAGAGGAAGTTCCGTAACCCTCCCTGCATGCAGCTCACCGGAGCGAGGAAGAACACGACGGTGAGAAGCGTGACCGCGACCGAGACCGTTCCTGCAAAGCGGAGCGTCAGTACCCATCCGGGCATTTTCTTCCCGGGTTCACGCAGCATTCCCGTTTCAAAGAAAATATACACGAGCGAGGCGAGCGCCATCAGGACGTTGGAATCGGTCGTGAAATATTTGAAGCAGCCGACGCCGGTGCTCCCGAGCGCGTCGGGACCCGAATAAAAGAATAAGACGACGGCAATTACGGTAGAGAGCACGATCAGGATATGGAAAACGAGATCGGTTACAAGTTCTTTCTTTTTCATAGGAAAAGCCTCCCGTTTTTTTCAATTATACCTTTTTTCCCGTTATTTGTCAATGATACAACGATCTTTCGGATAGCGTTTTGTAGGATACGGTTGCTTTTTCCATTTTTATATGTTATAATAGTGCTTAACGTATGGTTCGATGAGGTATCGTATATGCTGTTCGGAAAACATATCAACAAATACTATCTGCGCTACGCGCCGCTTCTGTTTTTCGGCATTGCGGCGCTTGTCTTGGTGGACTATATGCAGCTTCTCGTCCCGGAGATGTATCAGATGGTCATCAACGGCGTGAACACGGGCTCGGTCACGGTGAACGGGGAAACCCTTCCCTTCGATATGTCCTTCCTCCTCGACCGCATCTGCAGACCGATGATCCTCATCGTCGTCAGTATGGTGATCGGTCGGTTCGCCTGGCGTATCTGCTTCTTCGGAGCCGGGATCCGCGTCGAGACCGATCTGCGCGCGAGAATGTTCGACCGCTGCAAGGACCTTTCCCGCGAGTTTTATCAGAACAACAAGGTCGGCAGTCTGATGTCGCTCTTCACGAACGACCTTGAGACCGTGCAGGACTGCTTCGGCTCGGGAATCCTGATGTTCTGCGACGCGCTGTTCCTCGGTCTGCTCGCGATCTTCAAGATGGCGAGGATGAACCTCCTTCTGACCCTCTTCTCCCTCGTTCCGATGGCGTTCATGCTCGGAGCGGGTCTGATCATCGGCAAGTACCTGACGATGAAATGGGACGTCCGTCAGGAGGCGTTCTCTTCCCTTTCCGATTTCTCACAGGAAAGCTTTTCGGGTATCGCCGTCATCAAGGCTTTCGTCAAGGAGCTGAAGGAGCTTTCCGCCTTCCGCCGTCTGAACAAGGAAAACGAAAACGCGAACGTCGAATACACCAAGCTTTCGGTCAAGCTCAATATCACGATCACGCTGCTCGTCGAGACGGTGACCACCGTCATCCTCGGCTACGGCGGCTACCTCGTTCACGAAAAGGTCTTCAACGCCGGTCAGCTCGTGGAATTCATCGGCTATTTCACCGCGATCGTCTGGCCCGTCATGGCGGTTTCCGAGCTGATCGAAATGCGCTCGCGCGGCAAAGCCTCCCTTGACCGTATCGGCGATCTGCTCGAAGCGAAGATCGACGTGAAGGACCGCGAGGGAGTAATGACCGACTGCCCGCCGCTTTCGGGCGATATCGAATTCCGGAATCTCACCTTCCGCTATCCCGGCGCCGAATACGACGCGCTCCGGAACGTTTCCCTTTCGATCAAAGCGGGCGAAAACGTCGGCATCATCGGCAAGACCGGCGCCGGTAAAACGACCCTCGTCGATCTGCTCCTCCGCACCTACAACGTCCCCGACGGAACGCTCTTCCTCGACGGGTACGACGTCAACGATATCCCGATCCGCCACGTCAGAAATTACGCCGCCTACGTTCCGCAAGACAACTTCCTGTTCAGCGATACCATCGCGAACAACATTTCCTTCGCCTCCGACGTCAACGACCGCGCGGAGATCGAAAAAGCGGCGGAATACGCCGACGTACACGACAACATAACCGGGTTTTCCGAAGGTTACGAAACCGTACTCGGTGAGCGCGGCGTGACCGTTTCGGGCGGACAGAAGCAGCGCATCTCGATCGCGCGGGCGCTGATGAAGGACGCCTCGATCCTCATCCTCGACGACTCGGTCTCCGCCGTGGACGTCGGGACCGAAAAGAAGATCCTCGCCTCGCTGAAGCAGATCCGTGAAGGAAAGACCACGATCCTCATCGCCCACCGCGTCACGACGATCGAGAACATGGACAAGATCGTCTTCCTCGACAACACGAACCCCGAAAGCACGGTCGCCGCCGTGGGAACGCACGAAGCGCTTTACGCGTCCTGCCCCGCATACCGGAGCATGGTCGAGCTGCAGCGTCTTGACGACGCCGAAGCAAAGATGTAAGGAGGAACAACGACATGAAAGAGCTTTCCTTCTTCGCCGAATACTTCCCGCTGATCTTCGTCGGTGCCGTCGTCGGTACCTTCGCGATCATTTTCACCGCCGCCTATCTCTCGATCAAGGATAAAAAAGAAGCGATCGGCTTCGACCGTCACATGAAGGACTCCGAGATCACGAAGCGACTGATCCGTTACGCGAAGCCCTACGTCGGTAACTTCCTCCTCGTTCTCTGCATCATGCTGGTCTCGATCGTTTACAACATCGTTTCCCCGTATCTCATCGGTCAGATCGAAGAGCTGATCAAGAACGACTTCCCGCTTCGTACCCTCTGGATCTACGTTGCCGTCTATTTTTCCATCCTGATCGTGTCCCTCATCTGCACCTATATCCAGTCGATCATCCTGCAGAAGACGGGACAGAAGATCCTTTCCTCGATCCGCGAGGACCTCTTCTCCCACATTGAGAGCCTCTCCCACGCGCAGCTCAGCGAGATCCCGGTCGGCAAGCTCGTCACCCGCGTCACGAACGATACCGGCGCGATCTCGATGATGTTCACCAATATCCTCGTCAACCTCATCAAGAACGTCTTCATGATCTTCGGCGTCCTCGGCGCGATGCTGATCCTCAACTATATGCTGACGCTGATGATACTCTGCTTCGTTCCCTTCATTCTTCTCTTCACCGTCATCTTCCGCAAATTCTCCCGCAAGGCGTACCGCAGAGTGAAGGACGGAACGACGGCGATCAATACCTTCCTTTCCGAAAACCTCGAAGGCATGAAGATCATTCAGATCTTCAACCGCGAGGAACGCAAGAACGGCGAATTCCGCGAAAAGAACGACGAGCTCGGCAAAGCGAAAAAGAAGCAGATCTTCGTTTTCAGCGTCTTCCGTCCCGTCGTCTATATGCTCTACATTTCCTCCGTCCTCTGCCTCTTCTACCTCGGGGCGAAGGGCGTCATTCGGGAGACCGAATTCCTCGGACAAACGATAAAAGGAAGCACGATCGTCTCCTTTTATATGTACATCTCCACCTTCTTCAACCCGATCCAGAGCCTCGCGGAGCAGTTCAACTGGCTTCAGTCGGCGTACGCCTCGGCGGAAAAGATCTTCACCGTTTTCGATATGGAACCGGGCATCAAGGACGCGCCCGACGCGATCGACCTTGATTCCGTGGAAGGCAATATCGAATTCCGCAACGTCTGGTTCGCTTACAAAGAGGGCGAATGGGTCCTGAAGGACGTTTCCTTCAAGGTGGAAGCCGGACAGACCGTCGCCTTCGTCGGCGCGACCGGATCGGGCAAGACCACCATCCTTTCGCTCATCTGCCGTAACTACGACATTCAAAAGGGCGAGATCCTGCTTGACGGCATCGACATCCGGAAGATCAAGGTCGCAAGCCTGCGCCGTCATTTCGGACAGATGCTGCAGGACGTCTTCCTCTTCTCGGGAACGATCCGCTCCAACATCCTGCTTCACAAGGACGACGTGAGCGACGAGGAAGTGATGCGCGCCTGCCGCTACGTCAACGCCGATACGATCATTAACCGCTTTGAAAAAGGGCTTGACGAGGAGGTCCGCGAGCGCGGCAACAACTTCTCCGCCGGACAGCGTCAGCTTCTCTCCTTCGCCCGCACGATCGTACATCAGCCAGAGATCCTCATCCTCGACGAGGCGACCGCGAACATCGACACCGAAACAGAGGTGTTGATCCAGGACTCGCTTGAAAAGCTGATGAACGTCGGCACGCTCTTTATGGTCGCGCACCGCCTTTCGACGGTACAGCACGCGGACGTGATCTTCGTTCTCTCCAAAGGCGAGATCGTGGAACGAGGTTCCCACGCCGAGCTGCTGCGCGCAAAGGGTCGGTATTACGATCTGTACACGCTGCAGACCGAAAAGGAAAAAGCAAAACTGCTCAGATAAAACAAGCACCGGAGTCCCGCACAAGGGCTCCGGTGCTCATTTTTTATTTCGTTCCGTAACGCAGAAGCTCGTCAAACAGCGCGCGCAGGCTTTCGATCGGGGTATCCGGGGTAATGCCGTTTCCGGCGCCGAAGAGAAATCTCCCGTCGGGGCGCGAATAGGTGTCGATCATGAAATCCACTTCCCTGCGGACGTCGTCAGGCGTACCGTAAGGGATCGTGCGCTGCACGTCGAAGCCCGCCCAGATACAGATCTTGTCCCCGTACTTTTCGGCGACCTCGCGTTCCTCCATCGTGTACTTCTGAATGGGATGAAGCACGTCGAGCCCGATGCCGATCAGGTCCGGAATGAAAGGAAGGATATTGCCGCAGCAGTGCATCCAGAAGTGCATCCCGAGCGAATGGGTATAACCGATCAGTTCCTTATAATAAGGCAGGAAGAATTCCTCAAATATTTCGTGCGAGAAAAAGGGACCGGTCTGCATTCCGATATCGTCGGAGGTCCAGATCGCGTCGGCGTCAAGCTCCTCCTTCGCGCGGCGGATCGCGGTTTTATAGAAATCGGTCAGCCTTCGGAAGAGCCAATGGACCTTTTCCGGACAGTCGTAAAAGTCGGTCAGCGTGTTCTGCATCCCGCGCAGCGACCAGAAACGCTCAAAGAGCCAGTAAAACCAATGCGCGACCCGGTAGGTATCTCCGCGCGGCGGATAAGGCGGGATCAGAAGCGGTTCGTTCGCGTCGGGAAAGGCGGCGTCGATCTCGCCGAATCTGTCCCAATCGAGTGCGCTGACCGCGTCGAGCGGAACACCGGGACCGAAGGGATTGTCGTAAGGGAGCCAACGGTATCCGGGCGCCTCGGCGGGCGCGACGAAAACCTCCGGCATCCGGAGCGGCAGGATCTCAACGTCGCACGGAACGGTTTCGGCAATTTTCCTCACCTCCTCCGCCTTTTCCCCGAACGCGCCGGGATTCAGCCACGGATGGATGACGCACGGAACGCGATACGCGCTTCCCTTGCCCTCTATGACGTTTATCATTTCCTGTCTCGTCAGTCTGCGGACCATAGGATCACCTTCTTTTCTCCATTCTACCATGAAGGATGAAAAAAAGCAAGGGGTTCAGCCCGGAGAAAGTTCGTTTCTCAAATATGCCATGATCTTTTTTTCCTCGCGTGACACCTTGACCTGCGTCAGACCGAGTACTCTCCCCGTCTCCTCCTGCGAAAGACATTTTTCGTAGCGAAGGGACAGGATCTGCCGCCAGAGCACGGGAAGCGAGCTCACGGCCTCCCGCAGCGCGATGCGGTCGGTCAGAAGATCGATCTCCGAGACGTTTTCAGCGACCGTTCCCTCCAGCGTCAGCCCGTCCTCCCCCTGCGGTTCGTTCAGAGAGCGGACGGGACTGACCGCGTCGAGCGCTTCTCCGAGCTCGCCAGCCGTCATTCCGAGTTTTTCCGAAAGCTCGCTCATACGGGGCTCTCTGCCGAGCGACCGTGAAAGCACCTCCCTTTCCTTGAGGATCAGAACGCCTTTATGTCTGAGCTCCCTTGAAACGCGGATCAGACCGTCGTCCCGTAAATACCGCTTGATCTCGCCGACGATCAGCGGTACGGCGTAGGTCGAAAACGCCGTGCCGTAAGTAAAGTCGAAGCTGCGAATCGCCTTGATCATCCCGACTGTCCCGATCTGCACGAGATCCTCGTATTCGGTCCCGCGGTCCCGGAACCGCAGCGCGATGCTTTTCACCAGCCCGAGATTCGCCGTTACCGCCTCGGAAAGTGCCGCAGCATCACCGTTTTTTGCACGGCCGATCAGCTCCGCGTTGCTTTCAAACCTTTCGTTCACCGTCTTGATCCGGATCGGAAAGCTTTTTCGTCATCGTGACCGTCGTTCCTTTTCCTTCCGCGGAACGGACAGTAAGGCGGTCGGTGAAGCTTTTCATCACCGCAAAGCCCATCCCGCCGCGTTCTCCCGAGGGATCGGTCGTGTATAGCGGCTCCATCGCTTTTTCGATATCGGATATCCCGCAGCCCTCGTCCCGTACGCGTACCGTGATCTTCCGGTCCGGGAAGGTCTTGACGCTCATATAGACCTCCCCGTCCTTCCTGCCCCGGTAGCCGTGTATGATCGCGTTCGTCACCGCCTCGGAGACCGCCGTCCGCATATCGGAAAGCTCCTCCACCGTCGGGTCGAGCGGCATCAGAAGCGCCGTCACCGCGTACCGCGCGAAGCCCTCGTTTTCCGGGATCGCCGAAAAGGACATTTTCACCTCATTTACCGTTTGCTCCCTTGTTCTCATCGTCATTCTTCCTTTCTTCATTGATTTCGATGCGGATGATGCGCTCCATCCCGGCGAGATTCAGCATTTTCAGGATCTCTCTCGTCGGGTTTCTGACGGTCAGCGTCCCGCCGTACCCGCTGACGCGGTCATATCTGCCGAGGATCAGTCCGATCCCGGCGCTGTCCATAAAGCTGACCGCGTGAAGATCGAGAACCGCCGTTCTCGGTCGGTATCTGCTTATCATCCGGTCGATCTCCTCCCGCACGCCGCGCGCGGCGTAATGGTCAAGCTCGCCGGACACGGTAAAGACCGCCGTTTTCGTTTTTTCATCCCAATCGAAGACCGGAAGGTCTTCGGTTTCTCTGATCCGGTTCATTGGATCACTCCTTTTCTTTTTTTCTTTATTATAACGTGTCCGAAGCGCCGATTCTGTCGTATTTTCTCCCGAAAATAAAAAAAGACCGACGCTTTTCTTCTGAAAAGCGCCGGAAGATCATTTATTCTTTTTCCGGAAGACAGCGTATTCGCCGCCGGCAAGAACGGGGGCGGTCCCTTCCGGTCCCGTAAGTACCCTGCATCCGTCCGGAAGCGGTACGGGGAACGGTTCTTTACCGAGGTTGACGGCAACGAACAGCGTTTCGGTACCGCCCTTTCTTTCAAACAGCAGCGCGCCGTTTCTCGCCGTGATCACGCGGAAGATCCCGTCGCGCAGCGCGGGATGCTCCTTTCGGAGCGTGCCGAGGAAGCGATAATGCGAAAGGAGCTCTTCGTTTTCTCTGCCCCATGGGAAAGGCAGACGGCAGAAAGGATCGGAGCAGCCCTCAAGCCCCGCTTCATCCCCGTAGTAGACAGAAGGAACGCCGTACAGCGTGAATTGCAGGAGAGAAGCGATCTTCAGCCGTTTCACGGCAAGCGCCCTGCGTTCCGGAGAAAGACGGTAACGGGAAAGCTCCTCCTGCGTCATCCGTTCCCGGCTCCCGTCGCCGCCGAGAACGGTAAGGATCCGCTCGGTATCGTGCGAACCGAGCAGGTTCATCAGGCAGTCCGAGACCTGCTTCGGATAGGAAGCGTAAAGCCCGGTCACGACCGAGGCGAAGGCTTCTGCGTTTCCGGTCAGCAGGTAGGAAATGATCGCGTCCTTTCCGGGGTAATTCATTACCGAATCGAGCTGTCTGCCGCGGAAATAACGTCTTCTCTTTCCGTAAGCGATTTTATCCGCCGCGTTTTCCCATACCTCGCCGATGACGAGACCGTCGTTTCCGCTCCCGCGCGCGACGGCAGCGCGGATCGCCTCGATCATACCGTCGTCAAGCTCGTCGGCAACGTCGAGACGGAAGCCGGATACGCCCATATTACAATATTTTTCGACGATGCCGTTTTCCCCGGCGAGATATCCGGTCAGAGACGGAAGATCGCTGCGCAGGCGAGGAAGGATCGGGATGCCCCACCAGCACTCGTAATCGTCCGGGAAGGAACGGAAGGTAAACCAGTCGGCGTAGGGGGAAGCCTTCGACTGATACGCGCCGACCGTGGGATATTTTCCGTACTTATTAAAATATTTGCTGTCGTCACCGGTATGGTTGAAAACGCCGTCGAGGATCACGCGCATCCCGCGTTTTTTTGCTTCGGAAAGAAGAAACGAAAGCGCCTCCTCCCCGCCGAAGCCGGGATCGACCGTTTCGTAGTCTCCGGTGTCGTATTTATGATTGGAATACGCGGTGAAGATCGGACTTAAATACAGCACGGTCACGCCGACCGACGCAAGATAATCGAGCTTTTCGGCAGCGCCCCAGAGGGTCCCGCCGAAAAAGTCGTTGTTTCTGATCTCCCCGCCGCGTACCTCGGCATATTCGGGCAGGTCTCGATCCCAATCGTCGTGATAGACCGCGTCCTCCCTTTTCGGGACGGGACGGGAGCCGCGCGCGAACCGATCGACGAAAATATGGTACATGACACCGCCCGGAAACCACTCCGGCGTCCGGAAACCGTCTTCGTAAATGAGAAAGCGGAACGGGCGGCAGCGGGTGGGTTTCAGGACGAAATCAAGCTGGTTTTCGGTATCGGAATAGCTCTTTTCCCCGCGGTCGAAAACGAGATGCGCGTAGAAAAGACCGCTTTCCTCTCCGGCAAGCAGCTCGGAAAAAGACAGCGCGGCGCTGAACCGGTCCTCGTCCGCGCCGTATTCCGCGGTAAACGGGACCGACACGGTATCCGTTTCCCCGTCCTTTTTCAGATCGAGAGAAACGCCCCGGACGCCGAGAAAGCATGGCGTAACGAGAGAGAGCGTCAGCTCGGTCGATTTCGGAAAGGAGGAAAAGAGGGTCGCGTCGGTCAGGCGCTTCCCCTCTCTCCTCCGTTTTTCGAGCCGGAGCGGATATTCCCGGTCCAGCTCTGCAACGTTTTTCGGCAGCATATCGTTTATTTACGGGTGATCGGCTTGATGTGCCAGATATTGTCGGCGTATTCCCGGATGCATCGGTCTGCGGTGAAGATCCCCGCGGACGCGATATTGATCAGCGACATCCGGTTCCACTTTTCGCGGTCCTCGTAATCACGGAAGACACGGAGCTTGGTCTCACGGTAGGAATCAAAGTCGGCAAGGCAGAAATAAGGGTCCGCGATGCCGGTACCCGCGATCAGATAGCGGGCGATGTTGCTGAACGATTCCCCGGCGAAGCCGATATTCAGACGTTCGATGATGCGGCGTAGGCGCTCGTTTCCGGCGTAGATTTCGGCGGAACGGTAGCCCTTGATCCACAGGTCCTCGACCTCTTTGCTGTTCAGACCGAAGATATACATATTCTCGGGTCCGGTCGCCGCCTGCATTTCGACGTTCGCGCCGTCGAGCGTGCCGACGGTCAGCGCGCCGTTGATCATCAGCTTCATACAGCCGGTACCGCTCGCTTCC
Source organism: Lachnospiraceae bacterium (assembly GCA_024404495.1). Classification (GTDB taxonomy): domain Bacteria; phylum Bacillota; class Clostridia; order Oscillospirales; family CAG-272; genus CAKRZE01. Next base: position 52,358 of record JAKSPT010000004.1, read on the forward strand.
TTGCCCGCGAGCGAGATCTGCTCGGAGATCTCGGCGGCGGGAACGAGAGCTTCCGCCATCGTCACGTTGTAATCCTCAAGGAAGACGACGCGGAGCTTTTGGCGTACGACGGGGTCGGCTTCGATCTCCTTGCCGAGCATACAAATGAGACGGATGATCTCCTTCGCCATCTGATAGCCCGGAGCCGCCTTTGCGCCGAAGAGATAGGTGCGGGGGCGGATCGGCAGATCGGGATGATCCTTGATATCGAGGTAAATGCCGATGATGTTCAGCACGTTGAGAAGCTGACGCTTGTATTCGTGGAGACGCTTGATCTGCACGTCGAACACCGAATCCGGGTCGATTGCGATCCCGCGCTGCTTCGCCATCAGATCGGAGAAGCGGCACTTGTTGTCCCGCTTGATGCGGTCAAGACGGTCGAGCACCATCAGATCGAAAGCGTAATCCCGGAAACCGGAAAGCTTTTCGGGCTGCATTCTGTAATCCGGTCCGATCGTATCGTCAAGGAGAGCGGCAAGACCGGGGTTGGAGGCGCAGAGCCAGCGGCGGTGCGCGATACCGTTGGTCACGTTCCCGAAGCGTTCGGGATACATTTTATAAAAGTCCTTGAACACGCTTTCCTTCAGGATATCGGAGTGCATCTTCGAGACGCCGTTGACCGAATGGGAGCCGATGATCGAAAGGTTTGCCATACGGACCCTGCCGTAGCCGATCACGCTCATTCTCGAAATGCGGTCCCAGTCGCCGGTGAAGGCGTTCCACGCGTCGCGGCAGAAGCGCTCGTTGATCTCCTTCACGATCATGTGGATACGCGGCAGCTTGAGCGCGAAGAGGTCCTCGCTCCACGTTTCCAGCGCCTCGGGCATAACGGTGTGGTTGGTGTAGGAGCAGACCTTCACGACGGTGTCCCACGCCTTTTCCCACGAGAAGAACCAGTCGTCCATCAGCACGCGCATCAGCTCGGGAATGCAGAGCGCGGGATGGGTATCGTTCAGATGGATCGCGACCTTGTCGGCAAGATTTTCGAGCGTGCCGTAAACGGCGTAATGGTCGCGGATGATGCTCTGAATAGAAGCCGAAACGAGGAAATACTGCTGCGTCAGACGGAGCAGCTTGCCCTCGGTATGGTTATCCGAGGGATAGAGCACCTTCGAGATGATGTCGGCGTTCGTGCTCTCCTCGAGCGCGCGGGTATACTGTCCCTGCGTGAAAAGACCCATATCGAAGTTATGCATGTCTCTCGCCTTCCACAGACGCAGACGGCTGACGCCCTCCTCGCTCGCGCCCGAGATCATCATATCGTAAGGAACGGCTTCGACCTCGTCGCAGTTGTCGTACAGGATGGTATTGTGTCCGTTCTGCCATTCCTCACGGATATGACCGCCGAAACGGACCTTGAAAACGCGGTCGGTACGCGGCACGAGCCAGACCTCTCCGCCGGGGAGCCACACGTCGGGCATTTCGATCTGCATCCCGTCGATGATCTTCTGACGGAAGAGACCGTATTCATAGCAGATGGAGAAGCCGGTCGCGGGATAGTTCAGCGCGGCAAGGGAGTCCATAAAGCAGGCGGCAAGCCGTCCGAGACCGCCGTTGCCGAGACCCGCGTCGGGCTCGCACTCGTAAAGCTCGTCGAGTTCAAATCCGAGATCCTTCAGAGCAGTGCGGTATTCCCCGGTCATACCGAGATTATGAAGGTTGGTCTTTAAGGACCTGCCGAGCAGAAACTCCATGCACATATAGTAAATGCGCTTTCCGCCGACCGCGTTGACCTCGGTCTTGAAGCGGCGGCGGCGCTCGGTCAGAATATCGCGAACCGTCATGGCGCACGCCTTGTACGCCTGATCGGGCGAAGCCTCGGACGGCATACAGCCGAAATAACGGGAGAGCTTCATCTCGATCTGTTCTCTGATCGCTTCGGAAGTGAATTCGGTAATGGAATTGTTCATCGGTAAATCAAGCCTTTCCTTTGCATCCCTTCCCAATCACCCGGAAGGGAGCGTGTTCATTTTCGGTCAGAGACCGAGATAGAGCGATTCGTACCGCTCCGCCGATTTCTTCCACGAGAAATCGGTGCCCATCGCAAGGCGGATCGCCGTGCCGCGGGTCTTTTTATCTTCCCAGATCGCAAGCGCACGGGTCACGGCGTAATAGAGATCGGAGGGATCGTAATTCGCGAAGGTCACGCCGTTTCCGACCAGCTTCCCTTCCTCCTCGTGGAAGGGCGCGATCGAGTCGGCAAGACCGCCGGTCTCTCTGACGACCGGAAGCGCACCGTAACGGGAGGCGATCATCTGCGCAAGACCGCAGGGCTCGCTCTTCGACGGCATAATGAAGATATCGCCCGCCGCGTAGATCTCCTTCGAGAGGTTGCGGTCGTACGCGATCAGAGCGCGGACGCGGTCGGGATATTTTCCTTCCAGATAACGGAAGTACTGCTCGAAGCGCGCTTCTCCCTTGCCGAGAACGACGAACTGGACGTTCTTTTCGGCAACGAGTCCTTCCAGCATCGGCTCAACGATCTCAAGCCCCTTATGGGAGGCAAGACGGGTGATCATAAAGAGCAGAGGCGTGTCGGGATCGTCGGGAAGATTCAGCTTGTCACGCAGCGCCGTGCGGCAGCGCTTCTTATTGGCAAACAGCTTTGCCGTATAGTGGGAGGGGATGACCGGGTCGGTCTGCGGATCGTAGAAGGCGGTGTCGATACCGTTGAGGATGCCGCTGACCTTCGCGGAATTCGCGTTGATGATCCCTTCCAGACCGTGAGCAAAAGCGGGATCGCGGATCTCTTTCGCGTAGCGCGGGCTGACCGTCGTCACTCTGTCGGCACAAACGATCGCGCCCTTCATCAGATTGATGCAGCCGTCGTACTCCACGATCGGCTTTTCTCTCTCGGAAAGCGCGAAGACGTCGCCGAGGATCTCAAATCCGTACTTGCCCTGATACTCGATATTATGGATCGTAAAGATCGCCTTGATATCATAATACGGCGCATAGCGGAAAACGGTCTTCAGATAGACCACCGAAAGCGCGCTCTGCCAATCGTTCGCGTGGAGGATATCCGGGTACCAGCCGAGGCGTTCCATCATCGCGAGGACCGCCATGCAGAAATACGCGTAACGCTCACCGTCGTCGTACTGACCGTAGAGCACGCCGCCGCGCTTGAAATAGTATTCGTTGTCAATGAAATAATATTTGACGCCGTCCTTCACGAGCGACCACACGCCGCAGTACTGATTGCGCCACGCGAGCGGAACGTAAAATTCGATCTCCTTCGTCATCGCGCTCCTCCACTTTTCGGGGATCGCGTCGTACAGAGGCATCACGCAGCGGACGGGATAATCCGCGCCGCCGTTTCTTTCGGCAAGCGCCGCGGGCAGAGAGCCCATCACGTCACCGAGTCCGCCGGTCGCGGCGAACGGCATGATCTCGGCGCCGACAAACAATATTTTCTGATCCATTTGTTCAAACCTTTCTTTCTGAAGGGGACCTCTGAATATTCAGCGTGTGCCGAGCGGCGAGAAGATTTTTCGACAGTCTAAACAAAAATTCGCACGCATAATGGCAATCTCTGCGAAGAATTTTTGTGACGAATGACGGAAAAGATTCCGTCGATTCGGTGCGCGATGAATTTTTAGAGGTTCCCCGAATCCATTCCCGGAAAAACGGTAAAACGGCGCGGGAAAAGCGCCGTTTTACGAACGCAGGCCGATATCAGACCATCGTGCCCTTCGGCAGGAAGTACGGTCTTTCCTCACAGCCCGAGAGCATTCTGCCGTCTTTGATCACCGCGTTCTTATCGGTGATGACGCAATTGAGCAGAACGTCGGCTCCCGTATAGGTATCTTGCATCAGGATGCTGTTGCGGATCGTGGTTCCCTTTCCGACCTTACAGCCTCGGAAGATGATCGAATTCTCGACCGTTCCTTCGATCACGCAGCCGTCGGCAATATAGGAGTTGGTGACCTTCGAGCCTTCGAGATAATGGGTCGGCGCGGAGTTGCGGACCTTGGTGTAGATCGGACGGTTTCCGACCTCGAAGATTCCCTTGCGGAATTCGGGATCGAGCAGCGTCATATTCGCGCGGAAGTAGGACGCCATCGAGGAGATCATGCAGTATTTGCCCTCGAAGCGGTACGCGAAGAAGCGCTTGGAAAGACGGTCACGGTAAATGACGTCGCGGAAGAAGTGGCTGTCGCCGTGCGCCATCGCGTCGCGGACGATGCCGAGCAGATAGGTGCGCTTCATCAGCATGAAGTTGGTGGAAATGTTGATATTTCCCTTTTCGCCGTCGTACTCGGAGCAGTCGATGATCCTGCCCTCGTCGTCGGCGCGGATGACGTGGATGTGATTGGAAAGCTCTTCCTTTTCGGAATTCGCCTTCACGGTCACGATCGTGATATCCGCCTCGGTGCGGATATGCTGCTTCATCACGTCGTTCCAGTCAAGATTGCAGACGATATCCGAGTCGCTGAGGACGATATATTCCTCGGTGGCGCGGGAAAGGAAGTTGGTCGTTCCCATCAGCGCCTCGAGGCGGGTGGTGTAAACCTTGCCGGACGCGCTGTTCTCAAACGCGGTGATGAAGGGAGAGAGGATGCGGATACCGCCCGAGCGGCGGGCGAGGTCCCAGTCCTTTCCGGTGCCGATGTGGTCGATCAGCGACTGGTAGTTATAATGGGTGATGATGCCGACGTTGGTGATGTCGGCGTTGACGAGGTTGGAAAGCGGAAAGTCGATCAGACGGTAGCGGCAGCCGAAGGGGACCGATGCCATCGTGCGCATCTCGGTCAGTTCGGGCAGCGAAGCGTCGTGGATGTTTGAAAAAATCAGAGCGGCAGCGTTCATTATTCGTTATCCCCCTTTACGTTCTCGGTGATCATCTGTCCTTCGCCGGTCACGGTTCCGTCCGCGAAGGCGATGCCCGCGGCGGCAACGGTGACCTTTCCGGAACCGGCGTTTTCCTTACCGATCTTCGCGTTCTTACCGACCGTGACGCCGGAATCAAGGATGCAGTAGCTGACCTCGGCACCCTCGCCGATCACGACATCGGACATGATGACGGAATCACGCACGACGGCGCCGGGCATGACCTTGACGCCCGAGCCGAGGACGGAATGGATGACCGTTCCGTAGATCTCACAGCCGTCGGTGGCGAGAGAGTCGACCACCTGCGCGTCTGCGCTGATATACTGCGGCGGACGGGTCTCGTGGCGGGAGAAGATGCGCCACGTCGTATCGTTGAGGTTCAGAACGGGGTTCTTTCCGAGCAGATCCATATTGGATTCCCAGAGAGAGGAAATCGTTCCGACGTCCTTCCAGTAGCCCGAGAAGGGATAAGCGAACATCTTCTGCCCGTCGGCAAGCATCTTCGGAATCACGTTCTTGCCGAAGTCGTTGAAGGAGTTCGGATCGTTTTCGTCGTCGGTCAGATAGGAGACGAGCTTCTCCTTCGAGAAGACGTAGATGCCCATCGAAGCGAGCGTGCTCTTCGGCTGCTTCGGCTTTTCCTCAAAGTCGTAGATCCTGCCGTCGCCGTCGGCGCTCATAATGCCGAAGCGGCTTGCTTCCTCGATCGGCACGTTGATGACGGCGATGGTGCAGTCCGCGCCCTTTTCCTTATGGAAGCGGAGCATCGCGTCGTAATCCATCTTATAGATATGGTCACCCGAAAGGATGAGAACGTAATCGGCGTCATAGCGTTCGATAAAGCCGATGTTCTGATAGATGGCGTTTGCGGTGCCCTTATACCAGTCGGCACTGCCCTGACGCTGATAGGGCGGCAGGATCTTGACGCCGCCGTAGGCGCGGTCAAGGTCCCACGGCAGACCGTTGCCGATGTAATCGTTCAGGATCAGCGGCTGATACTGCGTCAGAACGCCGACGGTGTCCACGCCGGAATTGATGCAGTTGGAAAGCGGGAAGTCAATGATGCGGTATTTGCCGCCGAAAGGAACGGCAGGTTTGGCGTTCTTTCCGGTCAGGGCGTACAGACGGCTGCCCTGTCCGCCCGCGAGGAGCATTGCGACGCATTCTTTTTTCTTGATCATTGCACGATTTCCTCCGTTTATATTGATTCGTTACTGTTTGCGGGATAACGCCGGATCAGAAAGCTTGCCGGCTGATCCTTTATTCTTCTTCGGCACGGTCCTGCGGAAGAAGACCGCGGAGAGCGGCGGGAGAACGACCCGTACCGGCTCTCCGGGAACCGAAACGAGCTTCTCCGGGTTCCGGGTTCCCCTACCGCCGAAGCGGATCTCGTCGGTCGAGAAGACCTCCTCGTATTCCCCTTCGGGAAGGACGAGCGGATAGCCGTCTCTCAAGACGGGCGTGAAGTTGAAGGCGGCGACGAGCTCTTCCCCGTTTTCGGAGATACGGCGGAAGGCGATCACCGATTCGTTGCAGTCGTCGACCGATACCCACGAAAAGCCCTCCCAGCCGCCGTCGTTCTCATAGAGAGCGCGCTCGGTGCGGTAGAAGCGGTTGACCGAGGCGACGTACTGCTGCATCCGCGCGTGGGATTCGTAATCGAGCAGAAACCACTCGACCTCGAGCTTTTCGTCCCATTCGCGGAACTGTCCGATCTCCTGCCCCATAAAGAGCAGCTTTTTGCCCGGGCAGGCGATCTGATACGCGAGGAAGAGGCGCTCCCCGGCGAATTTATCGAAATATTCTCCCGGCATACGGTCAAGCAGCGTCTTCTTTCCGTGAACGACCTCGTCGTGCGAGATCGGAAGGAGATACCGCTCGGAATACGCGTACATCATCGGGAAGGTGAGCTTGTCGTGGTGATATTTGCGGAAGAGCGGATCGAGCCCCGCGTAGGAGAGGGTGTCGTTCATCCAGCCCATATTCCACTTCATATCGAAGCCGAGACCGTGATCGGAAAAGCCGGTGACCTTGAAGCCGGAGGTCGATTCCTCGGCGATCATCAGAACGTCGGGACATTCGGTCTTCATGCAGGAATTCAGCTTTTTCAGAAACGCTTCCGCTTCGAGGCAGCGGTTGTCACCGTAAACGTTCGGGATCCACTCGCCGGGCTTCTTGTCGTAGTCAAGATAAAGCATCGAGGCGACCGCGTCGACGCGAAGACCGTCCGCATGGTAATATTTTGCCCAGAAAACGGCGCTTGATATCAGGAAGCATTCGACCTCGTTGCGTCCGAGATCGAATTTTCTCGTGCCCCATCCGCGGTGCTCGATGCGGTCGGCACCCTGATACTCGTAAAGCGGCTTGCCGTCGAATTCGTAAAGCCCGTGCGCGTCCTTCGGGAAATGCGCGGGGACCCAGTCAAGAATGACGGCGATCCCGGCGACGTGAAGACGGTCGACCAGCGCCATGAAATCCTTCGGCTCGCCGTATCTTGCGGTAGGAGCGAAATAGCCGGTGACCTGATAGCCCCAAGAGCCGTCGAAGGGATGCTCCATCACGGGGAGAAATTCGACGTGGGTATAGCCCATCGTCTTAAGATAGGGGATCAGCTCGTCCGCGATCTCGGAATAGGTCAGATACGACCCGTCCGGATGCCGCTTCCACGAGCCGAGGTGCATCTCGTAAATATTGACCGGAGAAGAATAGCCGCTGCGTTCTCTGCGGGTCTCCATCCATTTTTTGTCGTGCCAGCGGTAACCCTTCAGCGGATAATAGACCGAAGCGGTCTCGGGCGGTGTCTGACAGAAGAAACCGTAGGGATCCGCCTTGTAAAGGACTCTGCCGTCCCCGGTCAGGATGCGGAATTTATAGAGAGAACCGACCGGGAAGCTTTCCTCCGGAAGACTTGCCTCGTAGATCCCGTTTTCGCTGATTTTCGTCATCGGAAGACTGTCGTCCCAGGAATTGAAATCTCCGCTGACGAAAACCGCTGCCGCGTTCGGCGCCCACGTGCGGAAAACGATCTTTTTCCGTTCCCGGTGAACGCCGAGATATTCGTATGCCTCGTAATTGGTACCCTGATGAAACAGATATACCGCACCGTCGTCCTTTCCCGTACGTCACACCCCCTATACTGAATTTACATTCTATATTATACTACCAACAGGCGTTTTTTTCAAGTCCTCTTCCGATCTTTCAGGGAAATCCACGATTTTCACAAAAATGCTTTCCGCATTTTGTCATCCTCCGTTTGCTTGAACAAGAAGAAGCACCATACCGCCCTTTTCGTGCAACCTGCATAAGAACTTTTTCGGATTTTGTACTATTTGACAGCACCGTGTTCCGCAGCAGGAATACCGACCGTTATTTTCAATAGAGTTTTCAAGAAACCCATTGACGAACCTCTATTCCTGTGTTACAATAGCAGTAAAGTCCGAAACTATATCCAACGGACAAAAATAATAGGAGGCTATTATGAAAAAGTTTCTGTCAGTGCTTCTGGCGGTCCTGATGCTCGTTCCGTGCGTCGCGATCCCGTCAGTTGCAGCAGCAAACACCGTCTCGCACTCCGTGACGATCACCGGTTGTGATTACACGGTCCGCGGCTGGGGCGGTATCCTCAAGGCAGGAAGGGTAATTGAAGGCTCCGAAGACGGTCAGATCATCTCCACCGTTTTCCCTGCCGGCAAGAAGCAGGGCGCTATCGCAGCGCTGATGCTCAGCTACACTTCCGACAAGGACGTTGACATTTCCGCTTATACCAAGGCATGCGTCAGAGCGTACATCACCAATGTCGAACTGATGGGCCAGGTCATGGTCGACGTCGAACTTACTTCCGGCGGTACCTGCGATATCGAAGAGTCTGCGATCCACGTAGCTCTCAACGAACTCGCCGGCGGCGCCCTCACCGAAGGCTGGAACACCCTTACCTGGGATATTCCGAGCGGCGGTCTGAAGCCCGCTGAATGGGACTTCTTCCGTATGTTCAACAACCAGTCCGATTTCACCCCCGAGGTTGACACGACCTTCGCGGTTGACGGCTTCTGGTTTGAAGACAACGACGGCAACAAGCTCCCCATCTCCGACTGCAAGATGGAGCTCGCCGGTTGGGAAGGCAAAGCGGTTGCTATCCCGAACCCCACCGATGAGGATTCCTACAAGGCTCAGGGTACTTCCTGGATGAAGTCCGAGCTCTCCGGCGAAAAGCTGGACCTCACCCTCACCATCGAGAAGGAAAAGAGCTACATCGACACCACCAAGTGCGACACCAAGTTCCTCTCCTTCGACTTCTACACCGAGACTCCCGACGCCGTTAAGGGCGACATCACCTTCGAAGTCATCGAAGGCGCAAGCAAGATGACCTTCACCCACGACCTCAAGTCCATCGTTGACGAGGGCGTGAAGGAAGGCTGGAACAAAGCTACCATCGCTCTCACCTCCAAGGACGAGGCTGAGTACAAGGCAGTCAACCAGCTCAAGGTCTACACCTCCGAGGCGCTGACCGGCGTCTTCGGTCTCGACTACATCCGTGTCGTTGACGGTATCACCACCGAAGGCGACGGTCAGATGCACGAGACCTTCAACGCCGAGATGGATAAATACCTCGCTGACGGTGTTTACAAGTTCCCGGTCGTTCACGGCGCGTACGGCGAATCCGCCGTCCTGCTCGCGAAGACCTCCGGCAAGCTCAACCTCCAGGTTTCCATGGACGGTCAGAACTGGACCGACGTCGTCAAGACCGACCTCGATCTGAAGGAATCCTACCGCAAGTACGACCTCGACGGCATCGTCGACTTTGCTAAGTCCAACGATATTTACGTCAAGGCTGCTTCCGGCGCGATCAAGTCCGAGGATATGGTCCTCGACGTTATCTTCAACGTTCCTTCCGAGAACGAGAACCCGCACCTCAAGCTGATTTCTCCCTGTGACTCCCTTGCCGGTTGGTCGACCAAGGCAGAAGTTGACAAGGAAAACAAGAGCCAGGGCACCGGCTCTCTCGCTCTCACGCTGACTGACGAGGTCAAGGACGGCAACGTTCTGTTCCAGTTCAAGGCAGCTGATACCAAGACCACGTCCTACGACATCACCGATATCATCGGTATCGGCGGTCTCTACCTCGACGTTTACTTTGCTACCGAAGAAGACGCCGCTACGCTCGGCGCTCTCTCCGTCTGCATCGAAGTTACCTCTTCCGGTTCCTGCGACAAGGAAGAAATCGCTTCCGTCTTCAAGCTCGCCGACCTCTGCAAGAAGGGTCTGACCAAGGGCTGGAATGAGCTCGTCATTCCGTTCTCTTCCCTCACCGGAAAGACCGGCGGCGATCTCAACACCGCAAACTTCAACTACGTCCGCATTTACACTCAGGGCAACTCCACTCCCGTTGCCTGCGGCGAAGGCATCACCTTCAACATTGATAACCTCCGTCTCTGGGACGGCAACGACGGTTCCGAAATCGATTCCTACAAGTTCACCGTTTTCGCAGACGATGAAAAGGAATACTACGTTGAGGAATCCTCCAACGCTCCCACCAACGACTCCTGCCGCTTCTGCGACGCCGATAAGGTCGTTGTTTACAAGTTCGCTCTCAAGCACATCATCGACGTCAAGCAGATCACCTTCACTGCTACCGTCGGTCAGCAGCTCGTTCTCGACGTTTCCGTTGACGGTTTCACCTGGCAGAACGTCTACACCGAGCCCAAGCCCGATACCGAGTCCGGCGGACTTGCGATCAAGGAATACACCTATGATCTGACCGAATTCGTCGATCTTGAAGTCCCGAACTTCGATAACATCTGGCTCCGCATCTCCGACTCCGTGCCGGAAAACGGCTGGGGCGGCGCGATCTACAAGAACACCGAGGCTCACCTCGACGTCAAGTACATCAAGCCCATCACCGATGAGGACCTTGATAAGTACGAGAACACCGCTACCCTGCACTCCAAGCCCCTTCCGATCACCAACGTGATCTGGGCAGGCGGTCTGGAAAAGGATATCGTTTACTCCGGTTCTTCCGCTATCAGATACATCCCGATCAAGGGCGTTTACGCTCCGAGCGTCAATTTCGAGGATACTCCCGTTGATGCTACCGGCATGGATACCTTTGAAATGGAGATCTACTTCGGCAGCGATAACGTTATCTCTCAGATCCGTGACAACACGCAGGGTGAGATCGAGCTGACCTCCTCCGGTGTCTGCGACAACGAAGAAACCAGATTCTCCTGGACTGACCTGTTCGCTTCCATCGGTCAGGACATTCCGGTCGGCGAATGGCTCCACGTTTCCATGCCGATCCCGGACGGCGGATGCGACCTCTCCAACATCAACTTCTTCAGACCCTACTATATCAACAACGAGTCTGAGATCGACACCGAAGACGAAAACAACTTCGTCCTGTTCGATAACATCCGTCTCACCGACAGAAAGGCTCAGGAAGCTCTGAAATTCAAGCCCGAAGCAGAAAAGGTTGCCGCTGTCATCGAAGAGCTCCAGAAGACCTGGACCGATAACGGTGAAGCAATCACCGCCGAGAACTTCAACACCATCAAGGCTGCTTACGATAAGGCGAACGAAGCTTACACCGGCGCTTCCGCAGAGGCCAAGGAACTCATCGACAGCGCGCTGAAGAGAGTTCTTACCTCCACCGTCAAGAAGGCACTCACCAACTACGAAAAGGCTCAGTCTGAAACCAAGGCTCCCGACGTTACCGAGGCTCCCGGCAACGAGACCACCGCGGGCGGCAACGAGACCGAGCCCACCACCAAACCCGATAACAAGAGCAATACCGGTCTGATCATCGGTATCGTCGCAGGCGTCGTCGTGGTTGCAGGTGCCGTGGTCGGTATCATCCTCGCCAAGAAAAAGAAGAAGTAATTCTTCCCTTTCCGAAGAGGAAATCTGAACCCAAATAAAGATCCCGGCGTCCTCATCAGAGGACGCCGGGATTTTTGATTCAGAAGTAAAATGTTTAAGCAACATTGTAAATCATCACAAGATATCAAGGGAATTCACCGTTTTGAAAGAACCAATCCGCATTATTCGAATGGAGACTTTGATAAATGATGTTTGCCCTGCCGGGCAAATGATGTTATGGCACACTTGCCAAGTGGCAAGTGATCGCCATAGTGATGTTTTGCGGCTCCGCCGCAAAATGATGCGATGTGTTCCGCTCTTTCACGCGCGAAGCGCACATCACGTCCGAAGGACATATCACGCACGAAGTGCGCATAACGTTCCGCACCGGCGGAACACATCATTGAAAAAACCACTTGCGTAAGCAAGTGGTTTTTTCTGGTGGGGGCATAGGGGCTCGAACCCAAGACCTCTCGCATGTGAAGCGAACGCTCTAACCAGCTGAGCTATGTCCCCGTAACGAGAGTATTATATCATACTTTTCCCCGTTTGTAAAGACCTTTTCGCATTTTCTTTCAAAAAAGAAATGACCGCCGCGAAAAACCCGATGGCGGTCATTCCGGAAAAAACCGTTAATGACGGAAGGTGACCGTATCGTCGGTCATTTCGTCAACGAGAGCGAGCGCGTCCACGCGGTAGCCCTCCTCACGGAGCTTGTCCCCGCCGTGCTGGAAGCCCTTCTCGATCGCGGCGACGCAGCCGACGAAGGTCGCGCCCGCGTCCTCGCAGATCTTGATCAGCCCGCGGAGCGCGTTGCCGACCGCGAGGAAATCATCAACGATCAGAATACGGTCGCCGGGGAGAAGATATTCCTTCGGCACAACGATATCGTAGACCTTACCGTGCGTATAGGATTTCACCTTTGCGGTATAGATCTCACCCGACTGATTGAGACTCTGCGTCTTCTTGGCGAAAAGCATCGGAACGTTCATCTGCGCCGCCGCGGCAAGCGCGATGGCGATGCCGGACGCCTCGATCGTCAGGACCTTGGTGATCCCGTCGTTTTCATAAAGCCGCGCGATCTCTTTTCCCATTTCCATAAGGAACGCCGCGTCGATCTGCTGATTGAGAAAGGAACCGACCTTCAGGATGTTGCCGGGCAGCACCGTGCCCTCTTTCAGGATCTTTTCTTCCAATGCCTTCATAACGTTTTCCTCCGTAGAAATACGATATTATTCAGAGAAGATGGATGCCGTGCTCAGCGCAGGTCTTCCGGGTGTCCTCGTCCCAAACCGCCGACTGGACCTCACCGATGTGGCACTTGCGCAGGAAAAACATACAGATGCGGGACTGACCGATGCCGCCGCCGATCGTATAGGGCAGCTCTCCGTTCAGAAGCGATTTCTGGAACGGAAGCTCCGCGCGTTCGGGACAGCCGCGCTCGGCGAGCTGTGCCTTCAGCGTTTCTTCGTCCACGCGGATGCCCATCGAGGAAAGCTCGAGGGAGATATCGAGAACCGGGTAATACACGATGATATCTCCGTTTTTCGACCAGTCGTCATAGTCGGGTGCTCTGCCGTCGTGGGGCTGACCGGAACGGAGCTTGCCGCCGATCTGCATAAGGAAGATCGCGCCGTATTTCTTTGCAAGCGCGTATTCCCTTTCCTTCGGCGTCAGATCCGGATAGGCGTCCTCCGCCTCCTGCGCCGTGATGAAGGTGATCTCCTCGGGCAGGTAGCAGTGTGCGAATTCGTAGTCGGAGGCGATATACCGCTCGGTATGGCGCAGCGCGGCGTAAATATCGCGTACGGTGTCCTCCAGCGTTTCGAGCGTGCGCTCTTCCTTCGTGATGATTTTTTCCCAGTCCCACTGGTCGACGAAGACCGAATGGATGTTGTCCCTGTCCTCGTCGCGGCGGATCGCGTTCATATCGGTGTAAAGACCCTCGCCGTGACCGAAGCTGTATTCCTTCAGCGCGTAACGCTTCCACTTCGCGAGCGAGTGGACGATCTCGTACTCGCCGTCCATATCCTTGATGTCAAAGGAAACGGGGCGCTCCACGCCGTTCAGATTATCGTTCAGACCGGAGGAATTCGCGACGAACAGCGGCGCGGAAACGCGCGTCAGATTGAGCTGGATCGCAAGATCGCGTTCAAAAAAGTCCTTGACCTTTTTGATGGCGAGCTCGGTCTGTCTGAGGTTCAAAAGAGGTCGGTACCCTTCGGGGATGGTAAGTGATCTCATAGGTTTTTGCCTTGAGGGCGTCCTTTCAGTTAAATATAATTCATTATACTCAATATTCGTTCTTTTGTAAAGCGGCAAAACGGAAAAATAACTGCTTTTTCGCGTATTTTTTCGGTGATTATTGCTTAACTGCGGAAAGCACGGTCAGAACGCCTTCCGAAACGCGGAAACGAACCTCGTGCCCGGCAAAGGGAAAACCGTATTCCCGCTCCGGATCGTTCTGATAGGACGGGCGCGGGTCTTCGGAAAGGATCGCCCGCAGAGCGGCGATTTTGTCCGCAGGAAACGCCGAAACGATCTCTTCGGGGATTTCCACGGTGAGCGCGTAATCCTTCTTTCCGTCAGAAAATCCCCCGATCGCGTCGGGGTGACAGTCGGAGAGCGGGAGATAGGGCTTGATATCGTAGATCGGCGTCCCGTCCATCAGATCCGCTCCCGAAACGAGAAGAACGGTCCCCTCGTTTTCGGTTTTTTCGACAGAAAGAAGACGGACCGAGGACAGCCCGATCGGGTTCGGACGGTTGGGGGAGCGGGTAGCGAAAACGCCGACGCGCGTATTTCCGCCGAGCCGAGGCGGGCGGACGGTGGGCGACCATTTTTCCCGTATCATCTCCGAAAACTCCCACACAAGCCACAGATGCGTGTAGCCCGTGATGCCGCGAAGCGCTTCGGGATCGCGGTATTCCGGCTCGAAAACGATCCTGCCGACAAGCTCGGGCACGAGTCCGCTCTGACGCGGGATACCGAACTTCGTCGGGAAATCGGTGCGGATGCGGGCAATGATCTTCATTTCCATTGCGTTCGCCTTTCTTTACGGTTCAAACTGGCTGTTGTAGAGGACGGAATAGAAGCCGTTTTTCGCGAGCAGCGCGTCGTGCGTTCCCTGCTCCACGATGTTGCCGTCCCGCATCACGAGGATATTCGTCGCCTCTCGTACGGTGGAAAGACGGTGTGCGACGATGAAGGTCGTTCTGCCCTGCATCAGTGTTTCAAACGCCTTCTGCACGCGAAGCTCGGTACGGGTGTCGATCGAGGAGGTCGCTTCGTCGAGGATCAGCATCGGCGGGTCGGTCAGCATCACGCGTGCGATGCAGAGAAGCTGCCGCTGTCCCTGCGAGAGCGTGCCGCCGCCTTCGGGGACGACCGTGGCGTAACCTTCCGGCAGACGGGAAATGAAACCGTGCGCGTGTGCGGCGCGGGCGGCGGCTTCGACCTCTTCGTCGGTCGCGTCCGGCTTGCCCATCCGGATGTTGTCACGGATGCTTCCGGAGCGGATCCACGTTTCCTGCAGGACCATACCGAAGTTCCGGCGGAGCTCTTCTCTCGTAAGGTCCCGGGTCGGGATCCCGTCGACAGAGATCGTACCCGAAACGGGATCGTAAAAGCGCATGAGGAGGTTGATAAGGGTCGTTTTCCCGCATCCCGTCGGTCCGACGATCGCGATGCGGTCACCCGGGGAAACCTTCAGGTTCAGATGCTCGATCAGTTTCCGTTCGGGAACGTAGGAGAAGGAAACGTCGTCAAGCGTGATCGCTCCCTTTGCGGTTCCGAGAGAAGCGGGCGATTCGGGATCGGGCGATTCGGACGCGGTCTCCATAAAGTCAAAGAGGCGCGCGGCGCAGGCAAGCGCGTTCTGCAGTTCGGTGATGACGCCCGAGATCTCGTTGAAGGGCTTGGTATATTGGTTCGCGTAGGAGAGGAAGCAGGAAAGCGCACCGACCGTAAGACCTCCCGCCATCGCGTAAAGCGCGCCGGTAAGACCGACCGCGGCGTAAACGAGAGAGTTGACGAAGCGCGTCGTCGGATTGGTCAGACTCGAAAAGAAGGTCGCGCGGAGGGACGCGGAAACGAGTTCCCCGTTCACCTCGTCAAATCTGCGGCAGACGTTTTCCTTTTCCGAAAAGGCGATGACGGTCTTTTCCCCGCCGATCATTTCGTCGATCAGCGCGGTCTGTCTGCCGCGGATCTCGGACTGCTTTCTGAACATCGAATAGGTCTTTCCCGCGATAAAGCGGGAAACGAAGAGCGAAAGCGGCGTCAGCACCACGACGACGAGCGCGATCACCGGCTTGATAACGAACATGAAGACGAGCGTCCCGACGATCGTCAGCGCCCCGGTAAAGAACTGCGTGAAACCCATCAGAAGCCCGTCCGCAAAGGTATCGGCATCGGCGATGACGCGGCTGACGATATCTCCGGTCGGATGGGAATCGAGATAGGAAAGCGGCAGGGACTGGAGCCCCGAAAACGCCTTCCGGCGGATCGACGCGACCGTCTTATAGGTGATGCGCTGATTGATGAACGCCATGCCCCACTCGGCAGCAGAGGTCAAAAGAATGCAGACCGCGCCGCGCTGCAGAAGCGGCAGGATCGTTTCAAAATCGACCTTTCCCTCCCCGACGATGCAGTCGATCGCGTCACCGATGAGGAGCGGCAGATAAAGCGTCAGAGCGACCGAGATCAGCGCGAGAAGAAGCGAAAGGACGCAGAGCGGAAGAGAGCCTTTCAGAAAAGAGAGCACGGTTCGTATCGTTTTCCGTTTCGTTTTCATACCGCCTTTCCCTCCTTCCGGAACTGCGACTCGTGGATCTCCCGGTAGACCGGGCAGGAAACGAGCAGCTCATCGTGGGTACCGATGCCGACCGCTTTTCCCTCGTCGAGAACGACGATTACGTCGGCGTAACGAACGGAGGACGTTCTCTGCGAAACAATGAAAACGGTGGGACGGTACGGAAGGGCGCGGAGAGCTTTGCGGAGCGAGGCGTCGGTCGCGAAATCGAGCGCGGAGGCGCTGTCGTCAAGGATCAGGAATTCGGGACGGCGAACGAGCGCGCGGGCAATCGTCAGCCGCTGTTTCTGCCCGCCCGAGAAATTGCGTCCGCCCTGCTCTACCTCCTCGTCCAGTCCCTTTTCCTTGGAACGGACGATATCCGCCGCCTGCGCGGCGTTTATCGCTTCGGCAAGCGTTTCCTCGTCGGCGTTTTCGTCGCCCCAGAGGAGATTTTCGCGGATCGTACCGGCAAAGAGGGTCGGCTGCTGCGGCACGACGCCGAACTTGCGGCGCAGAACGCCGGAGGGATAGTCCTTCACGTCGCTGCCGTTCACCTTCACTTTTCCTTCGGTCACGTCGTAAAAGCGCGGGATCAGCGAAACGAGGGAGGTCTTGCCGGAACCGGTACCGCCGATGATGCCCACCGTCTGCCCCGCCTCGCAGGAAAAGGTGATATCCGAAAGTGAGCGATCGGAGGCGCCGGCATAAGCAAAGGACACGTTTTCAAAGGAGACCGTTCCGTGTGCCGTTTCTTCGGGTGCGTTTTCCGGTTCCGAAAGTGAGCTTTCGACCGAAAAGACCTTTTCGATCCGGTTGGCGCAGGCGATCGCCTTGGTGATCTGAATAATGAGGTTGGCGAGCTTGATCAGCTCCACGAGGATCTGACCCATATAATTATAGAGCGCGACGACGTCACCCTGCGTCAGTTTTCCGGCATCCACGCGGAGTGCCCCGCGCCAAATGAGATAGAGAACGGCAAAATTGATGATGACGTAGGTCACGGGATTGAGCAGTGCCGAGATCGCGCCGACGCGGTTCTGTTCCCTTTTGAGTCCGGAATTGCGGCGGTCAAATTCCTTTATTTCCTCTTTTTCCCGCCTAAACGCGCGGAGCACGCGGACACCGGTCAGGTTTTCGCGTAAATCCCCGACGAGCCCGTCCACCTTTCCCTGCACCTTCCGGTACATCGGGATCGAGACAAGCATCACGGCGAAGGTTACTGCAAGCAGGATCGGAATGACGATAACGAACGGCATTGACGCGTTCACGTCGACCGTCAGCGCCATGATCATCGCGCCGAAGACGACGAAGGGCGAGCGGAGGAGAAGACGGAGCGCGAGATTGAGCCCGGACTGCACCTGATTGCAGTCGGACGTCATCCGCGTGATCATCGTCGGTGTGCCGAAGGTGTCAAGCTCTCTGTAAGAAAGGGATTGAAGATGCGAAAACAGTTCGCTTTTCAGCCCGCCGACCATTCCGACCGACGCCTTCGCGGCGAAATACTGCGCCGTCACCGAGCTGATCAGCCCGAGCAGGGCGAGCAGAACGAGCAGGAGCGCCATTTTTATCATATATCCCTTGTCGCTCTGCGCGATGCCGACGTCGATGATCGCCCGCATCACGAGCGGGACGCAAAGCTCAAAGGACGCCTCGACCAGTTTGAAAAACGGACCGAGAAGAAATTCTTTCCGGTATTTCGGGAAGAAACGGAACAGATGCTTCATTTTGACCTCATTCAGAGTGTTATTGATTTCAGTATACCATAAAACCCGTCGAAAAGAAAGGCTTTTTCTTTTTTTCTTTTGCTTTTCCGACTTTTTTTCAAAAACCTATTGCCAAAACAAAAAGACTGTGATATAATATCATTCGTTGGGGGTGTAGCTCAGCTGGGAGAGCGATGCGTTCGCAACGCATAGGTCATGGGTTCGAGCCCCACCATCTCCACCAAGCCCTAAAATTGTCTGAAAAATGACGGTTTCAGGGCTTTTTTCGTGCACTTTTCAGCAATTTCCGTCCTTTTTTACGAACATGGGTACAATTTGGGTACGAGACCATAAAAAGCAGAGCCGCGCCCGGAAATGGGTACGGCTCTTTTTATTTTCCGAGGACGATATTTTCGAGGACCTTGCTGATATGATCTGCGTCTTTCGGCATCATATGAGCATATTGGAGACGGAGTATACAGCACAGACTATATTTCTAAATGGACATATGATAACGGATATACGTCAGTAATCATGAAGAACATTTACGATTACGGAGATAAAGCAGACAAACTTCATTACAAATTCTGTGAATAGTGGAAATGTGTTATATGTAAACGAAGAAAAAAGCCGAAAGCTCAACAGCGAAGCCAAAGTACAATTCTTTGGGGCGTTGTCGAACATCGACTCTGATAGTATTATAAGACAAACAAACATGGCTGTTGTGGTTAATTTGAACGGAAATCACTATAATGTTTCAGGAATAGTAAATCCGGACGGAAGCGCTTTTGTGTTCAAAAGTAAAGAAGCCGGGCAAGAACCGAATCAGGGAGTGCGCAGTAATGCGTCTCTTGCCGATTCCACAAGCCCAACTTCTAAATCCAATTATATCAGCGATGGGGATGAAAGTCAATACCAAAAAATATAAAAATCTTCCGAAGTTAAAGAATTCCGACCGTGAAAAAGCTCCTACGTTCTACAGCGCCATGAGCAGAACGATCGACGCCATCAAACAGGATAAGATCGGCGCATCCAGCGTCGTTCCCTATCTGAAAGGAAAAGGCGTACTGCGTTCTGCAGAACTATATCGGGGAGCATTATATAATCAATAATTGTTTTCACCTTTCTATTCAGGATCTGAAACTGTTCAGAATCCCGTCTGCCAACTCCGCCAAAACGGTTTCGGAACAGTTTTTTCTGACGTACATCAGGTGATTGATCGTCTCTTTTTCCTCCCCGAGACAAGCCGCTGCAGCGCCCTGCATATAATGCCAAAAGCCGATATGCAAGGCAAATTTGTTCCACGGTTTGATGTCGCGGCATTCCGCTGTTTTTACCGTGTCGTTTTCCGCAAGAGCCGCAAAAAGATGAACCGTTTTCTGCATATCCGTCAAATAAATGCGCGCTTTTTTATTTTTTACGAAGGAAAACTCTTTGTCAAAAGCTTCGACCGTCTGTTTAAGCCCGTCATTATTGCCGAGAAAATACTCGCATTTTGCTTTATAGTATAACCCGCCAAGACGTTTTCTTCCGGATCGGACCATTTTATCGGCATACACAAGCGCTTCTTCATATTTCCCGAGATATGTATTGACACAGCAATTATCATCGTCGCTGATTTTGCTTTTCAGGAGCGCATCATGAAGGATCAAAAATTTCCGAGGATCACATTCGGCATATAAAGCGTCATTGACCGGCATAAAAATCCGTGCCGACGCAAACAGAAATGCCAGCAGAATAACCGCGATCACCACCGCCATAACAACGGGATGTCCCGCGTAATGAACGGTTTCCTGTCCGATAATATAGATGTCAAACGGCATACACGCAGCCACCGTGACAATAACGGAAATGACCGTCAAAACGCAGGTGATCGACCATCGTTTTTTGATTTTTCCGATAATTAAGCTGGAATCTTTCGTTTCAATTGTTTCCATTTTTTTACGCCCCCAAATGTCGGGAATATTATTGAAATCGCAAATATTGTTTGACGCGCTCATTCATGTCATCTTCATCGGAACGCTTGAATAATTCAAAAGCAACGAGTGAAAACGCACCAAATTCTATCAGACCGACATACGCTTCACCGGGAGTTTCTGCTGTTAAGAGTACCCCGCATACCCACATCGTCGTCACAAGAATTCTGAATACTATACTGTAAAACGATATGCCGCTCAATTGTGCTCCCTGCTCAGTATCATGAATAAAGCCGACAAAGCAAAAACTCTCACTTACAAAATTATGATTCGGGGTTCCCCTTGAATTTGTTCCCAAGCTCCAAGGCGGAAACCAATACAAAAACAGGAAGCTGCCGAGTTGATAAACAGCAGTTTTCCCATTCAGCTTATTGAGAAATATATCTATGATTCTGGTTTTTGCCAGTTTACTGTCTTCGTCACTGGACCAGTTAATCTTTCTCAAAATTCTTTTCCTTATCCTACGATTTTCACTGTAACCACGCCGTATTACTCTGACACTTACAACACGAAACAACCGATATGTGTTTCATTTATTCCGGCAAAGTAATGATTCATTAACATAAAAATGGAGGCGTTATAGCGATAGGTTGTCACAATTGCTCCGTTTGCGTCGTACAGATAGGTGATCACACCTCAGGAATTCTTGCCGTAGAAATAATCCGCATTGCCGGATACCGTACCGAATGATTCCTTCTTCAGGAAAATCTGCGAAACTCTGCAAAGAGCGATGCAAGGTGCGCCTTGTGCGTTTCGGTGTTGAAATTTCCTTCTCGGAAAATGTCAGCGGAAGCGATCCTGCCGTTTGCGTAATGGTATACATCATACCGCAAGGAAAAATCCGTATCCTCCAAAGAAGGTTCCTGATGATTAGTACCGTGCAGACTATGTGTCGGCAATCCCCACCTTTCTGCCAGGGCGTAACGCCCGATGCCGTCATCGCTGTTTTCGAAGAAAGACAGTCCAAACAAAGAACCGTTCACCATGTCAAAAATACAACCGTATTCAG
This sequence comes from Lachnospiraceae bacterium, assembly GCA_024404495.1. Lineage (GTDB taxonomy): Bacteria > Bacillota > Clostridia > Oscillospirales > CAG-272 > CAKRZE01. The sequence continues at coordinate 73,562 of JAKSPT010000004.1, forward strand.
TATTGCCTTCGTGCGTTATGAACTCGGTCAGCTCACAAATCTCATTGATCCGCTTCTTTGTGAAGGTACACAGGATCATTCTGTCTCCGCTGAAATAATAGGTATAGCGCGGACCCGCGCCGCCTTTGGCATTTGACGACAGCCGCCCCCTCTTGACATTCTCGAGGTCAAGCTCGGTGGGAGAGGGGCAGTAGAAGCCCCTGTGATAATGCTCGCCGTAAACGCCGTATTCGATCCTGTCAGCCTTCTGTTTCATTGCTTCCGCAGAACCGGCAAGAGATGCTTGCCACTCATGCGCGAGCTCCAGACACCGGGCAAACTGTCTGTCGATCAGATTCTCCGCTTCTTTTGTAAAGACTTTTCTATTTGTGTTAACAAGAGAACTGCCGTTCACGGTTTCAATATAAGAATCAAATGAAGAATCCTCTCCCGTTGTCTTTAACCCCGAACTGCTGATCTGCCGAAAGGCATCCAATGCCAACCGCACAAGTTCGTCCTTGAAATCCTTATCCATTGTCCCGATCCCTTCCTGATTATTTCTGATACACTATCAACTGCAGTTCAATCAAAAAAGCAGTAGAAATGCCTAAAAAACAATAAAACACGTTTATCATTGATTGCCTCTTCTTTTTTATTAAGAAGATGATATCTTCTTTCTATACAGAGGACGGAAAAGGACCGGTATTCTTTTGCATTTTTTTGAATTATATTTGAAAACAATTTATGAACAGTCCGGTGCTGTGCTTTTTGCCAGTGCTGTCATTTCATCTTTTGGAACACTTAACGGACAGGTCAGCACCATAACGAAACCGTCAGCATTCCATATAAACGTCTGTGTCTGTTTACTGATATGGTAAAGTGCTTCCGAATCGCCGATCAGAACCGTTTCGCTGTCCGTCTTTTCGGTATCAATAAAAGCGGAGAAGGAACGCTGCGTGTACTGCGTAAAAATCAGTTCGTCTCCCTGTTCGTTTTGCCATCTGACCTGATGATAAAAAATTTTGTCAGTCGCCGTCGCCATCGTATAGCCGTCTGGAAGAACCGAAAGCGTATATTTTATTTCGATCGTCTCGGGCGTGTTGTCAGCGGGTTCATCCCCTCCTATAATCACCTTTGTGAACGTCTCGAAAACCTGAGTCAAAAATGAAACGATGGGTTCACGGCTCGCCTCCACTGCCATTGCAGAACCGAACAATACCGAGAGGCACAGCAGAATTACCGCCGCGCGTTTTCCGACCGTGTTCACATATTTCCAAAGCGGGTGCTTTTGCGCACGGATCAAACGCTCCATTTTTTTCTCGTATCGTGCGGAAGGTTCCGGAACCGTTTCACAGTCCAAAGCGAGAAACGACCGCCTTTCTGCTTCCAAAAAAGCATTGGCAATCGAATACTTATTATCTGTCATCTTTTTTTGTCTCCTTCCGGATGATTTCAATCAAAAGTTTTTTTCCACGGCAAAGCTGATTATTTACGGTACTGACTTTTCTGTTCAAACGCTTTGCGATCTCCGATGAAGATAATTCTTCCACAAAGTGAAGATATAAAACGGAACTGTATAATGGGTGAAAATCCAGAAGAATGTTTACTATCTTTTCGTATGTTTCTTCACTGCACAATTCTTCCAAGATATCGTCTTTGTCCGGTATATCTGCAGCCTCATTTTTTGTTACTGCTTCTTTTTTGTGTTTCCGTAGGATATCATAAGAACAATTTTTTACGGTTACCATAAGATATCCTATTGTTCTATCAGAATCGAGCGGTTCATGAATCGCGGTTATATGCCTTGCTATCGCACAAAATGCATCGTGAACCGCGTCTTCCGCATCGTACTGATCATGTAAAATTGAAATTGCCAGTGCAAGCATTTTATTATGATATGCCAGATACAACTGTTCAAGTTTATCCCTGTCTTCAGGAGTATCAAGTAAATACAGGAAAACCAGCATATGTCTTTTTCTCCTTGAGGTTGTATTACATTATCGTCGTTTTGAATTGCAGTATTCAATTGTTTTGAGTATTGAGCTGTTTTATAATTATCAATATTATTCATCACCCCCATAGCAGTGAATACTATTAAGTGAATACTATTACAAGAATGATTATTATATCAGGAAACAATAATAATTTTGATTTGTTCTCGTTCATATTCGCGCTCTTTTCATTCAAACAACTGAATAATCCAATTAGCAAGCAGAACTCATCATGACAACCTAATACAATTATTCCATTCGTTACCGATGATATTGCAATTCGTCTTCGTGATAGATTCTCACGTCCGCGATCTCAAGGGTGTCTTCCCCGTTGACGTGGAGATAGATACGGAAATAGTTGACGCGGTTCCAGCCGATCTCACCGCCCGTCTTTCCGCACTGGGAAACCGGGAAATAAACCCGCCGCCATCCGCCGTCGAGGATCACCTCACCGGACAGCGACCAGCTGATCTCCTCCCGGTCGCAGGTACCCGAGCTTGTCAGTTCAAGCTGACAGTCGCGGGTAATAATCGAGCTCTTTTCAACGCGGTAGGTCAGGCAGACGACGCCGTCGCCGCGGTATTCCGAGAGATCGAGCGGGGAGAACTGCTTGGAAATATTCAGAGAACGCCCGGAGGTCACGCTTTCAAACCCCGTCCAGATCGGCTGTCCGCCGGAAGGAAGGGCGTTTTTCATTTCTTCCTCCGCCTGCGACTGCTGCTCGGCCTTCCGGACGTATCCGGCGACCGAGGAACGGACGTAGGAGAGGCGCTGAACGTAGAAGTTTTTCGCGATAGCGACCTGCCCCGTATAGGTGTGCTCCTTGATCACGTTCGCGGGATTTGCGCCGACGCCGCGCGTAAGAATCTTCCAGCGCTCGAAGTTATATTTCTGCGAGGTCTCAAGCATTTTTGCGTATCTGTCCATATAGCCCGGGACCGCGTCGAAGAAGTCCTTGTTTTCCTTCAGAAGACGGTCGATCTCTTCGCAGAATTCCGGTACCCGGAGGAGGTCGTGATACCACCGGCAGCCCTCGATATAACTGCCCGAAGGGTTGTCACAGTTCCCGTAATTGGCGTTGCCGAGCGACATATCGAAATCCCAGACCGGGCCCATGTGCAGCACGCCTTCCCCGTCTGCATACATATAGCAGCTGCTCCAGAAGCAGGCGTCCATATTCTTCATGATATCCTCAACGAGAAACCACGCGGCAAAGGAAGTGAGATCGAGCCGCTTTCCGATCTCCTCCGCGTTATGCGAAGAGATCGCACGGTCTGCCTCTTTCACGAGAGAGGTGATATAGCTGATGTGTTCGGGCGTCATCTTTTCGGGATTGGGCTTATGGATCACGAGATAGCCGGGGGAGGTCATAAAGTAGGTGTCCGCGGTCGGGTCGTAGATCGTGTCGCCGACCTTCTGCCACTTTGCTTTCTGCGCCTCGCTGACCTCGCTGACGTGGCCGTCCCACTCCATCAGATAGCCGAGCTCGTCGGGGGGAAGGCTGTCCTTTTCCGGAATATCTACCCTGCCCTTTTCGATCTCGACCTTTTCGATGACCATATAGGTCCCGTGGTACGAGCCGTTCAGCCAGAGATCGACGCTTCTCGTCTTCATCGTGACGAGACCGAGCTGCTCCGAAAGATACGCCGCGATCTCGTTGCGCATCAGGGATTTATCCTGATAATTGGAGATCAGCGTATAGTTTTTCGACTTGCCGAGGCCGAGCACGTCGGTCTTCTCGGAAAGCTTGACGGTATAGCCCTTCTTTTCAAAGCCCCACGAGGTATTGCCCCTTCCCTTGAAGGAGGCTTCGACGGTCACCGGTTCCCCTGCCGCATAGGAGCAGACCGTGGGATCCCCGCCGCCGAACCAGAACGTGCCGGGAAGATATTCTTCTTTCGAGTTGATGGTCTTAAAGCCGTCCACCGTCACGGCAACCGACGGCAGCCCGGTGTCCAGTGTCTGTATCCGGAGGGTGACGGGATATTCGTTTCCGTTTTTGACGGCTGTCGCCTTGACCGGGAAGGTAAGATCGAGAAAATCGGCTCCGGAGCGGAGCTTCTGCCCGTTTACGCGGAGATCGGCGCCCTCAAAGGTCGGAACGAGCGCGGTAAGATCCGCGCCCGCAGGAAGAACGGCAGTGATCTCGGTGTCGGATATTTTACAGGCAACGGAAAACGGAAGACCGGGATTGTCGTCGGTCAGCAGCACGAAACGGCGCATTCCGTGTTTCACGCTCGTTTCAACCGCGGCAAGGAAGCCTGAAACGCCCTTTCCGGCAGAATCCGACGCGGGAGAGATCGGGATCACGGGCTCCGGCGGTTCCGTGACGGGTTCGGTTTCGGGTTCCGTCTCCGGTTCTGTTACGGGTTCCGTTTCGGGTTCTGTCACGGGAACCGTTTCGGGCACGGTCTCCGGTACCGTTTCAGGATCGGTCTCCGGTACCGTTTCGGGTTCTGTCCCGGGCTCCGTTACTGGGTCCGTCGCGGGCTCCGTTTCGGGCTTGGTTTCAGGTTCCGTTACCGGCTCCGTTTCGTGTTTCGTTTCCGGAACCGCTGCGGGTTCCGTTTCGGAGCCGGGCAAGGCGGTGCTTTCCGTTCCTTCGGCGGGAGCGGTATCGGAAGGCGTTCCCGTACCGTTACATCCGCAAACCATCAGTAAAACCGCGAGGATCGCCGCGCAAAGGATCATTCTTCCGCTCTTCATACTGCCCTCTCCGTTCCTTTTCGGTCAAACCCGATTGTTCAATACTTTTCTGTTTTCATTATACCTGCGGCAGACGCAATTGTCAACCGAAAACCGCGCACAGACCTTGTTTTTTCCGTTTTTTTCCTTTCAAACTTGACCCATTTTCTTTTTCAGCCTATTCATAGAAACGCACCAATGCCGCAACATACGAATGCTATACTGAAACCGTACAAGCAAGAAAGGACTCTCATTATGGCATTCACCCATTCCCAACCCGAAGCTGCTTCGGGAAAACGGCGTATCTCTTCCGCGCTCTGCTCTTTTGCGGCAGCCCTTGCGCTTCCGCTGTTCTTTTTCCTTACGGAAATCGCGCTCCATCTGTTCCTCTTCGGCGGGATCTCCGCAAAATTTGCGCTGTATTCCCTCCTCTTTGCCGTTCCCGCCGGGCTTATCTGCTGTCTTCTCTGTTCCTTGGGGGGAAGGAAAACTGCAGTTTCCATTCTTATCACGATCACCGCGCTGTTCACGCTCTATTTAGAAGTTCAGCTCGTTTACTGCAAGTATTTCAAGGATTTCTTTTACTGGGATCTGCTCCGCGTTGCCGGAGCGGCGATCACCGATTTCGGGAAAGAGGCGGTCGGAGCGATCGCGGCGAATATCCCGTATATCCTGCTCCTCCTCGTCCCCCTCGTTTTGTTCTGCGTATTCGGAAGCAGGATCGTCAATTCTCTCCCGCGCACGCCGAAAAGCCGCATTGCCGCGGGGATCTCCGCTGTCCTTCTCTTCTTTTCCGGGATCGTGCTCGTGAATTCGGACGACGGACAGCTCGGCGACAGGTATTATTATCACGACGGCTTCGTGATGTCGGAGGGCGTCAGCCGCTTCGGCGTCCTCACCGCGCTTCGTCTCGACACCCGCTATACGCTGTTCGGGCATTCGATCAGGCAGGGAGAGGACGATCCGCCCGAGACCCGTCCCCCGTGGGAGGACGTCTTTGAAACCGAGGCACCGGACACCGATATCCCCTCTCCCGAAGAAACCGAACCGACCGAAGAAACGCTTCCGGAGACCGAACCGGAAGAAACGGCTGCACCCGAGACAGAGCTCCCCGAAACCGACCCCCCGGAAACGGCACCGCCGCTCCCTCCGGTCGATACTTCGCAGAACGTCATGGATATCGACTTTCAGGCATTGATCGACGGCACGTGGTCGGATTCCATGAAAGCCGCGCACCGTTTCTTCTCCGAACGCGAACCGACGAACAAAAACGAATATACGGGCGCGTTTGCCGGAAAGAATCTGATCTTCATTACCGCGGAGGCGTGGTCGAACGCCGCGATCAGCGAAAAGCTGACCCCAACGCTTTACAGGATGAAGAACGAGGGCTTCCGGTTCGAGAACTACTTCTGCTCGGTCTGGGGCGGAAGCACGGCGACCGGAGAATACGCCAACATCACCGGAAACTTCTACCGTAAACCCGGCTGTCTCTGGATCTCGAGAAACAAACTGAACAAATTCACCCTCGGCAATATGCTCGGGAAGCAGGGCTATTCCTGCTGCGCCTTCCATAATCACAAGTACGACTATTATTACCGCGACTACTCCCATCCTGCCTACGGTTACGAATGGCTCGCCATCGGCAATTGGGAAAAATCCTCCCTCTTCACCGATACGTGGCCGCGCTCCGACCGCGAGCTTGCCGAAAACACGCTTTCCTATATCCCGACCGACGGAACGCCGTTCCACTTCTACTATATGACGGTCAGCGGTCACGGCTGTCAGACCTTCGTCGGCAACCGTCAGGCGGCAAATCACCGGGACGAGGTCATGTCAGCGGGGCTGAACTACAAAAACGAGGATTCCTACGGCTACGTCGCCGCACAGCTTGAACTTGAACTGATGGTAAAGACCCTTTGCGATTATCTTGAAGCAAACGGACTGCTTGAAAACACCGTCTTCGTGATCGCGCCCGACCATTACCCCTATATGATCACCGACAAGGGAGAAGAAGTCAATATGGATATCCTTTCCGAGCTGTACGGTCTCCCCGCCGAGGATATCTACACCAATTACGAGCTGTACCGCGCGCCCCTCATCATCTGGTCCCCCTCGATGAAGGAGCCGGTCACGGTGAAAAAGGTCTGCTCCGCGCCCGACATCCTGCCCACCGTGCTGAACCTTTTCGGGATGGAATACGATTCCCGCCTCATTATGGGCAGAGATATCCTCTCGGACTGCGAGGGCTTCGTGGTCCTCAATATGAGCAACTCCGGCAGCATCGCCGCGAACGACAACTGGCTGACCGACTACGGGTTTTACAATTCCACGACCGATACCTTCACGCCCTTCCCCGGCGTAAGCGTGAAAAAAGAGCAGCTTCCCGCTTACGTTTCCTACTATAACGGTCTGCTGCAGACCTTGTTCCGTTACTCCTGCTTCGTTCTCGAAAACGATTATTACCGTGCCGTATTCCCGAACGGGTAAAAGAAAAGACAGACGCGTTTTCCGTGTCTGTCTTTTCCTATTCAGATCAGTATCTTCCGTAGTTCTGGATCGCCGCCATCACGGCGCGCATACTGGTCAGCAGCGAGCCGTTGTTGATCGAGCCGGCGGTCGAAAGATTAAGCCCGCGCGCGTCGTTTTCCTTCGCCGCCTCGCAGTCGCGCTTCACCTCGGCAATGATCGCGTCCTCGTCGTTGCTCATGAAGGTAAAGGGCGCGAGCTGTCCGTCGATGCGGGTATGGGGCATATACTTCCGGATATGGCGCACCGTGACCGTCGGTCCGAAATTGCATCCGATCAGATTGAAATCGGCAAGGAGCGGGACGAGATGTCCCATTGCCGAGTCGGAATGCTGATACCGGTGATCGCCGGGAAGCGGCGCAGCATAGTCAAAGACCTTTTTCAGTACCTTATAGCCGAATGCACGGTACATATCGGGCGTGAGCAGGTTGGAATCGTCGTCAAGGAAGGAAAAGCCGTGGCGGAAGGTTTCCCTCGTGTTCCCCGACTCGCGGATGAAAAGGTCGATATACGCGACGATGACGTCGCCGATGACGTCGGCAAACTCGGAATACAGCCCCACGTCATCGTAGTACAGATAAAGAAGATCCTCGGTCCCGTAAACCGACGTGGCAAGGGTCACCGGACCCCGCAGCGCCGTAAACTGACCCGGGCGTCTGCCGTACAGCTCGTAAACGGCGCGGGTGCGTTCGTCCCAGTCCTTCGGCAGAACGAAAGCGCGGAAGGCTTCGGGATCGGCAAGGAGCGCGCGGACCTCGGTCAGCTTCTTTTTCAGATCCTCTTCCCCGTGAAGATGTCCGCGGAGCCACGTCGTGTTGCCGTCAAACTCGTATTTCCCGCCGAAGACCTCGCCCATCTGCCGGTATCCCGGGATCGTGACCTTCGGTCTCTTTTCGGGCGGGAGCGGTTTGTTCTCGGCGAGAAGCGGTCTGCCGACGATCTTCCTTGCCTTTTCATTATAGCGGCAGTTCAGCTCGTAGCGGCGTTCGGGCGGCGTATAGCCCCACGGCTGCCCCTCTTCCCCGAGCTCGGCGAAAACGCATTCGTCGCTCATACGGATGCCGAGCGCGACCTGCGGCACGTTCTTGGAAAAGCAGTTGCCCTCGTGGGCTTTTGCTTCGTCTTCCCAGAATTTTTCGATATCGAGATCAAGCATCTTTCTTTCCCCCTGTCCGTTTTTTTCATTATACCATCCCGGAAAATAGATGTCAAGAAATAACGGTTATTATCGTACTGTTTTCGCGGAACGGAACAATCCGGTCTTAAGCGCATTGACTTTTTCCCGTTTCGGTGATACAATGAGAAAAACGCCGAAAGGATGAAGCAGCTTATGGCAAACATCATCGTTACCGACCGGATCAAGGGAAAAATCAAGCCGATGCACGGCGTCGGCGCGCCGCCGAACAGCGGTCTTTCCTTCGGTCTTTTTCATTATCTGACCGAGGCGGGGATCCCGTTTTCCCGTCTGCACGACGCGAGCCTCGTCGCGTCGGTCGGCAGTCATCTCGTTGACGTGCCGCTGATCTTCCCCGACTTTGACGCCGACCCCGCCGATCCCGCTTCCTACGATTTTGCCTTTACCGACGAACTGATGAAGGCGCTGCACAAGGCGGGTGTCGAGCCCTTTTACCGCCTCGGCGTTTCGATCGAAAACTACTGTGAAATCAAGCGGTACCATATTGACCCGCCGCGTGATCCTTTGAAATGGGCGAAGATATGCGAGGGGATCATCCGCCACTACAACGAGGGCTGGGCAGACGGCTTTCATTTCGGACTCCGCTATTTTGAAATCTGGAACGAACCGGACAATCACGAGGACGCATCGACCAACCAGATGTGGACCGGTACGAAGGAGGACTATTACGCCCTTTACGGTACTGCCTCCCGCTATCTGAAGGAGCGCTTCCCCGAGTTGAAGATCGGCGGCTACGCAAGCTGCGGCTTCTACGGTCTCGTCTGCGATCCCGCCTCCTCCCCCTCCGATTTCCGCTATTATATCGACTTCTTCGAGGGCTTCCTTGCCTACGTCAGAGACAACCGCTGCCCGCTTGATTTCTTCTCGTGGCACACCTATATGGGCGTACCGCAGATGGAGGTCATGGCAAAATACGTACGGGACAAGCTCGACGAATACGGCTTTACCGAAACCGAACATACCCTCAACGAATGGAATATCTGCCACGATAAACGCGGCACCTCCCTCCATTCCGCAAATACCGCGGCGATGATCCTCGCGATGCAGGATACCTCCCTCTCCTCGGCGATGTTCTACGACGCCCGTCTCGCGGTCTCCTATTACGCGGGGCTTTTCGATCCGATGACGAGAACGCCGACCCCGACCTACGACTGCTTCGTTTTCTTCAACGAGCTCTGCAAACGAAAGGACCAGCTTTTGCTCTCCCTTGACGACGGGGCGCTCCGCGCCGTCGCGGCAAAAGGGGAAAACGACGTCTGCCTGATGGCGGCGAATATGAGCGCCGACCCGGTCCCCCTATCCCTTGACCTCGGCGGAAGGAGGATCGTTTCGGCAAAAATCATCAAGGACGACAAACGCGCCGAAGCGTATGATTTTACCGGAACGCTCCCCGGTCTCGCGGTCCTGCTCCTGATCGCACAATAAAAGATAAACGCCGTCAGCGCCCGGAAAACGGGTGCTGACGGCGTTTTTTTCATAAGTGGATCAGAATTCGAGAGAAGATACCGAACGCAGGAGCGAGGTAATATTGGCTTTACAAAGGGCGACGGTCTTCTCTCCCTCCGGCGTATCGGTGAGCCCCCGTCTTGCGGTATGACGGAGGAGGCGGACGTAGCTGAGGAGGCGCACCTTCTTTTCGACCTCTTCCTGTTTTTCGGGATCGGTCGTGCCGAGATACGCGGGAAGGAACGCGTTCCAGATCCGCTTGGCAAGGGAATACGGCATCCCGAGGAATTTTTCGACCACGGTCGGATCGGTCTCGCCGAAGCCGACGTAGGTGATATATACGTTTGCAAGCTCAAAGACCGGGTGCCCGTGGGAAAGGGTATCCATATCGATGAGAATGGCTTCCCCGCCCTGCGACATCACGTTGTTGGTGTGGAAATCGCCGTGGAGCATCGTCATCCGGTCGGGCACGGCTTCGATCAGCGCGTACAGCTTTTTCGCGTCTTCTTCGGCAAGGAAGGGGGAAGCGGCGTCCGCCCACGAACGGACCGTCTTTTTGACGTCGGGCATATCCTCCGCGCGGACCTCGGTTTCGTGGATTTTACGGAGAAGCGAGGCACACTCCGCGGCGTATTCCTCGGTCTTATCGGGCTCCGCCGCGATCAGATCGGAATAGGATCTCGCGTCGAGCAGCTCGAACACAGAGCCGTAGCTTTCCCCGACCTTCACAACGTCGTAGGAGATCGCGGTAGGGATCCCGAGCACGAAGGCGCGGCGGGCAAGTTCTCTTTCTCTCTTGATGTCGGGAAGGCTGTCCGGGTTCTTATATACCTTCAGAATGGTGTCGGCGTTATAGCGGTAAACGGTTCCCTTCGCGCCCTTGCCGATGATATCGCAGCCCTCGACCGAGAGGCGGCGGTAGGCTTTTTCGATCGGCATCAGCTCGGTAAAGCCGGTCATATCGAAGATCTCGTAGACCTCGGCGCAGACGCCGACGATCTTCATATCCTTTTCGGCTTTCTTCACGCGCAGGACGGCGCGGAGACCCGCGCTTGATATATATTGCAGCTTCTCCGCGTTCAGGATCACGCTTCCGTGCGGATTTTCGGACAGAGCTGCCGTCATTTCGTCCCCGAGCGCCGAAGCGTTCACGGTATCCACCCGCTCGGGAAGAAAAACGGTCAGAACGTTTTCTGTCAAAGCACAACGGATCATATTCATCATTTTTCGTTATCTCCGTCAAATACGCGACCGATCAGCCAGAGATACTCCCGGTACGCCTCGGTTCCGGAAAGCTCGGAAAGACAGGACGCGATTGTCTTATAGTACCATCCCTGCCGCTCCGGGTCCTTCTGATTCAGTCCCTGAAAGATCGCGTTCCCGCTTTTTTGATATTCTCTGTAAAAGGAGCGCATATTGGAAAGCTTGTCCCCGAGCCACAGGATCTTCACTTCCCGGTCTTCCGTGTTCCGAAGGACGGCAAGGGAATCAAGCTTTCTCGCCTCCCAGCTTGCGTCCTTCGGCAGCGCGGAGGAACGGTCCTCGGTCTCGCTGCGAACAAGCTCCTCGACCCTCGCGCCGAACCGCCCGCGGATCGTTTCAAAAGAGACCCCGGCATCCTCCACGGTATCGTGCAGCACGCCCGCCGCCATCGTTTCCCGGTCGGAGGTCATCGTGGCGATGATCGCGGCGGTTTCGAGCGGGTGAAGGATAAAGGGCGTTTGTGCCAGTTTTCTCGTCTGACCGCCGTGCGCCTCCACCGCGAACTTGATCGCTTCTTCCAGAACGTTCATCGAAATCATCCTCTTTTCGTTTTCTGTCTTCATGATACCGCCGTTAAGTGCAGGAATCAAGCCGTTTTTTATGAATAACCTCTTTTCAGAGCTTCATTGCGGCGTCCCACGCCGAGCGGATCGCGGTACGGAGATTGCCGACCTTGTTCGCATCGCCGATCACGGTCACGTTCTTCCCCTTTGCGGCAAGAGGAGTGGGGGTATAGCCGACCGAAAGGATCACGGAATCGCAGGGGATCGTTTGGGTATTTCCGTTTTCGTCCGCGATCACGACGCCGTTTTCAAGGATCTCCTTCGAGGCTTGCTTCAGATAGACCGGGACCCTGTTGGCTTTGAAATAATCCCTGAGGAAGGAGGAATTGGCAAGGCAGAGATCGGGCACGCAGATCAGGTCGTCGAGCATTTCGACGATGACGGGGTGCTTCCCCTTCCGGTGCAGGTCATAGGCGATCTCGCAGCCGGTCAGACCGCCGCCGATCACGACGACGTTTTCCCCGACCTCCTTTTCGCCGCGCAGATATTCCACGGCGTTCATCGCCCGCTCGGCACCGGGGATCCGGAGGGTCTTCGGCTTCGCGCCGGTAGCGATCAGATAAGCGTCTGCCTCGATCTCATCAGGAGAGGAAACCGTAGTATTCAGGTGGACCTCGATATTCTCCTTTTTGAGCTGCGTGCGGTACCATTCGAGAAGGAGCTTATCGTGCCGCTTGAAATCGGGCGCCGCGGCGGCGATGAAGACCCCGCCGAGCTCCCCGCTCTTTTCGTAGATCACCGGCGTGTGCCCGCGCTGCTTCAGAACGAGCGCAGCTTCCATGCCGCCGACACCGCCTCCGATGATCGCGACCTTCTTTTTCTTCTTCGCGGGCGTGATATGGTATTTATAGGATTCCATCGTTTCGGGATTGAGCGCGCAGCGGCACATGTGGGTGGAATCGTCCATCGACTGATCGTTGTTGGAATTTCCGTGCCGCGCCATCGTCAGGCAGGCGGTCTGGCAGGAGATGCAGGGCTTGACGTCCTCTTCCCGGTCCTCGATCACCTTGCGGAGCCATTTCGGGTCGGTCAGAAACTGTCTGCCGATCCCCACGGCGTCGATGCCGCCCTTCTTCACCGATTCCGCGCCTGCGGAAAGGGTCATTCTGCCCGCGCAGACGACCGGGATATTCACGAACTTTTTGATATGCTCGACCTCGGGGAGATTGCAGTTTTCGGGCATATAGACCGGCGGATGCGGCCAGTACCACGCGTCGTAGGTGCCGTTGTCGCAGTTGAGCATATCGTACCCGGCTTCCTCAAGGTATTTCGCCGCCTTTTCGGATTCCTCCATCGTGCGGCCCGCCTCGACGTAATCCTCCCCGGGCACCGCGCCCTCGCGGAAGCCCTTCGTCTTGGAAACGACCGAATAACGGAGGGAGACCGGATAGTCCTCACCGCATTTCTTCTTGATCTCCTTCACGATCTCTACGGCAAAGCGGTAGCGGTTTTCAAAAGAGCCGCCGTACTCGTCATTCCGGAAATTGGTATAAGGAAGCGTGAACTGATCGAGCATATAGCCCTCGTGAACGGCGTGGACCTCAACGCCGTCAACGCCCGCCTCCTTGCAGAGACGCGCGGTTTCCCCGAAAGCGTACACGATTTCTGCGATCTGTTCCTTCGTGATCGCCTTCGATTCCACGCCGTCCGCCCAGCGGTTCGGAAGCACGGAGGGCGCGAGCGAACAGTATTCCGGGTCGAGGATCGGCTTTGCGACCGTACCGAGAACGCGGTTTTTCAGCAGGCTCACCATCATATCGTTCATCGCGAAGGATCTTCCGCAGCCCGCCGTCATCTGAACGAAGAGCTTGGCGCCGGTCTTATGGATCTCGTCCATAAACGCCTTGAGCTGACGGAACTTGCCCTTTCTCTGATAGAGCCACGCCCCGCCGATGATATCGCGGATCGGCGCGACGCCGGGAAGGATCAGCCCGCAGTCGTTTTCGGCGACCGTTCGGAGCAGCTTTGCCGCTTCCTTATCAAAATGATTCGGCTCGGTCCAGCCGAAAATGCAGGTGCCGCCCATCGGCGCCATCACGATGCGGTTCTTGATTTCGAGATTACCGATTTTCCACGGGGTAAAAAGGGGCTGATACGCTTCATTCATAAGGGTACGTCCTCCTACGGTTTCTTTTTTACTATCATAACACGGCACACTGCGGGTGTCAAGAACATTTGAAAAAACGCCCCGGCGGGTACGTCGGGGCGGTATGAAATCAGAAGGTCACGCGGAAGGAAAGGAGTTCACCGGGCAGGAACCTCCGTTCAAAGCCTTCTTTATCGAACGGAAGCGCTTCCACGTCCTTTTCGGTCGGGGAAACGAGCGTGACCGAAGCAGGCGCTTTCGCAAGCGTCACGCGGACCGCGTTTTCCGCGGAAAGAAGATTGAAGAGACGGATCACGATGCCGTTTCCGTTCTCCGCGTTCTTGACGGAAGAGACCGAGGCGCCCGCCGAAACGGTGAACAGCCCGCCCTCGAGCGGAAGCGTGCCGGGATGGACGACGTTTGCCGCCATGAACAGCGAATTCGAGAAGAGGGTCTCCTCACGGTCGAGCGCGGTGTAATTGCCGTCGGTCAGCGCGAGCGCGAGCTTCCATTGACGGAAGCCGATCTCGGGGCAGTTGTCCGGCCCGTTGGAATTGCGCAGCAGGGTCGTCGAAAGCATTCCGTCCTTATAGCGGAAGCCGTAGGTCGCGTCTGTCATCAGCGCAAGCGCGCCCTTTTCGCCCGCGACCGCCGCACAGCCGATCGCCGGAACGTCGTGCTGCTCGGGTTTTCTTTCGAGATATCCGCCCGGGACCTTCGAAATAAAGCGCTTTCCTTCCCCGTCGGTCGGAACGCGGAAATGCAGGGTCGGGATGCCCTTCTTATCGTCGAAGAGCTCGCGCCATTCGGTGCCGATCTCGTAATCAAGACGGTCGGAGCCCTCGTCGAGCGAGACGGTGACGCGGATCTCGGTCTGGTTCATCACGATGCGGTAACCGAACGCGGGGCGCAGGGTCCCCTGCGGCTTCGCGGTCAGGAACACGGGGCAGGTCTCGTTCAGGTTCTGCTCTGCGGTCGGGAAGCTTTCACTCCACGCGTTGCCCGCCATACCGGAGCCCGGATCGATATACGGATTCTGCCACACGAGCGCGAAGTGACCGGGAGCGGTCATTTTCTCCTCACCGGTGCGCTTGTCGATCAGGCTGACGAGCTCCATCTTTTCATTGAAGGAGGCGCGGATCAGTCCGTTTTCAAGCTTCCATTCGGGATACGCCTCGATGCGGTCACGGGTCACGCGCGGTCCGGGGATCGGCGCGCCGCCGTGCTCGACCGAGACCGTGGTATAGCCCATTGCCGGAACGGACAGACGGACGAGGATGTTTCTGTAATTGTGGTTCCACCAGTAATTGCGGTCGAGCAGCTCTATCGGGAGGACGTTCCCCTTCGCGTCCTTTGCCTGAAGGGTGTTGTCGTCGCCGTCGAAATCCCAGAGCGTTATCCTGACGACCTCGTTCCGGTCGATCACGGTGGGATTGAAGACGGTGAAGAGACGCTTCGTGCCGCCCGCCGCGACGGGATGGATATCCGCGTCAGCACCGAACGCACTTGACCACTGTGCCGTGCCGCGGAACCCGACACCGCCGCCGTCAACGTAAGCGGAGCGGTCGGTGATATCGCCGAAGCAGGTCGTGTCGATCGCGTCGGAAAGCTCGTTCAGCGCGCGGGAACGACCGCCGTAGGCAAAGCCCATCGTTTCCTGATAACGTCCGAGCGCGAAGTTGCGGGTATCCGAAACGCCGGAACCCGTCACGATATCGTGGAACTGATTGAAGAGCGTGTTCGTCCACGCCTTTTCATAGTCGTAAGGCTTCGCGCCCGCATAAACGCCCGCGACCGCGTTTGCCGCCTCGGCGGCGAAGAGCGCGCGTTCGGAACGGCGGTTGGAGCCCTTGATCGCGCACTGGGAGGAATAACAGCCGGTAAAGACGTAGTTGACCTCGGAATCAATGACCGGGAAATCGACGTTTTCGGCTTCGACCGCGCGGAAATAGTCGCGGTAGGTGCTGAATTTCACGGTAGGCGCGATCGGCCAGCGCATCATTTCAAGGATGCGTTCGATATCGCGTCTGGTCGGTCCGCCGCCGTGGTCGCCGACGCCGTAGGGCTTGAGACGGTGATGGATCCCGTTCCGTGCGCAGTCGCCGGGAACGCGGGCGAGGAAGCCGTAGTCGATCGCGGAGCCGTAGCCCTCGGGCTCGCGGTGCATCAGCACCCGTCTGCCGTCCGGGGACTGCCAGTAATGCAGGTCGCGTCCGTCTTCCGGAATGTTGCCGCGCATATGATAATAGTATTTCACGCCGCTCTGCGCGAGGATGCCGGGAACGAAGCGGCTGTGTCCGAAGGTATCGGGCTCGAAATCGACCTGCACGTCGTCCTCGTTCAATCCGAACTTGTCCTTCATATATTTTCTCGTATAGAGCAGATGACGTACCATGCTTTCCGCGTCGGTCATATTCTTGTCCGCTTCGACCCACGTGGACGCGGAAACCTCCCATCTGCCCTCTCTGATCTTCTCCGCGATCTTTTCAAACAGAACGGGATCGAAGGTCTCGACGATCTGATAGGTCGAGGTCTGCGACTGCGAGAAGGTGAAGAGCGGATAGGTGTCCATCAGCTTCAGCACCGTGCGGAAGGTATCGAGCGCGACCGCCGCCGTTTCGTTATACCCCCACATCCAGTTCATGTCGATGTGCGCGTGTCCGGTAAAATGGATCGTCAGGGATTTGGCGGCGTCCTTCATCGGAAGAAGGGCGTTTTCGCATTCCTCCGCCGCCTCGTTCGTGATACAGCCGTCGGTGTCGATGCGTGCGCAGAGGCGTTCTGCGGCGCCGTTTATCAGATTGTCGAATTTTCCCCCGTTCACGGCGTCGTAGGCGTGCGCGTACTGCAGCTCGTAACGGATCCGCTCCGCCGCGCTTCCTCCCGCCGTTCCCATGATCCTGCCGATCATAGCATCCGTACTCATCATAGATAGTACCTCCGTAATATCCGGTCACCCGGTCTTTACGGTTATAATAGCATAACCGAAACAAAGTTGCAAGTCTTTTTTCGGATATCCTGCGTTTTCTATTGAATCGGTCGGGATTATTTGCTATAATACGAAAAAAAGAACCGGAGGGCGCTATGAATATCAGGATATGCGGCGGGCGTCTGATCGACCCCGCGAACGGGATCGACGGGATCACCGATCTGTATCTTTCGGAAGGCAAGGTCGTTTCGGTCGGTAAAATGCCCGGGGGCTGGAACGGAACCGACCTTGACGCGCGGGGAATGATCGTTTCCCCCGGCTTCATCGACCTCCATATGCACGAGGACCCGCTGACCCCTGACGGAAAAATCGATCTCTGCATTTTCGACGCGATGCTGAAAATGGGCGTCACGACGGCGGTCGGCGGCAACTGCGGCGGCTGTGCGGCGCATCCTCTGCGGTATCTCGACACCGTTGACCGCTTCGGCTGTCCGGTCAACGTCGCGATGCTCGCCGGGCACGGATGGTTCCGGGTCAATGCCGGAGCCACCGACAAGTACGCGCCCGCGACGAAGGAACAGCGGGAGATGATCGCTTCCGGGATCCGTGAGGCGCTTGACGGAGGATGCGCAGGCGTTTCCTTCGGCGTCAGATACTATCCCGGCGCCGACCGGGAGGAGCTTTCCGCCGCGGCGGGCGCGGCGGAGGGGACCGGTAAATTCCTTGCGGCGCACGTCCGTGACGACGCAGACGCGGTCTTCGGCGCGATAAAGGAGCTGACCGATCTGGGCAGGGCGTATTCCCTTCCCGTCGAGGTCTCACATATCGGGAGCATGGCGGGCTTCGGGCAGATGGAAAAGGTCCTTGCCGATCTTGACGAGGCAAGAAACAGCGGTCTCGACCTCGCGATGGACTGCTACCCTTATACCGCGTTTTCGACCGGGATCGGCGAAACGACCTACGACGACGGCTGGCTTGCACGCTACGCCTGCGATTACGGCGTTCTCGAATACTGCGAGGGACCGTGGAAGGGTCAGCGGGCGACAAAGGAGACCTTTGACGTGATGCGCCGGGAATACCCCGAAGCTCTCACCGTCTGCTACGTGATGAAAAAGGAGGACGTATCCCTTGCCCTTTCGCACCCCTTCGTTTCTCTCGCTTCGGACGGCGTGCTGAACGGCGGCAGCGGACATCCCCGCGCGGCGGGCACCTTTCCCCGGTTCCTTCGGATGAGCCTTGACGGAAAGACCGTTCCCCTGACCGAGGCGATCCGCAAAATGACCGCATTGCCCGCTTCCCGCCTCGGCGTATCGGACAGAAAAGGGCACCTCGGTGTCGGCGCGGACGCCGACGTAACGGTGTTCGACCCGAAGACCGTGACCGACCGCGCGGCCTTTGCCGACCCGCTCCTTCCGCCCGACGGGATCAGAGCCGTCATCGTCGGGGGCGAGAGAGCGCTTTCGGACGGGATGATTCTCAACCGCGCCGCCGGAAAAAGCGTAAGAGTATAAAGCGAGCCCGTGACCGGAATGATCACGGGCTCATTTTAATCGTTTTAATCGTTATCGTACCGGAGGGTATGGAAGACCGGAGCGCGTTTGACGCAGTCCTGCTTCACGAGATCGAAGTAGGTATAGGGATCGACCATTTCGAGGGTCAGTCCGGGGTTCTGCTTCTGCAGTTCGTAGAAGAGGTCGAACATTTCACCGGGCCTCCGGTAGCAGAGGCGGTAATAGAGGAATTCCGGGCGGTTCGGGCTCATTTCCCGTAAATACCAATCGGAAAGCGCCTCCGCCGTCTTTTCCGGTGAGCCGAGCCAGTCACAGACGGCAAGGGTCATATAGGAAAGCGGCATCCCGTTCACGACCTGACGGTCAAGACGGAGATTCTTCCCGCCGTGATAGTTGGAGACGAGCGAGGAGAAGCCGTCGGGGGAGAATTTCGCGTAATTCTTCAGAACCGCCGGGGTCGGATGATCGACGTCAAGCACCATACCGGAGATCGTCATATCGGTGTGACCGTACCAGTATTTGCAGTGCTTCACGACCGCGTCCCAGTTTTCCGGAGGAAGAACGACCGGGTTGAAATAGCCCGCCGCAGAGGCGTCGGCACAGAAATAGTCGCCTTCGGTCTTCGTATCGTAGAAATACTCGAACAGATCGGGGAAAACGCCCGAAAGGTTCGGGTTCAGACCCCACGCGAGCGGAAGCTCTCCGCGTCTCGGGTCGTGCCACAGCCCTATCATCGTGTCGTAAAGCGGGGTCGTCGAGTCCATATCGCAGACCTGCATACAGATATAGACCTTGTTTTCAAGTTCTTTCTTTTCCTTCGGTCTGCCCTGCTTCAGATCCTTTTTCGGCGCCCATTTGTGGAAGGACTGATTATAGACGTCGTTCGTGACGGTGTTCTGATAGAAGTTATACGGCGTCATCAGCCAGACCTGCTCCCACTCGGAAAGGACGCCGTTCGTCTGCCCCTTTTCGAGCTTTTTCCAGTTGAAGAAGCCGCAGAATTCGGTCATATGCTTCCCGCCGGAAAGCGTGAAGACCGTTTTGAAAATGCGGAGCATCGTTTCCTTTTCAATGCCGGACCGCTCGTCCGGTTCGTCCTCCGGCGCGAAGTTGTCCCACGGAGAAAGCTCGAAGCAGAACGCCTTTTCGTTTACGAAACGGTCGCGCTCGAGAACGTAGGTCGTCCAGCCGAGGTCGCGGGAACGCCAAGAATCGTTGAAATTGCCGACGAGGTATTCGGAGCAGAGCCCCTTTTCAAGATAAGTCTCGATCGCCCAGAGATAGGCGTCGACCTTTTTGCTCCCGGAACGGCTGCCGTCAAATCTGCCGCGCAGATCGAGCAGGACCGGAAGACCGGTCTTCTTTCCGAAGGTCCCGTAAAACTCCTCCGTCATCGGCAGGAGGTTTTCCACACCCGCCGCCGTCGTCGCGATGTTTACCGTAGCGGGGACAGCGGGATCCCAAAGAACGATGCCGCGCAGATACGGCTTTGCAAGCTCATACAGCTCGTCGAGGCTTTTCAGCATCACCTTTTCCCGTACGGCAAGCCATCTGCCGTCCTCGCTCATCGTATCGAGCCAGAACCACGGCGCCGCACGGGGACGGTCCACAGCCGCGCCGAAAACGTCGTAGCCCGGCTGTCCTTTTCTATGCGCTTCGTCGTCCTCGCAGACGAGATATACCTTCGCCCCGTCCCGGTTGATCAGCCCCTGCATCGCCGCGGCGGCAAGCGCCTCGTCGTAGGAGCGGGCTGTTTTTTCTTCTTTGAGCTGATACAGATAGATTTTTTCCATTCCGTTTCCTCCTTTTCGGGTCTCCTTTTATCACGATACACCAAAAAACCGCTTCTGTCAAGGCAAAAGCGAAAAGCTTTCGTAAAAATGACGGAAAAGCTCTTGCTAAAATAAACGGTTTATGGTATAATCACAATACTCCTATAACGAAATACGCGGAGGAAAGAAAGATGAAGTTATTCATTCACAGCGGCACCCATTGGGACAGAGAATGGTATCAGCCCTTCCAGGGCTTCCGTTTCCGTCTGGTCAATATGATGAACGACCTGATGGACGGACTGGAAAACACACCCGATTTCGGCGTCTTCCACTCCGACGGTCAGACCGTCGTTTTCGAGGACTTTCTTGAGATCGAGCCCGAAAAGAAGGATCGCCTCGTCGCGCTGATCCAAAAAGGAAAGCTCGTCGTCGGTCCGTGGTACTGTATGCCCGACGAATACTTGATCTCGGGCGAAAGCATGATCCGCAACCTGCGCCGCGGCATGAAGATCTCCCGTTCCTTCGGCGTCGAGCCCTCGCATAACGCCTATATCTGCGATATCTTCGGTCATTCCGCGCAGACCCCGCAGATCTTCTCCGGTCTCGGTCTGAATCATACCGTCCTCGGCAGAGGCACGAACGAGTGCACCAAGCCGCAGTTCTTCCGCTGGACCTCCCCCGACGGCTCCGACGTCCGCGTCTTCCGTCTGGAGGACGTGCAGGGTTACGGCGACTTTTCGGCAGTGGGCTGGGGCCCTCAGGACGACGAAGCGCTGAAGGCAAGATTCAAGTCTTATTTTGATAAACGCTTCTCCACCACCAATATCCCCGTCGTCTTTTCCGTCGGCGCCTCCGACCACGACTATATGCACCGCGAGATCGGCAAATACGTCCGCATCCTGAAGGAGCTTTATCCCGATATCGAGGTCTATCACGTCAGCGTGGACGAGGTCGGCAAAGAAGTCGACAAGTATATCGACACCCTGCCCCGCTACTACGGCGAGCTCGCCGAGCCCGCAAAGGTCAACGCCGGTTATCTCCATCTTATCACCTACACGCTTTCGAGCCGCTACCCGATCAAGAAGGCAAACGACACGCTCCAGACCCGCCTTGAAAAGTGGATGGCGCCCGCGTATGCCCTCGGTCTGACCGGCGCTGCTTACGGCTATCTCGATCTCGCCGAGAAGTATCTGATCCGCAACCATCCGCACGACTCGATCTGCGGCTGCTCGATCGACCAGGTCCACCGCGATATGATGTACCGCTTCGACCAGACCCGCCTCATCGCGGACGAGATCCACAAAACCGTGCGCGGAAAGCTCTCGGGCGATCTCTCCTCCCGCAAGGAAGGTGCTTACGCGCCCGACGCCGCCGGTGACGACCGCGTTCTCCGCATCGTCAACCCGCTTCCCTACGAATACGAGGGGACCGTTGAAGTCAAGCTCAGCTTCCCGAAGAACTACCACAAATATTCCGAGCCCTTCGGCTACGAGGGCATCTGCTCCTTCCGTCTCTACGACGCCGAGGGGAACGAGGTTCCCTACGGCATTTCCGATATCGTTCTCAATCCGGGCGACGACACCTACACCCTCGCCCTCCGCACGAAGATCGCGGCGGGCGGCGTGACCGAGCTGCTCGTCAAGAGCAACTTTATGCCCTCCCGTTATCCCGGCTCGCTCGTCACCGGACAGCGCACCGCCGAAAACGAGCATATCGCCCTTTCGGTCAATCTTGACGGAACCGTGGACCTCACCGATAAGAAGACCGGCGTCACCTACGGCGGTCTCCTCGCCGCGCTCGACGACGGTGAGATCGGCGACGGCTGGTATCACTGCAACCCGAAGGTCGACCGCATCGTGCTGAACAGCGCCGCCGACGTTGAGATCGCCGAAAACACCGCGCTCCGCGTCGTCTATAAGATCACTCAGCACCTCCGCCTCCCCGCCTCCTATACGAGAGGCGACTGGAAGGAACAGGACTGGGGCATCCGCCGCTCAAACGAGTATATCGATCAGGACGTCATCCACTACGTCACGCTTGCCAAGGGCGAACGCCGTCTTGCGGTCCGCACGGTCGTTGACAACAAGGCGATGGATCACCGTCTGCGTCTGCGCCTGCCCACCGGCATCGAAAACAAGAAGTATTTCGCAAGTCAGGCGTTCTGCGTGATCGAACGCACCACCGACGATATGCCCGAGACCGCCGATTGGAAGGAATACGGCGTCATTGAAAAGAACTTCACCGGCATCGCCGCCAAGTTCAATGAAAAGGGCGGCTTCGCCTTCGTTTCCTCCTACGGTCTCCACGAGGTCGGCGTTTCCGGCAGCGGCAACATCGACGTCACTCTCTTCCGTTCCTACTGCCAGACCGTTCAGACCAGAGGCGAGATCGACGGCGAGCTGCTGCAGAAGATGACCTTTGAGTACAGCCTGATGCCGCTTGACTCGGGCGCTCCCCTTTCGACTCTCGTCCGCGCGCAGGAGATCGCCGCCGCGGGTCTCGACTGCCTCACCGTCGGCGGAAGCGCCGCGAACGCTTACCGTCCGTTCCTGAAGCTTGAAGGGGACGATTTCATCTACTCGACCTCCGCTCCCTTTGAAAACGGCATCGAGGTGCGTTTCTGGAACTGTGCCGATCACGATTCGACCGGTACTCTCACCGTTCCGGACGGCTATACCGCGGCTTCGCAGATCGAGCTCGACGGCAGAAAGCTCGCCGATCTCCCGATCAACGACGGAAAGGTCACCCTTACCGCCGGCAAGTGGAAGCTCGTTACGGTCAAGTTCGTCAGATAATAACACCGTTTCCCCACGGGTCAGCGTGTTCCGCGTTCCCCGTGGGGTTTTCCCTGACGGGATGCCCTTCGGGAAACTAAACAGAAAAAAGAAAAGAAGGAACTGCAATGATCTACGACGTCCGTGACTACGGCGCGCGGGGAGACGGCTATACCGTCAACACCGCCGCGATCCAGGCAGCGCTGAACGACGCAAAGAAAACAGGCGGAACGGTGCTGATCGAGGGAGGAAGGTTCGTTTCCGGGACCCTCTGTCTCCCTTCCGATATCACCCTCCGCATCGAGGCGGGCTCCGCGCTCGTCGGCTCGCGCGATATCCGCGATTACCGTGACTGCGGCTTTTACCACAACGAAATGAAGGTGACGACCTCGCTGCTCTACGCGCTCGGCGAGGAAAATATCACCTTGACCGGCGAGGGGAAGATCGACCTCTCGGGCGACGCCTTTGCCGACTTCTCCGTTCCCTTCCCGTCCGGCGCAGACGAAAGCACGCTGACCGACGAAGAAAAGGATCAGATGGTCGTTTCCCCGAAGGAGCGCCCCACCCAGCCGATCTTTTTCCACGACTGCCGCGATATCCGCATCCACGATCTCACGGTGCTGAACGCCCCCTGCTGGACGATGACCTTTTCCTGCTGTGAACGCATCCGCATCCACGATATCACCGTGAATAACGAGGTCCATATCCCGAACAACGACGGGATGCACTTTTCCGCCTCCCGCGATATCGTCGTTTCCGATTCGGTCATCCTCTGCGGGGACGACTGCATCGCCTGCACCTGCATCACGAAGGAGGACGGCGTCTGCGAAAATATCGTGATCTCGGACTGCGTGCTCTCCTCCCGTTCGGCGGCAATCCGTTTCGGACACCTGATGAGCCACGTCCGCCGCGCTGCGGTGAACAACGTGGTGATCCGGGAAAGCAACCGGGGAATTGCCCTCTTTGCACGTGACGGCGGGGTCGTGGAGGATATCACGGTCTCGAACGTCGTTTCCGATACGAAAATTTACGCCGGCGCGTGGTGGGGCAAGGGTGAGCCGATCGTGCTCTGCGCCGCCGACAGCACGGGGATCATCCGGCACATCTCCTTCCGCGGGATCACCGCCGAGACCGAAAACCCGGTCCTGATCTGCGGAAAGGACGGAAACGTCACAGATATCGCCCTCACCGACTGCGATATCCGCGTCAGAAGAGGCAAAACGAATCCCTATTTCACGGACAAGCTCGATCTCCAGCCCAACCGTCCCTGCGTTCCCGCCCCCTTCACGTTCGGCGATAAGATTTACGTCGAGGGCGCCGGAAAACTGATCACCGACCTTGCGAACGATTAACAGAATGGGAGAAACCCGAAAATGGACAAAAAAACCGTCGTCACCTTCCTCGGTGACAGCATCACCCTCGGCTACGCCCTGCCCGACCGCACCGACCGCTTCCCCACCGTCCTTGCTTCCCGCCTCGGCTTCACCGAGGACAATCAGGGCATCACGGGGACGCTCGTTGCGCGCGCAGGTCTCAATAACGACAATCCGCTTTCCTATATCGACCGCATCGGTCTGATCAGGGACGCCGATTATGCCGTCGTTTTCGGCGGTACGAACGACTATTTCTGGAGTGACAAGCCGATCGACCCGCCCGCGGGCAAAGAAGACGACGTCTCCTATTTTGCGGTCGCGGTCGACCGTATCTGCCGCTATATCACGGAGAACCGCAAGCCGGGTACGACCCTGCTCGTCACCCCCTACCGTCATTTCGGTCACGGGAACTTCTTCGGCGGCAAGGCATTCAACGACGCGAACGATCACCCGACCGATTTCGTCAACTATAACGGTCATATCCTCGCCGATTACGCCGCGAAAACGGCGGAGATCGCGGAAAAATACGGCATCCCGGTCGTTGATCTGCAAAACACCGGGGGCTTCGACCATAATACGATGACGATCGACGGCTGTCACCCGAACACCGTCGGTCACCTTTGGCTCGCCGATCATATCGGCGAAGCGCTGAAAAAACTCTTCTGAAATACGGAGGTCTTCCTTATGGCACGATACAATCCATACGACTACCGCGTGACCCCGTCGGTCGTCTGCACCGGCGTTCCGACCGAAATCACGATCACCCCGCGCGGCGCAAACGCCGTTTTTCCGGACGGATACGACTACACGATTGAGATCTGGGGCGCGGACGACGCGACGACTGTCATTGATCCCGGAACGCATTGGGCTGACCTGCAAAAGAAGGTCATAAAGCCGCAGGTCGGAAACGGATGCCTGAAATTCACCTTCACCTTTGCCGTCGAACAGCAGTACGTTCTGCGGGTGAAGCTGCCTGAGGTCCTTCAGTATTCGACCAACCCGCATTACAATCCCCCCTACCGCTCGGCGCACGCGCCGATGAAGCAGGAAGCCCTTCGTTTCCCCGCACTTTCGGTCTATGCGGTGGAGCCCGATCTCTTCGGGATGAAGGTCTTCAAGGGCGATCTGCACGCGCACACCTGGGATTCCGACGGGCACGAATCGGACGTCGGCATCATCGCCAACTGGAGAAAAGCCGGTCACGATTTCGGCGCGATCACCAACCATTACTGGTACCATTCCTACGAAAAGGCAATGGAAACGCTGAACGACCTTCCCGACGTCTTCTCGCTGTTCCCCGGGGAAGAGGTTCACGTTCCGAGCGAGTTCATTCACGTCGTAGCGATCGGCGGAAAGAAGAGCGTCAACGACGCTTATTACGACAACACCGAAGCGGTGATTGCCGAGATTGCGGAACTGGAAAAGACGCTCGATATCCCGGACGGCATCGACAAGCACAACTACGCGAGCCGCGTCTGGATCGCAGACAAGGCGCGGGAATACGGCGCGATCTCGATCCTTACGCATCCCTTCTGGATCTGGAGCGAGGTCTATTTCATGCCGCTTGCCCTGACAAGACTCCTTCTTGACAGAAAGATCCACGACTGTCTTGAATTTAACTGCGGAGGAAGCGAGGATTCCGCTCTGACCACCTCTCTCTATTATGATACCCGCGCCAAGGGATACGACGTCCCCTTCGTCGGCAGCAGCGACACGCACGGGACCGACGGTTCCGATCCCGCCCATCCCTCCACCGGCACTACCCTTGTCCTCGCAAAGGACAGAAGCTGGGAAAGCATCCGCGACGGCATCCTTTCGTGCCGCAGTGCAGTAATGGAACAGTGGGGCGGTGAGAACGCATACAGGCTGTACGGTTCCTTCCGTACGGTGAAGTATCTGAATTTCCTCGTCAAAGCGTATTATCCCGAATACACCGAGATCAGCTACGCCCTCGGCAGTCTGATCAAGGACTATGAAAGGAATCCCTCCCCCGCCCTGCGCGATCTGATCGCAGCGGCGCAAAAGCGCGCCGACGATTTCTCCGACGCCTTCTTCGGGATCGTGAAATAACGGAGGCTGTATGGATTACAGATTCGCGGAGCGAAAGGACGTCCCGCTGATCCTTTCCTTTATCCGTCAGCTCGCGGAGTATGAGGAACTCGCAGACGAGGTCGTCGCGACCGAAGAACTGCTTGAAGAGTGGATCTTCGATAAGAACATAGCGGAAGTCATTTTCGCCTTGGAAGGGGAAAAAGAGGTCGGCTTCGCCCTCTTCTTCCACAATTTCTCTACCTTTCTCGGCAGAGCGGGCATCTATCTCGAAGACCTCTTCGTCCTGCCCGGATACCGGGGAAAGGGTTACGGAAAAGGTCTGATCCTTCGTCTTGCCGCCATTGCCGCCGAACGCGGCTGCGGAAGGCTCGAATGGTGGTGCCTTGACCGCAATTCCCCCGCGATCGACTTCTACCTCTCGCTCGGTGCCGAAGCGATGACAGACTGGACGGTCTACCGCATCGCCGGAAACAAACTGAAAGAACTTGCCGCGGAAGCGGAATAAACGGAGTAACGGTATGAAAGAAATCAGAATCGGTAAAAACGGCTTTTCCTCCTTTGAGGAAGCCTTTGCCTTTGCGGAGAAAACCGCAGCACCGGGAGAAGAAGTGACCTTCCTCCTTTCGGGCAGAATGGAAAGAAAAGAGCCGATCGTCATAAGGAGAAGCCCGCTCTTTGACGGCAGGGTCGTTCTCTTCCGCGGAGAAGAGGACGCGGTGATCACCGGCGGCGTCCGGGTGACCGGATTTGAAAAAGTCGGAGAAAACCTGTACCGCGCCTCCCTTCCCGACGTGAAAAACACGAGAAATCTCTATCTCGACGGGAAATTCGCAAACCGCACCGCGACCGAGCCGATCACCGCCTCCGCATGGGATCACGCCGTCGGGAACTGCGACTTTTATAAAGAGGGCGACGAGATCACGGGGCTCGTCACGTCTGACCGTTCCCTCCTTTCGTGGAAGAATATCACAGACGTCGATATGATCTTCAACGTCGGTTGGACGCATCACGTCATTCCGATCGAAGGTGTGAAGGAGCTTGCCGACGGCAGAGTATTCATTCAGCCGAAAAAGATCCCCTTCGATATTTCGAGGCAGGAAAGAGGCGTGCGTATCGGCGGCTGCCCGACCTGCTTTGAAAACGTCTTCGAGCTGCTCGGCAAGCCGGGTGAATGGTATTTCGATCAGAACGAAAAAGCGCTGTACCTCTCGCTCGCTGAGGGGGACTGCCCCGGAAATCACGAGATCGAGGTCCCGATCGCGGAATCGCTTCTCCTCGTGCAGGGCGGGATCGGAAACAAGCTCGGCGGACTCCGCTTTGAGAACATCATCTTCTCGTCAACCGGATTCCTCCGCCCCGCGGAGTACGGTCACTCCGACCTGCAGGCAGGCTTTGCGAGAGACGGCTCCGACGCGGAAATGCCGAAAAAGGAGAAGCCCTTTGAGATCGACACGCTGAAGCTGCCCGGTGCCGTCCGCGTCCTCGCGGCGGAAAACACCGTATTTGAGAACTGCGCCTTCACCTGCCTTGATACCACCGCCCTTTCCTTTGAATTCGGTGCGAGCGGCTGCCGTGCCGTCTCCTGCGATTTTTACGAGCTGGGCGCGACGGCTCTTATGATGGGTGACGTGATGGTGATCCGCGCGCATCATCCCGACGATCCCCGTGAGACGGTCACCGGATGCACGCTCGTAAACTCCACCGTCAAGGACACCGGAAAAGACTTTTTCAGCACGGCGGCGGTGCTTCTCGGCTACGTTTCGCATTGCTCCGTCCTGCATAACGATATCCACGACGTCCCCTATACCGGCGTCAGCGTCGGCTGGGGATGGGGTTCAAGCGATGTTTCGGTCGGACCCTACCGCCCCACGCCGTGGAATACCCCTTCGGTCTCCGAAGCGAACGATATCTCATACAATCATATCTACCGCTGTATGATGACCCTTTACGACGGCGGCGCGATCTACACCCTCGGCGCGATGGAGGGAACGGTCATCACCGGAAACTATATCCATAATTCCGGCGGATACGACGGACCGGGCTGTCCCTCCCTCGCAACGGTCGGCTGCGACGTCGCAGGACTCGGCTATCCGGACGGCAAGCAGTACGCCGGGAAAGCGCCCTTCCCGGGCGGCATCTACCTTGACGAGGGGAGCCGCGGCATAAAAGTCTTCGGCAACGTGCTTTACGGCATGGCGACCCCGCTCTTCTATCACAGCCAGATCAACGACGGCATCCACCGCGTTTCCTTTACAGACAATACGCTGAATCTCCGTCCCGGAGACGAAGGCTTCCCCGAAAGGATCGCCCTTTTCGCCGGACGAATCTGATACCCGTTACGATCATAACGCCCGAACCGACCGTTCGGGCGTTTTTCTGATCCGTTTGACAGCTGTTATCCCCTGTTGACGCGGTTGGAAACGGAGGAAGACATTTCCATTGACTTACTGCAGCCGTTTGTGGTACAATACTACCGTTCAAATTTTACAGACAGAAGGTAACGA
The DNA here is from genome assembly GCA_024404495.1 of Lachnospiraceae bacterium. GTDB lineage: Bacteria > Bacillota > Clostridia > Oscillospirales > CAG-272 > CAKRZE01. The sequence continues at coordinate 102,211 of JAKSPT010000004.1, forward strand.
AAATGAAAAAAACGTTTTATCCCCCGAAAATGGAGCTTCTCCGCTTTTCCCTGAACGATTCGATCGCCTCGGGCTGCACCTACTATACCGTATGGATCGGTCCCAACGCCGAGTCCGGCAACAAAGGGACGGGAAACTACACCGTGTACAGCCCGCAGGGAGAGGTCATGGAGGTCGGCAGAGCAAAGCTGAACCATCTCGGGACGTACGCGGAAGACCTTGACGGTTCGCTTGACACCGTCCGTTCGTGGACGGAAGGAAGCTGTTTCTCCTCCTGACGGAGACAAAAAGGCGTAAGCTATGACCTACCCCTACGAGATCGCCGGGGTCCGCGTTTCCTTTGAATCCCCGTTCGCGATCGCCGACGGGAAGCGTGCCCTCCCCTTCCGCAAAGAGACCTCCCGGACCGATATTCTCTGCACGCTCGGTCAGACGGAAGGCTTCGGGAAGGCGAAGGGCACGCTTCTCGTCGACGACTATCTTTCAAGGCTGTACCTCGACGGCACGACGCTGACGAACGACCGTATCTCGTCTCCCGGCGGCGCCGTAAGGCACCGTGCCCGTTTCGGACTGAACGTCAGCGGCGTCATCCCGGTCACGACGGAGCGGACCGCCGCCGGTCAACTCACCGGAGACGATCTGTGGGCAATGATCGACCTGCCCTTTCAGCTCTCCTTTTTCGGTACCGTCGTTCTCCACAGTGCCGCGGTCGATATCGGCGGCAGAGTGCTTCTGTTCTGCGCGCCCTCCGGCACCGGGAAAAGCACCCAATCCGCGCTCTGGGAAAAAATCCGGGGCGCGGTACCCCTCAACGGCGACAAAAACGCGCTGCGGCTGTGGGAGAAGACCCCTTTCGCGTTCGGGCTTCCCTTCAGCGGTTCTTCCCGTTCCTGCCGCAATTACGCGCTTCCGATCGCCGCGATCGCCGTTCTTTCGCAGGCAAAGCAAACCCAAGTACGCAGACTTCACGGCGTCGGAAAAATCACCGCACTCCTCCCGAACTGCGTCGGTCACAGCGCGGTTCCGGGCACCGGGGCGCGGACGGTACGGGCTCTGACCGGTATCGCCGAAAGGATCCCTGTCTTTCATCTTGCCTGCACGCCCGACGAAGCCGCCGTCCGTGCTCTCGAAAAGGTACTCCCATGACGCTGAACGAATATACCGCTTCCCTTTTCAAAAAGTCCGCCGCAAAAGGCGTCCCGCTCTCCGGCACCTTTGAGCTTACCGCCCGCTGCAATCTTGACTGCCGTATGTGCTACGTCCATCGGCGTGAAAAGGACGCGGAAGCCGGGAGGCAGGAGCTCACCGCCGCGGAATGGTTGAAAATCGCCGGAGAGGCGGCGGAAAGCGGAACGCTCTTCCTGCTTCTGACCGGGGGCGAACCGCTGTTACGACCCGATTTTGCGGAGATCTACCGCGGCTGCCGCCGTCTCGGTCTCGCGGTGTCGATCAATACCAACGGTACGCTGATCGACGGAAGGATCGCCGATCTCTTCGCCTCCCTTCCGCCCGTTCGGGTCAATCTGTCCCTCTACGGCAGCGGCGCTCAGACCTACGGCACGCTCTGCGGTCATCCGGACGCTTATGCCCGCGCCGTAAACGGCATCCGTCTTTTACGTGAGCGAAACGTCCCGTTCCGTCTGAACTTCACGGCATCGGCATTGAACGCAGCCGACGCCGAAGCAGTCGCACGCTTTGCCGGGGAGAACGGCGTTCCCGTACAAACGACCTCCTACCTTTTCCCGCCCCTCCGCGTCTGCGGCACCGACGCACACGGCGAGGAAAGACTGTCGCCGGAGGAGGCGGCGAAAGTACGCTTCGGACACGAAAAACGCCGGTTCTCTTCAGACGAGCTGACAAAAAGGATCAAAGCGATCCTTTCCGGTCAGCTCCGTGAGGCGCCGGAACGGGAACGCGGGCGCCTGATCTCCTGCCGCGCCGGGGAAAGCTCCTATTGGATCACCTTTTCGGGTGAGATGCGTCCCTGCGGGATGGCGCACCGTCCGTCCGTTGCGGTCAAAGACGGCTTTTCCGAAGCGTGGAATGAAATACGGAGGGCGCGGGACGAGCTGATGATCCCGGAAAAATGCGCCGGCTGCCCAAAGCGTCCGGTCTGTGAGATCTGCCCCGCCTCCTGCTATGCCGAAACCGGAGGGTACGACCTTCCGCCCGAATATCTCTGCCGAATGACCGACGCCTTTCTCTCGCTCTGCGCGGCGTACGTCAGCGAAAATCAACAGAAAGGAAACCTTGATGAAACGCAATAACGACTATGATTACCGTGAGATCGCCGGAGAAGCGATGCTGATCCCCATCGGTCCCGACGCCGGGATCGGCGGTATCGTTACTCTGAACGGCACCGCCGCCGTGATATGGAAGCTCCTCGGAGAAAGATGCGACCGGGACTACGTCCTCTCCCGTCTGCTCGAAACGTACGAAACCGACGGGAAAGATGCGGCAGAAGCGCTCGACGCCTTTCTTGCCGAACTGAAGGAAAAGAAGCTTCTCCTCGATTAAATAATCAAAAACGCCTTTGCCGTTTCAGCGGCAGAGGCGTTTTCGGTCTTATGCTTCGATCCACTCGTATTCCACCGTATCGGCGGAGATATCAAGAAAAACCGTATCGGGCGCGGCAAGATATATGATCACGCCGCAGTAAGCGAAATAATGCTTCAGGTACGTGAAACATCTGCCGCAGAGCGAGGACAGTTTCTTTTCGTCGAACCGACGGAACCCCTCCTTCTTCGGGAAAAAGCGATTTTTCTTCCAACGGTACGCGCCGATCTCCCTGTCGGTCAGATGGAATCGCAGGATCAGCGACCTCATCCCGGGAAACAGCTCTTTGATCCCGTCGTGATAGGTGATATCGTCCTCAAACGTAAACGTCAGGTATTCGTCGGTGATCTCCACGTTTTTGATCACAAAATCATGCGGGGAAAACGAAAGCGGGAGAGTTTTTTCCTTCAGAGAATAGACTTCTTTCATACCTCTTGAATCATTACCTCTTAAAACTCTATGGTGTATTCCAAAACCGACTTGCTTTCTTTTTCCGCCTCAGCCCCAAGATTCATACCGACGTTAATTTTTCCCATTTTCATTGCACCTTCGATTGAAACGGCTTCGGAAAGAGCAAGTCCGGAAGAAGAACTTGCCTGAAGATGATATGTATGGCTTTTTAATTTGCTTTTGCTATCCAACACCATTTGGATTAACGAATTGATGTCGCTTTCGTTTCTGAAATACAGAAGGTTCGGAACTACCGGGTCACTACCCCATAAACTTGTCTTAAATGCAGTATCCGCCCAAATGTTAACAGAGTTTTTTTCTTTCCCTTTGTTTTCTTTTCCTGCTTTGGCATTTAATAGTCCCGATGAATTCAAGTGAATTCCCTTGCCACGTGAATCGGCAGATTTTGAGGTATCCGTATAGCATATTTTCACTTTCTTCGCCCCGAGCGACTGTGCTACAATTAGCAATTCGTTCACTCGGACCTGTTTCATATAATTGTAATACTGGTCTGCTTCTATGTATTTACCCGAAATGCAGGGATCAGCAATATACAGGGTATCATTCAACAGAGGGTAAAAACTAAATCTCAATATCGGAACATACTTTGACAGAATGGTAGGGATTTTTCTGTCCTGCGTCAACTCATAAAAACCAACCGCACCCTTCAATTCATCGTACTCAAGACGGCTATCGTAGTTAATGATCCGAATAACGCGTTCATTTTGGAATTGTTCCGGTGAAAGGTCGTCATTATAAATCGGTACAAGGTTCCCGATCTCTTCTTCTTTTTTCTTTTCGGCTATGCTCAGCCTTCTTTCTTCCTGTTTCTTTTCAATATTCGTTCTGACCTGGACGGCAGTCTCTTTAACCCCTTCTGAAAAGGCAGAGGTGGTTTCGGAAATTTTATCAGATGCTTTTTTCAGCGTATTGAGAAACGCCGTCTTTTTGTCGCTATTGTCAGCCATTTCAATTACCCTTCTTTTGTAATACTTATGGGAATTCAAAGCAATCGCTAATTATTCGATATAGAAAACGTCATCCGAGCGTCATCAGAACGCTGCCGTCCATCATCGGGGTCTTGCCCGCGCCGCGCGGGAGGTTGATCGCCGCGCCGTAGCGGTAGAGGTTCCCTTCTTTATCGTCGGTATAAGGCAGGCGGATATAGGCAGAGGTCGCGATCAGCATTTCGGGTCTCGGGTCACGGACGTTGCTCTGCGAGAGCGGGATACGCACCTCGTAGGTCATCGTTCGGGTCGCTTCGTCGTAGACCGCGTCGAAATCGTAGCTGACCTGCTCGATCCAGTCCACGCCTTCGTTCGCGATCTGTGCCTTGACGCTGCCGTCGCCGAGAAGATAATAGTTGATATGGACGTACTGCTCGTAAACGTCGCCCTGATAGGTAATACGGGGAATGGTGGTTCCCGGCGCGTAGGCGGCGAACATCACGCCGAAGCCCGCGTGCTTTTCAAGCGAGCCGTCGTCCTCCGCCGTCGTATCACGGTCAACGTCGCGAACGACCGCCGCCGCGTAGAAATATTTGCTGTCGTACGCGTAATACAGATCGGATTCGGCGTATCGGTCGGCGTTCGGATCGCCGTCAAAGAAGATCTGATCGTAATCGCTTTCCTGCGTCTTTTCATAGTTCAGACCCTTGAGGACGGGTTCTCCCCATTCCCCTGCAGAGACCTTACCGTCGATTCTGATCGTTTTCGCCTGCGGAAGAATGATCTTCTTCGGAGAATCGTCGACGTTATACTCGCCGCCGGTATAGGATTCCGAGGCGTGATAAGACGCGATATTCAGAAGGATCCGCGCCGCGGCGGGGGTATCGCCGGAAAGCTTCAGCGTGGAAAGGGTCAGATAACCGGAGCCGTAGCGGAACGTGCCGAGCTGATACCCGCCCTCAAACGCCTTGCCGAGGTTTTCGTCGTTGCCGGCGAAGAAGTTCGCGACGGCGATATCGTTCGGCGTCGCCATCGCGGCGAAATAAACGTCCGACCAGACGTCGGCGTAGTACTGCGTGTCCATGATGCAGGCGCTCTGCAAGCCTTCCGTAAGAGCGGTTTTCAGAACGACGGCGTCAAAGTGATAGAGCCAGTTTTTCGTCTCCGAAAGAACGCCCTGCTTCGCGAAGGGAACGTCCGGAACGCCGCCCGCGACGCCGATCGCGCGGTAATCGACCACCGCGACGTGCGCACCGTTTCTCGCCGCTTCCCAGATCTGATCGAGGATCCCCGCGTCGGTCTGCTTTTCACCGCCGACAAAGAGTGTGGAAGAACCGATATCGTCCCCGGGCGTATAGTTCACGACGCTTGCGCCGTTCTTCGTGAGGATATCTCTCACCGCCGAACTGACGTTATAAAGGTAAACGGTTCCCTTGGGGGACGGAAGATCCTTACGGTTCGTGATACAGAAGGTCTCGGTACCGCAGGTCGCGTGCGCGCCGTTCAGCATCTCGGCGCTGACTTTATAGGTACCGCTCTTCCAATCAGCCGTCGGAACCGTTTCGTTCAGAACAGGAACGATCACGTCGGTCTTGCCGGGTTTTACCTCGACGGTCTGATCGAACGCGGTGCCGTTTTCTCCGGTGATACGGACGCGGACGCGATAGGTCTCTTCCTTCAGTACGCCGAGGTTGGAAAGCACGATTTCAAGCTTCACACCGTCGCCCGCGTAGGAATTGGGATTGGCGACCGTGATGCAGAAGCGCAGATCGTCAAGCGCCTCCTGCAGGGTTTCGGTCATCGCGTTCTTGACGCTTCCGCTCGTTTCGAGGATGCCCTCCCCGCGGAAGCCGACGTCGTTTGCCATCGTCATCGAATGGCCGCTGACGCTGCCGAGGCGGCGGATCATCGTCAGAAGAAGCGCGCGCTGGGACGCCTGATAGACCTCTGTCGCCTCGATCATTTCCTCGGGCGTCGCCCATACGCGGTCAAGCCCGTACTCGTCGAAAAAGACGCGGAGGTCTTCGGTCTGCCGCTGCGTCGTGCCGATATCGAGACCGTAATCCGGGATGCCGGACTGCCTGTGATATAGATATTCGCTGATGACGTTGACCTGAGATCCGGCGCCCGCCTCCGAGAAGAAGACCGCGCGTTCGGTATCGGCGTAATCCGCGAAGGTTTTTCTTGCCGTTTCGCCGTAGGGGATCGAAGGATAATAATGCACGTCACCCATGCCGACCGGCGTAGCGGAAACGGCAGACGTACCGGAAACCGCAGACGCGCTTTCATTTCCCATAAAGGCGTCCCAAGCGGTGCTGCCGGGGTTGGATGCCGAGCCGACGCTTTTGTCGCCGTCCCAGCGTCCGGAGGAGAAGAGGAAAAGAAGGTTCGGCGCTTCGGCGCGGATCGTTTTGATCTCCTTTACCGCCTGCTGATAGATTTTTGTCTTGTTTCCCGAGACCTCGGTCTCGTTCAGCATCCCGAAGATCGCAAGCGAAACGTGATTGCGGTCGCGCAGCAGCACGTCCTTTACCGATAGATCGAACAGCTCCGCGGACCGGTCGCAGTCGGTCTTTTTCCAGCTCATCGGATGCTCTTCGTAGACCATCAGACCGATCTCGTCGCAGAACTGCAGCACCTGCGGCTGTGCGGGGGATTGCAGGAAGCGGACGGTATTGAAGCCGCAGGACTTGAGGTAGGTCAGAAGCTCATAGTAACCGGAAAGGTCCTTCGCCGTATCGACGGAGCCCGGGATATGCGAACTCGTATGCGCGCACTTGATATAGATGCGCTCCCCGTTGAGCTCGAAATAGCCCTTTTCATCCACCTTCAGCGTTTTGAAACCGGTTTTCACAAGGTACTCGTCGCCATTCGTCTTTCCGTTTTCAAGGGTCGTGACGCTGACCTGATAGAGCTCCGGCGAATCGGGGCTCCAGTACCGGAAATTCTTGACTTCAAGGGAAATCCGGTGGGACGATTCACCGACCGGAACGGTGACCGTCGTCTTTTCGCAGTCGATGACGAGGCTGTTCCCGTTTTCGCGGACAGACGCACCGAGCGAAACCTGCGTTTCTGCGTCCGACGCGTTGCGGAGCGTCACGGTCAGAGCGACCGTTCCGTCCTCACAGGAGGGGACGACCGTCGTATCGGCGATCGAAACCTGCGGCTTGGCGTAAAGATACGCCGCCTGCCCGATCGCGGGAACGGCGTTCCAGACCGGGAGATTATCGGTCGTCAGCCCTTTGATCGGCGAGGACGCCTTCCCCGTTCTTGCGTAGACCGCGAGGATATTCGGGCGGTCGTACTTGATGGCGTCTGTCACGTCGATCGTGAAGAAACCGTAGGCACCGGTATGACCGCCGACCTCGATGCCGTTGAGGAATACCGTGCTCTGATAGCAGACGCCGCCGAGCTGCAGATAGACGCGGTCGTCGCCGTTCACTTCCAGATCCGGCTTGAAACGGGTAAAGAACCACGCGTTTGCGGTCGATTCCTCCGCGTCGGTCTGCGAGCCGGGAACCGACAGGATCTTTCCCTCGGAGGGATAGATGCGGAACCATCCCGCGTCAATGCCCTCCCCCTTTTCGTCGCCCTTGACTCTCCATTCGCCGTCAAGACGCATCGCGCTCCGCGACCCCTCGGCGACGAGAACCGCGCCCGGCGTGGTTTCGTCCGTGGGAAGGGTCTCCTCGCTTTCCCCGTTCGTTTCGCCCGGATTCTTCCCTGCTTCCCTGCACGAGAAAAGCGTGCAGAGCATCGCGAGAAGAAGCAGACCGGCAAGCAGTGTTTTCTTCATATCGGTATCCTTTCGGGATTATCGGATTTTTACCATATTTTTGACAGTATAACATAAAACGGGAGGATTTTTCAAGACTTATATTAAAAAACTTCAACTTTGGAGAATAAGATTATTAAAAAAGAGAAGCACGCAGTAGGTGCTTCTCATTAATGGCAGTTTTTTATTGGCATCCAATCCAAATAAATGACTTCAATGTTTTGCAACAAATGAAATATCCTTATTAGACCAAAAATCAGGAGTAAATTTTATTTCGAGTTCCTTCCAATCTGCCGGAACCTCATAACCGATCACGCCATTCATTTTTTTGCCCGGTGCTGCTGTTCCATCCGGTTGGTTTTTATCTCCTTTTTCCAATAAAGCCATTATACTAAATGGAGTACTTTTTTCAAAAATCCGTAATATGTTCCCTGATATATTTCTTCAAGTACGTTTCAATCGGTTCCATATTGTAAAACGCGTTATCGTATTCATCAAACGGATATGCCTGCGTTTTTTCTTCAAACTCATCGACTTCATCTATATCGAAATACGAGAGATCAGTCAGATCAATTTTATTCTTTTCCACGAATTCGTCATATAATTTTTTATGTTCTGCGGCACCGACGATTTCCATGTATCCGCTCACCAAAGGAGCAGCCATACGGCTTGAATTCACAAAGAATTGGCATAACCCGCCATTATTCACTTCCGATTCCAACCAATTTAACGAATAAAATACTTTTTGCGACTGATTCAATGAATCAAACCCTTTTCCCAAATCATCAAAATCATCGACTTTTTTCTCAGTTCTGGCAATCACGGCAAACAGCAAATCATCGTCAGATAACGCAATCAATTCTTCAGCTGACATAGAAAGCGATTGAACTTGCTTTTTCTCATACTCCGCCATGCTGTTTTTGAGCTGCTTTTTCATTTTAGCAAGCTCTTTGATTATCTTAAAAATGCTCATGCTTTTCTCCTTTAATCATTTTCTATTTGTCCGCCTTGCTTTTGGCGGTATTGATGGAAGAAATCAGCAATTTCTTGACCTCGATGCATTTTTCAAGTATCGCTTTGTCATCATAGTATCCGCTCTCGATCAAAAGTTCCAACCAATACTCGCTCTCGGAACACTCTTTGAGGGCGATTTGGAGTTTGGCAACAAAATCAGCTTTTCCGTGTGCGTAAAATGCTTCGCGGATGTTTGCGCCGATGCTCGTCCCAGAACGAACAAGCTGCTTTGTCAAAATACTTTCGTGCTTCGCTTTATGAATTGCGTTGCAAATCCTGATAATATCAAGCGCAAATGCTTTTGATTTTACCATAAGCGGACTGTCCGACATACCTTCAACCTCATTCCTTTTTTTATTATAACATTTCTGTGAAAACATTTCAATACTTTTTGCATAAAATAAAAATGCTTTTCGCCCCGGCGAAAAGCTACCTTACTTCTTCACTATTCACTATTACCTCTTACCTCCCAAAAAGTTCCCGTGGACGGGTTTAGTGAATAGTGAATAGTGAAGAAGTAATAAGTAAAAATTCCCGCAGACTTCGTCCACGGGAATTTTTTGGCTTTTCCGGTCTAAAAAGATGCGCTCGTTATTTCAAGCATTGATGTGTTTCGATTTGCACCGTCTTTTGAGGACTATGTTGTTTTCCCGTCCCCATCATCAAAAATGCTGTCGCTTTTATTTCCGTGCTTATCGATTTTTTTGAAATTACCGTAGATCTCTCTCACGGGGTCAGACGTGGCAAAAGTTCCGGGATATTTCTTCAGTATCTCGGAAAGCGTCTGGATCTGACCGTTATTGACGATGCAGATCAAAGTCTGCGTCCGCTTTTCCGAATACGCGCCCTCCGAATCTATGATCGTCGCAGTATGGTGCAGGACGCGGATGATATCGTCCGCGATCTCCTTCCCGTGAGTCGTAACAATGACGAACCGTGTCGCGCTGTGCCCGGAACGTATCGCCTTGTCGGCAATTGTCGTTGCCGCGAAACTATACATGATAGATAAAAAAACAGGTTCCAAGCGATACCCATACACCACGAAACTGAGTATTGCAACGATTGAGTTGATTACGAAAGAAATGCGGAAAACGGATTTTTGCGGCTGCTTTGCGCGAATGATGGCAGAAACGAAATCCGTTCCTCCCGTATAAGCACCGACGCGAATCAGAACGGAATAAATACACCCCATCACAATACCGGCAACCAGCGGACCGAGAATAGTACTTGTGCCGTTCTCCGTCGAGTAGGCAATGGCTGAAAGGTCAACCTTTTCAAGCACGATCAGTGCACCCGAAAAGATTCCGACATAAAGCATACTGCGCACGGCGAGCGTTTTGCTGACCTTCATATAAACCAGAACGGCAAGCGGTATATTGATCAGAAAACTCATGTATCCGATATTGATGTCAAAAACTTCCTGTATGATGATACAGATACCGTTTACTCCCGACGGCGCAAATGAATTTGGCCAAACCAAAATTGCGTAAACAAATGCCGCTACGATAGCAGCAAAGACGATGGTTGCATATGAAAATATTTTTTTTGCTCTCATGTTGATATGCCTTTCTTTTTCCGAAGCCAAGGTCTCGTAAAGTAACGCCATCACAATTAAGGAAAGTATTGCAAAAATAGTGAAAACTGCCGACTATTTTATCTGACAAACTTTATCCTCATCACTTTTTATTCATTATAGCATTTGGATGCAAATACTTCAATACTTTTCACAAAAAATGCTTTTCGCCCCGGCGAAAAGCTACCTTACTTCTTCACTATTCACTATTACTTATTACCTTCCAAAAACTCCCGAATGCGCCAAATTAGTGAAGAGTGAAGAAGTAATAAGTAAAACTCCCGACTGCTTGCGCATTCGGGAGTTTTTGTGTCATGGGCTCTTAAAAGATAGCAGCATCCAATTGTTCTCTATCAGAGTTTTATTTTCTATTTTTCTCTATTTCATCCATGCGGCTTTTCATCAAGTCAACATCATACTCCAAGAAAAACGGTTTCAAATCGTTGTAATGCGCTGCAAAGGCTTCCGGCGTTGCAAAAACAATATCGCAGCCTCTGTCATCATATACGGAAAAAATGAATTCACCCTCAAAGGACACGAAACTTACTAAAGGCAAACTTTGATTTTCTATTTGCGTACAGATCAGTTTTTCCGCATTGAATCCTTTTCCGTCAGAATAACAGACAACACGATTTCGTCCCAGAAAGGCTTCATCTTCTTCATTCTCGTAACCTTTCAATTTTTTCACAATGACATGCCGATACTTGTCTTGAAAATGATAGAGAAACTTTAATTTAGCAACCTCGGCTTGGATACTATACTCATGAATCTCTTCCATATCATCCGCGTAGTCGGCTTCGCATTCAGCCGCTCCCGAAAAACATTGGTCATAAATCCAATAATCAAAAAACAAAGCATCCGCAGCGTTTGGAAAAAGAAGTTGATATATGTCCATTGCCCTTTTCTTCGCGTTTTGCATATATACATCATCATCTCCAACACCGAGTTCGCATCGGATGGAATAAGGATGATTATAGAAAAACGGCTGCAAGTATTGGAAGTCGCTGCTCAGTATGTTGTGCTCAATAATACTGCTTGTCATATCATACATTAACCCCTTGATTGTTAATAAATCTCTACCCGTATAATATCTCTGATTTTGTATTATAACACAAAACAGAACACTTTTCAATTCCTCCGGTTCAATTCCGGTAAAAAAGGGCAAAACATCAAATGATATCTTTTTATTT
>JAKSPT010000040.1 GCA_024404495.1 Lachnospiraceae bacterium
ACATCACTTGCCCGATAGGGCAAACATCACTTCTTCGAAATGTAGATTTTGTACGACAAAATCCGATGCTCGTTATAGATGCGGACAACTCAAAAATTGAGAGAGGGAATACTGTATGGAAGTATTTATTAAACTAAAGAAGAAGAGGACGATACGCCGCATCTTTGAAGGGGCTATTACTGTTTTGTCATTGATAGCACTTATAACTTTCAATGTTTTGAAGGAAAACAGCAAGATAATTGAAAAAATCGAGGTTACGCCATTCCTTTCTTATGACAGGGTTCAATATACAGAAGATTATTCGGTGGCGATTATGATTTTCGGTTTGATTTTTGCACTATTCGTCTCCGCTCTGGTGGCTGACTTTATTGCGACAAGGATATATTACAGGGAAATTGACGGAGAAGACATCATTGTCTATAACGGGATGGGATGGATCAAACTGTTGGTGAATGGTGAAAAAAAAGATGCCATGTTCTTCAAAGGTTATCTGGAAACCAAATTGAAAACGGGTGTTACCATGCTCGTGTCGCCGCAGTTCTTCATGTCGTATCATATTACCTTTTCGGATAATCGTCCGGCAATCGACCTGTAAGACAACTCAGGATTTATGGAGAAAACTATGGAACAAAACAACACACCAAAAGAAACCACAAAAATGCAATGGTGGGAAATTTTATTTGCAATTCTTCTACCAATTCCTTGCTTGATCTATTCTGTAATTGTTTATAGAAAAAGACTTTATGCGAAAAAATTGTTATTGCTGTCAATTGTCATATTTATTGTTGAAAGTGTAATCGCGGTTTTTATACCAGCTATTATGATATGGTTATTGGGACCGATATGATATCCCGACAGATCCCGGTTTGTGAGGTAAAAATTACCCGCCGAAGAGGATATAAATTCCTTTTCGGCGGGTTTTGCTTTGACAAAAACATCCTTATGGGACTGCGCCATTCCGGGGAGCAGCCTTTTCGTTATTCTTCCTTTTTCTTTTTTCCGTTCAGACGGAACAGCTTTCCGAGGAGGGAGGACGCCCATTTCGGCGGGCGGAGGACGATGACTTTCACGGCGCGATCTTCCTTTCTTGTTCTGCGTTCCGATCGCCTGCGCGGTCGGTTATGTTTCAGCGGCGGCGGAGACGGAAATAGCCGAGGGGGAGCAGGACCGCCTCGGCGACGGCGATCACGCGCGCCGGGAGGAGCCACGCGGCGAGGATCCCGATGCCGAACGCGGCGGCGAGGGCGCCGTAATACAGCGCGGTACTGCGGTTTTTCATATTGCTTTCTCCGTTTTGCGCGGCGGGGGAACGGCGATGCGTTTCATAGGCTGATCTCCTTTTCCGGGACGGTTTTCCGCCTCTTTCTGTTACAGAATATGCGTTTTGAGGCAAATCGGTGAAAAAAGCATAGCGGGCGGAAAAACGGCATATAATGAAGGACACTTGAGGAAAAAAGAGGGTCCGAAAAAATGAAACTCTTGCATCATCCGTTCGGCGGGACCGACGCCGTGGTCGCCGGACGGTTTCTGAATACCGCCGAAGGGGCGGGACTGAAGCTGAAACCGAAAAGCGGCGGCACGGTGCCCGTGCTCTCCCCGGTCCCGGGAAGGATCGACGGAGCGGGAGAGGGAACGCTGAAAATTGCGGCTGTAAACGGTCTGACCGTCGTTCTCACGGGTCTGGAAACGGTCGGGGCCGGGATCGGTCAGGTCGTATCGGCGGGGAACCCGGTCGGGAGCGCTTATGAACTGACCCTTTCGGTACGGCGCGGAGAAGAGATCATCAATCCCGCCGAGCTTTTCGCGATCGCGAACGCCGAGGGAGAGATCCTGCCCGGGGAACGGACGCTTTCCCACGGGGACCGTCACCCCGCGCCGGGCGACGCCGTGAGGGTGAAAAATCCCGTCCGTTACGGCACGGGGCACCGCTTTCCGGCAGACGGGCTTTTCGAGGTGCTTGCCGTCCGCGGCGACCGCGTCACCGTCGGCAGGGGCGGGTTCGAGATCGCCTTCGTGAAGAAGGAGGACGTGGAGCCGGTCCCGCCGGACGGGGAATAACAGCCTTTACGGAGATTTCCTTTTGCACGGAAAACCAAAAGGGCCAGCCGTTTGGGCGTGGCAGTAACGCGAACGGTCGCCTCGTAGGGCGGGGCCTTGCGTCCCGCCGCGACAAGAGGATAAAATTCGGAGAAGCGAGCATAACTCGTCACAACTCGCAGCACGAAGAAGAAACCGTTTTCAAGGGAGCAGCGGTTTTCTATTATACAGTGACGTGTGAAGAACAATATATGCACGTCTATGCCCCCTGTCGCGGCGGGACACAAGGCCCCGCCCTACGACACTGTCCGAAAAGCAGCGGACGGGAACGTTTACTTCTTCCCTCTTCACTCTTCACTAAAAAAAGCCCCCTTTCGGGGGCATACCGGTCGGAATGCGATCAGTTCAGCACCGACGCGATGAGGTCGGCGTTTGCGGTCATCAGCGAGACGTAAGTGACGCCCGCGTTCATTTCCTCGTCGGTCACGTTGTGGCAGGAATGGAGGGTCTCCACCTTCGCGCCGGTCTCCTCGGCGATCGCGTTTGCCACGCGGGGAAAGACCATTTCCTCGCAGAAGATGGTCTCCGTTCCTTCTGCCTTCACCCGGTCGATCACCGCGGCGAGGGCGGAGGACGCCGGCTCGGCTTCGGAATCACAGCCGTGGAAGGGGGAGATATGGGAGAACCCGTATTCCTCCGTCAGATAGAGAAAAGCGAAGCGCCCGCCGAAGACGAGGGTCTTACCGTTCGACGCGGCGGCGATCAGAGCGAATTTCTGATCGAGGGCGTCAAGCTCGGCGAGATAGGCGGCGGAACGGGTGCGGTAGTATTCCTCCCCCTCGGGATCGACCGAGACGAGCGCCTCGGTGATCGCCCCGACCATCGCCATCGCGTTCTTCGGGCTGGTCCAGATATGGGGGTCGGCGTTGTGGACGTGTTCGTGCTCTTCGTGTTCGTCTTCGTCGTCATCCTCGCCCTTGAGCAGCCCGATCCCTTCGGAGAGGTCGATCGGACGGACGGCGGAGTCCCCGCTGACCGATTTCATGACCGATCCCGCCCACGGCTCCATTTCCGGTCCGGTATAGAAGAAGAGATCGGAGGCGCTGATCAGCTTGAGATCGGACGCGGTCGGCGAGAAGGAATGGGAGTCGGCGCCCGCGGGGAGGAGCTTGATCACCTCGACGCGCTCGCCGCCGACCTGACGGACGAAGTCGTACTGCGGGAAGAGGGTCGCCGTGACCTTCACCTTACCGCTTCCGGTAAATCCGGCGCGGTCACACGAGAAAAGAAAGGGCAGAAGTGCGGAAAGGATCAGCAGCGCGGCGATCGCTTTCGTCAGCGCGGAAATTTTCGGGGAAAAACGGTTCATTCTATCGTTCCTTTACAAATTGAAAATGAAAATCATATTCATTATCATATTCGTTCCGACCGGATTTGTCAAGTCTTTTTTGAAAAAAGAAGGCGGAAAAGTGAAGATTGAAAAAAACGGTTGACAAACCGGAGGAAATCGTGTAAAATAAAAGCAGAAATCACTCCAAAGGGAGGAAATGAAAATATGGCAGATCTGTTTGACGAAGAAGAAATATACACCCTTACCGACGAGGAAGGGAACGAAACGCAGTTCGAGCTGCTCGGCAGCCACGAGCTTGACGGTGTCGTATATCTCGCGCTGATCCCGATCGGCGAGGGCAATAAGGAAGATGAGGAGTACGTCATTCTCCGTATGGATCAGGATGAAAACGGGGAAGATATGCTCGTCACCATCGACGACGACGACGAATTCGACCGCATTGCCGATATCTTCGACGACGAGCTGTTCGGCGAGATCGACTACGACGCTCAGTAATCTCCGCACAACAAAATAAAATATTCCTGCTTGGTTCGTGATAGGCTGCTCAATAAACCTACAAGAGAAAAATGGAACCCGGGCTTCCGGCACGGGATGCAGACCTCCTTCCCGCCCCCTGCTTTCGTCACGGGACGGCAAGACGTTGGGAGCACAAACTGTCGGAGAGGGTACCAACCTGCTGAAAATGCGGGTTTCTTTTTGCGGCTTACACGGCCCGGCGGGGTATTTTTGTTTTCCTTTTTGCTTTTGCAAAAAGGAAAAGTGATGTTTTTCTTTTTTGCAAGGAAAAAAGAAAAGTGATGTATTCCTTCGGAATAAGATGCTGCTTTTTGCGTGGCAAAAAGCAAATGATGCGCGCCTGCGGCGCGTGAAGGGACGAGGTTCATTGATACGCGGACGGGGAGCCGCCTTTTTTGTATTCCCTGAAAAGAAAATAATCTCACCACGCGCGTCGGAAAGTGTTGCTTTTTCGGCGCGCGTGTGCTATACTGATATAAAATCGGGAGTGGTGTTTCGTGAGGATGCCGTCTCCCGAAAAAAACCGCTCCCCGGAGACGGGAAAGCGGAGAAAGGCGGCAGTAAGGGTGAAGAACGAAAACACCTCCGAAAAGGCATACCCCGTTAAACGTACTTCCGGAACCGGGAGCTCCGTTCCCGCGCGCGGAAGCGCTGCCCGTTCCGCCGCCGTAAACGCCTCGACGCGGGATTTCCCCCGCGCGGACGCCGTAAAGCCTGCAGCCCCGGTAAAACCGGACGTCAGAAACGGACGGGGCACGCAGACCTCTCTTCTGCCGGCACCCGTGCGCAGGAACGACCGTCCCGCCGTGCGGACCGAACCGAATAATGCGCCGGCAAACGCCGCACCGACCCGTTCGGGCGTGCGCGCTCCCGGGACGGCGGGAAGAAACGCCGCCGGGCAGTCCGCCGCCAAGCCGAACGCCGTCAGAAAAACGGCTGCCGTCACGAAAGCGGCTCCCAAGCCTTCCGGAAAGGCGTCGGTCAGCCCCTACAACCGCCCGGTGACGGCAAAGACCCGGACCACGGTTCCCGAAAAGAGAGATACCCGCTTCGACACCTCGACCGACTGGAAGCGTGCCGAGCGTACCGCGAATTACGCGCCGCCGACCTTTGAGGGCGCGCCGCGCGTTTACTCGCCGAAAAAGGATCAGACCACGCCCGCGGAACGCCGCGCCGACCGCTCGATGCAGGGCCGCCTCCGCGCGCAGGCGCCGACGAGAAGACGGGAAGAAAAACGCCTTTCCCGCCGCGTTGACGTCACCGAAATGAAGCGGCGCAACGTCCGCGAGGAGTTCCGTCTGAAAAAGGAGGAGGAGAGCCGCCGCAAGCTCTTCTTCCGCCGCGCCGCCGTCGTGCTCGTGCTGTACGCGATCGTGATGGCGATCATCGGCGTCTTCATTGCCGGAAATCTGATCGTTGCCGCCGCGAAGAACCGCGACAACGTGTTCATTCACATTTCCTATAAAACCGACCCGCGCTACGTCAAGCGCACGCAGAAATACGCCTCGGTCTTCCGGGACGGCGTGATGTACGTCAGTATGACCGACATCGCGATGCTCGGCGATCTCGCCACGACCGGTGACGCGGACGAGCTGCGCTATCTGACCTCCGACGGGCAGTACATCACCCTCGCGGTCGGCGGGGAAACGGCGACGGTCAACGGCGTCCGCGTCCGTCTCGACCGCAGGACCTACAAGGAAAACGGGATGTTCTACGTCCCGGCGACCTTCATCGAGCGCTACGTCGGCGGCATTTCGATCACCTACGACGACACGCAGGAAAAAATGACCATCCTGCGCGACCAGACGACGAACGAATACGCCGAGACGGTGGACGCGCCCCTCTTCTTCCGGCTGTCCCCCGACACGGAACAGCCTCCGGTTTCGGAAGCGGAATTCGACCGGCTTCTGAAGGAAAGAAATCTTTGATCCGCATACCGGATCAGGAACGATAATCAAAAAACGTATGAAAGAGAGAACCCGACCATGAACGATCAGAACAACATTCCGAACGAAGAGCAGAACGGCATGACGGAAGAAAAAGATCCCTTTGAAGCGGTTGAACAGGCAAGCGCGTT
Organism: Lachnospiraceae bacterium; assembly: GCA_024404495.1. Lineage (GTDB taxonomy): Bacteria > Bacillota > Clostridia > Oscillospirales > CAG-272 > CAKRZE01. The sequence continues at coordinate 5,982 of JAKSPT010000040.1, forward strand.
TGCACAGCCGATCGCGCAGGGGACCGTCATCAACGACGAAACGCCCGAAAACGTCGGCAAGGGCGTTCTCGGTATCCTCATCGGCGCGCTCGCCGGGATCGTGCTCTATAACCTTCTGTACGCGATCGGCTTCGTCTCCGCGATCACGGGCTTCGTGATGGCGTGGATCTCGATCCTTCTTTACGGAAAATTCTCGGGCAAGCCCGGCAGCAAAAAGGGCGTTATCCTGACGATCGTCATCGGCTTGATCGCGACCTTTATCGCCGTCTATCTCGCGTGGACGATCGCGCTGTTTCCGAGTGCGAAAGAGGAACTCGGCTACACCTTCTTCCCGTTTCTCGTTGACCTTCTTCCACTGCTGACGCTCATTGAAGCGATCGGCGACTTTGTCAAGGATCTTCTGCTCGCGCTCCTCTTCACCGCTCTCGGCGCGGTCAGCCCGCTTTTCAGAAAGCAATGAATACGAAGAAAAAACAGTCCCAAAAGCAGTCGAAAAAAGAAACCGCCGCAGCGTATCTGATCGGCGCAGCCTTTCTCGTTCTCGTGATCCTCGGGATCTTCTGGGCGTCGTCCGACGGAAGAAATCCGGTGACGGTTCTGAAGGAGAAGACGGAATTCACCGGTTCCTCGGAAAAGGGGATCTATACCGAGCTGCGCTACCGCGTCACGCTGAAAAACGCCTCGTTTTCCGGGAAAGAATTTACGCTGAACGGCGTCTTTGAGGAAGGGCTGTTCCCCGTGAACGAGACCGGGATGATCGGGCTCGACGAGGAGAGCGCCTCCTCCGCGTTCACGCTTGCCGGGAGGGAAGAGAAGACCTTTTCGGTCCTTTTCGTCGGCACCACGGCGGAGAAGGTACCGGAAGGAACGCTTCCGATACCGGAGTTCACCGTGACCGTTCTGAATTGAGCGAAATGCAAAAAAAGCCGAAAAAACCGGGCGATTTTTATACAGTTTTTCCGACCCGTTTTTCTTGACAAATCGGGCGGAATATGGTAACATAGAGATAACGAAAGGGCTTCCGCTACTGACGGGTAATGCGAGTACGCAAGGGGAACGGAAGCTGATATCAGCCGACCGTCTGGGCACACCTATCCTTCGACGGATAGGTGTGCCCTGTTTATTTTTCAGCGGCTGTGAAAAGGAGACATTATGAAAAAAGTCGGTATCGTGATGGGGAGCGCAAGCGATCTTCCCGTTGTGAAAAAGGCGATCGACACCCTGAACGGGCTGGAGATCCCCTGTGAGGTCCACGTTTATTCCGCGCACCGCACGCCCGATGAGGCGGCGGAATTCGCGATGAACGCGAAAAAGAACGGCTTCGGCGTTCTGATCGCGGCTGCCGGAATGGCGGCGCATCTTGCCGGCGCGGTCGCCGCGAGAACGACCCTTCCGGTCATCGGCATTCCCTGCAAGTCCTCCAATTTCGACGGAATGGACGCCCTCCTTTCCACCGTGATGATGCCCTCCGGCATCCCGGTCGCCGCCGTCGCCGTTGACGGCGCGACCAACGCCGCGCTGCTCGCCGCCGAGATCCTCGCCGTTTCGGACGAGGCACTCTCGGCAAAGCTCGACGCAAAACGCGCTTCCGACGCGAAGAAGGTCCTCGAAAAGGACGCCGAGCTCGCCGCAGAATTCAACAAATAAATAACCTGATAAGGGAGAAAATACTATGAAACTCGTTTACACCGGTAAAACCAAAAACGTTTACGCGCTTGACAACGGCAACTATCTGCTGAAGTTCAAGGATGACTGCACCGGCAAGGACGGTGTGTTTGATCCCGGCGAAAACTCGGTCGGTCTGACCATCGAGGGCGTCGGCGACGTCAACCTCCGTATGTCGATCTACTTCTTCGAGAAGGTCAACGCCGCGGGCATCCGTACCCACTACGTGAACGCCGATCTGAAGAATACCACGATGGAAGTTCTCCCCGCCAAGGTTTTCGGCAAGGGCCTCGAGGTCATCTGCCGTCACAAGGCCGTCGGTTCCTTCTACCGCCGTTACAGCGACTATATCGAGGAGGGTGCCGATCTGCCCGCCTACGTCGAAATGACCTTCAAGAACGATGAAAAGGGCGATCCCCTGGTCACCAAGGAAGGACTGACCTGCCTCGGCGTCATGACCGACAAGCAGTACGACGACATCGCCGATATGACGAGAAAGATCACGCAGATCGTTGCGGACGACCTGAAGGAAAAGGGTCTGATCCTCTACGATATCAAATTCGAGTTCGGATATGACAAGGACGGTGAGGTCATGCTCATCGACGAGATCGCTTCCGGCAACATGAGAGTCTACAAGGACGGCAAATATATCGATCCCATGACCCTCTCCGAGCTGTTCTTCGCCTGATCATCCGATCCCGGGAGCGGGAATGACGCGCAAACAACGTCTGCACCGCTCCCTTCTTACTTTCAATGACATTTTAGGAGTAATCATGGGCGGTTTTTTCGGAATGGCGGCAAAGCGTGACTGTGTCGCCGACGTCTTCTTCGGCGTTGACTATCATTCCCACCTCGGGACGAGACGAGCGGGTCTTGCCGCCTTCGATCCCGAAAGCGGGATCCAGAGGGAGATCCACTCGATCGAGAATTCTCCCTTCCGTACCAAATTCGAGCATATCTGCGACGAGATGAAGGGCACCTCGGCGATCGGCGTCATCAGCGACTACGATCCCCAGCCTCTCATCATCCGTTCCAACCTCGGCACCTACGCCATCTGCGTCATCGGCGCGGTGAACAATTCCGAGGAACTGATCCGTTCTTATCTTTCGTTCAGCGGCGGTCATTTCAACGCGATGACGGCGGGCAACGTCAATATGACCGAGCTCGTTTCGGCGCTGATCGACCAGAAGAGCTCGTTTGCCGCGGGCATCGAGTTCGCGCAGAACACCATCGACGGCACCGCCTCGATCCTGATCCTCCGGGACGACGGCACGCTGATCGCGGCGAGAGACCGCCTCGGCAGACTGCCGATCATCATCGGCAAGGGCGAGGATTGCTGCGCCGTCACCTTCGAGACCTTCGCCTACGAAAAGCTCGGCTGCGTGAAGGAAAAGGAGCTCGGTCCGGGCGAGATCGTGGAGATCACGGCGGACGGGGTCAAGGTCCTCAAGGGTCCGGGCAAGGAAATGCGCATCTGCTCCTTCCTGTGGTCGTATTACGGCTACCCCACCTCGACCTACGAGGGCGTCAACGTCGAGGTGATGCGCTGCCGCAACGGCGGCATCATGGCGGAGAGCGACCGCAAGGCGGGGAACAACGAGGGCGTCGAGTACGTCTGCGGCGTTCCGGATTCGGGCACGCCCCACGCCATCGGCTACGCGAACGAGAGCCACATCCCCTTCGCGCGCCCCTACATCAAGTACACCCCCACCTGGTCCCGTTCCTTTATGCCTCCGAAGCAGGGCGACCGCAACCGCATCGCCAAGATGAAGCAGATCCCGGTCACCGAGCTGATCAAGGACAAGAGCCTGCTCTTCGTGGACGACTCGATCGTCCGCGGCACGCAGCTCAAGGAAACAGTCGATTTCCTCTACCAGAACGGCGCGAAAGCGGTCCATATGCGTTCCGCCTGCCCGCCCATCATGTTCGGATGCAAGTACCTCGGCTTCTCCCGCGCCACCTCCGATATGGAGCTGCTCGCGAGAAGGATCATCCTCGAGCTCGAAGGGGAAGAGGGCTTTCACCACATCGAGGAGTATTCGGACGGCTCGACCGAGCGCGGCAAGAAGCTCCGCACGACCATCGCCGAAAAGTTCGGCTTCGATTCGCTTGAATTCCAGTCGCTCGAGGGCGTGATCAAGGCGATCGGTCTCGATCCCTGCAAGCTCTGCACCTACTGCTGGAACGGAAAAGAATAAGCAGGTCGGCTCGCTGACGCGATCCACCCGGGCAAATACGTCTCGTCGGCGGAACGCCTCCGTTTTGGCACGACAGCGATACGGAAGCCAAAGCGCAAAAGCCAAAAACGCCGTATATTGCGCTTTGCGGCGGAATCCCGACCGCCGCAAAGATGAGAAAGGAAAGTCAAAAATGAACAACAATTCCAGATCCGAAAGCTACGCCGCCGCCGGGGTCGACATCACCGCCGGCTACAAAGCGGTCGAACTGATGAAAAAACACATCGCCCGCACGATGATCAACGGCGCCGCCTCCGATATCGGCGGCTTCGGCGGGCTGTTCCCCCTTGACCTTACCGGTTACACCCACCCCGTGCTCGTTTCCGGGACCGACGGCGTCGGCACCAAGCTGAAGCTCGCCTTCCTGATGGACAAGCACGACACGGTCGGCATCGACTGCGTGGCAATGTGCGTCAACGACGTCATCTGCTGCGGTGCGAAGCCGCTCTTCTTCCTCGACTATATCGCCTGCGGCAAGAACTATCCCGAAAAGATCGCGGATATCGTCGCCGGCGTCTGCGAGGGCTGCGTCCAGTCGGGCAGCGAGCTGATCGGCGGCGAGACTGCCGAAATGCCCGGGTTCTACCCGCTTGACGAATACGACCTCGCCGGTTTCTCGGTCGGTATCGTCGACCGCGACCGCATCATCGACAAGAACGCGATGAAGCCGGGCGACGTGATGATCGCGCTCCCCTCTTCGGGCGTCCATTCCAACGGCTTCTCGCTCGTCCGCAAGGTCTTCGACGTCGAAAACGCCGATCTCAAGGCGCCGGTCGAGGCGCTCGGCGGCAAGTCGCTCGGCGAGACCCTTCTCACCCCGACCCGCATCTACGTCAAGCCGATGCTTGCCCTCTTTGAAAAGATCAGGGTCAAGGGCGTCTCCCACATCACGGGCGGCGGCTTCTACGAAAATATGCCCCGTTCCATCCCGGACGGTCTGGGCGTCAGGATCCGTAAGGAAGACGTCCGCGTGCTCCCGATCTTCAAGCTCATTCAGGAGAAGGGCAATATCGCGGAGCGCGATATGTTCAACACCTTCAATATGGGCGTCGGTATGAGCGTCGTCGTCGCGAAAGAGGACGTCGATACCGCGCTTGCGATCCTGAAAGAAAACGGTGAGGAGGCTTACGTCATCGGCGAGATCGAAGCCGCTGACGAAAAGATCACGATATGCTGAACTTCGTAAAGAAAATCACCGACGGCATCATGGCGGGACTTCTGATCTCGGTCGGCGGATGCGTCTTCCTCAACTCTTCGGACAAGGTGGTCGGTGCGATCTTCTTCTCGGTCGCCCTGCTCTGCATCTGCATGAGAGGTTACTCCCTCTTTACCGGCAAGATCTGCTACATCCCCGCGAACCACTCGAAGGAGGCGTTCTCGGTCCTTCTGCTCGGTCTGCTCGGCAACCTGATCGCAACGGTCATCGCGGGCTACGCGGTGCGCTACGCGATCCCCACGATCGGAGCGGCTGCCGAAACGGTCTGCGCGGCAAAGCTGGAACAGGAATTCCTTCAGACCCTCATCCGCGGCATCTTCTGCGGCATGATGGTTTATCTCTCGGTCGCGATCTACCGTGAAAAGAATACCCCGGTCGGCATCCTCTTCTGCATCCCGACCTTCATTCTGAGCGGCTTTGAGCACTCGATCGCCGATATTTTCTACTTCGCGGCGTCCGGCATCGTTTCGCTGAAGGCGTGCGGCTTCCTCTGGACAGTCATTCTCGGCAACGTCCTCGGCGGGATGCTGCTCCCCGTGCTGGAAGACCTCGGCAAGAAAAAGGATTCGGCGAAATGAAGAAGACGAGAATTGCCGTCCTCGTATCGGGCGGCGGCACCAACCTGCAGGCGCTGATCGACGCCGAAAAGAGCGGGATCCTGAAAAGCGGGGAGATCGTGCTTGTGATCTCCTCCAATCCCGGAGCGTACGCGCTGACCCGCGCGGCGAACGCCGGCATCCCGGGCTATACCGCCTCGAAAAAGGCGCTCGGCGGGCAGGAGGCGTTTGAAAAGGAGATCACAAGACTCCTCACCGAAAACAGGATCGACCTCATCGTCCTCGCGGGCTTCATGTCGATCCTTTCGGCGGATTTCACCTCCCGCTATCCGAGAAGGATCATCAACGTCCACCCGGCGCTCATCCCCTCCTTCTGCGGCAAGGGCTTCTACGGACTTCACGTCCACGAGGCGGCGCTTGCTTACGGCGTGAAGGTCACCGGCGCGACCGTCCATTTCGTCAACGAGATCCCGGACGGCGGCGAGATCATCATGCAGAAGGCGGTCAATATCCGTGAAAACGACACCCCCGAGACCCTCCAGAAGCGCGTGATGCGCCTTGCGGAGTGGAAGATCCTTCCGCTCTCGGTCGAAAAGGTCTCGGCGGAAATGGCAAACAGAGAATAATACGAAAGAGGTAACGCAATATGGCACTTTACGATCTGAAAGAACTTCTCGCGAACAATACCTATCCCGGCAGAGGCATCGTCATCGGCAGATCCGCCGACGGCAAGAGCGCGCTGATCGCTTACTTCATCATGGGCAGATCGGTCAACAGCCGCAACCGTATTTTCGAGCGTTTCGAGGGCGGTATGAGAACGAAGGCGTTCGACGAATCCAAGCTCTCCGACCCGAGCCTGATCATCTACAATCCTTACCTCGCTTACGGCAAGGACGTCGATATCATCACCAACGGCGACCAGACCAACACGATTTACGATTTTCTCGCAAAGGGCGAGGATTTCGAGGACGCGCTCTTCACCCGTGAATTTGAGCCCGACGCCCCGAACTTCACTCCCCGCGTTTCGGGTATCTGCTGCTACGATTTCGCGGCGAAGGACTTCCGCTACAAGCTCTCGATCCTGAAGAGCCGCAGCGGCGATCCCGAAGAGTGCCTGCGCTTCACCTACGACTACGCCGCTCCCAAGGCCGGCATCGGTCACTTCATCCACACCTACAAGTGCGACGGCAATCCGATCCCCTCGTTCTACGGCGAACCCGAAGAGGTCGAGCTGCCCAACACCGCCGAGGAGCTTGCCTCCCTCGTCTGGGAAAATCTGAACGAGGACAACAAGGTCTCCCTCTTCGTCCGCCGCGTCCCGCTCTGCGGCTGCTGCGAGCCCACCGAAGTCATCATCAACAAAAACAAATAAGAAAGGGTCCCCGATCATGAAAGAATTCGAACTGAAATACGGCTGCAACCCCAATCAGAAGCCCTCCCGCATCTATATGCAGGACGGCAGCGATCTCCCGATCGAGATCCTTTCCGGACGTCCCGGCTACATCAACTTCCTCGACGCCTTCAACTCCTGGCAGCTCGTCAAGGAACTGAAGGAAGCGACCGGTCTTCCCGCGGTCACCTCCTTCAAGCACGTCAGCCCCACCTCCGCCGCCGTCGGCATCAAGCTTTCCGACAAGCTGAAGAAAGCCTGCTTCGTTGACGATATCCCCGGCCTCGACGATTCTCCCCTCGCCTGCGCTTACGCCCGTGCCCGCGGCACCGACCGTATGTGCTCCTTCGGCGACTGGGTCGCGCTTTCCGACGTCTGCGACGTGACCACCGCGCTGATGATCAAGCGTGAGGTCTCCGACGGCATCATCGCTCCCGGCTACGAGCCCGAGGCCCTTGAGATCCTGAAGACCAAGCGCAAGGGCAACTACAATATCGTCAGGATCGACGCTGACTACGTTCCCGAGGTCACCGAGCGCAAGCAGGTCTTCGGCATCACCTTCGAGCAGGGCAGAAACAACTTCAAGATCAACGAGGCGCTGCTTTCCAACCTCGTCACCGCAAAGAAGGAGCTTCCCGCCGAGGCGGTACGTGACCTCATCGTCGCGCTCATCACCCTGAAATACACCCAGTCCAACTCGGTCTGCTACGCAGTCGACGGGCAGGCGATCGGCGTCGGCGCCGGTCAGCAGTCCCGTATCCACTGCACCCGTCTCGCGGGCTCGAAGGCGGATACCTGGTTCCTCCGTCAGAGCGACAAGGTTCTGAACCTCCCCTTCCTCCCCACCCTCGGCAGACCCGACCGCGATAACGTCATCGACGGCTACATCAACCAAAACGAGGAAGACGTCTGCGCGGACGGCAACTGGCAGAAATACTTTACTTCTCAGCCCGCTCCCTTCACCAAGGAAGAGCAGAGAGCGTACCTCGATACGATCGACGGCGTTTCCCTCGGCTCCGACGCCTTCTTCCCCTTCGGCGACAACATCGAGCGTGCGAAGAAGAGCGGCGTCAGGTACATCGCCGAGCCCGGCGGCTCGATCCGTGACGATCTCGTCATCGAGTGCTGCGACAAGTACGGCATGGCGATGGCGTTCACCGGTATGCGCCTCTTCCACCATTGATTTTTCATGCGTAAGTTTGCAGTTTCGGGGGCGCGGATGCGCCCCCTTCCACAGCGTCCGTGACGGACGTCCCCCTCACCCGAAAGGAAACGATCATGTTTTTTGACGAATTGGAACAGTATGACAAGGAAGTGTTCGACGCCTGTTCGCTTGAACTCGGACGGCAGAGACACAATATCGAGCTGATCGCCTCCGAGAACGTCGTATCAAAGGCGGTGCTTCTCGCGGCGGGCTCGGTCCTGACCAACAAATATGCCGAGGGCTTCCCGGGCAAACGCTATTACGGCGGGTGTCAGTACGTGGATATCGTGGAGAACATCGCAAGAGACCGCGCCAAGAAGCTGTTCGGCGCGGAGCACGCGAACGTTCAGCCGCACAGCGGCGCCTCCGCGAATCTCGCCGTCTTTTACGCCCTGCTCGAACCGGGCGACACCGTCATGGGTCTGAATCTCGCGCACGGCGGGCATCTTTCCCACGGCTCCCCGGTCAATATCTCGGGCAAGTATTTCCATATCGTGCCCTACAGCCTCTCTCCCGAGACCGATATGCTCGATTACGACGCCATCCGCCGTACCGCGTTGGAATGCCGCCCGAAGCTCATCATTGCCGGGGCGAGCGCATATTCCCGCACGATCGACTTTGCGGCGATCCGCGCGATCTGCGACGAGGTCGGCGCGTACTTCATGGTCGATATGGCGCACATCGCCGGACTCGTCGCGGCGGGACTTCATCCCTCGCCCGTGCCCTACGCCGACGTGGTCACGACCACGACCCACAAGACCCTGCGCGGTCCGCGCGGCGGTCTGATCCTCTGCCGTGAAAAGTTCGCGAAGCAGATCGACAAGGCGATCTTCCCGGGCACGCAGGGCGGCCCCCTGATGCACATCATCGCGGCGAAAGCGGTCGCGCTCGGCGAAGCGATGACCGAGGAATTCCGGGACTATCAGAAGCAGATTCTGAAAAACGCGAAGGCGCTTTGCGGCGCGCTGAAGGAAGAGGGCTTCGACATCGTTTCGGGCGACACCGATAACCATCTGATGCTGATCGACCTGCGTTCCTTCGGTCTGACCGGCAAAGAAATGGAAGCGCGTCTCGACGCGGTCCATATCACGGCAAACAAGAACGCCATCCCGAACGATCCCGAAAAGCCGACGGTCACGAGCGGTATCCGCGTCGGGACTCCGGCGGTCACCTCCCGCGGCTTCCTTGAGGAGGATATGAGAAAGATCGCTCATTGGATGAAGCTTGCCGCCGTGGATTTCGAGGGAAATCGGGAAACGATCACGAAAGAGGTCATCGCCCTTTGTGACGCACATCCCATTTACGAAGACTGAAAGGAGAAGGCTATGAAACTCATCGTTGTCGGAAGCGGCGGCAGAGAACATGCCATTATCAAAAAACTGAAAGAAAATCCCGCGGTCGAGGTCATTTACGCCCTCCCGGGCAACGCCGGCATGATCGGCGACGCGATCCCGGTCAATATCGGCGCGAAGGACATCCCCGCTATCGTAGAGTTCGCGGTCGAAAACAAAATCGACTACGCGGTCGTCGCTCCCGACGATCCGCTGGTCCTCGGCTGCGTCGACGCATTGGAAGAGAAGGGCATCCCCTGCTTCGGTCCCCGCGCGAACGCGGCGATCATCGAGGGAAGCAAGGTCTTTTCCAAGAATCTGATGAAGAAATACGGCATTCCCACGGCGCGCTACGAGGTCTTTGACGAGATGGACGCCGCGCTCGAATACCTGAAGACCGCGCCGATCCCCACGGTCATCAAGGCGGACGGTCTTGCGCTCGGCAAGGGCGTCATCATCGCCCAGACGAGAGAGGAAGCGTTTGACGCCGTCCGTTCGATGATGGCGGATCACGTCTTCGGCAAGAGCGGCGACCACGTCGTCATCGAGGAGTTCCTGACCGGACCCGAGGTCTCGGTCCTCTCCTTCACCGACGGCAAAACGGTCGTTCCGATGATTTCCTCGATGGACCATAAACGTGCCCTCGATCACGATCAGGGTCTGAACACCGGCGGTATGGGCACCGTCGCGCCCAACCCCTATTACACGCCCGACGTCGCGGAACGGTGCATGAAGGAGATCTTCCTCCCGACGGTCGCCGCGATGAACGCGGAGGGCAGGACCTTCCGCGGCTGCCTCTATTTCGGACTGATGATCACGCCCGACGGGCCGAAGGTCATCGAATACAACTGCCGCTTCGGCGATCCCGAAACGCAGGTCGTCCTGCCGCTGCTCGAAAGCGATCTTCTGACCGTGATGATGGCGACGACGAAGGGCACGCTTGCCGAAACCGAAGTGAAATTCTCCTCCAAACACGCCTGCTGCGTCATCATGGCGTCGGCGGGTTACCCCGTGAAATACGAAAAAGGCTTCCCGCTCACGATCCCGGACGAGGTGCGCGATCACGTCATCGTCGCCGGTGCGAAAACCGAAGACGGCGTTCTGAAAACGAACGGCGGACGCGTTCTCGGATGCGTCGCGACCGCGGATTCGCTGAAGGAAGCGATCGACGCCGCCGACGGCATCGTTTCCAAAGTGCATTTCGGCAACGCATTTTTCCGTCACGACATCGGCGCACGCGCTTTGCAGAAAGGAAACTGATATGGTTTTCAGAGTATTTGTGGAAAAAAGACCCGAGCTCGCCAACGAGGCGAAAGCGCTCTATAAGGAGTTGACAACCCTCCTCGGCATTACGGGTCTGAAAAACGTCCGCGTCTTCAACCGTTACGACGCGGAAAAGATCGAAAAGGCGCTCTTTGACGAGGCGGTCCGCACCGTCTTCTCCGAGCCTCAGCTCGACCTCACCTACGACGCGCTTCCCGCGACCGCGGGCAGGGTCTTCGCCGTGGAATATCTTCCCGGTCAGTTCGATCAGCGCGCCGACTCCGCCGCGCAGTGCATTCAGATCATCTCGAAGGGCGACCGCCCGCTGATCCGCACCGCGACGGTCTATATGCTTGAGGGCGATCTCTCCGACGCCGATATCGCGGCGGCGAAAAAGTTCGTCATCAACCCGGTCGAGGCGCGCGAAGCGTCGCTCGACAAGCCCGAAACGCTTGATATCCCCTTCACCGTCCCGACCGCCGTGAAGACGCTCGACGGCTTCAACGCGCTCGACGGCAAGGCGCTTTCCGATTTCGTCGCGGCGTACGGTCTCGCGATGGACGACGCCGACCTCGCGTTCTGTCAGGCGTATTTCCGCTCCGAGCACCGCGACCCGACGATCACCGAGATCCGCATGATCGACACCTATTGGTCGGATCACTGCCGCCATACCACCTTCCTCACCACCATCGACAGCGTCACCTTCGCGGATCCGCTTCTGAACGAGGCGTGGGAACGCTACTGCGGCACCCGCGACGTCCTCGGCAGAACCAAGCCGAAGAACCTGATGGATATCGCCACGCTGGCAGGGAAGTACCTCAAAAAGACCGGCAAGCTCGATAAGCTCGACGAATCCGAGGAGATCAACGCCTGCACCGTCAAGATGACCGTCACGGTCGACGGGAAGGACGAGGACTGGCTGCTCCTCTTCAAGAACGAGACCCACAACCATCCCACCGAGATCGAGCCCTTCGGCGGCGCGGCGACCTGCATCGGCGGCGCCATCCGCGACCCGCTTTCGGGCAGATCCTACGTTTACGGCGCGATGCGCGTCACGGGCGCTTCCGACCCGACCGTTCCGGTCTCCGAAACGATCCCCGGCAAGCTCCCGCAGCGCAAGCTCGTGCAGACCGCCGCGGCGGGCTACTCCTCCTACGGCAACCAGATCGGTCTTGCCACCGGCATCGTTGACGAGCTGTACCATCCCGCCGACGCCACGAAGCGCATGGAGATCGGCGCGGTCATCGTGGCGCCGCCCGCGGAAAACGCGCGCCGCGAATGCCCGGTTGACGGCGATATCGTCATCCTGCTCGGCGGACGCACCGGACGCGACGGCATCGGCGGCGCGACCGGCTCCTCCAAGGCGCACAACGCGCACTCGGTCGAGACCTGCGGTGCCGAGGTCCAGAAGGGCAACGCCCCCGAGGAAAGAAAGCTTCAGCGTCTCTTCCGCAACGGCGAAGCCTGCCGGATGATCAAGCGCTGCAACGACTTCGGCGCGGGCGGCGTATCGGTCGCGGTCGGCGAGCTTGCCGACGGTCTTGATATCGACCTGAACGCCGTTCCGAAGAAATACGAAGGTCTTGACGGCACCGAGCTCGCGATCTCCGAATCGCAGGAGAGAATGGCTGTCGTCGTCGGTCCCGAGGACGTGGAGCGCTTCCTTGCGATCGCCTCCTCCGAAAACCTCGAAGCGACCGTCGTCGCGCGCGTGACCGAAGAACCCCGTCTGAAAATGAAATGGAACGGAAAGGTCATCGTTGACGTTTCCCGCGAGTTCCTGAACTCCAACGGTGCGGAAAAGCACATCGACGTCGCGCCCGCCGCGCCCGCAGATTGGAAAAAGGAGATCCCCGCCGACTTTGAAAAAGGAATGGCGGCGCTCGTTTCCGATCTGAACGTATGCTCCAAGCAGGGGCTTTCCGAGCGCTTCGACTCCACCATCGGCGCCGGCACCGTGATGATGCCGTTCGGCGGCAAATATCAGCGCACGCCCGCGCAGGCAATGGTGCAGAAGATCTCGGTCGAGAAAAAGCACACCGACAACTGCTCCTTCATGAGTTGGGGCTTCAACCCCGCCCTTTCCGAAAAATCTCCCTTCCACGGCGCGTATCTCGCGGTCGTGGAGAGCGTTTCCAAGCTGATCGCCTCGGGCGCTTCGTTTGAAGACGTTTATCTGACCTTCCAGGAATATTTTGAAAAGCCCGGTCACGATCCGAAGCGCTGGGGCAAGCCCCTTGCCGCCCTCCTCGGCGGTTTCAGCGCGCAGATGGACCTCGGCATCGCCGCCATCGGCGGCAAGGACTCGATGTCCGGCTCGTTTGAAAAGCTTGACGTCCCGCCCACCCTCGTTTCGTTTGCCGTGACCACCGGCAAGACCGACGACGTCGTCACCGGAGATCTCAAGGCGGAAGGGCACAAGGTCATCGCCCTCATCCCGGCATACAACGAAAAATCCCTGCCCGACCGTGATTCCCTGATCGCCGTCTGGAACCGCGCGACCGCGCTGATGCGTGCCGGCAAGGTCTATGCCGCCTACACGCCCGGCTTCGGCGGCATCGCGGAAGCGATCTTCAAGATGTCGATCGGCAACGGCTTCGGCTTCACCTTCGACGGCTCCCTGACCCTCGAAGAGCTCTTCGGCTACCGTTACGGCACGATCCTGCTTGAGGTCGACGCCGACACGGCGGAAGGCAGGGTCATCGGTACGGTCGGCGGAAACGGCTATTCCTACAAAGGCGAAAACGCCGTCCCGGAAGAACTGAGCGCGCTCTACGAAAACCGTCTGGAAAGCGTCTTCCCGATGCGTCCGGCAAATCAGCCCGCGGCACCGATCGAAGCGTTCTCCTACCCGGTTTCTCCCGCCTCCCGTCCCGCGCCCGCCGTCAAATGCGCGCGCCCGAAGGTGCTGATCCCGGTCTTCCCGGGCACCAACTGCGAATTCGATTCCGCCAAGGTCATGCGTGACGCGGGTGCCGACGCGGAGATCTTCGTCATCAACAACCTGACCTCGGACGGCATCGCCTCTTCGGTCGAACGCTTTGCGAAGGAGCTTGCCTCCGCGCAGATGATCTTCGTTCCCGGCGGCTTCTCCGGCGGCGACGAGCCCGACGGATCGGGCAAATTCATCATGGCGTTCTTCCGCAGCGAGCAGGTGAAAAACGGCGTCCACGAGCTGCTTGACAGACGCGACGGTCTGATCTGCGGCATCTGCAACGGCTTCCAGGCGCTCGTCAAGCTCGGTCTCGTTCCCTACGGGAAGATCATCGACACCGACGTGAACTGCCCGACCCTGACCTTCAACACCATCGCCCGCCACCAGTCCAAGCTGGTCCGCGTCCGCGTGGCGTCGAACAAGTCCCCGTGGCTCGCGGGCACCGAGGTCGGCGATATCTACACCGTGCCGATCTCCCACGGCGAAGGACGCTTCCTTGCCTCCGACGAGGTCGTCCGTCAGCTTGCGGCAAACGGTCAGATCGCGACCCAGTACGTCGATCTGAACGGCGATCCCACCTCCGACGTCCGCTTCAACCCGAACAATTCGACCTTCGCGATCGAGGGCATTACCTCGCCCGACGGCAGAGTCTTCGGTAAGATGGGTCACGCGGAACGCATCGGCTCCGGGCTCTACAAGAACGTCCCCGGCGTCTTCGACATGAAGATGTTCGCCTCTGCGGTCAATTACTTCAAAAAATAAAATAAGAATATAAAGGAGAAATTCCCATGGCTTACTTATCCGATATCGAAATCGCGCAGCAGACGCCGATGAAGCACATCAACGAGATCGCGAAGATCGCGGGCGTTGACGAAAAGTACCTCGAACAGTACGGCAGATACAAGGCAAAGGTCGACTACGCTCTTCTGAACGAGTCGAACCGTGCAAACGGTAAGCTGATCCTCGTTACCGCCATCACCCCCACTCCCGCGGGCGAAGGCAAGACCACGACCACCATCGGTCTGGCGGACGGTTTAAGGCAGATCGGCAAGAACTCGATCGTCGCGCTCCGTGAGCCCTCCCTCGGACCGGTCTTCGGCGTCAAGGGCGGCGCCGCCGGCGGCGGTTACGCGCAGGTCGTTCCGATGGAGGACATCAACCTCCACTTCACCGGTGACTTCCACGCCATCGGCGCGGCGAACAACCTTCTCGCCGCGATGCTCGACAACCACATTCAGCAGGGCAACCTTCTGAACATCGACCCCCGCCGCATCACCTGGAAGCGCTGCGTCGATATGAACGACCGTCAGCTCCGTTTCATCGTTGACGGTATGGGCGGCAAGGCGAACGGCACGCCCCGTGAGGACGGCTTCGATATCACCGTTGCCTCCGAGATCATGGCTGTCTTCTGCCTCTCCTCCTCGATCGCCGATCTGAAAGCGCGCCTCTCCCGCATCGTCGTTGCCTACACCTACGACGACAAGCCCGTCACCGCCGGTGATCTGAAGGCTGTCGGCGCAATGGCTGCCCTCCTGAAGGACGCCCTCAAGCCGAACCTCGTTCAGACCCTCGAAGGCACGCCCGCGTTCGTCCACGGCGGTCCGTTCGCAAACATCGCGCACGGCTGCAACTCGGTCATCGCGACCCGCATGGCTATGAAGCTCGGCGACTACGCCGTCACCGAGGCAGGCTTCGGTGCCGACCTCGGCGCTGAAAAGTTCCTCGACATCAAGTGCCGTATGGCAGGGCTCCGTCCCGACGCCGTCGTCGTCGTCGCTACCGTCCGCGCCCTCAAGATGCACGGCGGTCTCGACAAGAAGCAGCTCGGCACCGAGGACCTCGCCGCGCTCGAAAAGGGTCTGCCGAACCTTCTCC
>JAKSPT010000041.1 GCA_024404495.1 Lachnospiraceae bacterium
TACTTTTTCTCAAAAACTTGTTTTTGGAAAAAGTATCGTCAGCGCCGCCCTTTGGTCGTCTCTTTCTCGCAAGCCTCTTTCTCAGACAGAGAAAGAGGCAAAGATTTCGGCCCTTTTTCTTGTCAGAAAAAGGAGCCTCGGCGGAAAAAGGGACCCGCAGGGGGAGGAAGACGCGGATTCCCCGTCTTTTCGATGAAAAGTCGCGGAATCCGCGATTCTCCCTCCCCCTTCGGCTACCCCCTCTCTCTTTTTTCGTTTGCGATCCGGTACCGTTCGGTGCGGTAACTGTCGTTCTCCGTAAGAAAACGGGGGTTAGTCCGGTAAGCAAACGGAAGAGAAACATAGCAAGAGGACAAGCCGTTCCCCTCCGCGGGAGGGATCCCAAAGGGAGGGCGCGGTTAGATACTTTTTCTCAAAAACTTGTTTTTGGAAAAAGTATCGTCAGCGCCGACCTTTGGCGTTCTTTTTCTGCCGGCTCTTTTTCTTCGGAGAAAAAGAGCCAAATAGCACATTTAACCGGTCAGAATAGAACCAAAAAAACCGCAGTCCGTCGGACTTGCGGTTTTTTCATTGGATTCACAGTATTTTCGCGTTGGCTTTCATATACTTTTCCGACATTTCGACTTCCTCATCGGTGATGGGACGTCTGCCGCCGGAATAGCGCGCGTCGGTGTAGAGCGGGAACATATAAGCGCAGGATTCCTTTTCGAGATTCCATTGCTTCAGCGTTTCAAGCGGCGTGTTGATCGTCTTGAACTTGTATCCCTTTTTGGTCAGGCGGTTGATGAACTTGATATAGATGAATCTGATCTTGTCGGCGTTGTTGTCAAGATCCTTCCAGCGGAGCTGTTCCCCCTGCTTGAAACGGCGGGAAGCCTTGTTCTCTTCGCTGCCGAAGACGAAGGAGCGTTCGTCCTTCGCGCGGACGCGGACGGGCGGGTCCGGAATGCCGAGCGCGTGTCGGATCGCCTTCGCCATCTTGCGGAAGTCCTGCGCGACGCGCTTGAAGACCGACTCTACGGCACTCGCGATATCCTCCTTCAGCTTCTTCGGGATCGCTTTCCGGAAG
Organism: Lachnospiraceae bacterium; assembly: GCA_024404495.1. GTDB lineage: Bacteria > Bacillota > Clostridia > Oscillospirales > CAG-272 > CAKRZE01. Next base: position 1,070 of record JAKSPT010000041.1, read on the forward strand.
ACGAGCACGGCGTAGACCGCGGTGATGCCCATCGTCAGACCGCACGCCTGATGGAGATAACGGGAGGTATCGTCAAACTCAAGATTCCGGTAAAGCCCGAGGTGTCCGTAGCCCTGCAGGGCGATGAGGAACAGAATGAGGGCAATTCCGACTTTGATAAGACGTTTTTTATCCCAATCGTAACGGCGTTTCATCCCTTTTCCCCCATTCCCAGCTTCAGGATCTGCACGTGATTGCCGCGCGCCTGAAACTTGATGATCTCATCCTCGATCTCGGCGTTGAGGAAGGGCGTGAGAAGGAAGATCTCGATATCGCTGACGTCCGAGCGGTTGCCCTCCTGCAGAAGGCTGAGGAAGGAAACGCCGACCGACGGGCGGACCTTTGCCATTTCTTTCAGGATCTCTTCCAGATGGAGCCTGCCGGAGCCGAGCGGGAACCGGATCTTCTTTTCGCCCGTGATGAGGACGCAGTTCGCCTCGAAGGCGGCGCGGTAGCCCATATAGTTCGCCTCGCGGATCAGCGCGGCGGCGTAGGAGAGCCCGCGTTCCATCATATCCTCATAGATATGTGTCGGGATCTTGTCGTCAAGGTCGGTCTGAAAGTTCAGATAGACCAAAATCGTACGGTTGGAGCAGTAGTCGCGGGCGTTGACCTTCATACCCTGAATGCCGAAAGCGGCGGAACGGGCGGTCGCTTTAAAGTTGACGCTGTTGAAGGGGTCGCCCGAACGGTACTCGCGGATGCCGCTGAACGAGAACTGGTCGATGAACAGACGGCGGGTGGTGACGCTTTCGCCCGGCATCGTGCTCGAAGGCATGACCTCGTCGTTCAGCGGGACGACCTTCGGGTAGACGTAAAGCTCGGCGGGAGCGTTCATATAGAGGACCTTTTTGTTATAGTAAAGGTCGATCGTTTCCAGCGTATAATAGCCGCGCTTCGCGCAGAGGACCTCGTGCTTTCTGCGGATGCGCATAAAGGGCAGAAGATGGAAGCGGCTTGTCAGATACTGCATCGCCTTCTTCGGCTCGAAGGGGATATCCTGCAGACGGATGCCGTTGTAGATATACGACTCGATATCGATGAAGAAAAGCGGGACCCAGCTCCGGTTGGTGATCGTTTCGGTCATCGTGACGTACTCGCCCTCGTACACGCCCTTTTCGGAGAACTCGCGCGTGTACTCGATGCGTCCGACCATCTTGTCCTTCAGCTTGCGGTAGATCAGATACAGAACCGCCAGGATCACGAGGCAGGTGCCGACAGCCATTCCGGTCTTCAGCCATTTTGCGTAATTGACGACCTCGCCGGCGGTCAGGAGAATCGCGCGTGCGATCATTTTCCGGACCAGCTTCCGAGCGCGGATTCGGTCGGGACGGAAACGCGTTCGAGGATGTCGAGGATGACGTCAACGTCCGCGTTCTTCTTGATGCGCGCGGAGGAGGTCATGATCAGACGGTGCGGCAGAACGGGAAGCGCCGCCGCCTTGACGTCGTCCGGAATGACGTAATCACGGTCGTTGATCGCGGCGAAGCCCTTCGCGACGCGGAGCAGGTTCAGGGCGCCTCGGGGAGAAACGCCGAGAGAAACGTTTTCGTAGTTTCTCGTCGCCTCGGTGATGCGCATGATGTAATCCATGATATCGCGGTGAACGAAGATGTTCATCAGCTCCTCCTGGCAGCGGACGATCTCCTCGGCTTCGACGACGGCGGTCAGCTCGGCGAGCGGGCTGCGGTTGTTGAAACGGTCGAGGATGTCGATGCCTTCCTCGTGAGAGGGGTACTCCATCGAGGTCTTGACGAGGAATCGGTCAAGCTGCGCCTCGGGAAGCGGGAAGACGCCCGAGTTCTCGACCGGGTTCTGGGTCGCGATGACCATAAAGGGCTGAGCGAGCGTGTAGGTCTTGCCGTCAACCGTTGCCTGTGCTTCTTCCATACATTCCAGAAGACCGGACTGGGTCTTCGGGGTGGCACGGTTGATCTCGTCGGCGAGAACGATATTGGCAAAGACGGGTCCGGGAACGAACTCGAATTCCGTCTTTTTCATATTGAAGAAGTTGATGCCGGTGATATCGGAGGGGAGAAGGTCGGGGGTGAACTGGATACGCTTGTTCGTGCAGTTGACCGACGCGGCGAAGGACTTGACCAGAACGGTTTTACCGGTTCCGGGAACGTCCTCAATCAGCATATGACCGCGGCAGAACATACAGATAAGCAGCAGGTCGATGACCTCGCTCTTACCGACGATGACCTTCTGAATGTTTTCCTTGACTTTCTGATAGACGGGATAGATCTGATTAGACATAAGGCACTCCGTTTCCTTTGCTGTATTTGACAAAAGCCCATAGGGATATACAGTAGATTATACCCTTCCCGCCTCCTTTTGTCAACAAGGGGGAAAGAGGGGAGCAATTATTTACAAATTAGTAATAAATCGCGGCGCGAACCGTGGTACAATAAGGAAAATGGAAAAATGTTGCGTATCGGCAGCCGCACGGCGGAAAACGCCGTGCGAAAAGAAAGAATCGTAAATATGAAGATTGCATATCCGGAAGCCGGAAAAATCATCAATATCCACGGCTACCGCGGCGTGGTCAAGCTGGAGAACCTCTGCGACACGCCGAAGGTGCTCGCCGGGCTGAAAACCGTATATTTCAAAGAGGGGGAGACTTACCGCCCCGTAAAAGTGCTTGCCGCCTCGGTGCAGAAGAAATTCGTACTGATGACCCTTGAAGGGGTGGACAGCGAGGAAAAGGCGAACGCCCTCCGTCAGACCGTGGTCTACGCCGCAAGGGAGGATATCCTCGGCGACAGCGGGAAAAACCTCATCTCCGACCTCATTTCCCTGCCCGTGAAGCACGCCGACACCGGAAAGACGCTCGGCAAAATCCGCGACGTCCTCGAAAGCGGCGCGGGGCTCATCTACCTCATCGAAGCGGAAAACGGAAAAGAGGTCATGGTGCCCGCCGTTCCCGCCTTTACCGTGAAGGAAGACCCGGACGACGCGCTTTACCTCCGTCCCATTCCCGGGATGTTTGACGGGGAGGACGACGATGCGCTTTGATATCATGACGCTCTTCCCCGAGCTCGTGGACGGGATCCTGTCCGCCTCGATCATCGGCAGAGCGAGAAAAGCCGGCTTCATTTCGGTCAACACCTACAATATCCGCGATTTCTCGGAGGATAAGAACCGCCGCGTGGACGACACCCCCTACGGCGGCGGAAAAGGGATGCTGATGGCGGCGCCCCCCGTTCTCCGCTGCTTTGACCACGTCGTCGCCGACGCGGAAGAAAACGAAAAGCGCCGCGTGATCTACCTTTCCCCGCGCGGAAAGGTGCTGACGCAGAAAAAAGCCGTCGAGCTTGCCCGCTTCGATCGCCTCGTCCTGCTCTGCGGGCACTACGAGGGGATCGACGAAAGGGCGATCGACCGCATCGCCGACGAGGAGATCTCGATCGGGGATTACGTTCTGACCGGCGGGGAGCTTCCCGCCTGCATCCTCGTCGACTGCGTTTCGAGAATGGTGGACGGCGTCCTCGCCGATCCCGAATGCTTTGAAAACGAGAGCATCGCCTCCGGAATGCTCGAATATCCGCAGTACACCCGACCGCTCGATCTCGACGGCGACCGCGTGCCCGAGGTGCTGACCTCCGGGGATCACGAAAAGATCGCCGAGTGGCGCTACCGCGCCGCGCTCGAGCTGACGAAGAAAAAGCGCCCGGATCTCTTATGAGAAGCCGTCCGGTCCGCACCGTACTGTTCATGACGGGTTTGACCGTTTTGGCAAAAGCCCTCGGGCTCGCCCGTTCCCTGCTCTTTTCCGCCGCTTACGGCGCGACGGAGGAGGCGGCAGCCTTCCTCGCGGCGCTTTCGGTGCCGCTCACGCTGTTCGATCTTCTCCTTTCCGCCGCCGTGCCGGGATGCTTCATTCCGTATTACCGCGAAACGGAGGACGAAACCGAAGCCGGGCGCTTTGCCGCCGGATTTTTCACGGTCACGGTTTCGGTCTGCACGCTCCTTTCGGCAGCGGGCGTCCTCTTCGGCGATCCTCTGATCCCGCTCGCCGCGCCCGGTCTTTCGGGAACGGGACGCGCCCTCGCCTCGGGTCCGGTCCGCATCCTCTTCCTTTCCCTGCCCTTCATCGGCGGGACGGCGGTGCTTTCCGCGCTCTGTCAGGCAAAGGGGAACTATCTTCTTCCTGCCGGGGTCAGCGTGCTTTCCAATCTGCTTCTCTCGGTGTGGCTCGCCTTTTTCGACCGTGGAAACGTCACCCTCCTTTCGGTGCTCTTCCTCGCCTCGTGGGGGCTGCAGCTCCTCACCGTGCTGCTGCCCTTCCTCGGACAGCCCGTTCCGAAGCCCTCCTTCCGGCTGAACGGAAGGATGAAGGAGGCGTTTTCCTCCTTTCTTCCGGTCACGCTCGGCGCGTGGCTCCTGCCCGCAGGGGCGTTTCTCGGCGCCCGCTTCTCCTCCGCGCTCGATCCGGCGGGAAACGTCCGCTTCGACTGCGCGTATCAGATCTTTCTTCTGACCGGGGGCATCCTCGTTTTCAGCCTTTCGCAGTATCTGTTCCCGAAGCTGGCGGGAAAGGGAGAACAGCCCTCCGCTTTGCTTGAAACCGGCGTCCTTTCGGCACTTGCGCTGACCCTTCCGGCGGGCTTCCTGCTTTCCGCGCTCTCGGGCGAGGTCGTTTCGGTCCTGTACCGGCACGGCGCCTTTACCCCTGCCGACGCGGAGGCTTCGGCGGCGATCTTACGGCTCCTTGCCCTCTTTCTCCCCTTCTTTGCGCTGAACGAGCTGCTTTCCAAAGCGTTTTACGCGGCAAAAAAGCCGCTTATCCCTCTTTTCGCCTCCCTTTCCGGCGTCGGGACCGTTCTCGTCCTCTCGGCGCTCGCGAAGGAACCGCCCTTCACCGGTGCGGCGCTCGGCGCGGGACTGACCGTTTCCTCGGGCGTCCTGCTCCTCTCGCTCGGGAAGCTCCCGTCCCCGCCCGGAAAGCGGACGGCGTACGGAGCGCTCCTTCTCCTTGCGTTGTCGTTCCCCCTCCTTCCCGCCGCGGAAAAGCTGCGGGAGGTGACCGGAACCGTCCCGGCAGCCGCCGGGATCCCTGAAAATCTGCTGACCCTCGCCGTAACGGCGATCCCCCTTCTTCTTCTGTACGCCTGCCTGCTCCTCCCGGCGGTCTTGCTCCCGACGAGACGGAAGGCGGCAAAAAAGTCCGACCATAACCGAGGTGAATCCGATTGAATCAAACGCGCAAAGACGGCGCGGCGTCCGACGCCGGTCAGTCCTTTTTCGGACGGCTGGTCTCGGAGAGCGTCCTGCTTTCCGCTCTGACCGGCTTTATCGAAAAAGCGACCGGTCTCGCCCGCACGAGCACGGCGGCGGGGCTCCTTGACGGCTACCCGGACGCGGAGCTTTCCGACAACGACGGCGTCACCGCGGGGCTGATCGAACGCTCCCGCGTCAGAAGCCGGGTGCTGATGCCCTTCTTCCGCGCCTGCAACCGGGCGTTCTCCGCAAGCCCTCTGCTTGCCGTGATCCGTGCCTTCGGCAGGCTGCTCCTTGACCTTCCTGTCTCCTTTTACGGCACGATCTACTTTTTCTTCGGTATGTTCCACGCCCTGATCGGGCTGCTCACCCGCTCCCTGCTGAATACCGGCGCTTCCCTTTCCGGAACGGTAGGCTTCGGCGCGGTCGTGATGCTCTGCTCCTCGGTCCTCTTTCTCTCCCAGACCCCGCTCGGCGAGGCGCTCGCGGAGGGCAGATTCACGGGGTTCCTGCTGACCGGGGTCTTCGGCTTCCGGAGCGAGCTTTTCCCGCGGAAAAAAGAGCGGAAGACCCGTACCGTTCCGGCACTTCTCGTCGGACTTCTCTTCGCTCTCGCCGCGCTCCGCGTCCCCACGACGCTGATCCTGTTCCTGCCCCTCATCGTCGGCTGCGGCGCGATGATCCTGCTCTCTCCCGAGGCGGGACTGCTCCTCCTTTTCGGCTTCTTCCCGTTTTTCTCCACGATGCACACGGCGGCGCTCCTGATCTTCACCTTCTTCTCGTTTTTCTGCAAGCTGCTTCAGGGCAAGCGCACGCTGAAATTCGAGGCGCTTGATATCGCCGTCGTCGGATTTCTTCTGACCGTCTTTCTCGGCGGGTTCGTTTCTGTCTCGAAGGAGCTCAGCCTCCGTCCCGCGCTGATGTACACCGCCCTGATGTCGGGCTATTTCCTCACCGTCAACCTCATCCGGACCCGCCGTCAGATCGGCTGCGTGATCGGCGTCACCGCCGCCTCCGCCGCGGTCGTGTCCCTTCTCGGCGTGCTGGAATATCTCCTCGGCACCGCCCGACCCGACTGGCTCGATCTTTCGCTCTTCCCCGACATCGCCGGAAGAGTGACGGCGACCTTCTCGAATCCGAACGTCCTCGGCGAATATCTCGTGATGGTCATCCCCTTCCTGCTCCTCCCGCTGCTTTCCGGCAAAAACGCCGGGGCGAAGCTCACCGGGATCGCGCTGACCGGACTCTGCGTCGTCTGCCTCGTGTTCACGTGGTCACGCGGCGCGTGGCTCGGCTTCCTCGTCGGGATGGTCCTCCTGCTTCTCCTTTCCGGCACGAAGAGCATTGCCGCTCTCATCTGCGTGCTGCTCCTCTCGCCCCTGCTCCTCTCCTTCCTGCCGACCTCGGTGACCGGACGCTTCCTTTCGATCGGAAGCCTCGCGGATTCCTCCACGAATTACCGCGTAGGGATCTGGCGGAACTGCTTCTCCATGCTGAAGGACTGGTGGTATTCCGGGTTCGGGACCGGGTGTCCCGCCTTCGGGTCGCTTTACCCGATCTACTCGGGCAGAGTCCCCGCGGAGCACGCCCATTCCCTCTTCCTTGAGATCCTGCTGGAGCACGGCATCCTCGGTCTTCTTCTCTTCCTCGGCGTCCTCGTTCTCGCGGCAAAGGGCTTTTTCTCCTACCTCCGCCAAAAGACCGATCCCTCGGAAAACGGGCTGAAGGCCGCCTCCGCCGTCACCTTTGCCGGTACGGTCTCGGTCCTCGTGCAGGGTCTTACCGACAACCCGTGGTACAATTACCGGATCTTCTGCTTCTTCTGGATGCTGCTCGCTCTGACCGCCGCCTGCAGGCGCACCGCCGCGGCGGAACGGACGGAGGTCCGATACGAGGGAACCTTCCTCAATATTCCGTACACCGAAAGGAAACCGAAACGATATGAGTAACGAAAAAAAGGCGGCTGCCTACCGCTTCAACGTCATCGACGTCATTCTCATTCTTCTCATCCTCGCAGCCGGGATCTGGCTCTGGTTCATCCTGAACCCCTCCGGCGTGCCCGGATCCGGTACGAAAACCGAAAAGATCGAGCTCGTCTTCACGCAGGAAGCGCTCCGCTCGGAGTTCAAGGGCAACGTCAACATCGGCGACGCCTTCCTTCTTGCCGGAAACGGGCAGAAGATCGGTGAGGTCATCGGCGTCAGCTACGGAGACAGCGTTTATCTCGGCACCGATCCGGAATCCGGAGAGCAGGTCCGTTCCGTTCTGCCCGGCTATATCCGGATGGAGGTCACCGTCCTTGCCGACGCGGAGATCTCCGGGGACGGGACGCGCACGGTCGGTACCCTTCCCGCCGCCGTCGGCGTCACGACCGACTACCGCGTGCCGCATCTTTACGGCACGGCAACCTGCACCGCCGTCCGCAGCGCGGACGAGAACTGAAAGGAGATGCGCTCCAATGAATGAAACGACAGTATTCCGCGCAAAGAAGCGCCGCTTCAACGTCATCGACCTGCTCATCGTCCTCGTGCTCCTCGCCGTCATCGGAACGACCGTGATCCGCGCCGTGACGAAAGCGGCGGAAAACAAGCGCTCCCTGCCCGAGCTGAAAAGCGCCGAGATCTCCTTCCTCATCGAGGGACTCGACGCCGCCGGTACCGACTATATCGTCATCGGCGATACCGTCAGACTCGGAGACGACGCGGTAGGGACCGTGAAATCCTTCGATATCCAGCGTGCCTCCCTCCTCTCGGAAAACGGAGAAGGCAAGGCGGTCACGGTCTACAGCGACACCGCCTTCGACATCCGCGGCGTCATCAGCGCCGAGGGCTGCACCGAGGAAAGCGGCTTCCTGCTCAACGGCACCCTTCCTCTGGCGCCCGGTCAGGTCCTTTCCGTCCGCGGGACCGATATCTCCTTCACCCTTCTCGTGACCGATATCTCCCGTCTTTCTTAAAAAGAGCGCTTCCCCGGTTCTTTCAGCGTTTTTTACAGTTTTCACCCCGAAAAAATCCGCGAAATCGCCGAAATTTTTTTCAAAACCTATTGATTTTGGGAAACATCTTTGGTATAATAAGCCATACTACCGATTTTGAATACTTAAATAGACAGGAGCGAACAGAATAAAATGATCTCTCGTAACGTAACGATTCAGAATAGTGTCGGACTTCACGCGCGTCCCGCGACTTTCTTCATCCAGAAGGCAAACTCCTATAACAGCTCCATCTGGGTCGAAAAGGAAGACCGCCGCGTCAACGCGAAGAGCCTTCTCGGCGTTCTTTCGCTCGGCATCGTCAAGGGTATGACCATCACGCTGATTGCTGACGGCGCGGACGAAGAGGAAGCGCTTGCCGGTCTGACCGACCTGATCGAATCCGGCTTTAACGGCTGATTGTTCCGAATCAATCAAATAACCGAAGGAGCAAAGCCCGTGCTTTGCTCCTTTTTGCTGAAAAGGAGGGGACCCAATGCCGCAGATCCCGTTTGACGGAGAAGCGCTCGCCAAGCTGCGGGCAAAGGCGAACGCCCTTCCCCTCACCCCCGGCGTCTATTTAATGAAGGACCGGGGCGGACACATCATCTACGTCGGAAAATCCAAGGCGCTGAAAAACAGGGTATCCTCCTATTTTCAGGACGTCACCGCCCACAATTACAAGACGCAGAAAATGGTCTCGCTCGTCCGCGACTTCGACTATATGCTGACCGACACCGAGATGGAGGCGCTCTCGCTTGAAAACCGGCTGATCAAGCTGCACACGCCGAAGTTCAACATCCGGCTGAAGGACGACAAGAGCTATCCCTATCTGAAGGTCACCCTCGGCGACGAGTATCCGCGCATCCTCGTCACGCGCAGGCGCCTTGCCGACGGGGCAAAATATTTCGGACCCTATTTCGGCATTTCCTCCGCCTACGCGATCCTCCGGACGGCGGAAAAAGCCTTCCTCCTTCCCTCCTGCAAAAAATCCTTCCCGAAGGATATCGGCAAGGGACGTCCCTGCCTCAACTATCAGCTCGGGCTCTGCTCCGGCGTCTGCACCGGGAAGATCACGAAGGAGGAGTACCGCGATTCCTTCCGTGAGGTCGTTTCCTTCCTGCGGGGAGATTTCGGCGAGGTGAAGGAAAGCCTGACCGAAAAGATGAATTACGCGGCGGAAAACCTGATGTTTGAGGCGGCGGCGGTTTACCGTGACCGTCTGAACGCGATCTCGGGGCTCTGGCAGCGGCAGAAGGTCATCGCCTCCCCCGACGTCGAGCACGACGTTTTCGCCCTGTATTCGGACGAGATCGGCACCTGTCTGACCGGGTTCTTCGTGCGCGGCGGCGCGATCGTCGACAGCGAAAACTGGTATTTCGGCGCCGATCAGATCGCGGACAGCGCCTCCCTCACCGCCTTTTTATGCGATCTTTACGAAAAGAGAGAATACGTCCCGAAGGAGCTTCTCCTCGGCTTCCCGCTCGATGCGGAGGACCGGGACGCGCTCGCCGCCTTTTTACGCGAGCGGTGCGGAAGCAGGGTCACCCTCCTCTTCCCCGAACGCGGCGAAAAAAAGGCGCTGACCGCTATGGTCGCCGGGAACGCGAAGGAAAAAGCCGCCGCCTGCCGGCGCGACGCGGAAAAGGACAGCGCGGCGCTCGTCCGCCTTTCGGTCCTCCTCGGGCTCGAGGTCGTTCCCGAGCGGATCGAGGCGTACGATATCTCCAACCTCGGCAACGAAAACATCACGGCGGGCAAGGTCACCCTCGTGAACGGCAAGTTCTCGAAAAAGGACTACCGCCTGTATAAAATCGCCGGGACCGGAACGCAGGACGATTACGCCTCGATGACCGAGGCGGTAAGAAGACGCTTCTCCCACCCGGAGGACCCGTTCCCCGATCTGCTCCTGCTTGACGGCGGCAATCAGCACGTTTCGGTCATCCGTTCCCTGCTCGGCGAGCTCGGGATCGATATCCCGGTCTTCGGTATGGTCAAGGACGAATTCCACAAGACGCGCGCCATCGCCTCGGGCGACGGCGAGATCTCGATCGCAAAGGAGCAGACGGTCTTCGTCATGGTCTACCGTCTGCAGGAGGAGGTCCACCGCTACACCGTTTCCCACATGAACGCGGCAAAGCGGAAGACCCTGCGCACCTCTTCTCTCGAAAAGATCGACGGCATCGGACCCGCGAAGGCAAAGGCGCTGCTTGCGCACTTCCGGAGCGTTTCCGCCGTGAAGGAAGCGACCGAAGAAGAGCTTGCCGCTGTCAAAGGAATATCCGAAAAAGACGCGGCGGCGGTCGCCGCTTGGTTCGCCGGGGAAAAGACCGGCGCGGAAAGGAACGAACCGAAATGATGCGTATCATCACGGGCAGTGCGAGAGGACTGAAGCTCGAAGCGCCCGAAGGGCTCACCACCCGCCCGACCTCCGAACGCGCGAAAATGGGCGTGTTCAATATCCTTCAGTTTGAGATCGCCGGAAAGCGCGTGCTCGACCTCTTCGCCGGCTCCGGACAGATGGGTCTGGAGGCGCTGAGCCGGGGAGCCGCCTCGGCGCTCTTCTGCGACGCCGATCCCGAAGCCTTCGCCGTCGTGAAGCGCAACGCCGCGAAAGCAAGGCTGAGCGAAAAATGCCGCTTCGTCAACGTCGATTACAAGGACGCCCTCCGCGCGGCTTCGGGCAGAGAGCAGTTCGATCTGATCTTTCTTGACCCGCCCTACGGGGCACGCCTTCTCTCCGACGTCCTGCACCGTATCGTTTCCCTCCGTCTCCTTGCGGACGGCGGTCACCTCGTGATCGAGGACGAACGGGAGGAGCCGTGGGAGGCGGAGGGCACCGTGCTCCACCGCTTCACTTCCTACGGCAGACTGCATATCACGATACTGAAAAAGGAGAATCAAGACGATGAAAGCACTGATCCCCGGGAGCTTTGATCCCGTCACCCTCGGCCACGTCGATCTGATCGCCCGCGCTGCGAAGCTCTTCGACACCGTTTACGCCGTGGTCTTCGTCAACCCGAACAAAAAGCCGATGTTCGACGAAAAGACCCGCGTGGAATTCCTGAAGCTCGCTTTGAAGGGGATCGACAACGTCGTCGTCCTCTCCGACAGCGGCTCGGTCGCCGATTTCTGTGAAAGAAACGGCGTCGGCGTCCTCGTCAAGGGGCTCCGGAACGGCACCGACCTCGACTACGAGACCCCGATGGCGGTCCTCAACCGTCAGCTTCTCCCCGGTCTGGAGACCGTTTTCCTCCCCTCGGACGAAAAATATCTCCACGTTTCCTCCACCGCGGCGAGAGAGCTGATCTCAATGGGAAAGCTGCTCCCCGGAATCCTTCCTCCCGCCGTCGCGCGGAAGCTCGGAAAGGGTCTCAAAAAATAAGCGATTTCCGGTAAAACAAGGGGTTTTCCGGTGAAAAACGGGCTTTTTCTCCGGAAAAAGCCGCAATTCCGGCTCCTTCGTCAAGAAACGAAAATTCGTTCTTTTTCTGTCGAAAAAGGGCGAATTTTTGTTCTTTTTTGTAAAAATTTTTCGTATTTTGGGAAGAAAACAAGGGAATTTCTCTTGCTTTTCTTCCCATTTTTTTGTATAATTAGGTAACGATGTGGAGGTTAGTGGATGATTGTGGAGGGTTTTCCGCCCGAAACCGTCATTTTCCCCTTTTTCTCCCCGTTCAGTACGAAAAGAAGGAGGATCGGAACGTGTTATCCGGAGAATACAGCCATACCCTTGATGCGAAAAAGCGTCTGATCCTGCCCGCGAAGCTCCGCGAGGAGCTCGGGAACGAGATCGTGCTGACCAAGAACGTAGACAAATGCGTTTCGATCTATCCCCGTCAGGCGTGGCTCGCCTTCTGCGAGAAGCTCGACGCCCTGCCCGACACCGAGACCCGCGTGGTCAAGCGCTTCCTGTATTCGGCGGCGTTCGAGACCACGATCGACGCGCAGAACCGTCTCGTCATTCCCCCGAACCTCTGCGAGTTCGCCTCGCTGAACAAAAACGTCCGCGTCGTCGGCGTCGGCAACCGTGCCGAGATCTGGGACGAGGCGGCTTGGAACGAGACCGTTTCCGCGGTCAACGTAAACGACGTCATCGCCGTCATGGAAAAGCTGGGTCTGTAAATCATGGCGGAATTCTCTCACTACTCCGTGATGCTGAACGAGTGCATCGACGGACTGAACGTAAAACCCGACGGGCTTTATCTCGACTGCACCGCGGGCGGCGGCGGCCACTCCCTTGAGATCGTCCGCCGGCTCGGCGAGGGTGGAAAGCTCATCGCCATCGACCAGGATGCCGCCGCGATCGAAGCGGTCGGAAAGCGCCTTTCCGGATACGAGAAACGGTTCGAGACCGTTCACGATAACTTCCGGAACGTGAAGACCATCCTCGGAGACAGAAAAGCCGACGGCGCGATCATCGACCTCGGCGTCTCCTCCTATCAGCTCGATACCCCCGAGCGGGGCTTTTCCTACCTGCACGACGCACCGCTCGATATGCGGATGAATCCCGAATCCGAAGTCTCCGCCTACGACGTGATCAACGGCTGGTCCGAAAAAGAGCTCGCGCAGATCTTCTTCAACTACGGCGAGGAAAAGTTCGCCAACCGCATCGCCGCCGCGATCTGCAGAAAGCGCGCGGAGGCGCCGATCGCAACGACCCTCTCCCTCGCGGAGATCGTCCGCTCCGCCCTGCCCGGTATGAGCTACTCGGACACGGCACACCCCGAAAAGCGCGTCTTTCAGGCGGTCCGCATCGAGGTCAACCACGAGCTTGAGATCATCCCGCCGACCGTGAAAGACCTGATCTCCTGCCTGAAGCCGGGCGGAAGACTGGTGATCCTCACCTTCCACAGCCTCGAGGACCGCGAGGTCAAGAATGCCTTTGCCGAAGCGGCAAGGGGCTGCACCTGCCCCCCGTCCTTCCCCGTCTGCGTGTGCGGAAAGACCCCCGATATCAGAATCATCACAAAGAAACCGCTTCTCCCCTCCGAGAGAGAGCTTTCGGAAAACGTCAGATCCCACAGCGCGAAGCTGCGGATCGCGGAGAAGCTCTGAATCAATATTTTTTGAAGAGGAAACGAAAATGGCAGAAGAAAAGAAAAGAGCGGCTCGTCCCGCCGCAAAAAGCGCCTCCCTCTCCCGAAACGTGAAAGCCGAAAAGACCGCGGTGAAGAAGAAGGCTGCCGCAAAGAAACCCGTTGCGGAGGACGCGCCTGCCTACACCTATCAGACGGTCAACGCGAAAAAGAAATCGCCCTTCCCTCTTTCCGCCGTTCTGACCACCTTCTTCTGCACCCTGCTCTTCATGTTCATGATTTTCAACTACGTTCAGATCAACGAGTATTCGCAGTCGATCAAGGATATTCAGTCCGACATGGAGACGCTGAACGGAAAGCAGAAGGACCTCCGTCTCGAGCTGAACAAGCGCAACGACGTCACCGAGATCCTGAAGCAGGCGGAGGAGCTCGGCATGGTCCGCACCGAGGGCGTCAAGAAGATCTACCTTGACGGAACCGGAGAGGATATGATCGAGATCACCGACAAGGGCGCCGGGACCGAAGAGGCCGGCTTCTTCTCAGATATCATGAGCGCGCTTGCACAGAACTTCCGTGATATCGCGGAATATCTGAACGGAAACTGAATAGAATAAAAGCGAGACCAATGAGAGCGTAAGGAGAAGAAGATAACATTCGGATTCTTTGCTCTCATTTGTTTTTGGATGCAGAAAGGAGTACCGCGTTGGTCATTTCCAAGCCGAACAAGAATATTCCCGTCAGAGTCGCCATCATCATTTTTATCTGTCTCTGCGCTCTGACGGTCCTGATATACAATCTTTTCAAGCTTCAGGTCGTCAATTATCAGAGCTATCTCGAAAAGGTGCTCGACAACGTACAGCGGGAAACGACCGTCACCGGCTCCCGCGGCAATATCTACGACCGCAACGGCTTCGTCCTCGCGACGAATTACACGGTTTACCGCGTCTTTATCTCCCCGCGGGATTTTCTCGTTCCGGTCTTCGAGGGCTCGGATCAAAAGGAGCCCGACAGGGAAAAGGTCAATCTCGTCGCGGATAAGCTCTCCGAGCTGCTTGACGTGGACAGGGAAATGATCCTCGAACGCGCGGCAAAGGTCAACCGCGCCGACGAAACGATCAAGAAAAACGTCGAGGAGGAGACCGCGAAGCAGATCCTCACCTTCATCCGTGAGAACGATCTGAGCAGGCAGATCCACCTCGAGCCCGCGGAAAAGCGCTATTATCCCTACGGGGATCTCGCGGCGCAGGTCATCGGCATCGTCGGTACCGACGGAGGACTCTTCGGGATCGAAATGCAGTACGATTCGTATCTGCGCGGCTCCACCGACCGCTACGTCACGGCGAAAAACGGCGCTTCCCTCGATATGCCCTACAGCTACAACGACTTCCTCGACGCTGCCGACGGCGGCAACGTCTATCTGACCCTCGATATCAAGATTCAGCAGGCGCTCGAACGTCAGCTCCGCGCCACCTACAACGATTCGATGCCGCTCAACCGCGTCACCGGCATCGTGATGGATCCTTCCGACGCCTCCGTCCTCGCGATGGCGACCTACCCCGCCTTCGATCTGAACGACCCCTACCGTCTGACCGACGAGTATCAGGCGCAGCTCGACGCGCTCCATCTTGATCCCGAAAGCAAGGAATACAACGAGAAATTCTACGAGCTCGTCTACGCGATGTGGCGCAACAAGGCGGTCACCGAGCTTTACGAGCCCGGTTCCACCTTCAAGGTCATCACCACCTCCTCCGCCCTCGAGAGCGGCACCGTCAACCTCGGCACCCGCTTCAACTGCACCGGCTGTTATACCGTCGCCGACCGTGAGATCCACTGCCACGCCCTTTCCGGTCACGGCAACGTCGATTTCTCCGAGGCGCTCCAGCAGTCCTGCAACCCCTCGATGATGGAGATCACGGCACGCATGGGCAAGGACCTCTTCTACGATTATTTCAAGGCCTTCGGCTATACCGAAAAATGCGGCATCGATCTACCCGGCGAAGCCGGCTCGGTCTACCACGCGAAGAACGGCTTCGGTCCGGTCGAGCTCGCGGTCTACTCCTTCGGGCAGACCTTCAAGGTCGCCGCGATCCAGCACCTCACCTCCCTCTGCTCGGTGGCAAACGGCGGCTATCTGCTGACGCCCTACATCGTTTCCGAAATCAGGGACAACGCGGGCAGCACCCTCTACGAGCACGAATCCTCGGTACGGCGTCAGGTCGTCAGCACGGAGACCTGCCGCACGATCGCCGGGATCCTCGAGGAAGGCGTTTCGGGTGACGGCGGCGCGAAGAACGCCTACGTCGCCGGTTACCGCATCGCCGCCAAGACCGGTACCTCCGAGGTCCGGGACAAGGTGAACCCCCTGACCGGCGCCAAGGACTACCGCGTCGGTTCCACCGCGGCGTTTGCCCCCTACGACGATCCCCGCGTTGCCGCCGTCATCATCGTTGACGAGCCGCAGTGCGAAAACGTGTACGGCTCTGTCATCGCCGCGCCCTACATCGCGAACCTGATGGCGGAGATCCTGCCGCAGGTCGACGTGGAACGCGTCTACACGGCGGAGGAAATGGCAAAGCTCGCCATCGCCGTCAAGGATTACACCAATCTCCGTGCGGCAGACGCGCAGAGCGACATCCTCGCCTCCGGTCTTGCGGCCGAGATCGTCGGAAACGGCGATTACGTCGTTTCACAGCTCCCGAAGAACGGCGTTTCCCTCTCCCGTGAGAACGGCAAAATCATTCTCTTCACCGGAGACGCGAAGCCCGAAGCGACCGTCTACGTCCCGAACGTGGTCGGCATGACCCTCGACGTCGCGAACAAGACCCTCTCCGGCTACGGTCTGAACATCGTCGTTCAGGGCGCAAACAACGGTTCCGGCGGCGCAAAGGTCGTCGATCAGTCGCTCCCCGAGGGTGAGATCGTCCCGCGCGGCACCGCCGTCACCATCACGCTGCGTTATCTCGACGGTACGGCGAACTGAGTTTTGAGTTTTAAGTTTTAAGAATCAGGAAGTGAAAAAGGGCGGAAGTGAAAAGCTTGTTCCGATAATACTTTTACGGAGGAGCTTATGAAACTGTCCGGTCTGATTCACGGTCTTCCCGTCTGCGCTCCCGAAGAGGTCGGCGATCCCGAGATCACGGCGGTCACCGAGCGGTCGGAGCGCGTCCGTCCCGGCGGCATCTTCGTCTGCGTACGGGGACTGCACCGCGACGGCAGAGATTTCGTTCCCGAGGCGGTCGGGCGCGGCGCGCGTCTGATCGTTTCCGAGACCCCGCTCGACGGGGCGGGCGTTCCCGTCCTGCTCACGCGGAACGCGCGTGAGGCAAACGCTTACCTGCAAAGCCGCCTTGCCGGTGACCCCGGAAAGCGGCTGAAGCTTTTCTGCGTGACCGGCACCAACGGCAAAACCACGGTGACCTTCCTTCTGCGCGAGATCCTGCGCCGCGCGGGCAGAAAAGCGGGGCTGATCGGCACCGTGACGAACGGGATGACCACCCCCGACCCCGAAGAATTCTATCCCCTGCTCCGCGATTTCGCGGAAAGCGGCTGCGACACGGTCGTCGCCGAGGCTTCCTCCCACGCCCTCGCGCTCGGGAAGCTCGCGCCGCTGACGCCCGATTACGCGGTCTTTACCAACCTCACCCCCGAGCATCTCGATTTCCACGGCGATATGGAGCATTATTTTGAGGCGAAGGCGTCCCTGTTCCGTGCGGCGAAAACCGGGATCGTCAACCTCGACGACCCCTGCGGCAGAAAGCTCCTTTCCCTGCCCCTTGAAAAAACGGTCACCTATTCGGTCCTTGACGACGGCGCGGACTTCACCGCAAAATCGGTCTGCCTCCTCGGCACCTCGGGCATCCGCTACGAATGTCTGACCGGAAACCGTCTGTTCCGCATCGTTTCCCCGATCCCCGGACAGTTCACGGTGCCGAACACCCTTGCCGCCGTCGCCGCCGCCTCCGCGGACGGGATCCCGCCGGATCTGATCCGGCAGGCGATCGCCGGGATGCGGGGCGTTCCGGGCAGATTGGAGCGCGTACAGCTCCCCCGCGACGACTTTGCGGTCTACGTTGATTTTGCCCACACGCCAGACGCCCTTGAAAACGTCCTGCGCGCGGTGCGCGGCTTTATGACGGAAAAACAGCGTCTGATCCTGCTCTTCGGCTGCGGCGGAGACCGCGACCGTTCCAAAAGGAGCAGAATGGGCACGATCGCGGCGAGGCTTTCCGACTTTGCGGTCGTCACCTCCGACAATCCGCGCAGCGAGGAGCCCGAGGCGATCCTCGCGGACGTCCTTTCGGGCATTCCGGAGGAATTCCCGCATATCGTGATCCGCGACCGGAGGACCGCCATTTCCTACGCGGTCGCCTCCGCAGCCCCCGGCGACGTCATTCTCCTCGCCGGAAAAGGTCACGAGACCTACGAGATCGACAAAAACGGCGCCCACGGCTTTTCCGAAAAGGAGACCGTTCTGGAAGCCGTGCGAAAAA
Organism: Lachnospiraceae bacterium; assembly: GCA_024404495.1. GTDB lineage: Bacteria > Bacillota > Clostridia > Oscillospirales > CAG-272 > CAKRZE01. Next base: position 18,832 of record JAKSPT010000041.1, read on the forward strand.
AATGAAACTTTCGACGGAATCCGACCGGAAATGATTGATTTGCCGCCGGATATCCTGTATAATGAAAAGAAGAAGCAAGAAAGGACGCCGCCTGCGCGGCGGAACGACGGATGGAAAAAAGACGTATCCCCTTCCCCTTTACGGTCGCGGAGATCGCCGGGATCGCGGGCGGGAAGCTGTATTTCAAAGAAGAGAGAGAGATCGGGTCTTTTCAGATCGACTCCCGCAAGATCGGGCAGGACGACGTTTTCGTCGCCTTCAAAGGCGAACGCTCGGACGGACACCGCTTTATCGGGCAGGCGTTTGAAAAGGGTGCCTCGATCGTGATCGCCACCGCGTTCCCCGGGGAGATCCCGGGAAACCTGATCCTCGTTGACGACGCGACGGCGGCGCTCGGACGCCTTGCCGCCGCTTACCGCAGAACCCTCGGGATGAAGACGGTCGGCGTGACCGGAAGCGTCGGAAAAACGACTACCAAGCAGCTCGTGAACGGCATCCTCTCCCGCCGCTTCGATACCCTCGCCACCGAGGGCAATTTCAACAACGAGCTCGGAATGCCGCTGACCCTCCTGAACGCCGAGGGCGACCGGGAAGCCGCCGTTCTCGAAATGGGGATGTGTGCGCGCGGGGAGATCGAATATCTCTCGCTGATCGCCCGCCCGGAGATCGGCATCATCACGATGATCGGCACCTCGCACATCGAAAAGCTCGGCTCGCGCGAGGAGATCCGGAACGCGAAGATGGAGATCACGGCGGGGATGCCCGCAAACGGGACGCTGGTTCTGAACGCCGACGAGCCTCTGCTCCGCGGCGCGGAATACCGCGGCACCACCGTTTACGCCGGGTTCGCCCCCGACGCCGATTATATCGTGAGCAATATCCGTCCGACCGATAACGGCTCGGTCTTCGATCTGACCGCAAAGGACGGAAAAACGCTGAAGGATCTCGTTCTACCGGTCGCCGGGGAACATAACGTAAAAAACGCCGCCCTCGCCGCAGCCGCCGCCTTTGCCGCGGGGCTGACCGAAACCGAGGTGCGCGAGGGGCTTGCCGGATTTGAAAACACCGGATACCGGCAGAAGCTCGAAACCGTTTCCGATATCCTCCTCATCGAGGACTGCTACAACGCCGCGCGCGAGTCGATGGCGGCGGCGCTCGCCGTTCTCGCCTCGAAGCGGAAAGCGGGCTGCCGCACCGTTGCCGTCCTCGGCGAGATGCGAGAGCTCGGCTCCTTCGCCCCCGAAATGCACCGTGAGGTCGGCAGGACCGCAGCGAAAACCGGCGTCGATCTCCTCCTCCCCTACGGCGGCGCCGACGCCGCTTCCATTGCAGAGGGCGCGGCCGAAGGCGGGATGAAGCCCGGAAGCGTCCTTCCCCCCTGCCCTTCGGACGATCCCGAAAAAGCGGCGGAGATCCTCAAAAAGCTCCTGCGCCCGGGCGACACGGTGCTGTTCAAGGCGAGCCGTGCCCTCGCGCTTGAAAACGTGATCGAAGCCTTGAAAAAGAAACTTGAAAACGATTGAAGAAGGAATCTGAAAAATCATGAATATTCTGCTCTTTTCGGCGATCCTGCTCCTCACCTTCGCGCTGACGGCGGTCATCCTCCGCTTTCTGATCCCGGTTCTGAAAAGCCACAAAATGGGGCAGAAGATCCTTGATATCGGTCCCCGCTGGCATAAATCGAAGGAAGGCACCCCCACGATGGGCGGCGTTTCCTTCGTCATCGCCTCGCTCGTCGTCTTTCCCGCCTTCTTCATTCCGCTTGCGGTCACGGGAAAGATCGCGAACCCGACAGCGCTTTTCCTTACCTTCGGCATGGCGCTGCTGAACGGCATGATCGGCTGTATCGACGACTACACCAAATTCATCAAAAAACAGAACGAGGGGCTCCTCGCGTGGCAGAAATATCTGCTTCAGTTCGCGGTTTCGGCGGCTTACCTCGTTTCGATGACGCTCTGGGGCAATCTTACCACCAGACTTTACATCCCCTACCTGAATCAATACTTTGAATTCGGCTTTGCCTATTACGTCGTCGCGATCCTGCTCCTCACCGGGATCACGAATTCGGTCAACCTCGCGGACGGCATCGACGGACTTGCCTCCTCCGAGACCGTGATCGTCGGCGCGTTCTTCGCCGTTGCCGGAAAGGTCGGCGTTCTGCCTCTGGTATCCGGCACCGCGATCTCCTTTTATTCGGCGATGCTGATCGGCTGCGCCCTCGGCTTCCTCGTTTATAACTTCCACCCCGCAAAGGTCTTTATGGGAGACACCGGTTCCCTCTTCCTCGGCGGCACGGTCGCCGGACTTGCCTTCCTGCTGAACAATCCGCTCATCGTTCTCGTCGCCGGCTTCATTTACGTCATCGAGAGCATTTCGGTCATCCTGCAGGTCTTCTGGGTCAAGGTCTTCGGACACCGCCTCTTCAAAATGAGCCCGATCCATCACCACTTTGAAAAATGCGGATGGGGCGAGATCAAGATCGTCACGGTCTTCTGCCTCGTCGCCCTGCTCTTCTGCGTCCTCGCCTTTTTCGGGGTGCGGACCGATTCTCTCATTTCCTTCTGAAAAGGAGCATTGCTTTGAACGATAACAACGAAAGGAATACGCGTCCCGCCGCTCCGGCGGCGCGTCGGTCCGACACGGCACGACCCGTGAACGCCGCGGACTCCGCGCGGACAAGCGGTGCGACCGACACCCGCCGCCCGGCACGGCCCAAACCC
>JAKSPT010000042.1 GCA_024404495.1 Lachnospiraceae bacterium
TCGACGCGCCCTGCAGCGGCACCCACGGATGGAATCCGGCAAGCTTCCAGTTTTTCAGATATACCTTCATGGTATTACCTCCGAAAATGTATTTTGGATACCTTCATTTTAACAGAAAAACCCTTTTATGTCAAGGAAGGAGGGAGGAAAAGGATATAGGTAATAATGACCGAAAAAGAGACTTTCGGTTTGTAAAATCCGTCACATTCCATATTGCGCGGGATGAAAAAATCTGCTATAATGCGTAAGGTTTGATTATTATTCGTTTTGAAAAGAGGAGCAGTCCATGAACGGTGCAGCAGCCCTGCCGCGCGCGCGGAAATTTGTCCGTCCGGTCATTGAATTCGAGCATAAAAACCCCGTCCTCTGCATCGCCGCCCTCGCGGCGCTCGTCACCTCGGTCATCGTTCCGCCCGACGCGGAATACGTAGGATATTTCGATTTCAGGACGCTGACCTGCCTCTTCTGCGTGCTCGCCGTCGTCTGCGCACTGAAGAACATCCGCTTCTTCTATCTGCTCGCCAAGAAGATCGTCAGCCTCTGCCGGAACCTGCGGATGAGCGTGCTTTCGCTCGTGGTCATCACCTTCGTCGGCTCGATGCTGATCGCCAACGATATGGCGCTCCTCACCTTCCTTCCCCTCGGTTACTTCGTGCTGAAGGAGACCGGGAAGGAAAAATATATGGCGTTCACCTTCATTATGCAGAACATCGCCGCCAACCTCGGCGGGATGCTGACCCCCTTCGGCAATCCGCAGAACCTCTATCTGTACAGCCACTTTGCGATCCCGGACGGAGAGTTCGTTTCGATCATGCTTCCCTCCTTCCTCCTTTCGGTCACGCTGATCGCCGTCTGCTGTCTCTTCCTCCCCGCCGAGCCGCTCACGATGCCGAAGGCGGACGACGCGCCGCTCCCCAAAAAGCGAACCGCCGCTTACCTCGCGCTCTTCGCCCTTTCGATCCTGATCGTCTTCCGTTCGGTCCCCTATCTCGTCGGTCTGATCGTCATTCCGGCGGCGCTCTTCTTCCTCGATAAAAAGGCGCTCGCCGCCGTGGACTATCCCCTGCTCCTCACCTTCGTCTGCTTCTTCATCTTCTCGGGCAATCTTTCCCGCGTCGGCGCGGTGAACGATCTCGTCTCGGGGCTTCTGAATAAGTCCACCCTCGTGGTCGGGACCCTTTCCTGCCAGTTCATCAGCAACGTCCCCTCCGCGATCCTCCTTTCCCGCTTCACGTCGAACTACCGCGACCTCCTCGTTGCCGTCAACATCGGCGGCGTCGGGACGCTGATCTCCTCCCTCGCGAGCCTCATCACCTTCCGGGAATACACCTCCCACAATCCCGGCAGGACCAAAGCCTATCTGCTCCGCTTCTCGGCGTTCAGCTTCGGCTTCCTCGCGGTGCTGCTGATCTTCAATCTGCTCCTGCTCTGACAAAAAAACAATGGCGTAAAAGCCGGTGTGAACCGCGCTTTTACGCCTTTTTTGTTTTCTGATAACGAGAATCACTTCCCGGCTTTCCGGTAAAGAACGATCGGTCTGCTGTTAACGCGAAGCAGCGTCTTCAGACTGATCATCACCGCCAACCCGCCAATATACAGCAGCAGCGTCAGCCACACATACTTGAGATCCGAATTGAACAAGATCACGACATAACCGGAGGCTTTTGCAATCAAGCCATTGATCCAATTTGACGCAAGCAAATACAGCGGCACGGCAAGGCAGGCTTCCGTATTTTTTTGTAATGTGTTCGATCGAAAGCATAATTCCTCCAAAGAAGGGGCTGTCTCACAAACGTGATCCAACCCCGTTCTGATTAGTCTGCCGTGTCAGCGCTTGCCTCTTTTAACGCTTCATTAACTCGCTGTGTTAATGATTCAAGTTCCTCACCGATGATTTCTTTGCCATTTCCGTTTTTCTTCGCCGTCAAGTATTCATCATTAATATTCTTTGAGATTCCATTCAAAAAATCCGAATGGTAGAATTCCCATGAACCTACTGAATCAATAAAAATGATGCCGGAGGTGGTTTGGGCTTCCCCTCTTCTGCTGTAATTCGCTTCCAGATAATAATACACGTTTTCGTATTCCGGATCTTCATACCGTTCCAACAAGTCAAAGGATACATTTTCCGCATTCACAAATAATCTTGTTGTTGCCCGCAAAAAAGACGCTTCCTTGTCGTTTTTCGGTTCTTTGCCGCAGGAAGAAAACAGAAATAAAACTGCAGCCAGAAGAAACAGAATTCCGAAAACAAATATTTTATTATTGCCAGTTTCCTTTTTCATATAATTCACCAATCAGTACCGTACTGTCATACGCAGAAACGGTGGTCCTTTCGCCTGTATCATAACACATCGATTTATATGTGGTAATCACCATTCCGTGATTTGCTACTGCAGCTTGCGTTGCACCACAATAAACCATATGTGCCCCGGTACTTTCTTCCTGTCAAATCGTTCTCAGTCAAAAAACTTAAGTACCCGGGAAACGCAGTACAGCCATATCCTATTATTCAGCCGTGTCTGCCAATGCCTTTTGTAGCTCGTCGTTGATCCTTTTGGTCAGGATTTCAAGCTCTTCTCCGGTGATTTCCCCGCCGCTTCCGGCTTTCTTCCTTGCCAAATACTCTTGATATCTTTGTTTCCCAACACCCTCGAATCCTTCTGAATGATAATATTCCCATGAACCGCCAACAGCAATATCAATAATTCCCGAGGTCGTAATGGTTTCTCCTCTTCTTGTGCTATGAGCCTCCAGATAGTAATAGATTTCACCGTACTCCGGCCATTCATACCGTTCCAAATGGTCAAATCCGGCATCACTGCAATTCATAAACAATCTGACAGCCGCAGGGACGAAATCCTTATGCGGGTCGGGTACGGCTTCTTTTCCGCACGAGAAAAACGTCAGAAGGAGCAAAAGAGAAAGAAGGATACAGCCCCAAAAGGAGCATATTCTATTGCCGCGTACCTTTTTCATATTGTCCACCTTTGCTTTTCGTATTTTATAGTATATTATATCATAAAGCCGCATCGCACACATGAATATTCTTTGAACAAATTGCGGATTTTTTGTGCATCATGAAGGGTGCTGCGTATCATTGAGCACCGCGCCCGCGGGATAGGAATCGGGCGGTTCTTTCACGGACGGACCGTGGGAACCGAAATACACGGTATCGAAAGAGAAGAGACTGCGGTAGGCTTCGGGATCGGCTTCCCAGAGGGGACCGCTGACAGAGGCGGTGCGCGTCTCTTTTCCCGTGACCGTCACGGTAACGATCGGCTGGGAGGAGCGGGCAAGGAAATACCGTTTCACCGCTATTTCCGCGCCGCCGACCGGGATCGCTTCTCCCGGCGAATAGAACCGGAGCGGCAGTCCGGTCTCCGCAAGACGTGCGGCGACGCTCCGCTCGCTTTCGTTCTCCGGATACGGCAGGTACAGCGCCGAGAGATACTGCTCCCCGCCGAGGCGGGCGCACTGCGCGATATGGGACGGGTGACAGTGCGTCAGGATCAGAACGTCAAGGTTCCCTTCGACCCCGGAAAGCGCGTCCCTCGCCGCCGCGTAGCTGCCGTCGGCGATATCGATCAGCGCGGTCACGCCGCCGTCCCGCACGGTCAGCGCGTCGCGGTTCTTCTCCGAAACGAAAGAAACCGAAGAGGATTTCGCCGCCGGAAGCAGAAGCACCGCCGTCACGGCGCCGAAAACGAGAAAGCCTGAGAGCACGGGAACGAAAACCGCAAAAAACCGGCTCTTTTTCCGAAAAAGGACCGCAAGGAGGATCACGGTACCGACGCAGGCGATCAGCGCCGGAAGGCGGATGGGGATCAGCGCCTCCGGGAAAGCGAGCGCCGCCGCGCCGTCAAGGCAGACCCGCGCGAGCCCGCCCGCGATATTTCCGAGCAGAGTCCCGAGCACGGGGACGCCGTGAAGGACCGAAAACAGCGCCGCAGACGTCAGAACGGCGGGGATCGGGATCACCGAAAGGAGCGCGGTCAGCGGCGAAAGCACCGAGATCTCCCCGAAATACAGCCAAGAGACCGGAAGGGTGAAGAGCAGCGCGGAAAGGCAGATCGCGGCGGGCGCGGCGACCGCGCGGACGTTCCGGGAACGCTCCGAAAGCGGTTCGAGCAGGCTTCTGCCGACCGTAAGGATGCCGAGCGTCGCCGCGAAGGAAAGCTCAAGACCGATATCGAGCACCGCCGTCGGCGTGACGAGACAGATCAGCGAGCAGCCGAAAAACAGTGAGGTCACGGAGTCGGCGTCCTCCCCGAGAAGATCCCCGAGCGAGGCGAACCAGATCATGAACGCGGCGCGGATCGCCGAATACGAAAACCCTGTCAGCCCGACGAAGCCGAACGCCGTCACCGTCAGGATGAGGACTCTCACCCCGCGTGGCAGCCCGAGGCGGTAGAGGAGAAGCGCGATCCCGCCGATGAGGATCCCGACGTGAAGTCCGCTCACCGCAAAGAGATGCGACCCGCCGACCGTGCGGAAATCCCGCTCGGCGCTCTTCGGCATCCGGTCCCTCCGCCCGAAGAGGATCGCGGAGAGGAAGGACGCCGTTTCCTTTTCAAACCGCCCGGAAAACGGCGCTTCGAGCCTGTCGGTCAGCGCGGAAAAGAAGGTGCCGATCCCGTCCCCGTGCCCGGTCAGCGAGACCGAAACGGCGTCAAGCGAGGCAAAGCAGGACCGCGAAAGCTGATACCGCTCCTCCGGGAAGCCGTTTTCCTCCTCCTCAAACGGAGAAAGCGTACCCGTGACGGTCACGCAGTCGCCCGGCCCGATCCCGCTTCCGCCCTGATACCGCACGAGCACCCTGCCCCGCGCCTTCTCCCCGTCGATCGCGGAAAGGTCGGCGTAAAAGAATTCCCCGTAGGAGGACGACCACACCGTTTCCCCGGCGACCGCCGTGACGGTGCGGTCCGTCTGCCCGTCCGAAAGCGAGATCAGTCTGCGCGGAAGGAACGAGGAAGAAAGATACGCCGCGCACAGCCCCAGCGCAAAGGAAAGGAGGAGAAAAGGAAGGGGCAGAAAGCGCGCGGCTCCGCGCGGTCCCCACGGCTTTTTCCGCCGTACGGCGATACGGACGACGAGAAGGACGACCGGAAGCAGCGCGAAAAAGAGGCAGACGGGACCGAAAACAGCCGTGCCCCGCAGCAAAAGAAGCCCCGCGAGCAGCGAGAGCAGATATCCGCCGCAGAAGACGGCAAGCGGTCTCTTTTTCACTTCCTCCATCGTTTTCCCTCCTTTTCGTCAGATTCAAAAACCGGGACCGAAACCGGTCCCGGTCAGAGGATTCATTCTTTTTCTTCCCCGTTGAGAGCAAGCATATCCTGACATCTGGAAAAGATCTCAAACAGCTTGACCCGGTCCTCGCCGCTTTCGTCGAGGGTGGGATTGTACTCCACGCAGTCGAAGGAAACGACCCTTCCGGTGGCAAACAGCGTCTCGACGACGGTCTCGACCTCTTCAAGCATCATTCCGCCCGGCATCCGGTACCCCGTGGAGGGGAACTCGGTCTCGTCGAGGCTGTCCACGTCGAAGGAGACGTGGATCGCCTTCGTGCGGATCGAGGAGAGGATCTCGCCGACGACGTCGGTGATCCCGCGCTTCCGGATCTCGGCGGCGGTATAGAGATGGACGCCCTGCTCCTCAACGATCGGGTATTCCCCCTCGTCGATAGAGCGCGCGCCGACGATGTAAGTGTTCTTTCCGTACAGATTGACCTTGTTTCCCACGGTCAGCCGGTCGGTGCAGAGCCCCATCGCGGCGGCAAGCGGCATTCCGTGGATATAGCCGGTCAGGCTCGTTTTTTCGGTATTGATATCGGTGTGTCCGTCAATGTAGACCACCGAAAGCTCGTCCGGTCCGTACACAGAGGAGACTCCGGCGATCGAGCCCATCGCGACCGAATGGTCGCCGCCGATCACGACCGGGAAGCTGCCCTCCGAAAGTACTTTTTTTACGTTTTCGTAAAGCCGGTTGCTGACCGCCATCACCTCGTCGACCGAGTGAAGACGCGGATCGGCGTCGGTCTCCTTCATCACGGGATGTTTCATCGGAACGAGTTCGATCCCTTCGTTTACCGCGGCGCGGATGCCGTGTTCGGTCAGGGAACGGAACGCCTGATCCGATCCGAGCGTCGGGGAACCGGCGCAGATAGGTGCTTCGAGCAGGGAGATTTTAACCATTTGACTTCCTTTCGGTCACTGTTTTGCGGATCGGGCTTCCTTATCGAAATAGTAAAGCCGATATGCCTTGTAATAGGTCAGATAATAGCGTCTGACGCGCAGTCTGCGTTTCAGATTCTTATCCTCGGGATTGAAGAGCGTGCGCTCCACCTTTTTCGCTTTCCAGAGGGTCCTGATCTCGGAACGGAGCCCCTCGTCCTTCACGTATTTCAGAAGGACGCCCTTCGGCACCGCCGTCCAGAGCGCGGTCTCGGACGAATACAGCACGGTATCGCGCTTTTTGCCGTAAACGGCGTCGTCCACGAGCTCCTTCATCATATTGATGCCCGCCGCGCGGACGAAGTAGCTGCTTCTGCCCGGACGGGGGTTGATCTCGAACATCATGTATTTTCCGGTGCGGCGGTCGTATTTCATATCGAAATTGGAGTAGCCGACGTAGCCGAGCTCTTCGAGAAAGCCGCGGATGCGGTCGCAGATCTCCTTGTCCGACCGGGAAATGATCGCGGCGTAGTTGCCGAGGGTCTTGGGAGAGTATTCCTCAAGGACGGGCTGTCCGAGGCACATCACCCGCACTTTTCCGTCGTTGCCGGAATAGGCGTTCATCACGCGCATCGCGTCGTCCCCGCCGGGAATGAACTCCTGAATGATGAGATTGCCCCGGTAATCCGAGCCGTTCATCGCGCGGATGACCGTGAGGTATTCCTCCTTGGTATCGAAGAAGAAGACTTTTTTCTTTCCCTCAAAGGAGCAGTGGAGGTACTCGTAGGCGTTGCTGTTCTCGGGCTTGACGACGATCGGGAAGGAAAAGCCCATATCCTCCACGGCGCTTTCGCGGTTTTCGGGGGAAGCGACGACCGTTTTCGGATAGTCGAGCCCGTATTTTTCGCAGAGAGCGTAGAACTTGTCCTTCGTATCGAGAGTATCGAGAAGAGAAGGCGAAATGAAGCTGTTCGCAACGAGGTCTCCGAAGCCCGCGCCGTACTTGGACATCATCGCGGCGTAGTAGTCGGAGCAGGCGACGACGATCAGCTTGCCGTATTCCTTTTTCTTTTCGGTAAGGATCCTGCGCAGCGCGTCAGGAAAGACCTTTTCGCTGTCAAAATCGGGGATGCACTCGATATCGAAGAGGTCGGAATCCAGCGTGGGGATCAGACGGCGCGTGCAGAGGAGCAGAGGGCGGATGCCGTACGCCTCACGGAAGAGACGGACGGTGCCGTATGCGTTTTCATCGCTGCCGAGAATGACCGGCAGAAAATCGCGTTCTGACATTTTTCGTCACCTTTTTATCGCAGAATGAAATACTGCTCGTACCAGAGAAGGAAGCTGTAAACGGTATAGAGCTTTCTCGCGTGGTTCTCTTTTCCCGAGCGGTGCTCTTCGAGCATCGTGAGCAGCCGGTCGGTATCGAAGAACTCCGCAGCGTAATCGGTCTCAAAGGTCTTCTTCACGCGCTCGGCGTACTGATCCTCTCTGATCCACACGCGGAAGGGGACCATGAAGCCCGCCTTCTTGCGGTTCGCCCAGTCGAGCGGGATGTGGGAGAGCGCCGCCTTGCGGAAGGCGATCTTGGTGTTTCTTCCCTGCATCTTCTGCGCGGAGGTCAGCGTGCGCGCGACCTTCCACACCTCGCGGTCGAGGTAGGGGACACGCAGCTCAAGGCTGTGCGCCATCGTCATTTTATCTGCCTTCAGAAGGATATCCCCCGGCAGCCAGAGGTTCATATCGAGATAAAGCTTCTTCGTCAGGTCATCGGCACCCTGCACCTTGTCGTAATAGGGCTTCGTGACGTCGCGGTAGCCGAGCGAAGAACGGTAAGCGGGCTTCAGGAGCGAATTCGCTTCCTCGTCGCCCATGATGAACGCCTGTCCGATGTAAGTATCCTCAACGCGCTCGGCGCCCGAGGTGAAGAAGCGTTTTACGTGCTTCTGCGGGATCTTGCCGAGGGTGGAAGCGAAGAATTTCCGCATTCCCATCGGCAGCTTTTTATAATTCCGCGCGGCGCTGCTCTGGATATACCAGTCGTAGCCGCCGAAAAGCTCGTCGGCACCCTCGCCCGAGAGGACGACCTTGACGTCCTTCGCGGCAAGCTGTGCGAGGTAATAAAGCGGAACGGCGGAAAGGTTGGCGTGCGGCTCGTCCGAATGGTACTGCACCTCGGGGAGCGCGTCGAAGAACTCGTCCGCCGAGATCTCCTTGCCCGTATTGGACATATTGAGCTTCTTGCAGAGCTCGCCCGCGATCGAGGTCTCGTCGAAACCGCCGACCTCAAAGCCGACCGAATAGGTCTTCATCGGCTTGACGACCGACGCGACGTAGCTCGAATCGACGCCGCCCGAGAGGAAGGAACCGACCTCAACGTCGGCGATCTGATGATAATCTACCGAGGAGAGCACGGTCTCGTCGATCAGCTTCACCGCGTCGTCGAACGAACGGGTGACGGGGTCGTAGGTCGGCTCGAAATACCGCCCGGTCTCAAAGCCGTTTTCGGTGTCGTAGGTGAACCAGCTTCCCGGCGCAAGCTTGTAAACGCCCTTGAAGATCGTTTCGGGCAGGGGGGAATACTGGAACTCCAGATACAGCTTCAGCGCGTCGTGATTGAGTTTTTTCTCAAACGCGGGATGCGCGAGGAAGCTCTTGATCTCCGAGCCGAACAGGAAGGTCCCGTTCATCTGCGTGTAATAGAAGGGCTTGATGCCGAACCAGTCGCGCGCGCCGTAGAGCTTCTTGTCTCTTCTGTCGTAAACGGCGAAGGCGAACATCCCGCGCAGACGCTCGGCGGTCGCTTTGCCGTAGACCTCGTAGGTGCGGAGGATGACCTCGGTATCCGAGTCGGTCGCGAAGGTCTTTCCGCTCTTTTTCAGCTCCTCGCGGAGCTCTCTGTAATTGTAGATCTCGCCGTTGAAGACGATGACGTAGCGCCCGTCCTCCGAATACATCGGCTGGGTACCGCCCTTGAGGTCGATGATCGAGAGGCGGCGGAACCCGAGGGCAACGGTGTCGTCGGTGAAGCTGCCTGCGCTGTCGGGACCGCGGTGTGCGATGAGATCGCCCATTTCTTTGATGATCGCCTCGCGGTCGCAGTCACCCGCGCCGCAAAAACCTGCAAAACCGCACATATCGGTATCCTTTCTTTTACACGTTCGCCGTTTCGGTCTCTTTTTCTTCGGCGAGACGGTCGTACTCGGCAAGGAACTTTTCGGTGTAGTCCACGTCGGAGGGCGTGTCGATATAGAGCGTGCCGCGCTTCATCCGCGTTTCCCTGCCCTTTCCGGTCAGAAGGATGACGGCGTTTTCCCCATGTTCGAGAATGGCGCGTCTGACCGCTTCCTCACGGTCCTCCACGATCTCGTAGCTGCCGCCCGTTTCGATCAGATTCTTTTCGAGATCGGCGGCGATGGAATCGAACGGTTCCTCGCCCGAGTCCTCCTCGGTGATGATCGTATGGTCGGCGTAGGTTCCGGAGGCGACGGCAAGATCGTGACGCCGCAAAAACGCCTTTTTGCCGGGGCAGCCGTAGACCGAAACGATCTTTTTCCCGGGGTATTCCACTCTCGTCGAGCGGAAGAGCGCCTCAAAGCTCATTTTGTTGTGGGCGTAGTCGATGATGACCGTGCAGCTTCCGTCCTTGCTCGAAAAGGTCTCCATTCTGCCCGCCGCGCGCGCCACCTCAAGTCCGGCGGCAACGGCGCTTTCCGGAACGCCGAGGACGTAAGCGACGGCGATTGCGGCAAGGGCGTTCTCCACGTTGAAGAGCCCGGGCATCGTGATGCGGTAATCGCGCTCACACGAGGGCGTGCGGACGGTGAAGCAGGTCGCGTCGCCCTTTTTTTCGATGTGAGAGCAGTAAATATCGTCGCTTTCGTGCGAGCCGAAGGTCAGGACACGGCATTTTTCCTTCTTCGCCGCTTCGAGGACGCGGTCGGCAAACGCGCAGTCGGTATTGACGCAGGCAGTCTCACACAGCCCGAAGATCTTCAGCTTCGACGCGAAATAGTCCTCGAAATCGGGATGCTCGATCGGGCTGATGTGGTCGGTGCCGATATTCGTGAAGACGCCCACCGTGAGGTTCATCCCGAGGACGCGGTCGTATTTCAGCGCCTGACTCGAAACCTCCATCACGAGGTGGGAGATGCAGCTTTCGGCGGCGTTATGGCAGTGACGGTGGATTTCCATCGCCTCGGGCGTGGTCAGATGGGATTCCTCCTTCGTCACGCCGTCGTAGTTGTCGATGGAGGAGAGGATCGCGGATTCCTTCGCCATCCAATGGTCAAGGACCGACTTGACGTAATACGCCGTCGTGCTCTTCCCCTTCGTCCCGGTGATGCCGACCGTCTTCAGCTTTGAAGGGGCGTCGTTATAGTAGGCAACGGCAAGGTACGCCATCGCGCGGCGGATGTCCGAAACGAGGATATACGGCGCGTCGACCGATTCGTAAACCGTTTCGCTCACGTAGAGCAGCGCGCCTCTCTTCATCGCGTCGGCGAGGTACTCTTCTTTGAAATGCGCGCCCTTGCAGACGAAGATCGCGCCCTCGGTCACCTCACGGTTGTCAAAGGTCAGCCCCTTCACCTCTGCGCGGAGCAGCTTCGGTTCGATTTTCAGATCGGTCAGCACGCCGGTCGCGGCGAGCACCGACAGATATTCGTTTACGTTATAAACATTCAGCATTTTCGTTTTCCCGTGCTTTCATTCCATAGTCATACAATTTAGATTGTACCACAAATTCTTCCCGAAATCAATGCTTTTTTGCGTATTTGCAAAAAAAGAATCACCGTTCCGCTTCCGTGAACGAAACGGAAGCGGAACGGTGAAAACCGCGTCTTATTCTCCGAGCAGGTCAAGGACGGCTTCCCTTCCGGCAATACCGGAGGTGAAGGCGGTCGCGGATCCGGCGGCAACGCCGAGCCGGAGCGCGTAATCGTAGTCCTCGCTTTCGGTCCATCCGGCGAGGAATCCGGCGACCATCGAGTCCCCGGCGCCTACCGTGCTGACCGTCGTTCCCTTCCTTGCGCGGCGGGCGTGCGTTCCGCCGTTCTCGTCGAGCAGGAGCGCACCGTCGGCGCCGAGGGAAACGAGCACGTTGCGCGCGCCCATCTTCTGCAGCGAAGCCGCGCAGGTGCGGATCTCCTCCCCGTCGGTGAGGGGTCTGCCGAAGAGCGAGGAAAGCTCCTCGAGGTTCGGCTTGATGAGAAAGGGCTTATATTTCAGCGTATTGATCAGCAGCTCCCCGGTCGCGTCCACGACCGTGAGAACGCTTTTGCCCGAAAGACGGCTGAGCAGGATCTCGTAAATATCGTCGGGCAGGGATTTCGGGATCGAGCCCGCAAGGACGATCGCGTCGCCGTCGGTCAGACGGTCGATCTTTTCGAAGAGAAGATTCAGCGATTCGCCGTCGATCTCGGGACCGAGACCGTTCAGCGCGGTCTCGACGTCCGATTCGATCTTGACGTTGATGCGGGAAAAACCGTTTTTCAGCCTTACGAAATCGGTGCGGATGCCCGCGCCCTGCGTCGCTTCGGCGATCGCGTCCCCGGTGAACCCGGCGATGAAGCCGAGCGCGGTCGATTCCACGCCGAGGTGCTTCAGCATCACCGAAACGTTGATGCCCTTCCCGCCGAAGAAGATTTCCTCCCCGGCGGTGCGGTTGATCTCACCCGTGACGAAGCTTTTTGCCCTCACCGCGTAATCGACGGCGGGGTTGAACGTAACCGTGTAGATCATGGTTCTCAGTTATAGTATTCAAGGTAGAGGTCGGCGAAGGTGTCGGGACGGACGACGACGACGTTCATGCCGGCGCTTTCCAGCTCCGCCTTGAAGTTGTTCAGGTTCGCCATATTGTCCATGACGCCGTTGCCGTACACGAAGACCTCGGCAAAATAGATGCCGTCGGAATTCTTCTGTGCCTTCACCATGTCGGGAACAAGGTCCTTGAGACCGCGGAAGGTGGAGAACGCCGATCTGCCGCGGACGAGATCCTCACCGATCACCTTGAGCGCTTCCTTGAAGTCGCCGCCGTAACCGCCGATCTGATAGGTCGTCTGACCGTAGGAGGAAAGGAGCATCTTCACCTGAGGGACCTCCGCGTCGTAGCGTGCCGCCATTTCGTCCGAAATGTTGTGCAGGGCGCGGAGCACGTGGACGTCGGTCTTTCCGCAGACGTAATCCATGATCTCAAGCATTCTGTCCATAACGGCGTCTTTTTCGTAATACATATCCCCGAATTCGTCCGGGCAGCCAATGTTGGAGATACCGCCGCCGTCAAAGACGAAATAGTCGTTCGTCGTCGCGTTTTGGAAGTAATACTCCATGATCGCCGGTGCGACGTAGTAGAGCGAAGCGGAAAGCGTGTAGCCCTTCGCGTTCATTTCTCTCTTTTCGACGTCGTAGTATTCCTTCATCCAGAGGTGGTAATCCCACGAGAGGTTATCGCCCTCGGAGAAGTCGTAGCAGATGTACATCGTGTTCTTTTCGAGCGAGACGGGATCCGCCTTCTTCTGCTTCAGCTCGCCGACCTCGAGGCTGTTGAAGAGCGAGAGGTTCGGGGTGGAGAAGGAATAGGTGAAGTATTTGCCGAATCTGCCGCACATCGTGAACATCTCGAATTCGCCGAAGAGTCCGCCGCCCTGACCGAGAATACCGGTATTCGGCGCGGTGGAGGCGAAGAGACTCATATAGAAGTCGTAGTCGGCGGCGTTCTTCACGTCGGTGGTGCAGAAGACGAAGGCGCGGGACATGACCGCGTAGTCACGGCTGGCGGTCGTCTGATGACCCTCGCTGTCGCGGCAGCAGGGCATATGGAAGATCGCCTGCTTGGTAAACTGATCCTTGTAGTGCTCCCAGACCCACATATAGGCGTCGACCGAATCGGTGAACTTGCCGCTCGTGCGGAAGAGGATATCCTTCTGAATATCGTCCTTCAGCTTCTTGTACTGGGATTCGGTCATGTAAACGCCGTCCATGATGCCGCAGAGAGAGGTGATGACGTTCTCTTCAAAGTTGTTCTTGCCGAAGGCGTCGCCGAAGATGACGCCCTTGTATTCGTCCTTGAAGAGAACGAGCAGCTCGTCGACCGAGCTCTTCACGAGCGTTCTGCCCTTGGCTTTGAGCAGCTCGAGATAGACGGTCTCGTTCTCAACGTAAGAATAATGCGGGTCGTTGTTGTATTTGCGGTAGTCGATGAAGATGCGGGGCGTGGTGCGGTTGACGTTGCCCTGCAGGGTGAGGAGCGTGAAGAGCGCGTCGTCGTTCAGACCGTTCGCTTCCACGTAGTAGATCGTGTCGGCGGGCTTGTTTTCGGATTTCGGATAGAGATTCTCGTTGTCGTAGACGGTATTGTCCATGTGGTAGTATCTGCGGTCAACGTCGTCGATGCTTTCCATGTAGACTTCGTCGATATAACACTCGAAATCGCTGCCGACCGCGGCGACCTGCACCGCGCTCTCGTCGAGCAGCGGATAGTCGTTCGGACCGCAGATGACCTCACCGATCAGCACGTCGTTGACGTAATAGCGGAAGAAGCCCTCGGAGGGATAAACGTCGGCACGGACGGTGAAATCGTCGGGATCCCCCGCAAAGCCCGCGCCGCCGCGCTCGTAGTCGCGGCGCACGACGTTGGTCCCGTTGCCGGTGATGTTGATCAGCGCCTGATAGCCGTCGTTCCCGATGTTGAAGGAGAACTGCATCGTGGGTCTGCCGCGTACGATCTCGATGTGCGCCTGTACGGCGTAGGGACCGGGCTCGGTCTTTCCCTTGGAAACGATCCACGCGATATTGTTCACGATGTGGGCTCTGCCGTCTTCCGGGCCGCATCCCGCAAACGTGAAGTTCTTTCCGTCAATGTCAATGGGATCGGAGGAAAGAGGAGCCATGGGCGTTCTGTCCCGGTTCACGGTATAGGTTTCCACTTTTTTCACCTCTTCCACGAGCGGGATCACGGTGGTCCCGATCGATTCGTTCTTATACTTGTCAGCATTGTAATTCAGATATTTTTCGCAGAAATACCGGACGCCCTCAAGGGTCGCGTTGTCGTCCTTGCCGACGATGACGATCTTGGTCCCGACGATGCGGATGGCGTATTCGCCGTCCTTCAGCGTATCGTAAACCTGATTTTCCTCTGCGATGTTCGTGTGACCGATGATGATCTCGTATTCGGCACGGGTGGACATATCGCCCATCACGAAGTCGGTGCCGACCGGAGCCTCATATCCGGTCGTATCCTTGATCGCCCGGCGAAGCTCGGTCATCGCGCCCGATGCGGTCTTGGACGCCGTATCGGCACGCATCAGCGTATATTGGCTCAGGTCGATTCCGGTACCGACGGGAGCGGTCGTTTCCTCGGGCGTACCCGGCTTGTCCTTGTTGCAGGAAGCAAGCGTCAGCGCGAATACCGCCGCGAAAAGAACCAGAAGAACGCGAAAAAGCTGCTTTTTCATGGATTTCCTCCGTATTGCATATTATTATCAGTATTATAACAGATTTTTCCGGAAAATGCAAGAACAAAATGTATCCCCCGTTCTGCCGCCAAAATCAAAAAGGCATCCCAACGACCGAAAGGTCACAAGGATGCCTTTTTCTGTTACTTTTGAACCGACTGAATGAGGGCACGGCGCTTCGGATAAAGCTGACGCAGCAGCGCGCAATGCGAAGACACCGGGCGAGGCGGATCGGGTCGGGAGATCACCGAAGATGATCTCTCCCTGCTTCAAAAAGGCTTTACCCGAAGAACATATTGATAAGTTCCCCTTATGCCTCTTTGGTTCTTTCTCTCAGAGAAAGAACATCGCGTCCTTCGCGTCCTTCGCGTCCCCGCGTCCCCGTTCCTCGCGTCCTCAGATCGCCTTTGCGTTGGCGAGGAGGTACTTTTCAGCCTCGGCGTTCCACAGACCGTTGTGCTTTGCAACGAGTCTGCCGAGCTCCGCGAGCATCGGGTCGTTCTCACCGAGCTTGCTCAGATCGTCAAGCGCGACGAGGGGCATATCAATGTTGGTGTAGATCAGCTTCTTGCCGCCCTTGATGTTCGGGAGGTTCAGAACGGTGTCGCGGACAGCGTTCAGACCGCCGACGTGGGTGATCATCATCGCGGGGTTCATTCTGCCGTCGTTCATCATGGCGATGGACTCTCTCATATCGTCGGTGTTGCCGCCGGAGGTGCCGACGATGTGGGTGGAAGCGTAGTGAACGTTGTAGAAGTTGAATTCAGCGGAGAAGTCGGTCTTGGTGGGGCCTGCGAAGAAGTTCAGGCAGCCGTCGCGGCCGAGGAGCTTGTTGCCCATTTCAACGACGGGACGGACGGGAGCGTAGACGTAGACGTCGTCGAAGCCCTTGCCGCCGGTGAGGCTCATCAGGTAAGCGATCGGATCCTCGTAGTTGTTGGTGTTGACGTAGTAGAGCTTGACGCCGTTCGCGGCGGCATCCTCAACGGTGAGGACCTCGGAAGCTCTCTTGAGGCGGGCGTCGTCGATATCGGTAACGACGATGACGGAGGGCTTGCGGTCGTTGTGGATCGCGTAGTCGATCGCGCCGAGACCCATAGGACCTGCGGAAGCGAGCATTGCCATGCAGCCGCCCTCAACGATGCCCATATCGTGAACGTAAACGCCCGGACGGGTGTGGTACTGTGCGTGGAAGCCGCCGATGATGCAGGAAACCGGCTCGGCGAGAGAACCGTAGAAGAACGCCTCGTTGTTGTAGGGCAGCAGGCAGTTCATCTCCATGACTTCGTTGGGGATGATGATGTAGGTCGCGTCGCCGCCGATGTACTGATAGGAGTAACCGGGAGCCGCGAGGGAGCCCTTGTAGTTGATGGCGGGCTGGATGGAGAACTTGTCGCCCGGCTTGAACTGGTCAGCCCACTTTGCGCCAACCGCGACGATCTCACCGCAGAATTCGTGACCGACGATAACGGGGTTCTCCGCGACGTCGTTCGGAACTCTCTTGTGAGCGGCGCCCTGAAGGGCTGCCTTGTAGGTGGACATGCAAACGCTGTCGGAGACGACGTGCGCGAGGATCTCGTCCTCTTTGATTGCGGGAAGCTCGAACTCTTCGAGACGGAGGTCTTCGGTGCCGTAGAGGCGTACTGCTTTCGTTTTCATTTTCATATTCCCTTTCGTTTTATGCTTGATTTGCGGGAAGGAGGCGCAAGCCTCGTTTCCCTGATTTGCCATTATAACAAGTATAACACTTTTTTCTCCTTTTGTCAACGAATAACCGAAGAACGGAGCAAAGATTTTCACGGTTTTTTCTCCGCTTTCTTCGTCAATATTGAAATGAAAACGATAATTTTCACATTCTTTCACGCTTTCTCTCGACAAAACGGAAAAGGCGTGCTATAATGATAACGAGGTGATTCCGGTGAACAAATTTTTCGGCCATCTTTCCACGGTGGCAAAGCACCGCCATAAGGTTTTTTTGCACTGCTGCAGGGCGGGCATCCCGTTTCAGGGACTGACCCACGACCTTTCCAAATTCAGCCCGACCGAATTCATTCCGAGCGTGAAGCACTATCAGGGCACCCGTTCCCCGAACGAGGGCGAGCGGGAGGACTACGGCTATTCCCTCGCGTGGATGCACCATAAGGGACGCAACCGCCACCATTTTGAATACTGGACCGATTACGACCCGGTCACGAGAAAAATGACCCCGGTCCGTATGCCCGAAAAATACGTCGTGGAAATGTTCTGCGACCGCGTCGCCGCCTCCAAGACCTATAAGGGAAAGGACTACCGCGACGGCGATCCGCTCGCGTATTTCATGCGCGCGAAGCCCCGCCGTCAGATCCACCCCGAGTCATCCGATCTGCTGGAAAAGCTCCTCACCACCCTCGCCGAGGAGGGAGAGGACGCCGCCTTCAAGCTGGCGAAAAGGATTGTAAAGAAAAAAGAAGCATAAAGAATGCCGCTTTCCGGAACCGGAAAGCGGCGTCTTTTTATTTTCTGTGGGTATAGCACTCAAGGTTGCTCAGCATCACGAGCTCGGGCTTGACGCGGACGGGAGGCAGGATGCGGTAGCCCTCGCTGAGACAGTCCATCAGCACGTCGACCGCGTTCTGCGCCTGCAGATACTGATTCTGATAGATCGTGGCGTTCAGACTGCCGTCGCGGAGGCATTTTTCGGTCTCGTCGTAGAGGTCGACGCCGATGACGGCGACCTTCTTTTCCAGACCCTTTTCCTTCAGATAGTCGCAGACCGAGGGAGCGAGGTAGGAGGTGACGAAAATGCCGTCGATGTCGGGATTTTTCTCAAAGGCGTCCTTCGTGCAGTCGTAGGCTTTTTTCCAATCGTCGTCCGAATACCAGACGCCGAGAAGAGAGGTCCCTCCGGCAATGGTCTCAAGTCCTTCGCGGTAGCCCGCGATGTTGCGCTCGTGAATGTAGGTCTCGGAACGTCCCGCGATGATGACCGTCTTCTTCGCGCCGTTCATCGCGAGGAACTGCGCGGCGAGTTTGCCGACCGTCTCGGCGTTGATGACGACGGAGGAGACCGAGCGGATCTTTTCGCTGTCCGAAACGATGGTCACGATCGGGATGTTGACGAATTCGTTCATCCGGTTGACCTCCTCGGTGACCACGTCGTCGCATTGGACGATCAGCCCGTCGAGGGAGGCGTACCGGTCGTAGAGGTACTTTTTCGCCTCCGCGGAGCCCGATATCGGGTCGAACTCGAAGATATCGTAGTCCACGTTGAAGGCGGCGTAGGTCTCGAAGGAGTCGCGCAGCCCGCGCACGAGGTGGGACTGGACCTCCTCCGGTCCGCGGTCAACGAGAGCCGCGACCTTCATCGGCTTTCTCGAAAGCGCCTGCGCGGCGCGGTTGGGACGGTACCCGAGCGCGACCGCCGTCTCGATGATGCGGGTGCGCGTTTCGTCCGCCATTCTTCCCTTTCCGCACAGCGCCTTGCTGGCGGTGGATACCGAGACGCCCGCCTGCGTCGCAACGTCGGAAATCGTTACTGCTTTGTTCATTCGTTTTTCCCCCTTCGGGAATAGTCTTTCCGGTCAGGCGGGATACGCGGCTGCGATCCCCTGCGCGATCGCTTCCGCCATCGCCTGACGCCATTCTTCGGTTTTCATTTTCTCCGCCGCTTCCTCGTTGGTCACGAAATCGGTCTCGATCAGGATCGCCGGATAGGCGGTCGTGTTGATGACGCGATAGACGCCCGAGGTCATATAGATCGGAGAAACGCTGTTTCCGGTCTTCGCCGTGATCGCCTCGCCGACCTTCTCGTTCAGAAGCGCGACGGCGGCGGAATTGCCCTTGTGGTAATAAATCTGCGTACCGTTCACGTCCGCGCTTGCGGAAGAATTGCAGTGAACGGAAACGAAAACGTCGATTTTTCCGTACTGATTGAGAACGCCGTAGCAGAAATCGGCACGGTTATTGGGATTGAAAAGATAGTAGTCCCTGCCTGCGGGTCTTTCGTTGGTATCGTGAGTCAAGATGACCGTATAGCCGCGGTATTTGAGAATATCCCTCACCGCGAGGCAGATATCGAGCGTGATGTCTTTTTCGGTAATAGGCTCGGTGAATTCCGAGAAGGTCCCGGGGTCGTCAAAGCCGTGACCGGGATCAAGGACGACGAGGATGCCGTTTTTCGCGGAGGGCGGATCGGTCTCGGGGATCGGCTCGGTTTCGGGTTCGGTTTCCGCTTCGGTCGCGGGTTCGGTCACGACGCCGGGCTGCGTTCCGGGCGCGTCGGTCTCCCGTTCGGTTTCACGGTCGGTTTCTTTCGGGGGACGGTTGCCGTTGAACGCCTTCCGGCAGACCGCAAAGACGCCGAGCACGAGGATCGCGAGGATCAAAAGCGCACAGAGAACAACGGTCGCTTTGCGCCAGAATACGATTTTCTTTTTTCTTGCCGCAGTCTGCCCCTTGCGGGGGACCATCGGATTGTTATCCTGATTCATAAGGTTTCCTTACAGCGTTTCGAGAGAATTCATGATCGGCCGCATATCACGGCATTGTCTATCATACCCGATTTCCGTTCTTTTGTCAAGTGCGCAGATGTAAAGAAATTTCCCCGCTTCCCCGGAATTCGGGAGCGGGAGCACGCATATACTGTCAGAAAGGAGATGATGCCATGCCGTATAAGATATTTATCGATCAGGGACATAACCCGGTCAGCCCGAACGGGGGCGCCGAGGGGAACGGGCTGCGCGAGCAGGATATCAATTATGAGGTCGGGCTTCTGCTTTCCGAGCTGCTCGAGGAGGACCCGAACTTCGAGGTGCGCCTTTCCCGCCCGACGGAAGAGACCTCGCTCGGCGCGACCAACGCCGAAAGCCTTCGCCTCCGCGCCTACGAGGCGAATCGCTGGGGAGCGGATTTTTTCATCAGCCTGCACTGCAATGCCTCGCTCAATGCCTCGGCGAGCGGGTCGGAGGGCTACGCGTACAGCCGCACCTCGGCGGGGTTTCCGATGGGAGAATCCATCCTCGAATTCCTGAACCGCGAGACCGGTCTTTCCGACCGGGGGATGTTCGTCCGCCCGACCCTCTACGTCCTCCGCCGGACCGCGATGCCCGCCGTGCTGATCGAGCTCGGCTTCATCACGAACCCGCACGACGCGGGCTTGCTCTCCTCCGAGCCCGGAAGGTTCGCGCTCGGGGTCTATAACGGGATATTGCAGTATTACGGACTTTTATAAAAAGAAGGCGCCCCGGGACCATACGGTCCCGGGGCGCCTGTATCGTTTATCCCGGTACGAAATCCTCGGGGAGCGTGAAGGCGAAGAGCTTTTTTAAGATCTCCTTGTGATTCTCGTAGCGTTCCCCGGCTTTTTTCACCCCGGTAAAGACCGAGGCGGTGGAAACGCGGCGCATACAGAGGATCGTGTCCTCCGGAAAAACGTCGAAGGCGGGAAAGAAGACGGCAAAGTCGGCGTCCTTCAAAAGGACCGAGCAGTCGTCAAGCGCCTTTTCCGGCTTTTTGCCCAATACCTCGGCAAGCGGAACGAAGCCGTCGTTTTCCTTCACCTTGGAATACCACGCGGGATCGAGAAGGCAGATCACGTTTTCCCCGGCGAAGATCTCCTGCGAAAAGCTGCTCTCCATATTGGCGGCGCTGAAATTGTTGTACATCACCATGCTTGCCGCGGAGCCGGCGTTTTCGATCGCGGCGGAAAGCTGTGCGTCGGTCATGATCGTCATATCGCGAAGCTCGCAGTTTTTCACCCCGTCCCCGTTATAGTCCTTTGAAAGAAGCTGGGAGAAGGCGTCCTCGACCGCTTTGACCTCTTCCTCGGTAAAGATGTGCGGTCCGGCGTACAGGACCCGCATATCGTAGTCCTCCCGCCCCGCCATCTGCGTGATACAGAGGATCAGCACGAAAAGGAAAAAACCGCCGATGATGATCTTCCACTTGTGATAGTACCAGAAATTCGAGAGCTTGCTTTTCAGTTCCATTCCGTTCTTTCCCCTCCGTTCCGGAACCATTATAGCACCCGCGCCCGCCGATTTCAAGTATTTTCTGTGAACCGCCCGGGAAAAAGCCCTCTCCCCGCGTATTTCTCTTCCCCGGCAGCACGTAACCCGTCCCGCTGTCACAGAAATCGTTCCCTGCCTCTTGACTTTTTCCCGTTTTCCCGCTATAATAGAAAAGGTTTCGGGGTGTGGCCCAATGGTAAGGCGCTTGGTTTGGGAGCGTGTAGGAAAATTCTCTTCCGTTTCCGTAAAGCCCCTGAAAGCCCACGATTGCTTCGCAAAAGTGGGGCAAAAGCCGTGAAAAAGCGCGAAATCGCGAGGTTTTCATTTCGGGGCTTTCCGCACGACCACATGAAAGACCATAACGACGACCACATGAAAAACGGCGGTCGAAAATCAAAATTTCATATTTCGGGGTGTGGCCCAATGGTAAGGCGCTACATTTGGGAGCGTGTAGGAAAATTCTCTTCCGTTTCCGTAAAGCCCCTGAAAGCCCACGATTGCTTCGCAAAAGTGGGGCAAAAGCCGTGAAAAAGCGCGAAATCGCGAGGTTTTCATTTCGGGGCTTTCCGCA
>JAKSPT010000043.1 GCA_024404495.1 Lachnospiraceae bacterium
CCTCTTTGGTCGTAACCGAAATCCCGGTGTTTCCGTGACGCGTGACAGGACCGTTTTCGGCACTGTCGGTATAGGGATTCAGATTGATTTCGTTCGCCATACGCTGCCGTCCTTTCCCGCGCTGCGGGACGTTTTATTTTTCAAAAAGCCGAACGAGCTTCAGTTTCATCGCGTTCTTTTTCCCACCGTAGGGATGCTCCCGCAGAGAAAGGTTCCCGTGCGCGCTCCCCTTCAGAACGGTCGTGGGGTGGGTAAATTCCCGGAAGCCCCATTCCCCGTGGTAAGCGCCCATGCCGGAGTGTCCGACACCGCCGAAGGGAACACCCCTGACCAGCATCTGATAACAGACCTCGTTGATACAGCCGCCGCCGTACTGCATCGTGGACATCACGCGGTCCGCCCATTTCATATCCTTCGTGAAGAGATAAAAGGCGAGCGGCTTTTCACGGCGCGAAATGACCGAGAGCAGGGAATCGACCTCGCGGTCGGGGAAGGTGACGACCGGAAGGAGCGGGCAGAAAAGCTCGTGCTTCACGATCGGCTCGTCGATCCCGATCGGATAGAGGACGGTCGGCTCGTATTTCCGTGCGGCAGGGTCGCCGTGCCCGCCGTAAACGATGCGGTCACGGTATTCCTCCGCCTCGTCCGCGCATCTGCGGTAGGCTTCGTCGCTGATCAGCTTCGGGTATTCGGCGTTATGGAGCGGGTCCCTGCCGATCTGCCGCAGGAACTCGCTTTTCAGCATTGAAACGAAAGGCTCCGCGACCTCCTTTGCGACCGCGACCTGATTGATGTTGATGCAGATCTGTCCGCTGTTGAGCAGCTTGAAGAAGACGATCTTTCTCGCGGCGTCGCGCAGGTTTGCGTCGGCGCGGACGACGCACCAGTTGCCGGTCTCGCCGCCGAGCTCAAGCGCGGTGGGAGTGAGGTTCTTCGCGGCTTCGGACATCACGTGCTTCGCGACGCGCGGGGAACCGGTATAAAAGATCTTGTCAAAGCGCTCCGCGAGGCAGAGATCGGCGATATCGTGCCCGCCCTCGATCACGGTGACGTACTCCTCGGGGTAGATCGAGGCGATCAGCTTTGCGGTCAGACGGCTGCAGTGTGCCGATTTCGAGCTGACCTTGAGGACTGCCGTGTTGCCTCCCGCGATCGCTGCGACGAGCACGCCGAGGCAGAGCAGGATCGGAAAATTGAAGGGGCTGATGATCAGCGTGTTGCCGTACGGCATCTTATAGACCTTCGTGGTCACGCTCGGGAAGCAGGCAAGACCCGAAAAATGGGTCTCGGGCTTCGCCCAGCTCTTCAGTCCTTTGATCGTTTCGTTGATCTCGAGGATCATCATCCCTACGTCGCAGAGGTACGCCTCGGTCTCGCTTCTGCCGAGGTCGTCCATCAGCGCGTTCAGGATCAGGGTTTCGTTCCGGATGATCGCTTTTTTCAGCTTTTTGAGCTGTTCGATCCGGAAATCGAGGTCGAGGGTTGCGCCGGTGAGAAAATATTCCCGCTGTTTTTCGACGGCGGCGTGGATCGAGGCTTCGTCGTGGACCATAAAAGGGTATCCTTTCACAAGTTTGTTGTTTATCATTTTATCATGCCTTTCCGTTTCCGTCAAGTGCCGGAGCCGTTTCTTCGGGCGATTCACAAAAAAGCGGCGCAGGTCTTGCTTTTTTCGGGAAAACGTGGTATTCTGTCGGGTAGAACGATGAAAACGCATTCAGGAGGTAGGAAGGTGCCGTGAAACCGATGATCGAAAAAATACCGGGAGCTTTCTCTGTCTGCAAGGTGAAAACGCTTTCGCCCGCGCTCCTTGCCGAACCGTTCGTTTTCGTGGGGAAGACCGACGAGGAGCTTTCGGTCGTCTGCCCGACCGACCGCGTCCCCGCAGACACGGAGGACAGGGAGGACGGCTGGGTCTGCTTCCGCATCGCGGGACCGCTCGACTTCTCGCTGATCGGCATTCTCGCCCCGATCGCCGCCGTGCTTGCCGAAAACAAGATCGGCATCTTCGCGGTTTCCACCTTCAATACCGACTATATCCTGACGAAGGAAACGCAGGCGGAGGCGGCGGAAAAGGCGCTTACCGGCGCGGGGTACCGCTTCAAACAATAATGATTCATATAACAGACCGCCGGAAAGACGCAATTCCTTCCGGCGGTCTGTTTCGGATTATCTGATCTATGACCGTTCAGCGATAAGTGCCGACCCTCTTGACCTCTTCGACGATGCGGCGCATATTTTCCAGCGAAACGCTGTTCGGGATCGAATGGTCGGAGGAGAAGATGAAGCCGCCGTTTTCCATCAGAACGGGGATCTTAGTGCGGATCTCCTCAATGATCTCGTCGGTTTTGTCCCAAAGGACGGCGTTGATGCCGCCGCGCAGGAGCAGACGGTCGCCGTATTCCTTCTTGATGCCGAGCGCGTCCATGCCCGCCTTGACCTCAAGCGGATTCAGCCCGTCGAGCCCGGTCTTCATCACCTCGGGCAGGAGGGTCATGATATCGCCGCAGGAATGGAGCTGCGCGGGGATCCCGTGACCATGCGCCCAGTCCACGGCGCGTTTGTGGAAGGGGAAGACGAGCTCGCGGTACATCTTCGGCGAGAAGAAGGTCGTTCCCTTGTAGCCCATATCGTCGTACCAGAACATCTCGTCGAACTGATAGCCCGCGTCCCACAGACGCTCGAAAAGGATCTCGTTCCGGTTCAGATAGGTATCGAACATATCGGTCACGAGGTCGGGCTGCTCGATCAGCGCGATCAGCAGGTTTTCGGTCCCCATCATCCACGAGTGGGTGACGTCAAAGCCGAACCAGAAGATGCCCCGGATCCAGTACCCCTCGGCGCGCCATCTCGGGTAGTTCGCCTTCAGATAATCCCACGGGATGCGGTCGTCCGAGAGGGTCATCCGCTTCTTCGCGTTCTCCCACGATTCCTCGTCGATGACCGTGAAATCAAGGAATTCGGGGGTGGAATCCTCCTCCTTGAAGTTCTTCATCGTCACGCCCCACGGGGAGGTCTCGATGCGGTAGCGGTCGGTCTCCTCGATCAGCTTATAAGGAAAACGAGGGGTGATATCGACCGAGATATCCGCGATCTTGTCGGTATCGAAGTAATCGGTCCAGTCCATCGGCGGCATTCCCTCGCGCATCCAGCGGCGGATCGTACCGCCCCACGGGCTGTCGATGATCGGAATGCGGTCGGCTTCGCGGTGCTCGTACATTCTTTTGATCCGTTCCCAACTGTTCATAAGGATCCCTCCCGGTTTTATTATCAATTCCATAATATACCACCGCAGGGGCTCTGTCAAGACTTTTTTTCAAATGTTCTCTTGACGGGAGGCTTCCGTTCTGCTATGATAGAAAAAGCGGGGGATCCCGCGTGAGGCGAATATGAAAAAATATATCAAAAAAGCGTTTGCCGATACCGTTCCGGTCATGACCGGCTACGTCGTACTCGGAATGGGCTTCGGCGTCATCATGAGCGCGAACGGGTACGGACCGCTGCTCTCGCTCGCGATGAGTCTGCTCGTTTACGCCGGCTCGATGCAGTACGCGGCGGTCGGGCTCTTTACCGGCGGCGCGTCCCTCGTCACCGCGGCGCTGACGGCGCTCGCCGTAAACGCACGGCATCTCTTTTACGGCATTTCGATGACCGAAAAGTATCGCGGGACCGGTTGGAAAAAGCCCTATCTCATATTCGGTCTGACCGACGAGACCTATTCTCTCGTCTGCAGGGAAGAGGCAGATACGGACTACTGCTTCCTCGTCACGCTGTTCGACCATATCTGGTGGGTCTCGGGGACGTTGATCGGCGCGCTGCTCGGCAGAGGGCTTCCGATCAATACCGAAGGCATCGACTTTGCCCTCACCGCGCTCTTTCTCACGATCTTCACCGATCAGTGGATGAAGAAAAAGGATCACGTCCCGGCGATCTCGGGCGTCGTGATCTCGGTTCTGTGCCTGCTGCTGTTCGGACCCGATCGCTTCCTGATCCCGTCGATGATCGGGATCACCGCCGTCCTCCTTCTGTATATGAGAAAGGAGAAAACGGTATGAACGGAACGCAGGTCTTTCTTGCGATCCTCGTGATCGCCGCGGTCACCGCGCTCCTCCGTTTTCTGCCGTTCCTTCTGTTTTCGGGCAGAAAAACGCCGGATTGGCTGATCCGCTTCGGCGGGCTGCTCCCCTACGCCGCGATGGGAATGCTCGTGGTCTACTGTCTGAAGGGCGTCACCTTCGGCGCGCTCCCGGGCTTCCTGCCCGCGCTGATCGCGGGTGCGGTCGTCGTCGGCAGCTACGTTTGGAAAAAGAATACCCTCGTCTCCATCATCGGCGGGACGGTATGCTATATGGTTTTGGTACAATTCGTATTCTGAAAGGATGCTTGCTATGAACGAAAGAGTAAAAAAAGCCGCGGACGTGATCCGCGAACGGTGCGGGGATGCCGAGATCGGTCTGATCCTCGGCTCCGGACTTGCCGACAGCGTCATGCTGGAGGACGCGAAGACGATCGCGTATCAGGATATCCCGGATTTCCCGCTTTCGACCGCGACCGGGCATAAGAGCGAATGGGTCACGGGAAAGCTGAACGGGAAAAAGGTCTGCATGATGCGCGGCAGATTCCATTTCTACGAGGGCTGGCGCACCGAGGATATCGTTCTGCCCGTGCGCGTGATGAAGCTGCTCGGCGTGAAGACCCTCATCGTCACCAACGCCGCAGGCGGCGTCAATCTTTCCTATACGCCCGGCGATCTGATGCTGATCACCGACCATATCAATTACAGCGGCGTCAATCCGCTGATCGGACCGAACGACGACGATTTCGGCACCCGTTTCCCGGATATGTCCACCGCCTATACGCCCGCCCTGCGTCCGGTCGTAAGAGAATGCGCGAAGGAGCTCGGCATCGACCTGAAGGAGGGCGTCTATATGTGGTTCAGCGGTCCTTCCTACGAAACGCCCGCCGAAATCCGGATGGCGCGGGTCCTCGGCGCCGACGCGGTCGGTATGAGCACCGTACCCGAGGTCATCGCCGCCCGCCACGCGGGAATGGATATCATCGGGATCACCTGCATCACCAATATGGCGGCGGGCATCCTCGATCAGCCCCTCACGCACAAGGAGGTCATGGAAACCGGCGAAAAGGTGCGCGGCAACTTCTCGGCGCTGATCGGATCGGTCGTCGGAAAACTGTAATACGGAATCAAAAAACGACCGCGGGCGGTTAAACCGTCCGCGGTCATTTTTGTTTGCTTCATTGATTGAGCAGGGAATAGATCCGCTCGGAAAGGATCTCGCAGGCGCGGTGGGTCTTCGCTTCCTTTGCGAAGGGAAGGAGCATTTCGAGCGTTTCGTTTTTGTTTTCGGAGAGGCAGGCTTCCGCTTCCGCGATCCACGCGTCAAGATCGCACCGGTCGGCGGCGAGCTTGCCCTTCGTCAGCGCGATATCGTCGACCATATAGGTGACAGGACGGTCGAGGAAGAGGAACAGACGGATGTTTTCAAGGGTTCTGAACGACCCGGGATTTGATTTCATCGCACCGCTGATTTTCAGACAGAGGTGATTCCAGCCGGATTCCAGCCCGAGGGAACCGACGTCCCACGCGAACTCGATCTGGTCGACCACCTGCGAGAATTCGAGGTTGCTGCCCGGCTGTATCGCGGAAGGATCGTCGATATACAGCCACATTTCAAGGTACCAGTTTTCCCAGTCCTTCGGCATTTCAACGTGATAATTGCCGGGTGCCTTGATGAAATAGATGTTGCCGGTCCCTTTCGTGCGGATGCAGCTTTCCCCGCCGATATGGCGCTTGGTTTCGTTTCCCGCCGTTCCGCCGATCGACCAGCTTCTGACGTTGTCGCAGTCGTCAAGCAGGATGTATTCGTCCGAGACGTCCTCCGGGCGGGAGAGATTTTCGTGCGCGTTTACGATCGCCGCGCGCGCTTCCTCGCAGGAGGCGGCGTCGGGGGAGGCGGAAAGCAGCGCTTCCGCGTCGGTGACCGCTTTCTCAAGTGCTTTCACGCTTGCTTCGGTATAGGCGGCAGCGTTTTTCAGCCAATAGTCTTTCGCGTATTGGATCTCCGCGTTCAATGGAACGGTCGGATCGGTCTCCCATCCGAGAAGATCCGCAAGCAGGGCGGAAAGCGTGATCCCTCTTTCGATATCGGTCTGAATGGTCGGGTGTCCGTGAACGCCGATCCCTTCCTTCGCGGAATTCAGCGTGTCGAAACGGAGATAGGCGATCTTACCGTCCCCCTCGCCGTTCAGCGTTTTGACCGCTTTTTCAAAAACGGCGCTTCTGCCCGAACCCATCATGCCGTACGCCCAAACGATCACGGCGTCGGGGTTCTTTTCCCGTACGAGGCGGAGCAGGGCGATCGCTTCCTCCGTCATTTTTGCGTCGGAGATCGGCTTGCCGTCGAGCGTCGCGCCGCCGTCGTTCGTGCCGAGGTTGATGACCACGGCGTCTGCCGGATTCGATTCAAAATCCCAGGGGGCGTCCGAGAGAACCTGACCGGGGAGGGAACAGGTCTTGTCGTAGAGCGGAATGAAGGAGCCGCAGGAGGCATCCCGGACGAATCCGATGCCGCTGCGGGACATCACCCGCGCGTCTGCGCCGAGGGCTTTCGCGGCAAGGACGGCGTAGGTCATCGTGCCGTCCTGCGTATCGGTGGAGAAGATCGCGCCGCTGCCGTCGCTGACCATATTGCCGAAGCCGCTCGTGATCGAGTCACCGACGAATTCAATGACGCGGGCGGGCTTTTCGGGGGGATTCAGCGCAAATTTCCCGTCCGTGATCTTCAGCTCCGAGACGTCTACCGTCGCCGACGCACCGTACATCGCTTCGTTGCGCTTACGGACCTCGATCGTGTGCGTTCCGTTTTCAAGACCGGAGATCAGGTCGTAGGTATCGGCTTTTTTGACGCAGATCGTCGCGTCGGGTGAAAAATGCCCGTCTACGTAGACGTTCAGAAACCCGTAATAGGTCGGATTGACGGTAGAGGGCGTGAGCTTCGCGCTGACCCCGGTCCCCCGAAAGCGGAGGGAAAAGCCGCTGTTCGTCCAGTAGAGACTGAGGGTTTTGCCGTCGTTTACCGTTCTGCCGTAAACCGTCAGATAATCGGTAACGGCGTTCTGCTTGTCCATAAAGATCTCTTCTTCCTTCGTCTCGGCTTCAGCCGTCGTTTCGTGTTCCGTTCCCGCCCCGGGACCCGGCTCCTTCTTTCCGCATCCGGCGCAGCAGGGGAGGAGCAGCAGCGCCGCGAGCAGGGCAGGGAACGCGCGGGAAATCGTCGTTTTTTTCATTCGTCTGCGTCCTTTCGGTGATTTGGCTTCATTATATCCGTTTTGACGCTTTTTGTCAAGGCGGCGGTTTCGTTTTGGAAATTGTATCCCGAAATTGTCCGAAAAGGATTGCTTTTTCCATGGAAATATGGTATAATCACGTTATAAATCGGCTTTCGCCGGAAAAAGGAGAAAAGAAAATGGAAGAACAGGTTGCAAAAGATTTGACCGATGCGGTCGAAAACGTGGAAAAAGCAGCCACGCAGCCGCTGAACTGGAACGACCTCTGGACCAAGGTCTCCGAATGGGTCATGGGTACCGGCATCAAGGTCCTCATCGCGATCATCATTCTGATCGTCGCGTTCAAGCTTATCAATTTCCTCGTGAAGAAGATCACGAAGTCAAACGATAAGAACGGCAAGATCGACAAGACGATCGCAAAGACGCTTCTTTACGTCCTCGGTCTCGTGCTGAAATGCGTCGTCGTCATCAGCCTCGTCGCGTTCCTCGGCATTGACACCAGCGCCATCACCGCTCTGATCGCCTCCCTCGGCGTCTGCGTCGGTCTGGCTGTCAACGGCGCGCTCGGCAATATCGCCGGCGGCGTGCTGATCCTCATCACCCGCCCCTTCCGCGTTGACGACTTCATCGAGGTCGCCGGCACCACCGGTACGGTCGAGGAGATCCGCCTCTGCCACACCAAGATCATCACCCTCGACAATAAAGTCGTTTACGTTCCGAACGGCGCCGCTTCCGGCTCCAACGTCGTGAACTACTCCGAGAAGGAGCTCCGCCGCGTCGATCTCGAGTTCGAGATCTCCGAGGAAGAGGACTTCGAGGTTGCCAAGAAGATTCTGAACGATATCATCGACAACCACGAAAAGGTCCTGAAGGATCCGGGCAACACCGTCCGCGTCGTCGGCTCCACCGACAACGGTATCGTGATCTGCTGCCGTGCGTGGTGCAAGAACGCCGACTACTGGGACGTCTTCTTCGACATCCGCGAGCAGGCGAAGAAGGGCTTCGACGAAGCGAAGATCGAGTTCCCGTACGAACAGATGGACGTCCGCGTCATCGACAAGCGCGACAGAGAAGCAAGATAATCCGTACCCTTTTCAGAATGCCGGAAGAAATTCCGGCATTCTTTTTGCGAAAAAAACGATATCGCTTGAAATCCGGGCGGTTTCATAGTATAATGGGAAAAGAACGAAAAACGCGTTTTCCGGGGAGGAACGATCATGCAGAATCAGAAAAGCAAAAGAAGAGCGAGCCGCTTTTTTTCGCTGCTGCTCGCCGTTCTGACGCTTGCCGGAACGGTGCTTCCGGTTTCCGCCGCGAACGAGGTCATCACCGAAACGAGAATGCTTCACGCCGCCGATTTCAAGGCGCCGAGGGAGCTTTCCGTGGAGGATATCGGCGGGAACGGGATCTCAATTTCCAATAATATCACGTGGTCGGGGGAAAAGACCTATAAATACACGCTCTCGGGGACCTTCCGCGTGGACGTGGACAAGGTGCCGCTGATCACGCTGACCGTGCAGAGGACCGACATCCAGTACGATATCTATTATCAGGCGGAGGACAGGGTCAGCCACTACGTCAACAAATCAAGGGACGAGTCGGACTGGCGCCGCGGTCCCGACGTGCATACTGTCAATCTCCGCGACCGCGACGGTCTGACCGGGGTCCGCAATATTACGGTCACGATCGAATATATCCTTTGGGAAATTCCTTCGGCAACCGAAAAGGGCTGCTGCGCCGTCGTCTTCTCGGGGCTCGGCTTTATGGAGGAGCAGCATTTCACCGTCGGGGAATACTTCCGGGATAACGCCGTCCTGCAATGCGATATGCCGGTCACGGTCTCGGGAAAGACCGATCCCGGCAAAACGCTGACCGCAAAGCTCTTCAAGGAAAACGAAACGTCCCCCGCTGCCGAAGCGACCGCAAGGGCGGACGACAACGGCTCGTTTGCACTGATCCTTCCCGCGCAGAAGGCGGGCTACGACGCCTATACCCTTGAAATCTCGGATGGAGAGAAGACCAAAAAAGTGAATAACCTCGTCTTCGGCGAGGTGTGGCTTGCGGGCGGTCAGTCCAATATGCAGTATAAGCTCTGCTGGACGGTCGACGGACACGCGATGGATCCCGACCTTGATTTCCGTGACCCGTATCTGCGCGGTCTGCTCGTCACCGGGCCTGATCCGGTGTGGACGGTCGGGGACAGCAATTCTATCTCGAATATTTCCGCCGTCGGCTATTATTTCGCCGCAGAGCTGCGGAAAACGCTTGACGTCCCAGTCGCCGTCATCGACGCGGCGGCGGGCGGAACCTCGATCTATCATTGGATCGCAAAGGACGTTCTGAAAACGGATCAAAAACTGTACCGGTTCGCCTCTTCGCTCCTCCCGGTCGGTGAGCTTTACGACGACCGGATCGAACGTCTCGCCGGAACGGCGGTGCGCGGTCTGCTCTGGTATCAGGGAGAGGCAAACTGCGGCGAACCCGCAGGGTACTACTCCGCGGCGATGGCGCTGCTCCGTAAAAGCTGGGGCGATCTCTTCGGATGGAAGGACGGCACGATGCCGCTGATCGTTTCCCACCTCGCGCCGCATTATTACGCCGATCTCGGGATCGACAAGCCAATAGCGTTTACCGAGGAACTGAACGCGATCGTCAGCGCCTCGCCCGGGGTCACCGCTCAAGTCGCGATCTGCGATCTCCCGGTCACTTATCAAACCGAAGCGCCCTTTGCGCCCGTATCCCCGATCCACCCCTCAGAGAAAAAGGGGATCGGCAGAAGGATGGGGCTTTCCGCGCTCGCGATGCTCTACGGCGTCGGGGAGGAGACCACGTCCCCGGTCTGTAAGAGTATGGAGATCAAGGACGGTGCCGCGTATCTTACCTTCGATCACGTCGGCGACGGGCTTGCCGCGGAGGGAAAGGAGCTTTACGGCTTCGCGATCCGCTCCGGCAAGGTCTTCGTTCCCGCATACGCCGAGATCGTCGGGAAGGACGCCGTCAGGGTTTACAGTCCGCTCGTAAAGGAACCCGTCGCCGTCACCTACGCGTGGTCGTCGATGAATCAGGAAGCCAACCTCGTCAGCACGAAGAACGGCAGCACGCTCTTTGCCGCGGTCCCGTTCCGCACCTCGGACGAGAAGGGCGTCTCTTATTACCGCCCGCATGATTGGACCTACTGCGATTCCGGAACGCTCTGGCACAGCGACGGCACGAACGCCGGATTCCTTCCCTCGTGGAAGAGCGTTTCCGGTCAGATCTCCTTCGACACCGAAACCGTTCATCGCGGTGAGGCATCGCTGAGGCTCGGATATACTGCCGACGAAAGCGGAACGGTCGTTGTCAGTCCGTCTGTCAGCGGTTTCGGGAACGGTCCCGATATCGACCCGGATTATTCCGATTTCTATACGCTCCGCTTCTTCGCGAAAAACGGCGGGGAAGGGAATCTGAAATGCAAAGAGATCCGCTTCACCGCGTCGGACGGCAAGATTTATTCCGTTTCGGTGAACGAAGAGATCGCATCGACCGACGGCTGGAAAGCGGTCTATGCCGATCTGTTTGAAAACCTGACGCAAAACGGCGAAAAGGCGTACCGTCCCAAGCTGAAAAACGTCACCGCGATCGACTTCGTCTTTGAAGCCGCGCCCGGGCAGAGCGGCGTTCTGTATCTCGACGATATTCTGTTCTCCGACGAATCCGCGGAAAACACGGAGGAACCCGAAACCGACGCCGCGACCGATCCGGTCACCGAGCCCTCCGGAAAGAACGGCTTCCTCGTCCCCGCTCTGATCTCCGGTGCCGCCGTCGCGCTCGCCGCCGCAGCGTCTCTGCTCATCATAAAGAAAAAGAAGAAATAAACCGAAAGGAACCACGATATGAAAAGAATCATTGCCGCGCTTCTGCTCGCCGTGACGCTCGTCGGAACGCTCGTCTGCTGCAAGGGCGGGGATAAGCCGACGAACGAAACCGCGGCGCCGACCGGGGAGGTGACCGAAGGGGAGACCGAAGCCCCGGGTCCGACCGCCGATCCGCGCTATCAGTTTGACGGGAAGGTTTCCGAGGAGGTCCTCTGCCACTATCTTTCCCGTGCGGTTACCATCGCTTCGAGAAACATCGAGGAGTGGAACGGTCAGAACGGCTTCCACATCAAGCAGTACATCCTGAACACCGGCGCGAAATACATCGCGCGCGCCAACGACGCATGGTGCTTCTCCAAGGATGACGACGACAGATGGGGCATCCAGAAGACCTTCATCGACGAAATGCACGAAACCGATCCCGATATCGTCTTCGAGGCGTGCATCTTCGAGAACGTCTGGAGGTGGGGCGTCGAGGCGGTCGCGATCCCGGAATTCGTCTTTGAAGCGTTCGACAAGGAACCCGAGGAGCGCAATTTCGTCTATCAGGATATGCTCTTCAAAAACAAGGCGTACGTCAACCATTGGGGTACCGATCAGAGCGTGCCCGACATCACGCAGGAAGAAACGCAGATGTTCTTCTATTACCGCGCGACCCGCTATATCGACGCCGGATTTGAGGCGCTCCACCTCGGTCAGGTCAATCTGATGGGCGAAAAGGACAAGAACTGGGAGTGCTTCACAAAGCTGGTCAATATGATCCGCGAATACGCGGCAGAGCACGCGAGACGCCATTTCGTCTTCCTGAACGCGCATACGCACGGCATCACCGACAGCGATGGCATCCTGATGTTCGACTTCCACATGTATCCCTCCCGCCCCGCTCCCGCAAAGGGACAGAAGGCGCACGGTCCCTCCGAGGATTTCCCGCAGGAGGCTGTCTTTGAGGAAGGGTACGTCGATTCGATCTACGGCAAGAGCCTCGGCGGCGTGACCTACAGCGGCTGGGAGTGCGATTCGCTGCCCTATATGGTCGAGCTTGACAACTTCGGCGGCGTGAACGAGGGCGAATTCTTCAAGCCGAATCGCGGCAGCATCTGGATCTGGGGTCTTGACGAGATCTCGTGGTTCGGCAGTCAGCCCGAGTGGTACCGCGAGGAATTCCTCGAATACGCGGTCGATTGGATCGCCGAGCACAGCGACGGCAAGGGCTTCTTCGCGATGCCCGCGCAGCGCGAGGCGCGTCTGTACGCCGAGAGCGGCGAATGCCTCTCGCTGATGTATTACGGTTACAGTCAGGAGTTCTTCGGCGTTGCGAACAACGACGAGCTTCTCGTCAAGCGCCTCTGGGCGAAAATGGAACGCGAAGGCAGATAAAACCGAAAACGGACTCTGACAGACGGATCGTCTGTCAGGGCCCGTTGTTTTTTTGTTATCCGATCGTCCGCTTCACGTTCGTGAACGAAACGCCGATCAGCAGCTTTTCGTCAAGGCGCGGTTCGATGCCGATGACGTCGGCGGTTTTCGCGATCCCGCAGAACGCTTTCACGTTCCGGATCGCGACCGAGGAGGTGATGATCTCCATTTCGAGGTCTTTGCCGAGCAGCGGGTCAAAATCGACCGTTATCACGGCGTCGGGGTCCTCTTCCTTTATCATCTCCTCAAGGATGCGGACCGTTTCGAGCGCTTCCGCGTATCTCTTCGCGTCAAGGATCATAGCGCAGTTCAGGTTCAGGCGTTTCAGGCGTTCTGCGAGCTGTTCAAGGTTCATCGGGTAGTTTTCCATAATTTCCTCACGGTTTTTGTATTCTGAAGCACGCTTCAGTTACAAGAGTAGGAAAACCGTCAACCCGATTCTGACGCTTTTTGATGAAAAGTACGGAAAAAAACGATATCGTACAAAAATCAGTTCAGCTTTTGTGCGTTGTAATGACCGAAATAAGCAGTATGGGGATGAAAACTAACGATCCTGTCCCAATCCTTTTTCAGCGGGGAATCCTCTCCGTACGCTTCGATATACCGCATCGGTTCGAGATCGCCGGCAAAGCAGTTCCCGTCGTCGGTAATCAGCGCGACCCCGTCGGGGCTGTGGCTTTCGGTCGGTACGATCTCGCCGCCGATCCCGATCCCATGTAAAAACGCCCGGCTTTCTTCGCAGGAAATGACGACTGCGTCATCTTCCCGTACCGGCTTGAAATCGATCCCCTTCTGCCGTGCGAAAATGCGGTCGGAAAAATTGACGTATGCTTTCTGCCTGTCGATCAGAAGCAGCTTTACGCCGAGCGCCGTCAGCTCTCCGATCAGCCCCATGTGGTCGGGATGCCAGTGGGTCGCGAGAACGAAACGGATATCGCCGACGTTCAGCCCGTTTTTCTTCAGTTCCTTATAAAAGAGGGGCAGGGTGCCCGGCATATCGGTGTCGATCAGCAGCCCGTCCGTGTAATAGGTGTTCGTGTTTCCGTACCGGAGCAGTATCATTTCTTTCCTTCTTCCCGTTCAAAAACGACGGTCTTTTCCTTCATGGAGATTTTTCCGACCCGGAAGCCGTACGCCGTGAGCTCCTTTTTGGAGGTCAGAAAGGCGTGATCGATCGGAAAACCGAGGACCTTTTCGATCTCACCGAAGGTCATCACGAAGCTTTCGGTCCGGTTGTCCCGAATCCATGTCCAAAGCGGTTCGTATTTGCTCATTCTACCATAAAATCCTTTCCGGTCGACGTTTCGGTCTATTTTGAGAACGGGCAGCGCTTTCCGAGGCATTGATTGTTTTTCGCGGAGAAGGTACATACGATCTCCGTCTTTTCCATTTCGACGCCGAAGTGCTCCTTGACGAAATCAACTGCGGTAAGGACGGAAAGGTAGGAATCCCGTTTGCAGCAGCGGGGACCGCCGACGGTACCGATGGCGTCGAGCGATTTCGCCGTCATCCGGTTGGAAAGACCCCACGGCTCCGCAGAAAGCGGCGTGGAGCCGGAGACGATCGAAACGAACATCCCCGCGCTGATCCCCCCCCGCACGCGCCCCAGAAGCCGCACGCGCCGCCGGGAACGTTCTGCCCGCGGCTCTTCATTTCGCTCAGCGCCTTCGGCAGGTCGATCTTGCCTCCCGCGTTTTTATATGCCGTGAGAAGCGCCGCGCCGACCATGATATGATGCTCCGGACCGTGCATGTGGCAGAACGGGAGGTTCATCATTCTGTTCAGGATCTTTACGGGATCCTTCGAGGTCTCGGCAAGGCATACGCCGAAAATGCTGTCGATGCCCTTCGTGTGGCACTCGCTGCAGACGTAGTGACCGTTTACGCAGCGGGTCTTACTGTATTCTGTTTTCCGGCAGATCGCGCACTCCATAAGAACGTCTTCGGTCAGGTATTCAAGAGGCGCTTTGCAGATCAGGCATTCTTCTTTCATTTGATACATTCCTTCAGCAGTTTCATTTTTCGTCAATAACCGTCCGCAGATTTTTATGAGATCTCTTTTCCGGCGAGGATGCAGTACCATTCGTGAATCGCGGCAAACGCAGCGACCGCGCAGGTCAGCACGGTCAGAAGGGTGACCGCCCTGCCCGGAAGAAAACCGATACAGAGCGGGAGCGCAAACAGAAGCACGCCGCAAACCTTGTTCGGAACGGTATGCTCGGCAGCGAAATGTTTCCGGATCACGAACCCGCCGACGATATTCACGGCTTTGATGACCGCAATGCAGGCGATCCATACGATCACCCACGCCGGGAGGGAAACCTTCGGAAGCGTTTTCACTATGACGACAACGGTAAAAACGGTATCGGCTGCCGTATCAAGCTGCGCGCCGTACTTCGTTTCTTTTCCGAAGCGCCTTGCGGCGATCCCGTCAAGCACGTCGCTGACGCCGCCGATGAGATACAGGATATAAAAAAGCACCGAAAAGGGAGGGCAGGCGATCAGCCCGAGCGCACAGACGATCCGGATGCCCGTTATCACGTCAGCCAAAACTTTTCTTTTCCCTTTCTGTTTTGTAAATTACGGCTTTCAAAAAATGCTGCCGTTGTACTTTTTCTGGATCTTTACGATCCAAACGATCGATGCGATCAATCCGACAAACAGTACCGCGGCCGATGATAACACGACCGTCTTGCTTTCTCCGAATAAAGCGATGACCCCGCTTGCGGTCATCGTCAGAAATATGCAGAACATGGCTTTTCCAAACGCTCTGCCGTATTCCTTTTTATCGGATTCCCGGACGCGCGTTTGATGATAGTCGATGATCAGATCCGTTCTGCCGCGATCCAGCATGATTCCCAATACGAGCAATATGAGAGCAGCCGCGAATAAAATGACGGAATAGGCAAACATTGGGCTCTCTCCTTTCCGATTCATCGAACCGGGCTCTTTGCGGGAAGCACCGTTGGATCTCCGCTCTCAAGCCACTGATCGGCTTCCTGTCGGGATCTGAAGACGATGATCCGTTTTTCGGGATACTTTCGGAATAATTCACACAGCTTTGGGCGGTTTTCGGTACGGTATGCTTTTACAAGCCGAATGAGTTCGGGATCCGGCGTGTTTTCGGTCCACGGGATGTCCGGTCGTTCTTTCCCGATCCTTTCGGTGATCCCGTTCAGACATTGCTCTTCGCTGAAATCCAGAAAAAACACGGCTTCACATGCCCGGAGCCTGACCTCATACGTTCTGCTGTAATCCCCGTCGATGATCCACGCGCCGCCCTCAAGGATCCGGTCGAGTTCTCTGTCAAACGCGTCGCGGGTGATATGCGTGCGGTCGGGCTTCCACCAGACGTTGTCGAGATGGATCAAAGGCAGCCCGGTCAGATCGTGAAGCTTTCTCGCGAAGGTGCTTTTGCCGCTTCCGGAACACCCGAGCACGAGGATCTTCTTTACGTTCGGTATATTGTTCATACGTCTTTTGATAAGAATGAATTTGCCGCTTTATTCGTCTGTCAGTACGAAATAAAGCTCGATCCCCGAGAACCTGACCATGTATTCGTTCGGGGTGACCTTGCCGAAGGCACGCAGATCGAGCCTGATCTCAGCCGTTTCTTCCGGAAGAACGGCAGCGGTTTTGTTTGGTGAAAAAGGCATTGTGATTCTGAATTTGGAACAGTAG
Organism: Lachnospiraceae bacterium; assembly: GCA_024404495.1. Classification (GTDB taxonomy): domain Bacteria; phylum Bacillota; class Clostridia; order Oscillospirales; family CAG-272; genus CAKRZE01. Next base: position 16,256 of record JAKSPT010000043.1, read on the forward strand.
GAGGATTCTCTGCGCTCGTATAACTCAAAATCATCGGAAAGGGCAAGAGCTGCCCCCGTATGGTTGGACACCTTTACGGTCAGTACGCCGTTTTCGTATCCCGCGGGATCCGCCTCCGCGCCTTTCGGGAAAAAGCCTTTGAAGCCTGCCGGCTTCAGCGTAAGCGTTCCGAAAAATCCGGGAATCGGATTCGGCTTGATCTTGACTTTGATGTAATCTTTTTGAAACAGCGATACCGTGATGAGGGCGTCCGGGTCTTCAAACGTGCTGTTATAAACGGCGCCCCCGTTGGAAGCGACGTAGGGCGTCATATCCGACGAGATCGGTCCCGAATAGATATCGTTCAGGATTTCGATCAGCTTTCCGTTTTTGTCGCCGTAAACGGAAAGGTCGTAATCCGTGAATTTCTGATCGGAATCAAAATACAGATAACAGTCGCAGTCGTAACCGAAGAATTTCCCCTTTGCCTGATAACTGATCAGAAAGGCTTCGCGGATGCCGAAATCGGCAGCCGCCGTTCCGAATTTTTTCTTCAGTTCCATTACGTCTTCAAACGTCATAGCTTATATCCCCCTCAGAATAGCTTTTTTTCAGTTATCCTTTGCCAAAGTGTCCCATACGACGAATGCCGTCCCTGCGGTCATGACCGCAAGCGCCGCGAAGAACGCGGGTCCCGGCTTCTCGCCGACGAGACGAAAGGAGCGCAGCACTCCGACGAAAGGCGCGATCGCGTAGAACGCGCCCGTCTTGGCGGCACCGAGATCCCTCTGCGCCCGGATGTAGGTGAAGATACTGAGCCCGTAGGCAACGAATCCGAGCAGCATCGCGCCGAGTGCGTAAATGATCGGCGGGAGCGCTTCTTTCGTAAACAGGGCAATGACGAAGGCGCCGAGCCCGGAAAAGACGCTCTTCAGCGTTACGATCTCGTAGGTGCTTTTTCCCGAGATCTTTCTCGTACAGTTGTTTTCCAATCCCCAGCAGACGGTTGCCAAAAGCACGAGCAGGGAACCCGCCGAAACGTCAAAACTCCCGCCTTCCCCGAAGGAGAGAAGGACCCCGGAAACCGTGATCAGCCCGATGGCGATCCACAGCTTCCCGGAAATCGCTTCCCGGAAAAGGAGCAGTGCGATCAGCGCGGTAGCGACAATCTCAAAATTGCCGAGCAGCGACGCGCCCGACGCCGTGCCGAGCCTGATTCCGAGCATCATAAAGATCGGCGCCGCAACGTCCAGAACGATCATTCCGAGCGTGCAGGGAAGATCGGCTCCCGTCAGGCGTTCGCTTTTTTTCTCTTTCGGGAAATGAAAGAGATACAGGATGCCGACGCCGATCCCCGCGCCGAGATACAGAAAAGACGCCATAAACGCGGCGGGAACGGAATCAAGAAGCAGTTTGGAAACCGGAGTATTGAGCGCGTAGAATACGGCGGCAAGGATCGCGTACAGGATCGCCGTTTTTTTCATCGGATTCGTGACTCCCCCGGACCGATTTTTGTCTTTTTTCATCAAAATAGTATCCTCACTGTGTGAAAACACCCGATTCAACGATGAATATACATCCTTGACGGTTCGGGTTCGCCGTCGCTTTGAACCGTACAAAGGAACTCCCACCCGTAGCGCTCGTAAAAGCCGATATGGTCGGTGACGAGATAGAGCGGGGAAACGCCTTTCTTCCGGCATTCCTCCACCGCCATGGTCAGTAACCGCCCGGCGATCCCTCTGCCGCGATGCTCTTTTTCCGTGTACACCGCGCAGACGTTCGGGGAAAGGTCTTTTCTGTCGTGGAAGTCGTTTTCAATGACGCCAAGCCCTCCGACGATGCTCTCGCCGTCAAGGCAGAGATACCAGCCGAGAGCCGTCTCTCCGTTCAGATAGGCGTCCATGCGTTCAAGATACGCTTCTTTCGGAACCTTCCATTTGCTGCGGAACCATTCCGCGGCTCCGTCCTTCATAGAAGGTATTTCTTTCAGGTCTACGAATTGATAATTACTCATCCCATACCGTTCGCAGGTGTTTGCCTGCGGTTTATTTCTTTCGGTTGTCAAGATACTCGTGGGCAAGAATGTCCTTCAGCACAAGCATCGCGTCAAGCTCGCCGTAACCGTACCGCTCCTCGAGATCGGTTAACATCCTGCGGATTTCCTTCGCATAGCAGGGAATATCCACTTCCTTCTGATACCGTTTCAGGATCGGATATCTGGTGCTCCACGCTTCCGTCCAATCGGTTTTGCTTTGATTCTCTTCGTTCGTGTTTCTGATGATCTGTTCGATGTTATCCATAGGAACCTCTCCGATCAGGCCTTCCGGGTTATAATACCATGATCAGCGTCCCGGCGCCGATCAGGATACAGCCGATAAGGGACTTCGCCGTGAACTGCTCGTGCAGGAAAACGAATGCAAGAATCAGCGTGATGACCACGCTCAGCTTGTCGATCGGCACGACCTTTGACGTTTCACCGAGCTGCAGGGCTCTGTAATAGCAAAGCCACGAAGCGCCCGTTGCCAGACCCGAAAGGATCAGAAACAGCCAGCTCTTCTTTCCGATCTCCGAAAGCCCGCCCTGCGCGTTCGTGAGAAAGACCATTCCCCACGCCATGGCCACGACGACGACCGTCCGGATCGCAGTCGCGAGGTTGGAGTTGACGCCGTCAATACCGACCTTTGCCAGAATGGAAGTCAGCGCCGCAAATACGGCGGACAACAGTGCAAAAATGAACCACATATCAACGTCCTCACGTTTCTTTAATATATCGTCTGCGGTATCGGGGGTACGCGCTTTTCTGAAGAAAAGCTGCGCAAAAGACTTGACAAAAATCAGATAACGTCTCTGGGTCACGCAGACCAAACCGGGATTTGTAAGGGTACGCGCTTTTCTGAAGAAAAGCTGTGCAAAAGACTTTGAAAATTTTTCATATTGTCCGCGAAATATGGACGATAAACCGGGATTCGTTCAAAAGTTTATAGCTCCAGGAAAAGCACATACGAGAGCAAATATTCCCACGATAAGTGAAGCAACTGCCCATTACTTTTCGTTATTATCATAGTGCTTTTTTGCAGTTGTCAGTTCTCGTATTCCCAAATATACAACACAGATAATCAATAATACGGTCATTCTATTTGTATTCATAGTACACCTCCCCAAATTCAGATTTGTATAACCGCTTTTGCATTTTTCATTTTTCCCGACAGCTCGACTCGGCGGCTGACAAGCTTTTTCGCTTCGTTTCCGGGTATGATAAATGCCGCGTTCACGGGGGGAGGAACTGCTATTTTTTGAAATAATATACTCCTCTGAGTGCCAACGCCGCGGCGGCACCCGACAGAAGACTGAACAGCCAATACTTCAGAATCAGCGGAACGGCCAACGCATTGAAGGCGTCCTGTTCGGTCACGCCCGATCGGTAGATCAGAAATGCTCTGACCAGCGGATAAACAAACAGGACGGTCGTTGTGATCGCCAGAAGGACGGCTGCGCAAAACAGTATCGTTTTCAGAACTTTCCGTTTCTCCATATTACCGCTCCTGCACTTCTTTTCCGCTGACGTGTTCGACCGTGATCTCAAACATCCTGACGGCTTTTGCGGAACGTTCGATCTCCTCGTCCGCCGTCTGCTCGTCTGGATAGTATTTCATCGCGAACCGCTTGAGCGTCTTCAGCGTCTCCTCGGGGTCTTCGATCGGCCGGCAGCGTCCGAAGACGACAGCACTCTTTGCGTAGGGCGCCCACGCCTCGCCTTTTACCGTTTCGTTTCCGATCACGGTGAAGCAGACCTTGTCACACTTTTTCAGTGCGTCGACCTTGTGCCCGACGCGCGAGCCGTGGAAAATGATCTTCTCGTTTTCCGTATCGTAAAAGTAATTGATCGGGATCGCGTAGGGGTAGCCGTCGTCGCCGTTTACGGCAAGGATCCCGATCCGGGAAGAGCAGAGCAGCTCCCTTGCTTCCTCCGCGCTGATTTCGTTTTTCTTTCTACGTACCGGTCTGAACATATCATTACCGCCTGTTCTGTTTCCTTCTATCCTTATTCTACTACATTTTTTCGGAAATTTCAAGAACTGTCTGATTTCAGAGAAAAAAACTTTGCTGGTTTTGACATGCATATGTTGCAAACGGGCGTTGATGGCGCAAAAGTGCGTGAAATAACCGGAAACGAGTTTGATGATGAGGTGTCAAATCTTCTTGTAACCACAGAGCGTGTTGCAGTGTTGCTTCCTCGCGGCATTCAGAAGAAAAAGTATATCAATCGTGATGAAATAAAATCCGGTTCACAAACTTCTATGTCAACTGCATCCTCAGGCACCGAAAATGATAAAAGTCGGAGAGAACGATTGC
>JAKSPT010000044.1 GCA_024404495.1 Lachnospiraceae bacterium
AATGCAGATAGAAAACGTCGCCGGGATAGGCTTCACGTCCGGGCGGACGGCGGATCAGCAGGGAGAGCGCACGGTAAGCGACCGCGTGCTTGGAGAGATCGTCGTAAACGATCAGAACGTCCTTGCCCTGATCCATGAAATATTCGCCCATCGCACAGCCGGAATAGGGCGCGATATACTGCAGCGGAGCGGACTCCGAAGCGGTGGCGGAAACGACGATGGTATAATCCATCGCGCCGTTCTTATAAAGGGTATCGACGACGCTCGTTACGTTGGACTGCTTCTGTCCGATCGCAACGTAGATGCAGATGACGCCTTTACCCTTCTGATTGATGATCGTATCGGTGGCAATGACGGTTTTACCGGTCTGTCTGTCGCCGATGATCAGTTCTCTCTGTCCTCTGCCGATCGGGATCATGGAATCGATCGCCTTGATACCGGTCTGAAGCGGAACGGAGACGGATTTTCTTTCGATAATGCCGTATGCGCGGCGTTCGATCGGACGGTATTCCGCCTCACGGATCGGGCCTTTCGCGTCGATCGGCTGTCCGAGCGCGTTCACGACGCGTCCGATCAGCTCCTCGCCGACCGGAACGGAAACGACGCGTCCGGTTCTCTTGACGAGAGAACCCTCGGAAATGCCGACGTCGGAACCGAGAAGAACGACCGAAACGAAGGTCTCCTCAAGGTTCAGCGCCATGCCGTAGGTCCCGTTTGAAAACTCAAGCAGCTCGTTCGATTTGCATCGGTCGAGACCGTGGACCTTGGAAATGCCGTCACCGACCGAGATCACGTAACCGATCTCATCCTGCTCGGTTTTCGCCGCGTAGTTTTTGATCTGGTCCTTGATGATCTTGCTGATGTCGTCAATTTTTGACTGCATATGTTTCACCAACTTCTGTTATTATACGATCGCCGATTTCAGCGATTTTTCGAGCGCGGTCAGACGGCTTTCGAGCGTGCTGTCAAGCTGTACGCCCGCGTAGCGAAGTCTGACGCCGCCGAGAACCTTCGGATCGACGGTATTTTCAAGCCTTACGGTCTTGCCCGTCATATCTTCAAGCTTTTTCTTCATCGCGTCGGTCTGTCTTTCGAGCATCGGCACGGCGGTGATCGCCGTTACGTTCAGGATCCCGCGCGCTTCGTCCACGGCTGCGAGATACTCGGTCAGGACCCGCGGAAGCGAATGGAATTCCCGTTTTTCGCAGAGGATCTTCATCAGGGACAGAAGAGTCCCGTCGATTCCCTGAAACGCCTCGTCGGTCAGCGCGACCTTTTCCTGCGTCGGAAGCGCGGGCGGATCGGCAAGATTCCGGTATTCCGGATTCTTTTTGAGGACCTCAAGCACCGTTTTCGCGTCCGATACGGTAATATCGACGTTGTTTTCTTCTTCGGAAAGGAGAAAGAGCGCCTTTGCGTACTCGGTCGCGCCGCTCATTTGTCTTCACCCATATTGCGGATGAAATCGTCGATCAGCGCGGTATGCTCCTCGGGCTTCACGTCGCGACCGATCACGGCGGAAGCGATCCCGACCGCGATATCGGACACCTCGTCCTTGACCTCGTTCATCGCCTGCTTCTTTTCGAGAGCGACCTGCTCGTTTGCGCGTTCCAGCGTGCGCTCCGCCTTTTCGTTCGCGTCCTTCAGGATCTCTTCTTCCCTAAGCTGGGCGCGGCGAACGGCGTTTTTCAGAATCTGATCGGATTCCTCCCCGACCTGTTTCAGCTTCTCCTCGTATTCTTCCTTCATCTGCGCGGCAGAGGTGCGGGAGGCTTCCGCCTCGTCGTACATCGTGTCCACTTCCTTCTGCCTGCTGTCGATCATATTCTTGACGGGACGGAACAGCAGCTTGCGTAAGAAGAGATACAGAATCAGAATGTTGATCCAGGCGAAGAGCATCGTCCAGAAGTTCACACCGATAAAACTTTCAAATTTTTCGGTGAAATCCGTAAAAAATTCCATAAAAACAAATCAGACTTTCTTCAGGATAAATCAGCCTTTGTAAACGAAAAGCAGAAGAAGCGCGATGACGAGAGAATAAATACCGGTGGTCTCGGTGATCGCGCAGCCGAGGATCATATTGGTTCTGAGCGTACCGGAGGTTTCGGGCTGACGCGCCATACCCTCCAGAGCCTTCCCGACGGCGTTACCTTCACCGATAGCGGGACCGATTGCGCCGAGACCCATGCAGATCGCGGCTCCGATTGCTTTTGCAGCACTTACATCCATTTTTGTATTCCTCCAAAAAAATTAGATTAACGGTTTTACGATTTGTCTTCCGCCGTTTCCGCGGGGACGGCGGGAGGCGGGTTCGCCGTTCCGACGTAAACCATCGTCAGAAGGCAGAATACGAACGCCTGCACGAAGCCCGAGAAAAGATCGAAGTAGATGGAAAGAAACGCGGGAACACCAACCTGAAACACCGGCGGGATCATAGAAAGAATCTTGTCGGGCAGGAAGGAGAAGACCAGAGTGGAAAGAGAGGCGAGCGCGGCGTAAATGATCGAGGTGAGGACCCCGCCGCCCGCCACGTTGCCGAAATGACGGAACGCCATCGAGACCGGCTGTGCGATCTCACTGATGATATTCATCGGCGTCATCACGGCGATCGGTTCGGTAAAGCCCTTCAGAAAGCCGAGGAAACCGTTATTGCGGATATTTTCGTACCAGCACAGCGCGGAGGTGATCAGCGCCCAGCCGAGCGTGACCATCAGATCTCCGGTCGCAGAGGGCACGACCTGCAGCATTCCGATCAGAGAACAGAAGAACGAGGACAGAAACAGCGTTCCGATGTAGGGAGCGTATTTGAGATTGTGCTTTCCCATCGTCTGCTCGACGAGATTATACAGCATCGTAACAAGCTTTTCGACGATGACCTGAAATCTGCCGGGGCGTTTCGTCAGCTTCCTGCCGGCGAGCCAGCCGACGAGAATCAGCGTAACGGTAACGATCAGAAGCGATATCCACGTCGTCGTGACGACGATCTCAACGGAGCCGAAAAGCCGTATGCCGAACAGCTTTCTCGCACCGTTGCCGATATCAAGGTTATCCATAAAAAATCACTTTTCCTTTCGGAAGAATTCGCGTATCATAAGGATCGGGCGGAACATAATCAGGGGGATCAGAGCCGCGATCCCTTCAAACCACGGAAGAACGAAGGCAAGCACCAACACACCGATCATAAACAGCGTTCTGAAAAGCTGAGAGCCTGCCATCGCCGCCTGCACGGAGACTTTGTTTTTCGCGGCGAATTCCGCCGCTTCTTCCTCGGTCATCTCACCGGTCCCCCGCTCGTCAAGCACCTTGGAAAACGCGCGGTCGGTTGCCACGGCAAGCAGGAAGAAATTGATCACGACGACGGCGGTCCCGAGGAGCCCGCCCGTGATCACGCGATAGGAAAACGCGCCGGAGGTCACCTTCCCGAGATCGAGAAGAAAATAAACGGCAGCGGTCAGTACGTTTACGGCAAGCTCCGCGAAAAGAAGGATCGCGGTCTCCCGCAAAACGGGACTCTTTTCCATCGGATATCTCCTTTCGGGAAACGGGGTGAGATCACTTTTTTTCGTTTTTGCCGCGTTCCTTTTCGATCCTTTCAAGGGTTTCCGAAGCCTTGATCAGAAACCGTATCATCGAAAAGAGCCCGACGAGAACGCCGATCGTCAGCAGTACGGCGTAAATATAACTGCCCACTCCCGCCTTCGTGTTCAGAAGCCACGCGACAGCGAAAAGGATGCCGACCGGCGTCAGAAGCGTAAAGATCGCCGAAACGAGGACGTTCAGAGCGTACATAACTCCGACAAGTCTGGAATACAAACCTTATCACCCATTTTACATAGATACTTTATTTTAGCACAAAAAGACAAAGAAATCAAGACAATTCCGTAAATAAAATCAAAAAACGGCGGCCGTTCCCGGACACCGTTTTTCGGACGGGAACGCGAAAGCCGCTGTTTCCGTCAGGATGGGGTACGTTTACTTCCCTGCTTTGAGGTCGTTTTCGTACTTCTCTACCATCTTCTTGACCATCTGACCGCCGATGGAACCGGCCTGGCGGGAGGTGAGATCGCCGTTGTCACCGTTCTTCAGAGAAACGCCGACTTCGTTCGCGGTCTCCATCTTGAAGCTTTCGAGAGTTGCCTTTTCCTTGCTGTTCTTCATTTTTTTCTCCTTGTTTTTGCTCTTGCAAAGACAAAATATATTTGATCGAACCTTGTTTTCGGTTCTGAAAATAGTATGTTCGGTTTAACGGACGATATAAGTGGTAAAATTATCATTCGGTTTTGGCAGTTACGGATACGAAAAAAGTCCCTTCCTTCTTTCCGTTCGGAAAAAAGGAAGGGATGCTTTATTCTCCGTAATAACAGTCAAGGACCTCGGAAGCCGCTTTTGCCCATACGATCAGGTTCGAGGGATCGTTACGGACGGTCGTGATATCCTTCAGCGTGATATCGAGCGGGCAGCCGTATTTCAGACAGACCCTCACGGTGTCCGTGATCTCTTTGCGTATCACGTCCGGATCGGTCTTCAGCGCGACGTTGGCGGGATTCGGTTTTCTCGACATCACGTAATCCCCGCCGATCTGTTCCGCGCAGGCTTCGACGTCCGCCCACGGGCTTACGCCGATCTTGCGGAGATTCGGATAGCGCTTCAGAATGCCGATCCGGTCGTGGAGCGGTTCGCAGCAGCCGTAATAGGTCACGCCGCATCTTGCGGCAAGCGGTACGCTGTACGCGACGTCAAATTCCTCGTGTGCGGCGGGAGAGACTGCGGCAAACATCTGTGCCATCGTACGGAACCAGATGTCCTTACAGCGCGTTTTCCCGTCTGAGGAGGGATCGGGAACCGTGACGTAACCGGGCGTGGAATGTACGGAAACCGCTACGCTCTCATATAGCCCGAGCGCTTCCATCTGATCCATTTCGGCTTTCATCCCGTCGGTAAACGCCGAGATGATCCTATGCAGGAACTCCGGTCTGTCATAAAGATCGTAAAGGATCGGTTCGACGCCGCGGTACATCGCGATCTGATCCCACGGCGCGTAATAGATCCCGTGCCCGAGCAGCTTTACCGGGATGGAGTCGCCGAACAGCTCCGCCGCTTTTTCAAGATGATACGCGTCGATCTCCGGGTGGGCAGTGATGACGGGCGCGTGAAACGCCGCAAGCGCTTTTTCGTCGGGAAGAACGTCTTCGTAATGATGGGAACCCGCACCCGCAGTCGGTTCAAAGATCGCTCTCTCTTTTACGTCAAGTCCGTTTCCCGTAGAGGTGAAGCTTTTCCATACCGGAAAAAAGGGCTCGATATAATTGTCACAGGCAAAATATTTTTCGTGGAACAACCTTTCGCGGAAAAAATATTCGGTTCCACGGAATTCCTCGTGCTCGCAGATACAGTCAAGCTCCCCGTCGATATTCATCTGCGCCCACGGGATCTCCTCGATGATCAGCGGCGGGCGGACGATCTTCAGGTCGTTCGTATCGCGGAAGCGCCGACGCATCCGGACGTGCTTCTCCGAGAGCGCGATCTCCATATACCGTTTTGCAAGGTCACGGAGGATCGCGATATCTCTTGTCATTTCCATAGGCTTCTCCTTTTGAAAACGCCGCATGAAGCATCACGCGGCGTATCGGTTCTCAGGATTTCTTTTTCGGGATCTCAACGCTTCCGTCCGGACGGACGATGCGAAGGCTTTCGATCGCGTTCTCGGTCGAGCGGCGGAAATCGTCGATGTATTCCTTCCGCAGCGCGGCGCGTTCCTCGGTTTCCTCCGGGGTCAATCCCTCGGGTGTTTTTGCTTTTCTTGCGAGCTCGTTGATCCTCGCGATTTTTTCTTCTGTCATACGGTTCCTTTCCTCAGGTCTTGCTGAAGTGCATTACGATCCCGTGCGGAACGACCTTTGCGAACGCACGGTAAAACTTAAAGAAGAATTTCGGCGTATAGACGCCCTGCCCGTTCTCCGCCGCGATCACGCCGTTTTCGGTGACCTTGACGGGGTCGCAGTACGGAAGGGTCGCGAAAGCCTTGGAATTGTCTTTGGAAATGCCCGCGATACCGAGGAATTCGGTCTCCATCGGTCCGGGACAGACGGCGCAGACGTTAATCCCGTACGGCTGCAGCTCAAAGCGGAGCGACTTGGAATAGCTGTAAAGATACGCCTTCGTCGCGGAATAAACCGTCATACGGGGATTCGGGCAGAAGGAAGAGATCGAGCAGACGTTTAAGATCCAGCTTCCCTTTTTCATATAGGGCAGGCAGAGCGTCGTGACGGCGGTGACCGCCTTCACGTTCAGATCGACCTGCGCGGTCTGCGTCGTCCAATGCTCGTCCTTCACGTTGCCGAGCCTGCCGCAGCCGGCATTATTGATGAGAAGCGCGATTTCCGGCTTTTCGTCGGCGAGCTTTTTTTCAAGCGCCTCGTAGGAAGCCTCAAGCGTCAGATCCAAGGGGACGCAGACCGTTTTGCGGTCGGGCATTTCCCCGGCAAGCGCACGGAGACGTTCCTCTCTTCTCGCGATGATCCAGATTTCGTCAAGTTCCGGGTGACGGCGGCAGACGACGCGGTAGAATTCTTTCCCGAGACCGGCAGAAGCGCCGGTGATGATTCCGATTTTCATTTAAGACTCCTTTTTGGCTTTTTCAACCGAAAACGCGTTCCAGAAAACGGTCAAGCTCTTTGCAGACACGGTCCGGCTCGGTCAGATAGCTCATCCCGTGCCCCGCTTCCTCTACGGAAACGAGCTTTTTGTCTTCGGAAGCGCACGCCTCAAGATTCACGAGCGACATCTCATAAGGGACGAGAGTATCCGCTTTGCCGTGTACGAAAAGGATCGGCTTCGTCCATTTTTTGAGTGCTTCTACGGTATCCGCACCGTACATCGAAAACCCGCCGACCGTACGGCAGATCAGCCTTGCGAGCGGAAAGACCGGAAACGCGGGAATATGAAACCCGTTCACCAAAAAGTGCTTCATGATCTCGGCGGGGGAGGTAAAGCCGCAGTCGGCGCCGATCCCCTTCACGGAATCCGGCAGACTTTGTTCCGCCGCCATCATCACGGTAGAAGCGCCCATCGAAATGCCGTGGAGGAGGATACCGTTCGGATCGGGTCGGTTCTCCCCGATCCACCTGACCCACGACAAAACGTCCCTGCTCTCCTTTACGCCGAAGGTGATGTATTTTCCGCCGCTTTTTCCGTGCGCTCTCTGATCGGGAACGAGAAGCGAATAGCCGGATAAATACAGCTTTCGGGCAATGCAGGAAAAATCGAATTCGCCGGAGGACCGGAAGCCGTGCATCATCAGGATCGTGCCCTTCGGCTCCTCCGCTTTCAGATATCTGCCGAAAAGGACGAAACCGTCAAACGATTCCGTCGTAACCTCTTCCCACGGGAGAGAAAGGTATTCGGCTCTTCCGGCAAGGATCTCTTTCCCGAATTTTTCGTATGCCGTGCCGACGAGGTCTTCCTCCGTCTTATAATCGGAGGGAGCCTTCCGTTCGCAGGCGAAAAGAAAGAGGAGAAATGCCGCGGTCACAGATACGACCGCGGCGATACCGATCAGAATAAGAACAAGGATCAGAAGCTCACGCATTTTCGCTATCTCCCTCAAGCAGTCCGTTTTCGATCGCGTAAGCGGCAAAGATACGGGCGGCTTCTTCTATGATATCGGGACACGGACGCTTGTTATAGTATTCCGCGGTCCTTTTTTCGGGATTCGGATCGGTTTCCGATTTCAGCGAAGCCGCACGGAGCATTTCACCGCAGTTGATCGTTCCGAACCGTTCCCGGAAGGAGGCGCAAAGGGTCTGAACTTTCCGGTATAAATCCCCTTTTTCCTTTGCTTCGGGAGGATCTCCAAACCCCTCCGCAAGCCCGAGTGCCATGCACATTCCGCTGACCGCGCCGCAGACCTCTCTCTGTCTGCCGAGCCCTCCGCCGAAGGGAGAGGCGATCTTCATCGCGGTTTTCAGATCAAGCCCGAGCGCTTCGGCAAAGGTACCGAGCACCGCCTGCGAGCAGGTATAACCCGAAAGAAACAGTTCTCTTGCTTCCCTGCCGTATTCCTCTGCGGTTTTCATTTCGGATAGCCGTCCGAGAAGGTATATCCCGCCGCGCGAACGCCGTCGATCACGTCGCCGAGGATCGCGGCGTTGGTATCGGAACCGTTGTGAAGCAGGAAAATGGAACCGGGGCAGACGTTGGAAAGGATATGATTCAGCGCCCATTCGGGATCGGGCTGATTGTAGATATTATAATCGCCGTACGCGAAGGTCCACTGTACCGAGCGGTAGCCGAGGGATTTCATCAGCGCGAGGCATCTTTCACTGTGAGCACCCTGCGGGAATCTCATCAGGTGCATTTCATATCCGAAATGCTCCTTCACGTAATTGTGGACTCCCATGATTTCGTTCGTCTGTTCTTCAATGGAAAGCGTCGGCATCATCTTGTGGTTCACGGTATGGTTGCCGATGGTATGCCCCTCGTCGATCATCCTCTGCACCGATTGCGGTTCCGCCAGAATGAACGGCATGGTAAGGAAGAAGGTTGCGTGAACGCCCTTTTCCTTTAAGGTGTCAAGGATCTTTCCGGTATTGGCGGTCGGTTCCCCGCAGTCGAGGGTCAGCGTGATCACCTTATCGGTCGATTCGCTGAAAATATAATCGCCCCAGAGCGAGCCGTATTTGTTTTGTGCCCATCTTGCGGCGGAGGGTCTTCCGTAGGGCAGATCCTCGTCACCCGCCCAGCAGGCGCCTACGTTGCCGGGTCCCCAACCGTTTACGATGTTCGGGTCGGAATTATCGTATTTCTCCCATTCGTCGGCATAAGGAAGCGTTTCGGGTGCGGGCGGCTCGGTTACCGGCTCTGTTTCCGGCTCGGTAACTTTCTCGGTGACCTTTTCGGTGACCTGCTCCGTGACCTTTTCGGTTTCCTTCTCGGTTGCCGGCTCCGTTTCCTTTCCGGTTTCGGAAGCGTAAACGGTATCGGTCCCCTCGCGCACACCGGAAACGGGCTGCTCCTCGCTTTCCTTTTCCGTAGGTGTGGGAAGATGGTTGTCAATGCTCTTTCTGACAGCGCAGGCAGTAAAGGAGAGCATCATTGCGAAAACGAGAATGATAGGAAGAAGATGTTTTTTCATGGGAGAATCCTTTTCAAATAAAATCAGAAGCGGAATTTGGGGGCGATGCGTACCTTATAAAACTCGTAAAGAAGCGTAACGAGATAAGACTGAAGGATGCAGACGATGATCTCCTCGATCAGACGCGGGATCCAGAGGATCATAAACGCTCTGCCCGCCCATGCTGCCATCGTTTCGCGCAGGATGAAGGTATTGATGGTCGTGACGATCACACCGGAAACGGTAAGGGCAAACGCGATGCGTCCGAAATCCTGAAAATTGAAGCGTGCCTTTTCCGTTCCCTCTGCCTTTTCCTGTTTGTTCTGCAGAACGAAGCAAAGCACGACGACGGTAATGCCGATGATACCGGCAAGCTCAAGACCGACCGTGGCAAAGCTCATATACCCCGCAAGGTACTTGCGGAAGGTGTTGGAGGATTTCCATGTGTAATCCTGTGCTGAAAACGTGTCGGGCGTATCAACGGTAATTTCTCCGAACGCGGGAACGGTTTCTTCTTCCGTATACTGATACCCGATCTTATTGTCCTTCAGAACAGACTCGATGGCGGCGTCCTTGGGAATAAAAACCGCAAGGTCGGTACGGACAACGTTCTTTCCGTCAACCTTGACGGAAAAAGCGCTTGCGTCCATCGACTTATAACCGGAAGGAATATACACGGTCTTCACCGTTTCGGAAGCAAACAGATTTGCGCCGAGCTTCGTAACGGTACCGTCCGTCGTAGAGATGACGGGCAGTATCACGGTTTCGGTGTCGGGAACGGCGGTAAGGGTCAGCGTATCTTTATTATATTTTGCGAGCGAGCAGACCGCGTTCGTCAGCGGAGAGACCTCCATCGTGGCAAGCGCACCCTTTGACGGAACGGTTTCGATCTTCGGGAAGAACCCGTTCAGCACGCCGTCCTTCGTCACGGTGACGTGAAGGAAAACGCCGAGGGAGGCGATCACAAGGAATACGGCGAGGAAGGAAACGAGAACCTTTTTCCCGATCTTCTTCGCGGAACTGATCTTAAACAGCAATCCCTTCAGAAAACCGCCGAGAAACGCCGTCATCGAAAGCCACGGGATATAGGCGCCGTCCGGCTTGACGAAATGACCGATGATATCGCAGAGTGCCGAGGTCACACCGCCGTAAATACCGCCGAACAGCAAAGCCGGGAACGCGGAAAAGACGCCGGTCAGACCGATGTTCATTCCGCCCGGACCGAGGAACGGAACGGTGGTGGAGAGGAACAGCTTTGCGACGATGGAGAGGGCGATCAGAACGCCGCAGATGCAGACGCGCTGGATCAGTTTACGGTTTCTGACACGGACCTCAAGAGCGGTTGACGATTTTTTCTCAGACATAATATAAGATCCTCCTTTCCGCATAATGCTGCAGGAAAGGCAGGACCCTTCGTGCAACAGCGGGATGCGGGATACCGACCGCGATTGCTCTTCGTCCCGTGGGCAACTCCCCGTCCCCCGGGCACTTTACGCCGGTATCTCTACTCTGTCTGGTTACCTAATGATATCATAACGCGCCCCTTCTGTCAATCGTTTTCACAAAAAATTGTCGTTCTTTCCTTGACGAAAGCGGCTTTTTCTGTTATACTGTTAAAAAATATATTGAGGTATTTCCGAAATGGCACTTTATCTTGATTTTGACCGGATCGAGCCCGGAGAGCTCCTCTTCTCGGACGGTTTCACCGATCCGGATCTGACGAAAAACTGGGAGATCTCGGGCGGCGACTGGAAGGCGGAAAACGGCGTTCTCCACGGTATCTACCGGGAAAACGCGGGCGGTCTGATCTACTCGAAAAAGCAGTTTCCCGGCGACGTGATGCTTGATTTCTACGGCACGATCGTTTCCCCCTGCCATAACGACCTGAACTTTTCCTTCCGCGCAAAGGGCTGGGACTATGAAAAAGGCGACGCCGACGTCGGCTATATCGCAGGGCTGAACGGTTGGTATATCGACCGCACCGGGATCGAAAAGTATCCCGGCTGTGCCCTCCGCGCCCTCACCGAAGCCTTCAAGGCGGAACCCGACCGGGAGTATCATATTCAGACCGGTATCGTCGGTACGATCGCATTCATCGCCGTTGACGGCAATATGATCGTCACCCTTGCCGATCCCGATCCCATCACGGCGGAGTACTGCAACCGCGTAGGGCTGGGAACCTACTGCTCCCATATTCTTTTCCGCGATTTCAAGGTTTACCGTCCGTCTCTCACCCATACGCCCATGACTTACGTCCCGGAATTCTGATATGAACGCAAAATACGCCATCATTGACATCGGCTCCAATACCGTAAAGCTCAACGTGTATTCGGTCACAAAGGAAGAGGACAAACTTCCCGTCACCGACACGCTGATCTCGCAGTCCACACCGGTGGGACTGATCAATTATATCGTGAACGGGCGCCTTTCCGACGAAGGGAAAGAACGTCTCGTAGAGGTAGTGGAGGGCTACGCCTCTCTTGCCGCCGATCTCAACTGCTCCGAAACCCTCTGCGCCGCGACAGCAGCGCTCCGTTCCGTCTCAAACGGAAATGAGGTCTCGGAAGAGATCCGTAACAGAACGAAATGCAAATTCATCATCATCACCGGCGAGGAGGAAGCAGCGCTCTCCTTTGAAGCCGTGATGAAAAGCAGCATGGAACCGCCGGAAAGCGGCTTCGTCGTCGATATGGGCGGCGGAAGCACCGAGATCGTCGGCTTTGCGGACGGGAAGCCGCAGGACAAGATCAGCCTTCCCTTCGGCTGCCTCCTGCTTCATAACCGCTTCGTTTCCTCGATTCTCCCGACGCGAAAGGAGCTTTCCCTGATCGGCAATTACGTCGATACCGAGCTCAAGCGCGCCCCGTGGATCAGAAATTACGGAAATACAGCCTTCCTCGTCGGCGGCACCGCGCGTGCCGTCGGAAAGCTCTGGTGCGACGAGACCGGAAAGCGCCTGACGAACGGTCAGGAGATCCCGGTCAGCGAACTGCAGGGTCTCTACGGAAAATACGCCGTACCCGGGAAAAAGAAGATCATGACGATGATCCGCGTGATCCCCGACCGTCTCCATACCGTGATCCCGGGGCTCACCGGGTATCTGCACCTCTTCCGCGCGGCGGGCATTCAGAAGGTCGTCATTTCCTTTGCGGGCGTCCGCGACGGGCTTATTCTCAGAAAGGCGGATCAGCTTGCTGATCGGAAAAACAATGGAAGCAACTGAAGCGCTTACCGTTTTCGAGGGGATCGTTTCGGTCCGCTCGCTGATCGAAGCCTCTCTTTCCGGTTCAAACGACCGGAAGATCCTGAAGATCCTTTACGACGAAACGAGAACCGCGGCAAAGGCGAAGGAATTCGGATGGCTTTCCCACAGAGCGGAGGAAATGGGCTTTTCCCTTGAAACCGTCTCCCCCGACGTGATCGATTCCGTGACGAACGGAAACACGCACGGAGGCATCGCGGCGTTCTGCGGGGAGCGTTCCTTTCCCGACGCCTCGCTCCTGAACCGGGATAACGGTTCCTTCCTCGTATGGATGGAGGGCATCGAGGACCCCTATAATTTCGGTTATTCGATCCGTTCCCTCTACGCCTGCGGCACCGACGCGATCCTGCTCAGCCCCCGTAACTGGATGAGCGCCGCCGGGACGGTCAGCCGCTCCTCCGCGGGAGCTTCCGAAAGGATCCCGATGTACACGGTAACCGATCCCGAAAAAACCGTTCGGCATCTGAAGGAAGAAGGCTTCCGTATCGTCTGCGCAGATCTGCGCGACGCGGTACCGCTTTCGGAAACCGAGCTGAAAAAACCGCTCCTTCTCATCGTCGGCGGTGAAAAGCGGGGCATTTCCCGTTCCCTTCTCGATCTTTCCGATGTCCGGGTTTCGATCGATTACGGCAGACCCTTCGGCGAATCGCTTTCCGCCGCCTCTGCGGCAACGATCTTCGGATACGAAATATTCAAAGCCAATAAACGGTAAGGTCTATGAAAGACAAAGCGTTATTGAAAAAAAGGATCCCCGAGCTTGATATCGCGCGGGGGATCGCCGTTCTGCTGATGATATTGGACCACGCGATGTACGATCTGTGGGGTCTGATGCCGATGCTGTTTCCGGCGTTCAAGGACAGTCAGCCCGCCCGGCTTGCCCTGCGGTACTGGAACTGGGACGTCCGTTATTACGTCCGGTTCGTGATCCTTTTCGTGTTCCTTGCGCTGACCGGGATCTGCTGCTCTCTGTCGAAGAGCAATCTGAAACGCGGGCTGAAGCTGCTCGGCGTCGCCCTCTTTCTCACGCTTGCGACGTGGATCGTCGGTACCGTGCTGAAAGACCCCGATATGACGATCACCTTCGGCGTGCTGCACTGCATCTCGCTCGTGCTCATTCTGATCGGGCTCTTCGACACCTTTCTGAAAAACAAATGGTTCTATCTGATCGTCGGCGTTCTGCTCGTCGCGTTCGGTATCAGTATCGGAGAACCGGAATTCGTCAGCTACTCCTCCGATACCTTCGGCGTCCTGATGCTGAAACAGATCGCCGGGCTCGTCGCCTGCGGCAGCGACTGCTTCGCGTTCCCGCTGTACGGCGGACAGATCTTTATCGGCGTTTTCCTCGGAAAGCTTCTGTACCGGGAGAAAAAATCGCTGATCCCGAACGCGGAATACCGGAACGGTCCGGTCGAATTCGTCGGAAGACACAGCCTCTTCGTCTATTTCGGTCATCAGATCGTTCTTCCCGTCCTGATGGCTGCCGTTCTCCTGCTCGCGGGATATTCCCTTACCCTATGACATACAACCGAAAGAACCGCTTTGCGGTTCTTTTTTTATCCGGGAATCGTCCTTTCGCATAGAATACAGTAACGAAGCGAAAAGGAGCGGCATTGACATGACGCAAGCATTAACGGAATTCCGCTGTTTCGGCGGAGCAAATACCGCGGACGGCTTCAAGTCGTTTTTCGGCGAGCTGACCGGACGCGTTTCTTATCTCTACGTGATCAAGGGAGGACCCGGAACCGGGAAATCCTTTTTTATGAACCTTGTGAAAGAGGAGGCACAGAAGCGGGGGCTGCAGACCGAGCTGATCTATTGTGCCTCCGATCCTTCTTCCCTTGACGGGATCCTTCTCCCCTCCCTCGGTATCGGCGTGTTCGACGGAACCGCGCCCCACACGCTCGATCCGGGCCTTCCCGCCGTGGACGGTGAATGGATCCGTTTCGATTCCTTTCTCGACGAAAAGGCGCTTGCTCCCAAAAGAGAAAAACTGGAAGCGCTCGCCGCAAGGAAGAAAGCGCTGTACGATCACGTAACCGGAGAAGCGCTGATCTATGCCGCCGCCGACCGTGAGATCACGGACGCGGTTTCGGAAGCGCTTGATACCGTGAAGGCGGAACGCGCAGCCGAAAGGCTGCTGAAAAGGTGCTTATCGGGAAAGGAAGGAGGCTGCCGTACCGTTCAGGTCTCCTCGATTGGGATGCGCGGTTCCGTCCGCTTCCCGACACTCGATATGAGCGCGGAGGAGATCAGACCGATATTCGGGCGGGGGGCGGACGTCTTTCTTTCCCTTCTTTTCCGTCTTGCAGAAGCGGCGGGAACGGAGACGGTCGTCAGTTACCATCCGATCGTCCCCGGCAAGCCGACCGAGCTCTTCTTCCCCGACAAGGGCGTGCTTTTCACCCTGCGGGAAAGGAAGAACGGCGAAAACGGGATCAATATGGACCGCTTTCTGATCCGCTCCGTGCTGCGGCAGAATCGCTCCGCGATCCGCGCGCTGAACCGGATCAGAGCCGAAGCACTCGCGGAGATAACCGCACGCTACGGGGCGATCGCGGACTGTCATTTCGAGATCGAGCGGATATACGGAAGCGCGCTTGACGTCAGAGCGAAAGAGGAATATTCCGAAGAACTGATCGCAAAGATTTTTTCCTCCCCGAAGCGCTGACGAAAGCGCGGTACTTGATTTCTTTTCCGGTTTCTGATATAATACGGTTATCAAACGGAAAGGATAAGCGAAATTGAAGATCGTTCTGTACGCGCAGAACGCCTCCCGCGTTCACACCAACCTCGCGGTCAGATGCCTGCGCGATTCTCTCGAAGAGAAAGGTTTCCCCGTCACCGTGATCGAAAAAAACGGAAAGGACCGGCGGGATTCGGTGCTCTCCGCTCTTGTCGGGGAGAAAGCTGACGTTTATTGCTTCTCCGCTTATATCTGGAACGTCAGAGACGAGCTGGATCTTGCGAAAAACGTAAAGGCGCTCCTTCCCGGGTGCATAATCGTCTTCGGGGGACCGGAGGTAAGCTATGAAAACGAAGCCTTCTTTGACGAATGCCCCTTCGTTGACCACGTTATCGCCGGAGAGGGCGAAACGGTGCTTCCCCTCCTCTGTGCCGACCCGGATTCGTTCCCGAAAATCGTGAAAGGAACGCCCGATCCTTCCTTTTCGGAACGGGAGGGGATCGCTTACAGAGACACGGACGGGATCAGCGGGAACCTTTTGTATTACGAATCCTCACGGGGCTGCCCCTACCGCTGTGCCTACTGTCTCTCGGGCAACGCGGGTCCGGTCCGCGCAAAATCCGTTGAACAGACGCTTGCCGATCTGAACCGGTTCGCTGCGCTCGGAAAAGAGATCGGCGTCGTCAAATTCGTTGACCGCACCTTCAATTTCGACCGGGAACGGGCATATCGGATTTGGAGCGGGATTCCCTCCGATTTTCCGCTGAAATGTCATTTTGAAATCTGTGCGTCTCTTCTTGACGATCGCACGATGGAGCTTCTCTCCGGGATAGGACCCGATCGCTTCCAGTTTGAAATCGGCGTACAAAGCACAAATCCCGAAGCGAGAAAGGCGATCCGCCGCACCGACGATCTCGACGAATGTCTGCACCGGATGGAGGAGCTGAAACGAAGAACGGAGATCCCCGTCCACGCAGATCTGATCGCGGGTCTGCCGTACGAAGGGATGAAGGAGCTGCAGAAGAGCTTCGATACCGTTTTTCCCCTCTGCGACGTCCTTCAGCTCGGTTTTCTGAAGCTGCTGAAGGGCTCCGCGCTTCGGGAGGAAGCGGAAAAATACGGCATCGTTTCCCGTTCGGAGCCGCCCTATACCGTTCTTTCGACGAAATGGCTGTCCTTTGAGGAACTGACGAGGCTGAAACGCACCGCCGACGTGCTTGACCGTATCGGCAATTCCGGCAGCTTCCGCCGCGGTCTTGAAGCGATCCTTGAAGCGGAGCCCTCCCCGTTTGCCTTCTTTCTTGCCTTTGCCGACGCGCTCGGAGACGGATTCTATACGCTTTCTCAAAGAGAAGCCTACGAAAGACTGCTTGCTTTTGCGGCGGCGCGCGGAAACGAAAACGGGAAAGCTGCGGAAGCCCTTGCGCTCGATTTCCTGACGAACGAGACCGGAAAGCTCCCGAACGCCTTCCGTAACGTTCTGACCCTTGCGGACCCCGCGGAAAAAGCGGAATTCTTCCGCAAGGAAGCGTTCCCCGGGGATTTCTCCTTCCGCTCCTCTGAGCTATATACCTCTGTAAAAACGAAAATACTGATCGACCGGGCTTCCGGAAAGGTCAAACGATACGAATAAAACAAAAATCGCCGGGTTTCCAACGGAAGCCCGGCGATATATTTTATTGTTCAAAGAGTCTGGATCTCGACCTTTTCGATATCCGCGCCGACCTTTTTCAGCTTGCCGACGATATCGTTATAGCCTCTTTCAATATGATGGATATCCTCGATCTCGGTCACGCCGTCACTCGCAAGTCCCGCGATGACCATCGCCGCACCCGCACGGAGGTCGACCGCACGGACGCGCGCGCCGTGAAGACCGCTCACGCCGTTGATGGTCGCCGTTTTGCCGTTGACCTCGATCGAAGCGCCGAGACGGCGAAGCTCCTCAACGTAACGGAAACGGTTTTCGATCACGCCCTCGATCAGATGGCTGGTCCCTTCGGAAATCGAAAGGAGCGCACAGATCTGCGGCTGCATATCGGTCGGATATCCGGGATAAGGAAGCGTTTTCAGATTGATATGGCGGAGCGGATCGGGCGCGCTGACGACGATCGCGTCGTCGAATTCGTCAACGCTCACACCCATTTCGACCAGCTTTGCAGTGATGGATTCGAGATGCTTGGGGATCACGTTCTCGATCCGGAGGCAGCCCCTCGTCGCCGCGGCGGCGATCATATAGGTCCCCGCCTCGATCATATCGGGAACGATGGCGTAGGTGCAGCCGTGCAGCTCCTTCACGCCCTTGATCTTGATGGTATCGGTACCGGCACCGGTGATCACGGCGCCGCAGGTATTCAGAAAGTTTGCGACGTCAACGATATGAGGCTCCTTCGCCGCGTTTTCAATGACCGTGGTGCCTTCGGCAAGAACCGCCGCAAGCAGCATATTGATCGTGCCGCCGACCGTGATGACGTCGAAGAAGAGCTCGCTGCCGCGAATGCCGTTTTCCGCCTCAATGCGGATATAATCGTCGCTCAGGGTCACGACGCCGCCGAGCGCCTCAAAGCCCTTGATATGCTGGTCGATCGGACGGGTACCGAAATCGCATCCGCCGGATCTGCCGACTTTTGCTCTGCCGAAGCGCCCAAGCTCGGCACCGAGGAGATAATAGGAAGCGCGCATCTTCTTGACGAGATCGCAGGGAGAGATGCCGCCGACCGCGTTCGTGCAGTCGATCACTACGGAACCGTCCGCGTTCTCCGCGACCTCCGCGCCCATACGGCGAAGGATCTCAAGAGAAAGTTTGACGTCGCTGATCATCGGAAGGTCTTCGAGCGTGATCTTGTCTTTTACGAGAAGGCAGCCGAAAATGATCCCGAGCGCGGCGTTTTTCATGCCGCTGATGACGACCGAGCCGTTGAGCGGTTTTCCGCCTCTGATTACTATTTTTTCCATGTATTCATAACGTTCCGGAAAGGAACCCTTTCGTATTCGGTTCTGATAAAACGCACAATACTCTACATTGAAACATTATACCACATTATTTTCACTTTGAAAAGAGTTTTCTTTCACTTTTGTCACTTTTGTGGATAATCAATAAATTTCAGGTCCTGATCTCTTATTCTTTGTCCGGGAGAAGATAAGCGACCGCGAGATCGACGACAAGCCCGTAGCTTCTCGTTCCCTCGGTCTGCCCGTGGGATTCGAGATAATGATCGTTGACCGCTTCGCTTACATCGGCAGCGACGTTCTCACGGTATTTTTCAAAAAACTCGTTGTAGGCGCGCATCTCGTACCGATAACGGATATCCATCCCGTACCAGATCTCGCTGTAAAGAGAAGCGTCCGCGGAATACAGCGCGTTCAGAACGTATTCCAGAAGATTGAAGGCGCCCGAATACCGGATATAAGGGTCGTCGCTCTCCATGCAGACGAGGTACGCCATGAAGTTCGCTTCCTCTTCCCTCGAAATGCCGCGCTGATGGGAAAGCTCGTGCGCCGCGGTATAAGGAAGCGTGTAATCCGGGAAGACGACGTTGATATTCGCCTCCCCCGTAAAGAAGGTATAAACGCCGGTGATATGGGTATAGGACATCCACTCGCTCATCACGACGTATTTCACGTCGGAACGGAAATTGTGAAAGAAGCCGTATTTTTCCGCTGCTTTGGCGTAAGCGTCGTTGAGCCTGCCGTTCATCTCGTCGAGAGAGTACGGCATCACGGAAGAGGAACCGTAGGAAAAATCCACCTCGTCCGAGACCTCGTCGCACTGACCGACGAGAAACAGCGCCGTTTCGTAAAGCTGCTCCGCAGAGACCTTTTCCCGCTTCACCTCAAGCTTATCGGTAAGCACCGTCCCGTAATAACCGGGTGCAAAGCCGAAAACGAAAACGGAATAGGCAAAACATCCGACCGCGATCATTGAAAAGGCAAAGCGCCACGAATAGCGCACCTCCTTCTCCGAGATCTTAAAGATCAGAACGATCAGCAGGGCGAGGATCAGCGGCGAAAGCATCAGAAGAAGCTCGGCAAACGACATCGGGAACCAGTTGGTCAGCTTGGCGAGGATCAGACGGATGATATAGCTGACGTGATCCGATAGAAAGTCGGAAAACGCGACGCTGTTTATCAGGATCAGATTGACGATCCCCGCGGCGAGACCGATCAAGATCAGGATCCTCGCGGGAAGCGGACAGTAATCTTTGATTTTCTCTCTGATTTTCTTGAATTCAATCTTTTTCATAAATCACGGTATCTCCGGCGTTTTTCACCGTCCCGATCAGAAGAAGGATATCCTCGGGAACGGGTGCCTCCGCCCGCACGGTCTTCCCCGTGATCGGGTGGTCAAAGGTCATGGATCTGCAATGAAGCGCCTGCCGCGCGATCAGAGGGGAGCCCTCCGCGGGACCGTACAGCGTATCGCCGACGATCGGACATCCGATCGAGGCGAGATGAACGCGGATCTGATGAGTTCTTCCGGTCTTCGGCGTTACGCGAAGGACGGAAAGCCCGTTTCCGCTCATCAGGGTGCGGTATTCGGTCAAGGAGGGATCGCCTTCCCCGGGCTGACATACCTCGCGGACGATAATGGAGGGCAGGCTCCTGCGAAGCGGACGGTCGATCACACCGTTTTTCGGCTCCGGCGTACCGGATACGACGGCGAGGTATTCCTTTTCAAAGGCGTGCGCAACCATCATTTTATAGAGGCGTGAAGCGGAAAGCTGATCCTTCGCCGCGAGCACGACGCCCGAGGTGTCGCGGTCAAGACGGTTGACCGGACGGAAAACGAAGGGCAGCCCCTTTTTCTGATAATACAGGGCGAGACAGTTCGCGAGCGTGTCCCCGTGATGTCCGTGCGAGGGATGCGTCGGCATGGCGGGCGGCTTGTTCATAATGATCACCGCGTCGTCCTCGTAGATCACTTCCGGAAGCGTGTCGGAGGGCTCGATCTTGATCTCCGCGTCATCCCCGTCCTCGGTGGCGAGGCAGATCACGTCGCCTTCCTTCAGCCTTGCACGGACCGTCACCCGCGTGCCGTTCAGAAGAATGCCGTCTTCCCTGTTTTTCAGAGCGATCAGCTGTCTTCTGGAAATATGAAGTTCTTTCGTCAGAACGCTTTTGGCGTCCGGAAACGCCGCAGGATCGGCAACGATATAGTCCAA
>JAKSPT010000045.1 GCA_024404495.1 Lachnospiraceae bacterium
GCTTCGGCATCAAGGAGAACAATAAACCTTCACACACCAAATAATATGAAGAGCCAATATTTATGAAGAACCTTTTTTCTGATATAAGGCATCCCGCCGAAAAGGATCAATGATTCCTTTTCGGCGGGTATTATCATATCAAAGATTGTTATGCTGCCGGAACCGACCAGAGCACGATCCCGAGCCCGGCGGAGATCAGGATCAGAAGGATGGGAGAGATCCCCTTCTTCTTTTTCTTTTTGAAAAAGAAAGCGATTCCGGCGACCGCGGCGAAAATGAGGATCGACCGCCAGTCGGGGGAAAAGGCGCTTTTCACCGTCCCGATCCCGGTCAGGACCGAGAGGAGCATCGTTGCCGCAGTGGCGAGGATCAGCCCCGCGACGCAGGGACGGACGCCCGAAAGGAACGCCTGCACGCCCGCGTACTTCATCAGATTTTTTAAGATCGCGGCGATCAGAAGGATGATGAAGAAGGAGGGGAGCACGACGCCGAGCGTTGCGAGTGCCGCGCCGATGACGCCGCCCTGCGAGGAGCCGATGAAGGTCGCCATATTGACGGCGATCGGTCCCGGGGTGGATTCCGAAACGGCGATGAAATTCAGAAATTCTCCTTCGGTCAGCCAGCCGTGCGCGAGGACCTCTTCCTTCAGCAGGGAAATCATACCGTACCCGCCGCCGAAGGAGACCGCGCCGACCTTGAAGAAGGTGAGAAAGAGGGAAAGAAGGTTCATTTTTCGGCACTTCCTTTCCGAAGCAGCCCGATCCCGTAGAAGACGAGCCCGAGGGTGCCGCTGATCAGAATGTAAAACACGGAGGAGAAGCTGACGGCAAACAGGGAAAGCGCAAGCATACAGCCGAGGGTCAGGCAGAAGACCGTGACCGAAAAGACGTCCTTTTTCAGCCCTTTCAGCATCTTGATCCCTGCCGAAAGGATCAGATAGGGAACGCACGCCTGAATGCCCCGGAAGGCGTAGGTGACGTATTTCAGGGAAAGGAACGCGTCGAAAAAGAGCGAAATGAGATAGATGATGACGAAGGACGGCAGGCAGACGCCGAGCGTCGCGAGCAGGGAGCCCGCAAGCCCGCACGACCGGAAGCCGATGTAGGTCGCGGCGTTGATGGCGATCGGTCCCGGCGTCGATTCGGCAACGGCAACGAGATCGAAGAATTCCTCGGACGACAACCACTTTTTCTCCTCGACGAACTCACGCCGCAGCAGGGCGATCATCGCGTACCCGCCGCCGAAGGTGAAGGCGCCGATCTTGAGAAACGAGAAAAAGAGCGCGGCTTTGTTTTTTGACGGATTCAAGTTTCCAGCCTTTCTCTGTACTGCCGCATCGTGGCGCTGAACAGCTCGCCGTTGGTCGGCGGCGTGTAGGTGATCGCGTTCGCGCCCGCGGCGATCGTTTCGCGGATGGTCTCGTCGGTGGGACCGCCGGTCGCGATGATCGGGATCTCCGGGTACTGCTCCCGGATGGCACGGACGAGGGAGGGGGTCTGCGCAGCGGCGGCGACGTTCAGGATGTCGGCGCCCGCAGCGATCTGCTCCGCGTAATTCTGATTTTTGGAGATCACGGTGACGACGACGGGCAGCTCGATCCGGTCCTTGATCTTCTGAATGACCTCGGGCGCCATCGGCGCGTTGACCACGACGCCGAAGCCTCCCTGCATTTCGACCTCCAACGCCATCCGCACGCTTCTGTCGCCGGAGGTCAGCCCGCCGCCGACGCCCGCGAAAACGGGAACGTCGGAGACCGAAATGAGCGCCTTCGAGATCGAAGCCTGCGGGGTGAACGGGTAGACGGCAAGGACCGCGTCGGTATTGATGTTCTTGATGACGGCGGCGTCGGTGGAGAAGACGAGCGATTTGATCCTCCTGCCGAAGATCAGGATGCCGCTTGCTTCGTAAACGCTGTCGGGCACGCTGAGACAATGGCTGCGGAGGGTCCCGGCGTATTTCGGGATTTCCTTTTTCATGATAAAAGCCTCTTTCTTTTTGAGGGCGGAGCCGACGGACGAACGCGCCGTGCTTTCATTCGGAAAACGATTAAAAAGAGGGAAACGGTTTTCACCGTGGGAAAAACGGGGGCTGCCGACAGTTCGCCGACGCCGGAAACGCCCGGTTTTCATTGAATAATTTTATTTTCCCACGCAGAAGTGGGAAAAGATCTCGTTGACCACCGCTTCGGAGGCGGCTCTGCCGTCTGTTTCCGAGAGGCGGGCGAGGGCAAGCTCAAGGTCGAGGGAGGCGACGTCCTGCGTCATCCCGCTCCGCAGGGCTTCGCGCGCCGAGCGGACGGCGTCGAGCGCCTGTCTCAGCGATGCGTGCTGACGGGCGTTGGTGACAAGCTCGCCGGTGTCGATGCCGACCGCGCCCGAAAGGTACCGTTTTTCGATCTCTTCGGTCAGCGGCGCGATCTCCTCTTTTTCCGCCGAGACCGTGATCGCCGTGCCCGAAAGCGCGGCGGCGCGGGAGACGAAAGCGGGAGAGAGACGGGCGGGCAGGTCGGATTTGTTGAACAGAACGACGATCTCTTTTCCCGCCGCCTTTTCGTCGGCAAGGAGGGAAAGGAGCCTTTCGTCGTCGGCGTCCTCGGGACGGGAGGTGTCGAAGACGGCGAGGATCAGCTCGGCGGCATCCAGCTTGCGTTCGGCTCTGCGGACGCCCTCCGCCTCGATCGGATCGGAGGAATCGCGGATGCCGGCGGTGTCGCAGAGGCGCAGGATGACCTTGCCGATCACCGCTTTCTCCTCGATGGTGTCGCGCGTCGTGCCCGCGATATCGCTGACGATCGCGCGGTCCTCGCCGAGGATGGCGTTCATCAGAGAGGATTTGCCGCTGTTCGGCTTCCCGGCGATGACGGTCGGGATCCCCTCGGAGATCGCCTTGCCCGAACGGTAGCCGTCAACGAGGGTCTTCAGCTTTTCTTCGAGTGCGCCGACCCGCTTTTCCATTTCTTCGGGCGTGACGTCGGTGAGGTCCTCGTCCGGGTAGTCGATGAAGGCGTAGGTCGAGGCGAGCAGGTATTTCAGCTCTCCGATCAGCGCGTCCAGCTTTTTCGTCAGCGAGCCCTTCGTCTTCTTGGCGGAGAGAAGGATCTTTTCCTCGCTTTCCGCCTCGATCAGCTCCATCACGGCTTCCGCCTGCGAAAGGGAGAGCTTGCCGTTCAGAAACGCGCGCTTGGTGAATTCCCCGGGACCCGCCGGAACGGCGCCCGCGAGAAAGGTGCTTTCCAGCACACTTCCGGCGAGCAGGATGCCGCCGTGGCAGGAGATCTCCACGGTGTCCTCCCCGGTAAAGCTCTTCGGAGCGCGGAAAACGACCGCGACGCCGGTGTCGATCTCGGCGTCCTCCTTGCGGATGCCGCCGAAAACCGAGAGATTGGAGGGGATTTCGGATAGTTTTTTCCCGTTTTTCGGAAAAAATACGCGGTCGGCGACGCCGATCGCCTCGGCTCCTGTGATCCGGATCACGGCGATCCCGCCTTTGCCGTGCGGGGTCGAGATCGCGGAGACGGTTTCGTACATATTACGCTGCCTTTCCTTTGAAAACGGGGCTGCCGCGCGTTTGTGCAGCAGCCCCGGGAGCATTTATTAAAACAGTTCGATCATTTCCTTCGGCGCCTTGGTGAGGTTTTCCGCGCGGTCTTCATAGATCGCGACCATATCCTCAATGCGGACGCCGTAACGGTTTTCGAGATAGATGCCGGGCTCCACGGTAACGACGTGACCGGCTTCGAGCGGATGCCCGAACCACAGACGGGAGAAGCCGGGGCGCTCGTGGATGAACATTCCCACGCCGTGCCCGAGGCTGTGTCCGAAGCAGCCCTCGTAGCCCGCGCCGTAGATGATATCGCGGGCGATCTTATCCATTTCGCCCATATCGGCGCCGGGCTTGATCGCGTCGAGCGCGGCGAGCTGCGCCTGCAGGACGGTGTCGTAGACCTTCTTCATTTCGGCGTCTGCCTTGCCGAGGACGACGGTACGGGTCATATCCGAGCAGTAGCCGTTATAAAGCGCGCCGAAATCCATCGTGAGGAAGCCGCGTTCGAGCTTCACGTTTCTCGGAACGCCGTGCGGGCAGGAGGAGAGCTTGCCGGAAACGGCGATGGTATCGAAGGATGTGCCCGCCGCGCCGCCGCGTCTCATGTGGTATTCCAGCTCCGCCGCGACCTCGATCTCGGTCATATCGGGCGTGAGACGCTTCAGGGTCTCTTCGAGCGCCGCCTCGGCGATGCGCTGCGCCTTGACGATGGAGGCGATTTCCTCCTCGTCCTTATAGACGCGCATATCCTCAAGCACGGTGCCGACCGGAACGAGCTCAAAATCGGGGAATTCCTTTTTCAGCCCTTCCAGCTCGCGGACGGTGAGGAAGTTATCCTCGTAGGCGAGGACCTTCACGCCGTCGTTCTTCAGCTTTTCGGTGACGAGCGCGGTGCGGTTCCCGTTTTCAAACATAATGACCTCGTATTCCGGACGGGTCTCTCTCTTTGCCGCCTCGATATAACGGAAGTCGGTGAAGAGATAGCCGTGGGAACGGGTGGCGACGACGTAGCCGTCGGTGAAGGGGAAGCCGGAGAGATAGCGCTGATTCTTTTCGGAGGTGACGATCAGCGCGTCGATGCCCGCGGGAAGGCGGGAGACGAGTGCGGAATAACGGGACATAATGATTCCTTCTTTCGGAAATTATTCAGAGAAACAGCAGAACCGCGAGCAGCGCGATCTGCAGAAGCAGGGATGCCCAGTTGACGGCGACGAAGTACCAATGCTTCGTTTTGTGGCGGAAGACGTAGAGACCGACCATACCGCCCGGCGCGCCGAGCAGGAAGGAAAGGAGAAGAAGCGTCTTTTCGGGGGTGCGCCACGCGCTCTTTTTCGCCTTGATCTTGTCGACGCCGTAGGCGATCGCGGTGATCAGGCTCATGAGGATCCACGCGGCGAGATAGATCGTGACTTTATTGATCTCAGGCATTATTCCAGCTCCTCACTGCGGTCAAGGACCATTTCCATATACTGTTCCTTCGTGATGAGAACGGTGCGGGGCTTCTGCCCCTCGGGCGCGGAGACGATGCCCATCTGCTCCATCCTGTCGATGAGCTTTGCCGCTCTGCCGTAGCCGAGCGAGAGACGGCGCTGGATGAGGGAGGTGGAGATCTTTCCGCTTTCGATCGCGAGCTCGATCGCGGGCTTGAGCATATTGTCCGCCTCGCCCTCGTCGGCTCCCTCGGCAGCCGCGTCGGCGCTGCCGTGCTTGTTGCCGCAGCGGGCGGCTTCCTTTTCGATGCTTTCCATGATGTCGTCGCTGTAGGTGGTCGCGCCCTGATCCTTGATGAAGCCGACGATCTCCTCGACCTCCTTTTCGGAGACGAAGGCGCCCTGTACGCGGATCGGCTTGGAGGCGCCGACCGGCGCGTAGAGCATATCGCCGCGTCCGATCAGCTTTTCGGCGCCCGCCATATCGAGGATGACGCGGGAGTCCATCTGCTGAGAGACGGTAAAGGCGATACGCGAGGGGATGTTTGCCTTGATCAGACCGGTGATGACGTCGACCGAGGGACGCTGAGTACCGATGATGAGGTGCATCCCGGCGGCTCTCGCCTTCTGCGCGAGACGGCAGATCGAGGTCTCGACATCGTCGGAGGCAGTCATCATCAGGTCGGCGAGCTCGTCGATGAGGATGACGATCTGAGGCAGGTGCTCCTTCTTCGGATCGTCCTCGATCGCCTTGTTGTAGTTCTTCAGATCGCGGACGCCCATGCCCTCGATCAGCTCGTAGCGGCGTTCCATTTCGGTGACCGCCCAGTGGAGGGCGCCCGCCGCCTTCTTCGGGTCGGAGACGACCGGAACGAGAAGGTGGGGAAGGCCGTTGTAGATATTCATTTCGACCTTTTTCGGGTCGATGAGCATCAGCTTGACGTCGTCCGGGCTTGCCTTGTAGAGCAGGCTGACGATGATGCTGTTCATACAGACCGATTTACCCATACCGGTCGCGCCCGCGATCAGCAGGTGGGGCATTTTCGCGATATCGAAATAGATCGGCTCCCCCGCAACGTCCTTGCCGAGGCAGGCGGTGATGAGGCTGGGGGAGGAGCGGAACTTGTTCGTGTCGATCAGCTCACGCAGGTAAACGGTCGCGACGTTCTTGTTCGGGACCTCGATGCCGACCGCGCTCTTGCCGGGGATCGGCGCCTCGATACGGACGCCGGAGGTGGCGAGGTTCAGGGCGATATCGTCCACCAGATTCGCGATCTGACGGACGCGGACGCCCTCCTCGGGGGTCAGCTCGTAGCGGGTGATCGTGGGCCCGCGCGAAATGTTGACGATGCGGGTACGGACCTTGAAGGAGCGGAGCGTTTCGACCAGCTTGACGCCGTTGGAATGAAGCTCCTCGCTCACGTCCTCGTTGATCGGGGCGGGGTCGAGCTTCATCAGCGTGATCGGCGGGAACTGATAGGGCTTGCGGACGGGGATCTCCTCCGCGGGCTCGGGCGCTTCCTCCGCCGCGGGCTCAACGCCGGTGAAGGCGGCGAGACGTTTGACGGCAAGCTCGAAATCCGCTTCGTTTCCGTTTTCGGGGATCGGATCGCCGTCGAGGCTGCTCTTGATCCTCGCGTCGAGGGCGCGGAGACGCTGTTCCTCCTGAAACTTGGCGATGACGTCGTTTCCTTCCGGATCGGTGAAGATCTTCTCAAGGTCGATGGGTTCCTCGCCCGCGGGCTCCTTCACGGGAGTGACGGGACGGTGCTCCTTCGGCGGATCTGCCTTGCCGGCAGTCTCGTTCAGCGCCTTCATCGCCTCGTCGACCTGACTTGCGAGCGCGGAGACGTTGTCCTTCGTGTTCAGCGTGAAGCCGGGCGCGTAGATCTCGTCTGTCGTGGCGTCAAAGACGTCGGCGTCGGGAACGACCGGGGCTTCCTCTTTTACGGGCTCCGCGGGAGCGGCTTCGTCCTCTTCGACGGGACGGAACTGCTTTTTGGGTCCGATGATCGGCTTCAGATGCTCACGGATGCCCTCGCTTTCGTTTTCGGCGGGGGAATTCACTTCCGACGCGCCGCCGAGGGGAGCGTCGTCAACGTAGGGCTTTCTTCTGGAATCGGCAGCCGGAACGGGCTCGGCGGCGGGTCTCGTTTTTTCCTGTTTTACGGGGCGTTCGGGCTGCGTCAGCGCGTGCTCTTTTTCGTATTCCCGCTCGCGTTCCTCACGCTCCTCGCGGATCGCGCGCGCCTTTTCACGCTTTTCGTGGATCGTGAAGGCGATCCAGACGTAAACGGTATGCGGGGTCAGTCCGAAGAAGAAGAGCGCGAAGATCAGCGCCGCGGCGATGCCGATCAGCAGAGCGCCGTATTTGCCGACGGCGGCAAGCAGCGCCGCGCCGAGCCAACCGCCGAGAACGCCGCCGCCCGTGCGGGTCAGACCGGCATTCCAGAGGAAATCGACGTTGAAGGTCTTCAGCGCGGGGGTCTTCAGGAACGCGACGGCGTGAACGTCAGCCGCGGTGAAGAGCAGGAACAGCGCGCCCCAGATCGCCCGCTCGCCTCTGCCGACCGGGAAACCGAAATCGTGCCTCCAGAACAGCGCGTAGAGCAGGGTGAGCAGCGGGAGCAGATACGCCGCGCCCGAGAAAAGACCGAAGGAAACGGTACACAGCCAGTTTCCGACGATCCCGGTGCCCGGGTTCGTTTTGCTTCCCTCGGCGTAGGTCAGGAAGCAGATGATCAGAAAGACGCCGAGCAGAAAGAAGAGATAGGGCGCGATCTGCGAAAGGGTCTTCTCAACGCGGGAGGGGTCCTTCGGCGCAGGCGCCTGCGCTCTGATCTTGGAGGAAGCGCTTTTCGCGGCGCTTTTTGAGGCGCCGTTTGCCGGATTGCTCCGGGCGGCGCTCCCCTTCGCGGAGTTTGCCTTCTGCTTCTGCTTCGGGGCAGAGGAGGATGAGGTTTTCTTTTTCGTTTCAGCCATTTTACTACCTGTTCGGTTACGTTTATTCGGAACGGACGCGGTCTTTCCGGTCCCGTTTCACTTTCGTTTTCAGCGTACAAAGCAGATAACCGGGGATGGAAAGCATCCGCGGCAGTCTGGAGGGCTCCTTGATCAGCCGGAAGAGCCATTCGAGCCCGGCTTCTCTCATAAAAAGAGGGGCGCGTTCCGTCTTTCCCGCCCACACGTCGAGAGAGCCGCCGAGGCAGGCGATGACGGAGCAGGGAAGGGAGGCGCGGTGCTCCGCCGCCCATTCCTCCTGCTTCGGGGAACCGAGGCAGACGAAAAGGACGTCGGCTTCGGGGGTGACGGAGAGGGGACGGTACCCGTCGGCGGTCCCCGTGATCTTCAGCCCGGGAAACCGCGCTGCCATATTTTCCGCCGCCGCTTCGGCAATTCCGGGCTTCCCGCCGTAAAAGAAGACCGAAAGTCCGTGCCGGGCGCAGAGGAGCAGAAGGGCTTCCCCGTAGTCGATCCCGGCGACCTTCGTTTTCAGCGGGGTGCCGAGCAGACGCGAGGCGAGAACGACACCCTGTCCGTCGGGGAGGACGAGGTCCGCTTCGGAAAGCAGCGCGGCAAACGCCGCGTCGCGGGTCGCGCGGTAAGCGATCTCGGCGTTCGGCGTGACGACGAGGGTCTGTTTTCCCGCTTTCCTGCGGGAAAAGGTGAGGCGGAGCGCCCCGGTCCGGTCAAGGTTGTCGACCGTGACGCCGGGCAGGACCGCTTTTTCGGGGCTTTGAATCATCGTTTTCACGCATTCCGTTCCGGGGAGCGCCCGGAGAGGGGTAAAATCACTCTTCGATCTCTTTTCTGCCGTCCATCGCGCGGAAGAGGGTCATTTCGTCCGCGAATTCAAGGTCGCCGCCGACCGGGATGCCGTAGGCAAGGCGGGTCACGCGGATACCGAGGGGACGGAGCTGTTTTGCGATATAAAGCGCGGTCATTTCGCCTTCCACCGTCGGATTGGTGGCGAGGATGACCTCCGATACGGTCCCGGAGGCGGCGCGCTCGGTCAGGGAAGCGATGTTCAGCATTTCGGGCGTTCTGCCGTCGAGCGGGGAAATGGTGCCGCCGAGGACGTGATAGACGCCGCGGAACTCGCGCACCTTTTCCATCGAGCCGATCGCGCGGCAGTCCTCCACGACGCAGACGGTCGAGAAGTCGCGCTTGGGATCGGAGCAGACGGGGCAGAGCTCGCCCTCGCTGAGGTTGCCGCAGACCTTACAGTGGGATATCTTCGCTTTCGCGCCGAGGATCGCGTCGGAGAACGCCTTCGCGTCCGCGTCCGAGCCGTCAAGGACGGCGTAGGCGAGACGGATGGCGGTCTTTTTGCCGATCCCGGGCAGCCGGCGGAACCGGTTGACCAGTTCTTCGACGGCGGGAAGAAGCTCGGCAGACATCAGAACATTCCGGGGATGTTCATGCCCCCGGTGACCTTGGACATTTCGGCGGCGTTGGTCTCCTCCACGGTGCGGATCGCTTCGTTGAAGGCGGCGACGATGACGTCGGTCAGCATTTCGATATCGTCGGGGTCAACGATCTCGGGCTTCAGCTCCAGACCGAGGACTTCCTTTTTGCCGTTCATCTTCACGGTGACGGCGCCGCCGCCCGCTTTGATCTCGTATTCCTTCGCGTCCAGCTCTTCCTGCAGCGCGGTCATCTGCTCCTGCATTTTCTGTGCCTGACGGATCATGCCCTGCATATTGGAGGGGCCGCCGCCCATGCCCTGCGGTAATCTTGCTTTCATTTCTGTGTTCTCCTTTGACGGTAATGATTTTATATGGTTCAGAAATCAAGGTCGGGCGCGCTGTCCGCCTGCGGCTTCTGCGCGATCCTGATCTCGATCATATCGGGGGTGATCCTGCCGTTCCCGCTGACGCCCGAAAGCGCGGACGCGATCGCGGAAAGGACGTTTTCTCTTGCGAGCATCGAACGGCAGAAGGCGTTCTCCACGGAGAGGATCACGCGGTCGCGGCTGCCGTCGTATTCGGCTCTCGCGTTTTTCAGAATGGAGGCACAGCCGGGATCGGTCGCCTCCAGCTTCCGTACCGCCTCGATGAAGCCGCCGACCGGGGTGAGCTTTTCGGGCTCCGGGAGCGTTTCCGCCGCGGGCGCCTCCGCCGGCTTTCCGTCGGGCGCGGACACGGGAGCGGGTACGGCTTTTTTCACGGGGGGAAGGGAAACGCCGTTTTCGACCTTTTCCTCCAGCGCCGCCATTCTCGCCATCAGCGCGGAGGCGGAGCGGTCGAGCTTCGCGTCCGAAAGACGGACGAGGGTCATTTCGGCGATCAGACGCCGCGAGCCGGTGCCCTTCATCATATTGATATAGGCGTCGTCGAGGACGCGGCTCTGCCAGATGAGCAGCTCCTTCGTGAAGCGTGAGGCGTCGTTCTGCAGCTCGGTCAGCTCGGCTTCGGTCAGTTCAAGGTATTCCGCCGCGTTCTTTGCCGTCTTGATGACGAGCATATCGCGGTAATAGCCGATCAGATCGGCAAAGAAGACGCCGAGGTCCTTCGAGGAGGCGTAAAGCGAGCCGATCACCGAGAAGATCTCCTCGTAGTCCGCGTCGAGAACGGCGCGCACCGTGCGGGAGAGCATCTCCCTGCCGCTGATGCCCGCGATATCGACGACGGTTTTGGCGTCGATCGGCTTTCCTTCTCCGGCGCAGAGCTCAAGGAGGGAGACCGCGTCGCGCATACCGCCCGCCGCGAGGCGGGAGAGCATCGAGACCGCCTCGTCCGAGACGGTGATGCCTTCTTCCCCGGCGATGAATTTCAGCCGGTCTGCGATGACGCCGGTCGTGATGCGGCGGAAGTCGAAGCGCTGGCAGCGGGAAAGGATGGTCGCGGGGATCTTCTGCAGCTCGGTCGTCGCCAGAATGAAGATGACGTGCGCCGGGGGCTCCTCGAGGGTCTTCAGCAGCGCGTTGAAGGCGCCGGAGGAGAGCATGTGGACCTCGTCGATGATATAGACGCGGTATTTCAGCATTGCAGGGGTATAAACGACCTCGTCGCGGATGTCGCGGATGTAATCGACGCCGTTGTTGGAGGCGGCGTCCATTTCGATGATATCGGTCGCGGCGTCGTTCCCGATGGCAAGGCAGCTTTCGCAGACGCCGCAGGGATCGCCGTTCACCGGATTCTCACAGTTGACGGCGCGGGCGAGGATCTTCGCGCAGGTGGTCTTTCCGGTCCCGCGCGAGCCGCAGAACAGATAGGCGTGGGAGACCTTCGCGTTCGCGACCTCGTATTTGAGGACCGAGGTGATATGGTCCTGACCGCAGACCTCCGAGAAGGTTTTCGGTCTCCATTTTCTGTACAGCGCCTGATGTCCGCTCATAGCCGTTCCTTTCTTCCGTACGCGCGTTCCCCTCCCGACGGGGAGGCTCCGAATCAAAAAAATCCCGCCGACCGGCGCCGTCCGGCGTTTGCCGTTGGGGAGCCGCGACGCGGGTGAATGCCGCTTGACTGGCATACTATCAAAAAACATTCGCCGAAACAGGCACCCTTGCGGCACATATTCCACTCCGCTTAATGCTGCTCGGTTCCCCGCCTGACATGGTTCACGGCGGTCTATCGCACAAGACCCGCTTTCGGCGAATGATACCGGATCGCTCCGGCAACACTCATTATAGCAGATTCCGCCCGAAAAAGCAAGAGTTTTTTTCGGTTTTCCGAAGAATTCTCCGCCCTTTTCCGGTGTTTTTCTTCCGAAAACCTTGCGAAAGGACGCGGAATGGTGTATAATATATGGAAGAAAACGATTCGGCATCAAAAAAGGAGAACGCTATGAACATCGGAGAAACCCTGCACGGCTTTACCGTGAAAGACGTCCGCCGTCTGAACGAACTGAACGCGGATATGGTCGAAATGACCTTTGACAAAAACGGCGCGCGGCTGATCTGGCTCGACCGCGACGACACCAACAAGACCTTCGGCATCGCCTTCAAGACGACGCCCGAGGACGATACCGGCGTGTTCCACATCCTCGAGCACTCGGTGCTCTGCGGCTCGGACAAATACCCGGTGAAGGAGCCCTTCGTCAATCTGATCAAGACCTCGCTCCACACCTTCTTAAACGCCCTGACCTTCTCGGATAAGACCATGTACCCGATCTCGTCGAGAAATCCCCGCGATTTCCTGAATCTGACCGGGGTCTATCTCGACGCGGTCTTCCACCCCGCCATTCTGAAAAACCCGGATATCTTCCGGCAGGAGGGCTGGCACTACGAGCTTTCGGACGACGGCGAGCTCACCCGCAGCGGCGTCGTTTACAGCGAGATGAAGGGCGCCTATACCTCTGTCGACCGTCAGCTTTACCGTCAGCTTTCGCGTCAGCTTTTCCCCGATAACTGCTACGGCTCGGAATCGGGCGGCGCGCCCGACGCGATCCCGACGCTGACCTACGAGAAATTCGTCGCGGCTTACCGCCGGTATTATCATCCCTCCAATTCCTATATCATCCTCGACGGTACGATCCCGGTCGAGGAGACCTTTGCCCTTCTGGAATCCTATCTTTCGGAATTCGGACCGGCGGAAGGACCGCTCCCGGTCATCGCGGAGCAGAAGCCGGTGGACGGCGGCGACTATGAGGGACTGTACGAGGTGGGCGAGGAGGATTCCGTCGAGAACCGCTCGCAGTATCTCGAGGGATACGTTTTCGGTAAGACCGACGACCCGGAAAAGGCGCTCGGTTTAAGCATCCTTTCCTCGGTCATCACCTGGTCGAACGAATCTCCCCTCTGCCGCGCCGTGCTGGAAAAGAAGCTGGCGGAAACGGTTTATCTTGAGGTGGACGACTCTACCGAATACCTGCAGGCGACCGTCGTGGTCAAGAACACCGCCCCCTCGAAGAAGAAAAAGCTGAAAAAGGTCATCCGCGATACGCTGGAAAAGCTCGCGGAGGAGGGTCTGGACAAGGAACAGCTTCTTGCCTCGATCAATATGCTCGAATTCTCGGCGCGCGAGCGTGATTTCGGCAGAATGCCGCGCGGACTCGTTTACGGGATGCAGATCCTCGGCGCGTGGCTCTACGGCTTCGATCCGGCAAGGGATCTCGAATTCGGCGGTCTCTTCGACCGTCTGCGCGCGCATATCGACGAGGGCTGGTACGAAAAGCTTCTTTCGGACGCGATCCTGAACAACCCGCACCGCGCCTCCGTCTGGCTCGATCCTTCGGCGGAGTACGGAAAAGAAAAGCGGGAGGCGGGGCTTGCCGAGCTGAAGGCGATCGCCGATTCCCTCACCGACGAAGAAAAAGAGAAGATCCGCGCGGAGGCGGCTGCGCTTCTGAAGGCACAGCGGACGCCCGATTCCCCCGAGGCGCTCGCGACCCTTCCGGTCCTGCCGCTCTCCGAGGTCTCCGACCGCCCCGACCTTCCCATCCTGACCGAAACGAAGGTGCTCGGACGCCCGGTCTGCCTTACCGAAATCGACACCTCCGGCATCCTCTACGCCGATCTGTATTTCGACGCCTCCGACCTTTCCCCGGAGGAGCTTGCGCTCGGATCGCTGCTTTCCTCCCTGATCGCGGAGCTGCCCACCGACCGGCACGGCATTCTGGAGATCCAGACCCTGCTGAAAATGCATACGGGCGATTTCTCGAACGATTTCGAGGTCTATACGGTCGATGACGACCTGAACAGGGCGCCGACGTATTTCGTGACCCACCTCAGCATCCTGAACGCCGAGGAGGATTTCGCGGCGGAAATGACCGCTGAGCTGCTGAAAAACACCGATTACGGCGACGCGGAGCGGATCGGACAGATCGTGAGCCAGAGACGCCTTTCGATGCGCGAGCATATCATGGCGTCGGGCAACGCCTACGCTTCGGGCAGAGTCGGCGCCTGCTACAGCGCCGCCGGGGTCATCAAGGAATATCTGAGCGGCATCGAGCATTATAACTGGCTGATCCGCGCGGAAAAGGAGCTGAAGGACGATCCCGCCGCCTTCTGCGCGCGTCTGACCGCATTGGCGAAGAAGCTGATCACCCGCTCCCGTCTTACCGTATCGCTGACCGGATCGCCCTCCGCTTCCTTTGCCGAAAAACTGATCTCCGCTTACGGCGACGACGGCGTGATCCCCGTTTCCTGTCCCGTCAAGCCCTTCGGCTTCCGGAAAGAGGCGTTCGTGATCCCCTCCGAAATCAGCTATACGGCGTACGGCTCCAACCTCGGCTTTGCCGGCGCGAAATTCTGCGGGGATATGCGCGTTGCCGCCTCCTTCCTCACCTACAGCTATCTCTGGAACGTGATCCGCGTGCAGAACGGCGCGTACGGCGTCCGTATGGCGGTCTCCGATCTCGGCGGGCTCCGCTTCACCACCTACCGCGACCCGAACGCGCTCGGCTCGCTGAAGACCTTCCGCGGCATGGGCGAGGTGCTGGAGGAGACCGTTCCGGACGAGGAAACGCTGAAAACGCTGATCATCGGCGCGATCGGCGAGTCCGAACCGCTCCGCACGCCCCGTGCGACCGGGAAAGGCTCGATGATCTTCTATCTCTCGGGGACCGATTTCAATACGCCGATCGTCAGACGGCGCGAAATGCTGGAAACCACGCCCGAAAAGCTGACCGCGTTCGCGCAGACGCTGAAAAAGCTTCTCCCCGACTGCGCGTACTGCGTGATCGGCTCGCGCGCCGCGATCGAAGCCGAACCGGACGCGTTCGATTCCGTCACCTCTCTTGCCTGATAACCGAATAAACGCCGCCTGGGTCGCTGCACGTTCGTGCAGCGACCCCTTTTTCAGCTATATGTCCCACAGCCGCGGATTTCAGAGCGCTGCCCTGCGGCCTTGCCCGAAGAAACGCGGACGAGTACGCAGTACAATCTCTCTGGCGCGCAGCGGGTGAGGGATTGTACTGCGAGCGCGTAACCATAACCGTTGTCCGAAGACATTTCGCCTCGTTCTCTTCCGTTTGCGTTCCGGGCGCGCTCGGGGCACGATCCGTTCCTTGCGATGCACGAAAAAGACAGGAGCTGCCGCACTGACGTGCAGCAGCTCCGGCTTTTATTTGCTTTCTGCTTTTTTCTTCTTTTTGCTTATGCGGATAACGATCTCGGCGGCGATCACGAGCACGGCGAGGATCGCGGTGAGGAGCAGGATTTTCGGCAGCGGGGAGGGAGAGACGGTTTTCAGCGTGTAGAGCCCGTTTTCGGCGGCGTAGGCTTCCCCGAGGGGACTTTCCGTGCAGTCGAGGACGAGCGAGCCGCAGCCCGAAAAGGCGTCGTGCCCGATCTCCTTGACCGAGGCGGGAATGACGACCGTTTCCAACATCAGACAGCCCTCGAAGGCGTTCGCCTCGATGACCGAAAGCGTTTCGGGCATCACGACCTCCTTCAGGACCTTGGAAAACCGGAAGCAGCGGATCGGGATCGTGTCAAGCGTCTTCGGGAGCGTGACCTTCCTTAAATTCTTGCACCCGGCGAAGGCGTCCTCCCCGATCTCAACGATGCTGTCGGGCAGGGTGACGGCGGTCATATACTGGTCCTCGCTGAACGCGGTGCGCCCGATCTTCGTGACCGGCATCCCGTCGATCTCTGCGGGAATATCGAGGGTATAGCCGACGACCTCCCACCCGACGACCGTGACCTCGCCGTTTTCCACGGTATAGACCACGCCGGAATCGGTTTCGTGCAGCTCCTCCGCGGAAACCGTCAGGGCAGGGAACAGAAAGGCCAGGATCAGAAGAAGAAAAAGACAGCGTTTCATGGGTACCTCCGCGCGCATTCATTCTTTCCTTTCTATTATAGCACGGAACCCGGCGGCTGGCAAGAGGAAGTTTCTTGACAAAAGAAAGAAACTGTGCTATCATGTTTTCGGAAGGGCATCCCGGGACCCTCCGCGTTTTGATCCGGGCAAAAAACTTTTTTTGAGAGGAACAGATCATGGAAAACAATCCCCTGCGCGAAAAAATGCTCCCCGACGAGTACGTTCTGCGGGAGGGCAAACCGGAAAAGGGCACTTTTATTCTGAGAAGCATTTTCAATCTCCTGCTTCCGTTCTCGATCGTCTGGATTCTTGTTGACGGCGCGGCGATCGCGGGCATCTTTTCGGAGGAAGGCGGAGAATACTTTCTCATTCCGTTCTTCCTTCTGCATCTGATGCCGGTCTGGCTTTACCTCGGCAATCTCATTTTTGCCGTGAAGCGGTTCAAGAACAGCTGGTGGCTGGTGACCAACCGGACGGTTTACGTTTCGTCGGGCATTTTTTCAATGTCAACGGCATCCAAAACGGTCGTGGACGCGCTTTCGGTCAATGTGAAACGCGGTATTTTTGAAAAAATGCGCGGTACCGGCAGCATTCAGATCGGCTCGTCGGAGCCGCTTGAGATTCCGGCGATCACGGAATACGAAACGGTCGAAAAGCTCATCCGGCAGTACCGGAACGAAAACGCGGCGGACCTCTTCTATCCGAATGAGCTTCGCCCGAAAAATGAGGAATAACGGCACCTTTCGTGGGACTGTTCTGCTATTCAGAGCAGTCCTTTTTTCTTGTTCCCCCCAAAAACCGACCGCTTCCGCGCCGGAAGGGTGCTACAATGAGCACGGTGAACGGAGGGAATGCCGATGGAAGAGACCCGGGTGATATACGCGGACGTTCTGTTTATGATCAACTTTTCGATGGACTATTTTCTTCTTTTTCTGACGGCGCGTCTGCTCGGGAAGCGGCTGAAGGGGAAAAGCGCCGCCGTCGCCTCCGCGCTCGGAGGAGTCTACGCCGTCGCTTCGGTGCTCCTGCCCGGGAATTCGCTGATCGCGCTGCTTCTGCATATCGCTGTTTCGGTCCTGCTCTGCGAAATGAGCGTTCCCGGCTGCGGCGCGCTCGGGATCGCGGTCTTTTACGCCGTCTCTTTTCTCATCGGCGGGGGAATGACGGCGGGCTTCGCGCTTTTCAACCGCGCGGCGGGGATCGCGTACGAGCCGGATCCCGCCGGGAAAAGCGGGATGCCGCTCGGATGGCTCCTGCTCTCCGCGCTCGGTTTCGGCCTTTTCAGCCTTCTGACGGCAAAGCGCGCGTCGAAGCGGGCGGGGGAGAACGTACCGGTGGAGATCACGGTCGGCGGGAAAACGGCGACGTTCACCGGCTTTGCCGACAGCGGGAATTTCCTCACCGAACCGCTTTCCGGTCTTCCCGTGATCCTGATCCCCGAAAGGGAGATTCCGGAGCTTCCCGATACCCGTTTCCGGGTCGTTCCCGTGAAGACGGTGAACGGAGAGGGGATCCTGCGCGGCTTTCTTCCCGATCGGTGTCTCGTCGCGGGAAGAGAGACCGATTGCTGCGCCGCGCTGACCGGGGAGGACCGGGTGATCGTTCCGCTCTGCCTGCTGCCGAAAGAAAAAAGGAGGAGACCGATGAAAAGAAAAAAGAAAGCCGTCCCGGCAGCCGCCGTCCGCGCCGGAAGAAAACCGTCCCCGCTGCGCCGTTTTTTCACGCGGCTTTTCGGCGGGGAGCTCTATTATATCGGAGGATCGGAGGCGCTTCCCGAGCCGCTTTCCCCGGAGGAAGAGGCGGAAACGCTTGACAGACTGGAAAACGGGGAGGACGTCGGCGGGACTCTGATCGAGCACAATCTCCGCCTCGTGGTCTATATCGCGAAGCGGTTCGACAATACCGGGGTCGGCATCGAGGACCTGATCTCGATCGGTACGATCGGGCTGATCAAGGGGGTGCGGACCTTCCGGCGGGAGAAGGGGATCAAGCTCGCGACCTACGCCTCCCGCTGCATCGAAAACGAGATCCTGATGTATTTGAGAAAGACGGCGGGCAGACGCGCCGAGGTCTCGATCGACGAACCGCTTTCGACTGACGGGGACGGCAACGATCTGCGGCTTTCGGACGTGATCGGCTCGGACGGGGAGAGCGTTTACCGTCAGCTTGAGACAGACGAGGACCGAAAGACGGTGGCGGAGGCGCTCGCGAAGCTCTCCCCGCGCGAGCGGGAGATCATCGAGCTGCGCTTCGGGATGAACGGCAGGAAGGAGCATACCCAGAAGGAGGTCGCCGACCTGCTCGGCATCTCGCAGTCCTACATATCGAGGCTGGAAAAGAAAATCATCGCAAAGCTGCGGGAAGATATCGAGGCGAAGGTGTAAAACCGACAAAAAATCCGTAACGGAAGTAAAATTTACAAAA
Source organism: Lachnospiraceae bacterium (assembly GCA_024404495.1). Lineage (GTDB taxonomy): Bacteria > Bacillota > Clostridia > Oscillospirales > CAG-272 > CAKRZE01. The sequence goes on from JAKSPT010000045.1 coordinate 18,107, forward strand.
AATCCATGCTTCCCTCTTGATATCTGCGGATGACTGTGGTAAAATCGTATACAATAAGGATAAAAGTTTTGAAACGAGGTAGCTCAAATGCAGGTACAGATGAAAGAATGGAAAAGCAAGCTGATGCGCGGCTACGAAAATCTCAAACGCAACGGCTGGCGTGTCGGCGCCGACTACGACCTTGCGCTTCATTTTGACAAACCCGATACTCCGGAAAAGAGCACCGACTTTTCCACGAGAGGCTCTCATGCCGCTCCGCTGATCGACGTGCTTCTGATCATCGGCGCGATCAGCGCCTTGACCACCGTGATCGGCATTCTCCGCAGAATTTTCTGAAAAAGAAAGAGACCGCGCGGTAAGCGCTGCACGGTTTCTTTTTCGTATTACGGTTGACAAATCCCGTCTGCTGTGATAGAATAGCATTCCGCCGGGGCCATTAGCTCAGTTGGTCAGAGCTACCGGCTCATAACCGGTTGGTCCAAGGTTCGAGTCCTTGATGGCCCACCATATTAGGACTCTAATATCAACAAGGTATTAGAGTCCTCTTTTTATTCTCGACAAAGATCTATAGTACATAAGAGGTAAGCAAAGCGAAATTTGTTATTGGAAAACACTCGAAAAGCAAGAAGCAGAGCGCAAATGCATTACGCATAGTCAGAACTAGTACTTGGATAAAGGAGGATACTGAATGGAGAATGATTTCAAAACAATACTGAACCTGTTTGGCGCGGAAACATGGTCGGTCAGCAAGGTACCGGAGCACGAAGGCGGCAGAAACAGTATCTTCGTAATTGAAAATGCCGAAGGTAAAAAACGGGTTCTGCGCATATCAATGCTTGATGACCGGACAGAGGAAGACTATTTCGCGGAGACAGAGTTCATACACTTCCTTGCGGCTAATGGTGCATCGGTGACGGATGTGATTCCATCCGTGAACGGGAAATTTGTTGAACATATTGGCGGTATATTTGCAAGTCTGTTTGAATATGCGCCTGGAATGCTGATTTCCGATAACGGATATCGGTATCGGGACGGTGTGCCGCTTGAAGAATATTTCTTCAATACAGGCAAAACAATCGGTAAGATTCATGCACTTTCCAAAAAGTATCAGCCGATCCGCCGCCGTCCACAGTATTTTGATAAGTACAATATGGCATACATTGACAGATTAATCCCCGATACCTACACAGACTTGAAGGAAGCAATTTCCCGGCGGTTGGATTCCTTTGCCTTACTTCCTCGGGATAGCAATTCCTACGGATTGGTTCATTTTGATTTCAGCGACGGCAACTACCATATCGACATGGATACCGGAAGAATTACCGTTTTCGATTTTGATAACTGTATTCATTGCTGGTATATGTTTGATCTGGCCAATCTTTGGACGCATGGTGTGGGCTGGTTTCAATTTGAAGGAATCGATAAACGAAAAAAAGGAATGAAAAAGTACTTTGATACTGTTCTTTCCGGATACCGAAGTGAAACCGATATTTCGGACGAGCTGATTGATCAGCTTCCGCTATTTATCGATATGGTTCTGATTGAGAACATCGTTGATGAGTTTGAATGCTGTCACCGGGAAAACGCAGAGCCTGATATGGAAGACATAGCGGACGAAATGGAGTGCCTTGTCCATAATATTCCCTTTGCCGGGTTCTTTCAGCAGACATAAATACATGGGGAATTAATTCGCTGTTTGTCAGTTTGAGAAAAGGACACAGTTACTTATTCCTTGCGCTGCGAAATTTAACGATTACACCGGTTTTGTTGCTATTAACCATTTATGTCATAATAACAGGACGGTCATTTTTTGTTGATCGTCCTGTTTTCATCTGCCCGAAAAGCCTTATTTTATGCGGTTTTTCGGATTTCTTATTTTTCTTTGTATCAAAATTACAGGACATTGAAACGCCCGAGAAAGCATGATTTTTTCGTGCTTTTTCAAGTTGTAAAATATAAAACGCTGAACTTATCCTGAACAGGTCCGTTAAAAACGGACATTGAAAAAAAGAACCTCCTATGGTAGAAT
>JAKSPT010000046.1 GCA_024404495.1 Lachnospiraceae bacterium
AACGCTGCCGAAAGAGAGCGACCGCCAAAGGCTGAAAGCGGCGCGGCAAAACGCCTGACGGGTACCAGCCGTTTCCTGCCCCGGAAAACCGAATAAATGAGTGAAACGCTCGGGTGGAACCGTGCCGATCGGACGAAAGTCAATCTGTACCCCGGACAGAAATTTTTCTGTCGGGGTTTTATTTTTTCATAAGGAGGAAAACCGCAAATGAAAACCGCATACGAAATTCTGAAAGACGCGGAACTGATGTCCCGCGAAGTGCTTGCAGCCGAGGTGAACGGCGAGACCGTCGAGCTTTCGGCCGAGGTCGCCGACGGCGTCGAGGTAAAGCCCCTGACCTTTGCCGACAAGGGCGGCAAACACGTTTTCTGGCATACCGCTTCCCATATCCTTGCCCAAGCCGTCAAGCGCCTCTATCCCGAGGCAAAGCTGACCATCGGTCCCGCGATCGATAACGGCTTCTATTACGACATCGACAGCGACGTTGCCTTCACGCCCGAGATCCTCACCAGGATCGAGGGAGAAATGAAGAAGATCGTCAAGGAAAACCTGATCCTCGAACGCTTCCTGCTCTCCCGCGACGAGGCAAAGAAGCTGATGGAGGAGAGAAACGAGCCCTATAAGGTCCTTCTCATCGACCGCATTCCCGAGGGCGAGGAGATCTCCCTCTACCGTCAGGGCGAGTTCACCGATCTCTGTGCCGGTCCGCACCTCCATTCCACCGGCGCCGTCAAGGCGTTCAAGCTGACCCAGTGCACCGGCGCTTACTGGGAGGGCAACGCGAAGAACAAGGTGCTGCAGCGCGTCTACGGCACCGCTTTCCCGACCAAGGACGAGCTGAACGCATACCTCACCGAGCAGGAGGAAGCGAAGAAGCGCGACCATAACAAGCTCGGCAGAGAGCTGGAGTATTTCACGACGGTCGACTGCATCGGTCAGGGTCTGCCGATCCTGCTGCCGAAGGGTACCCGCGTCGTACAGCTCCTTCAGAGATGGGTCGAGGACGTGGAGCAGTCCAAGGGCTGTATGCTCACCAAGACCCCGCTGATGGCGAAGAGAGAGCTTTATAAGATCTCCGGTCACTGGGATCATTATCTTGACGGTATGTTCGTTCTCGGCGATCCCTACGACGAGACGAAGGAGTGCTTCGCGCTCCGTCCGATGACCTGCCCCTTCCAGTATCAGGTCTATCTGAACAAGCCCCGTTCCTATCGCGACCTGCCGATGCGCCTGACCGAGACCTCCACTCTGTTCCGCAACGAGGACAGCGGTGAGATGCACGGTCTGATCCGCGTCAGACAGTTCACGATCTCCGAGGGTCACTACGTTCTCCGTCCCGATCAGCTCGAAGAAGAATTCAAGGGCTGCCTTGAGCTCGCAAAATACTTCCTCGGCACGGTCGGTCTGCTCGATAAGTGTACCTTCCGCTTCTCCCAGTGGGATCCCGCCAACCCGAACAACAAGTACGAGGGCACGAAGGAACAGTGGGAGACCGCACAGGCAACGATGGCACAGATCCTCGACGACCTCGACGTGAAGTATGAGATCGGCATCGACGAGGCGGCGTTCTACGGTCCGAAGCTCGACGTTCAGTATAAGAACGTCTACGGCAAGGAGGATACCCTCGTTACCATTCAGATCGATATGCTCCTCGCAGAGCGCTTCGGTATGTACTATACCGACCGCGACGGCGAGAAGAAGCTCCCCTATATCATCCACCGTACTTCGCTCGGCTGCTACGAGCGTACCCTCGCTTACCTGATCGAGACCTATGCCGGCGCAATGCCGACCTGGCTCTCCCCCGTGCAGGTCAAGCTTCTCCCGATCGGCGACGAGCATTACGACTACGCGAAGAAGATCGCGGACACGATGACCGCGAACGGTATGCGCGTTGAGATCGACGGCAGAAACGAAAAGATCGGCTATAAGATCAGAGAAGCACAGCTCCAGAAGATCCCCTATATGCTCGTCATCGGCGACAAGGAAATGGAGACCGGCACCGTTTCGGTCCGTTCCAGAAAGGGCGTGGAGCTCGGCTCCATGACGCCCGACGCCTTCCTCGCTGACGTGCTGGAGGAGATCCGGGAGAAGAGAAAGGAAACGAAGTAAGAGTCTTAAGTCTAAAGCCTTAAGTCTAAAGCCTTAAGTCTAAAGTCTAAAGCCTTAAGCCTTAAGCCAAAAGCCGCCTGCGGGCGGCTTTTTCGTTTGGAAGAACGGCAGAGATTATGGAGTAATCCCCAATGTTATACAGGCGCGATCGAGGTGCGGCGGGACACGAGGTCACGCCCTACGACGTATTCCCAAAGAAAAGAGGACGAAAAAGAAGAATGAAGACAGAAAGCATTCCCGTGACGAATCACGGGGATGCCTTTTCCGGTTACTATTGAACCGACTTGATAAGGGCACGGTGCTTCGGATAAAGACGAGGCAGCAGCGCGCAATGCGAAGACACCGGGGGAGGCGGATCGGGGAGGATAATCACAAATGATAATCTCCCCCGGAAACAAAGAAGCGATATTCGGAGAACCCAAACATTATGTACCCCTTATGCCTCTTTGGTACGCGGTTCCACGGCGAAGCCGGGAACCGATTCTCTCAGAGAAAGAACATCGCCCCCTTCTCTTGACAAAACGGGAAAAGAAAACTATAATAGAGAGGAGAAAACGAAAGGAAAACGTCCGATGATCGAAAAGTCAAACAGCGAAACGCTGACGACGTACGCGATCCTGAACGCGCTGACCGAAGGGACGGCATTCGGGATCTTACGGTATCTGATCCAACCGCAGATGATGGGATGGGAATTCCTGCATTATCTGCTTCTATATAACGTGCTCGCGTTCGGGCTGATGCCACTGATCGGGATGCTCACCGATCTGACTGCGAACAAGCATCTGTTCGTGCAGACGGGCGTTCTGATGCTCTTCTGCGGACTGCTCTTTCCGAGCCACTTTACGAGGGTAATCCCGCTCGCACTCGGGCTGAAGATCAAAACGGTCTTCTGCGGGATCGGCACGGCGATGTTCCGATCCGCCGCCGCGGGCGTGATCCTGCGCCGTTCGGAGCACCGGAGCCGCGATATCGGTCTCTTCCTCTGCACCGCTCCGCTCGGGATCGCGGTCGTGCTGATCAAGCCTACCTTCGTCTATTACCTCATTCCGATCGCGATGTTTACTGCCGCAAGGGACGACCACTGCCGGGAATTCGGCGCGACGGTCGCCGAACGGGAGGAAAAGGAACGCAGTGAAGGGAAGAAGGCAAAGCGTCTGACCGCGGGGTTTGCCGCCGCGATGACCGTGGGGCTTACGATCGCGGCAGCGATGCGCGCGTATATCGGCGAAACGGTCGACCTCGTTTATACGTCCGATAAAAAGCTGATCCTGCTCTTCACGCTTGCACTTGTCCTCGGCAGAGCGCTCGGCGGCTATCTTTCCGACTGCGTCGGCAGTACGCTGCTTTCGGTCGTCACGCTCGGCGCGGGCGGATACTTCCTGCTTGCCGCGGACGGCGATACTCTTTGGATCGCCATCGGACTGTTCTTGCTGAATCTCACGCTTCCCGCGCTGTATCATACGGCGGCGGAGATGATCCCGCGCGCGCCCGCTTTCGCGGCGGGGCTGATCTCCTTCGCTTCGCTTCCGGCGGCGATCGCCGCGAGCCGCTTCCCGCTGCCCGACCTGATCGACAGGACGGTCACCGTGGAGGCACTCATCCTGAACGGTCTGGCGCTCATCGCGGGTGCGGTCCTCCTCTGCGAGCTGCCCTTCGTGAAGGCGTTCGGCAAAAAGGAGGGCAAATGATATGACGAAAAGAAACGTTTTCCGCTCCCTTCTGATCGCCGTCGGCGCGGCGCTCGTCCTTCTTGCCGTATGGACGCTCTTTCTCGGAACGCCCGCCGCGGCAGACGACGTGTATTTCCCGGATCACGATCAGATCGACGATTACGCCGACACGCTGAAGCCGCGCGATACTCTCGCGCCCGGGGAGACCGAACCGCCTCCCGTAACGAAAAAGGCAGGCGAGACCACCGCAAAGGTCACCGAGCCTTACGCCGTCGACTATAAGACCGAGTTCGTTTTCCCGACGGGGCTGATGCTCATCGCCGCGTTGATGGTCTTCCTCATCGCCCTCGCGGTCGTGAAGAGAAGGGAAAAGCAGTATTAAGTATTTCGTTTTAAGTTTTAAGAAATAAGAAAAATCCGCTCGTTCGAGCGGATTTTTTTAATCAGGAAAAGAGGCTTTCGTATTCGGGGAGGGGTGTGAGGTCGAAGGTCGTGATCGTGATGATGACCAGATAATCGTCAATGCGGCGGAAGTAGGAGCCCTGCACCATCGTCTGCGATTCCCTCTGAACCTCGGCGGCGACGCGGGTGTAGGTTTCGGAACCGAGGGTGACCTTCGCGGGGGCGTACATGTGCAGATAATTGCAGTTCATCTGATCGTACATATCGTGCAGCGCGTTCCGCATCCATTCGGCGAGGGCGGAATCGGAGAGAGAATCCACTCCCGCGATCACGAGGTTCTCGTAGGTGACGTTGACGTTGTTGCCCGTCTTCTTTTCGGTCGCCTTCATATCGAAAAACGATTCGGTCTTCAGTTTTTTCAGCTTCGCGTCGGTGAGCTGACCCGGCCTGACGCCCGAAAGCGCCTCAAGCTCGTCCTCGTCGGAAAACGTCCACGTTTTCGGCGCCGCGAAGGTGAGACCGGCGTAGTCCGAAACGTAGGTCTTGCCCGAGACCGTGCCTCTCCGGATGCCGGAGGGCGCTTCGGTTTCGGGGATCGTTTCGGGCAGCGTTTCCGCTTCGGTCGCGGGAAGGGTCTCTTCCGCGGGACCGGAACGCGAGCAGGCGGGAAGGGAAGCGATCAAAACGAGAAGAAGGAGCACGGAAAGGATCTTTTTCATGTCTTTTTGTTCCTTTTATGAAACGAAAATGAAAAGGTCCGTGTTCCGCATCCTGCGGAACGCGGACCTTTTTTTACTCAGATGTTCTTATCTTTGTTGAAGGGGCGGCGGGGACGGACGATGGTGTCGCCCTCGGGAGCACCCTCCGGACGGGGAAGCGCATCCTTGCGGGAGAGGTTCATTCTGCCCTTCTCGTCGGTGCCGAGGTACTTGACGGTCATCATATCGCCGACGGCGCAGACGTCTTCGACCTTCTCAACACGCTTGAAGTCGAGCTTGGAGATGTGAACCATACCTTCCTTGCCGGGCGCGAACTCGACGAAGGCACCGATCGGGATGATGCGGGTGACCGGACCGGTGTAGACCGCACCGACCTCGGGCTCGAAGACGATCGCCTTGATCATGGCCTCTGCGGCAAGACCGCCGTCGCGGTTGACCGCGGCGATGATGACGGAACCGTCGTCCTCGATGCTGATCTCTGTGCCGGTGTCTGCCTGGATCTTCTGAATGACCTTACCCTGCTTACCGATGACGTCACCGATCTTCTCGGGGTCGATCTTCATGGAGATCATCTTGGGAGCGTACTTGGAGACCTCGTCGCGAGGAGCGGGGATCGCCTTGAGGAGGACCTCGTCGATGATATAGTCTCTGCCGCGGTGGGTGGTTTCAAGAGCGGCACGGATGATCTCGGGAGTCAGACCGTCGATCTTGAGGTCCATCTGAATGGAGGTGATACCCTTGTGCGTTCCGGCGACCTTGAAGTCCATATCGCCGTAGAAGTCTTCCAGACCCTGAATATCGATCATCGTGGTCCAGGTGCCGTCGTCCTCGGTGATCAGACCGCAGGAGATACCGGCAACCGGCGCCTTGATCGGCACACCTGCCGCCATCAGCGCGAGGGTGGAACCGCAGACCGAGCCCTGCGAGGTGGAACCGTTGGAGGAAACGACCTCGGAGACGCAGCGGATCGCGTAGGGGAACTCCTCAACGGAGGGAAGGACCGGAACGAGGGAACGCTCTGCGAGCGCGCCGTGACCGATCTCACGTCTGCCGGGAGAACGGACGGCCTTTGCTTCACCGGTGGAGTAACCGGGCATATTGTAGTGGTGCATATAGCGCTTGGTGGTCTCCTCGTCGAGACCTTCGAGCGACTGCGCGTCGGTGATCGGACCGAGGGTGCAGATCGTCAGGACCTGCGTCTGACCGCGGGTGAACAGACCGGAACCGTGGGTACGGGGCAGAAGATCGACTTCGGCGGCGAGCGGACGGATCTCGTCCATACGTCTGCCGTCAACGCGCTTCTTCTCTTCGATCAGCCAGCGGCGGACGATCTTCTTCTGGAGCTTGTAGACGAGCTCTTCCATCTGTGCCTCGATATCGGGGTACTCTTCGGAGAACTTCTCGACGATCGCGTCACGGATCGGGATCATTCTGTCGTCACGGACGTTCTTGTCGGGCGTGTCGAGCGCGAACATCAGGTCCTTTTCGCAGAAGTCGAAGACCTTGTCGAACATATCATGGTCAAGCTCGCACTTCGGGTAGTCGAACTTCGGCTTGCCGATCTCGGCGATGATCTGATTGATGAAGACGAGCAGCTTCTTGATCTCCTCGTGCGCGAGCATGATCGCGCCGAACATCTCGTCGTCGGTGACTTCCTTTGCGCCCGCTTCGATCATAACGACCTTCTTTTCGGAGGCGGCAACGGTCAGCTCGAGGACGGACTTTTCTCTCTCGGCGGCGTTGGGGTTGATGACGTACTTGCCGTCAACCATACCGACGAAGACACCGCCGATCGGGCCGTTCCACGGAATATCCGAAACGGAAAGGGCGATGGAGGCGCCGATCATACCGATGATCTCGGGAGAGCAGTCGGGATCGACAGACATAACGGTGAGGTTCAGAACGACGTCGTTGCGGAGGTCCTTCGGGAACAGAGGACGAATCGGACGGTCGATGACACGGGAGGTCAGGATCGCCTTTTCGGAGGGCTTACCCTCTCTCTTGAAGTAGCCGCCGGGGATTCTGCCGACCGCGTACTGTCTTTCCTCAAAGTCGACCGAAAGCGGCAGGAAATCGATGCCGTCGCGGGGCTTTGCGGAGGCGGTGGCGGTGGCGAGGATCGCGGTCTCACCGTAGCGGATCAGGCAGGAGCCGTTTGCAAGCCCTGCGACCTTGCCGGTTTCGACGACGAGCGGTCTGCCCGCGAACTCGTAGTTGAACACTTTGTAATTTTCGAACATTTCTTTTTTCCTTCTTCCTTCTTCTTACTTCCTGAGCGTTTTCCGGGACGGATTCCCGAAATAACGCAAGAATGAGGAATAGGAAGCCTTTTCAGCTTCCGATTCCTCATAGCTTTGGATTACTTTCTGATGTTGAGCTTTTCGATGATCGCGCGATATCTGTTGATATCTTTCTTTGCGAGGTAGTTCAGAAGATTTCTTCTGTGACCGACCATCTTGAGCAGACCGCGGCGGCTGTGATGGTCGTTGTGGTTGAGCTTCAGATGCTCGTTGAGGGCGTTGATTCTCTGGGTGAGGATCGCGATCTGAACCTCGGGAGAACCGGTGTCGCCTTCGTGGATGGCGTTTTCGGAAATAATCTGCTGCTTTTCGTCTTTGAGTAACATGGTTTTTCACCTCATAATATTATTTTGCCTTCCGTCTCAGCAGGCGGCCGGTGAAGGTCGGCGACTGCCGTTTCCCCGCAAACCGAGCCCGGCGGCATACAAGAGAAATTATAGCATAGGTTTGTTCATTTGTAAAGGGATATGAAAAGATTTACAAAAAGTTCATAGATGATCTTGAGTCTTAAGCCTTAAGTCTTAAGTCGCAGACGTCCCCGCTCCGATGCGATCATTACCGTGATGCCCGATCATGTTTCCGTTGAACCGACTTGATGAGGGCACGGCACTTCGGATTCCGTTTAGGCAGCAGCGCGCAATGCGAAGACACCGAAGGGGGCAGACCGGGAAGGAAAATCACTCATGATAATCTTTTTCGGGAGCAAAAAAGCGATATCCTTATAACACAAATAAAAAGTACAGCGGATGCTTCTTTGGTACGCGGTTCCACGGCGAAGCCGGGAACCGATTCTCTCAAAGAAAGGACATCGCGTTCCCCGCGTCCCCCGCGTCCCCCCGCGTCCCCTTACATAGGGAAGTTGATGGGGTTCCAGTAGAGGAGAGTGACGGCAGCGGCGTCGTAGAAATAGGAGAAGGTGCGGTCAGAGGCGACTGCGCTCTGAAAAGCGTATTTGGAGGCTTTGGCGACGGAGTTGTAGTCGTCGCAGGCGATCATCCAGCCGAAATCGCAGAACTGGGAGCCGTAGATACGGCGGAGCATCCAGATATCGTCGGAGGAGGAAACGTGCTCGGAGAGGGCTTCGGAGAGGAAGGCTTCGCGGGCGGCGTTTCCGGAGGCGGCGTTGAGCGCCTGCAGGAGATATCCGGTGTTGTCGTGGCTCGCCATCGAGGAGATCGCGGTAAAGAGGGTGCGGCGGCTCTGGAGGGAGGGGTAGGACTCCTGCGAGGCGGAAACCTTCGGCAGGGGGAGAACGCCCCAGTTCAGACCGGGCGCGTTCAGAGAGGCGAGGTCTTTCGCTTCGCCGATATAGAACGCGGCTTTTCCCGCACGGAAGGCTTTCAGAGAGGGATCGACCTTGCGGGGAAGAGGAGCCGGAACGACCGGTTCTTCCGGCGCGTCGGTTTCGGCGGAAGCGTCGGTTTCGGCGGAAGCGTCGGTTTCGTCCGCACCGACCGGCTCTTCGGTTTCGGAATCAGCGGTCTCCGGAGCATCGGTTTCGGGCTCGGTTTCGGGCTCGGTCTCGGCGGGCTCTTCTTCCTCAAACTCCGGAAGGAAGGTGAGGGAGGAAAGCGTGCGCGCGAGAACGACGGCGGCTTCGATCGGGGAACCGTCCTCATAGGCTTCCGGAAGGATCCCGACGCCGGTGCGGAGCAGATTGGAGCCGGAGCAGGCGAGGGCGAGCAGATCGCTTTCGGGAACGGTCGCGGCGGCAAGCAGCTCCGCCTCCGCGGAGAGGGAGAGCATCTTTTCCCACGTCCAGTTTCCTTCGCGGACGAGAGCGTAGAGGTCTTCGCTTCCGGTCAGGTCTTTGTTCCAGAAAACGCAGTAGGTCCCCTCAAAGTCACGGTTCGCTTCGCCGCATACCGCGTACAGACGGTTGCCGGCAGCGCATTGCGAAACGCAGCGCTGATCGAAATAGGGTGCCGTGTAGTCGGTGTGGGGCAGGGAAAGCAGATTGGAGGTGACGCCGCCCGCCGCGAACGGAGCGAAACAGACGTCGCCGTCGATCTCGATCAGATCGCCGAGATATTCCTCGGCGTAGGACGCTGCGCGGACCTCGTCCGGAAGAGCGTCGGCAGCGATCCCGTAGAAGGTGAGCAGAACGTCGTAGCGTTCGGCGACCGCCTTGTTGCGGCGGTATTTCGTTACGTCGACCGGAGAGGACGCCGTTTCTTCGGCGGAGAGATTCTCCGGCGCGAAGAACGAGGGCTCCGAGGTGACGACGCGGAAGAGCACGCCGCCGAGATCGACTTCCGGGAGTGCTTCGAGCGCCGCGCGGTCAAGCGCTTCGCCGTCCTCGGTCTCTGCCGGATGAAAGCTCGGATCGACGGTTACGGGATCGGTGACCGGTTCGGTCACGGGATCGGTGAGCGGCTCGGTCTCAGGCGGCTGCGTTTCCTTCCCGCCGATCGTGATGATCCCACAGGAGGAGAGCAGAAGGACGGAAAGCAGCAGGGAAAGGAAGGCGATCCCTTTCCGCCGGGACGCAAACGGGGAGAAAAACGAGGTTTTCTTCATTCTTATAATACCGTTATCCTTGAATGTGGTAAAAGCGGAACGGTTTCGGTTCGGATTCAGTCGGCGAGCTTCCAGGTCGTGCCCTGCGGGGTGTCGATCAGAAGGATGCCGCAGTCGGCAAGCGCTTTGCGGATGCGGTCGGCTTCGACGTAGTTCTTTTCTTTCTTCGCCTGCGCACGGAGGGCGATCTGCTCTTTCACTTCGGCGTCGAGAACGGGATCGATCTCGGGCTCCTTCACGGCTTCGGGCTCGGGCTCTTTGTCGAGATCGAGCGCGGTGATCGTGTCAAAGTCGAGGATCAGACGGTAGACGGCGTCGGAGGGGGTCTTCACCTTCGCAAGCTCCCAAAGGATGCCGAGCGCTTTCGGGATGTTGAGGTCGTCGTTCACCGCTTCGTCAAAACGGTTCTTGAAGGCGGCAAGCATTCTTTCGTTGACCTCGCCTTCGCCGCCTTTGTGTTTTTTCACGGCGGCACGGAGGTTGGAGAGCGACTTCTTCGCGCTGTCCATACCCTCAAAGGTGAAGTTCAGCTTCTGATGATAGTGGGCGTTGAGGCAGAAATAACGGAAATCGAGCGGGGAATAGCCTTTTTCCTTCAGCTCGGCAAGGGTGTAGCAGTTTTTCAGGCTCTTGGACATTTTGCCGCCGTCAACGTTCATGAACTCGCCGTGCATCCAGACGTGAACCGCCTCGTGACCGAGGTAGCCGCAGGACTGCGCGATCTCGTTTTCGTGATGGACCGGGATGTGGTCAACGCCGCCGGTGTGGATGTCAATGTATTCACCGAGGTATTTCAGACCCATCGCGGAGCATTCGATGTGCCAGCCCGGATAGCCCATGCCCCACGGAGAGGGCCACTGCATGATGTGCTCCTTCGGCGCTTTCTTCCAGACCGCAAAGTCGGCAGGATGACGCTTTTCCTCGTTGACCTCCACGCGGGCGCCTGCCTGCTGTTCGTCAAGATTGAGGCGGGAAAGCTTGCCGTATTCCGGGAATTTCGAGATGTCGTAGTAGATACCGTCCGAGGTCTCGTAGGCAAAGCCCTTGTCCCAGAGACCCTGCACGAATTCGATCATTTCGGGAATGTTGTCGGTGGCGTGGGGGATCAGCTCGGGACGGTCGATGTTCAGCGAGTCGATGTCGCGGAGGAAGACCTCGGTGTAGTGCGCGGCGATCTCGTAGGGGGACTTTTTCTGCTCCTTCGCGGCTTTGGACATTTTGTCTTCGCCGGAGTCGCCGTCGGAGGTGAGATGGCCGACGTCGGTGATGTTCATCGCGTGGAGAAGGGTGTAGCCGTTCCGCTTCAAAGCACGGCGCAGCTCATCCATAAAGATGTAGGTGCGCATATTGCCGATGTGGGCGTAGCTGTAGACGGTGGGACCGCAGGAATAGATCTTAACGGTGCTGCCGTCGCGGGGCGTGAACTCTTCTTTTTCGCGGGTCATGGTGTTGTAAAACTTCATTGTGCGGTACTCCTTACGGGAAATAATCATTCATCCTATATTATAGCGCGGAAAATCGGGTTTGTAAAGGGGGGAAGGGAAAAATGACAAATTGAAAATGGAAAATTGAAAATGAAAAATGAAGCCTTTTTCCAAAGTCGGTTACTTTTATATGTGCAATAGGCGAGCACGACGCTGTGCGAACCGCTGAACCCGTTTTCCCGGTCTCGGTTTCGGATTTTCGGACGTCGTGCTTCCAAAAAGCGGGCACAATGCTCGCCCCCTACGGCGTATTCCCAAATATAAGCGGACGAGAAAGAAGATAAAAGATACAAAACATCCCCGTGACGAATCACGGGGATGCCGATTATGTTACGATTGAACCGACTGAATGAGGGCGCGGCGCTTCGGATAAAGCTGACGCAGCAGCGCGCAATGCGAAGACACCGAGGGAGGCGGATCGGGACGGGAAATCACAAAAGATAATATCTCCCGGGTAAAAAGAGGCAATACACGAAGGCCCCAAACATTAAGTACCCCTTATGCCTCTTTGGTACTTTCTCTCAGAGAAAGTACATCGCATCCCCCTTATTCGGCGATCTTGCGGGGCGTGTGCTTGGCGGATTCGGCGGATTTGGGGAGCTTGACGGGGTCTTCGGAGACGATGGCTTCGCGGAGACGGAGAGAGGGAGCGCCCTCGTTGACGCGGGCGCCGATGTAGCACTCGCCGCCGGGAACGTGGACGGCACATTCGTCGTAGGGACCCTGAATATCGGCGGGATAGACGGCGGTGTTGGCGGCGATGAGGTGGTTTTTGAAGGGCGCGCCGACGATGTTGGCGGTGTAGACCGAGAGGGAGTTTCCGCGCATCACGGCGTTTTTCATACCGTCGGAGACGATGGCGATGCCGCAGACGGCAAAGGTGCCGTCGGGCGTGTAGTTGTTGAGGAAGGCGGCGCCCTCGGCGTCGTTGCCGTCGGCGAACCACGCCTTGGAGGCGGAGGAGAGGATCAGATTGAAGTGGGTCTTCCACGAGGTCCAGACCTCGTTTTCGTAAAAGGTGCAGCCGTTGAAATTCATATCGCCTTCGTCGTACCACGCGTCGGTGTGGAGGGCGGCGTAGGCGGAGTTGCCGGCGTTGATGACCTTGTTGAAGCGGACGACGGTGTCCTGCGGGGCGCCCGTCCAGTCGCGGAAGACGATGATCGGAACGTCGGTCGCGTCGATGACGGCGTTGTACTCGATGATGCCTCTGCCCTGATGGGTAATGCCGTCGGTCCAGCCGTCGTAGTGGCTCGAGGAGTAGCAGGTGATGAGGTTGTGGGCGATGTAGATGCCGGTCATCACGCAGAGAACGGGCATATTGGTCGGGGCGATCGTGTCGGACATCTTGTTGCCGATGACCTCGATATTGCTCCCGCCGACGTAGACGTTGCCGCCGTCGCCTCTGCCGATCGTGGGACGGTTGCCGTCGACCCAGACGTGGGAAAGGGTCGCGCCGTCGGAAAGATTGATGACCGCTTCCCCGTAGATCTTCGTGCGCAGGAAGCGCGCCATTTTCAGATAGTTTTCGGGCTGACCGGTGGTGGTGAGGATCTTGCCGGGACCGACGTTGACGCATTCGTCACAAAGAACGAGCGCGTTCTGCGGCAGGGCAACGACCTTGTTCTCCGAAAGCATTTTGTTGACCTCGGAGGCGGTGAAGACCGGACCTCCGGTGGAGGATTTGCCGTTTGACTTCCCGTAGGAATAGGGACCCTCGATGATGCGGGGGATCATCGTGCGGAATTCGGTCTTGTCGGTCAGCGCTGCGGCGGAGGCGGCAAGGTCGGAAGCGTTGAAGGAATCGATCTCGGCGTTCGAGGGATCGCGGTTCAGAACGGCACGGTATGCGGCAAACGCCGCTTCGGTCTTCGTGTAGTTCTGCGCTTTCATTTCGTCGGATCCGAAGAAATCGAGAACGACCGCTTTCAGCGTGGCGGGATCGATCCCGAGCGCGCGGAATTCTTCGGCAAGCGCGGCGTATTCGCTGCCCTCGGGTGCTCTGCCGAGTCCTTCGGTGTAGAGCTTGGTGATGAACTGCCCGCCGCCGAGGTTCTTGTCACTCAGCTTCACCTCAAAGGTCTCGCCGACGTATTCCGCTTTGCTGCGGTACTCGAAGGCGCCTTTCACGTCGCAGGCGACGGGAAGGATAAAGGTCCCGGCGGCAGTATCGGCAAACTGCGCGAAGAAGGCTTCGACCGCCTGCAGCATCGCGCGTTCGCTTCCGGCGCAGAGAGCGATCTTGTTTTCCGAGGCGTAGAAACGGTAGTCGTCCTTGCCGAGATTCTCGTAGCCGGTCTTCGATTCGTCGCGGTTGGTCAGACCGACGAGGATCTCTTTCCTTTCGGGGTCGTAGGTCTCACCGCGCTTGACGTAGTCGTTTTCAAGCGGGATCTCGACGCCGAAGGTATCCTGAAGGAGACGGCGGAGGGTGAGCGCGGCGTCGGTTTCGTACTGCTCACCGATGTCGGGACGGACGATGGCAAAGGGGCAGACGCCGTTCGCGATGACGGCGATGCCGTCGATGGGGGTCGGCGCGGCGGTGTCGGTCTCTCCGGCAGGTTCGGTCGTGCCTCCGCAGGAGACGAGCGGAAGGGCGGTGAGGAGCGCGAGGGCGAAACAAAGCAGCTTTTTCATACGGTAAACCTTTCGTGATAAAGAAATACCCGCTGAGGGAAGAAAACGATCTCCTTTCGGCGGGTATTGTCTGTTTATGAGTTTTTGCGCCGATTCTTACGGATCAGGCGTTTTCCTCGGTCTCGGCTTCTTCTTCAGCGTTGTCCTCGAGGAGGGCACGGATGGAGAGACCGATCTGATGCTTGTCGGTGTCGATCGAAACGATCTTGGCGTTGACGACCTGACCGACCTCAAGCACGTCGGAGGGCTTGTCGATCTTGCGGTCGGCGATCTGGGAAATGTGGATCAGACCGTCGGTGCCGGGAACGACCTCGGCGAACGCGCCGTAGGTCATCAGGGAAACGACCTTGACTTCCGCGACGTCACCGAGCTGGTACTTGTTTATGAAGACGTTCCAGGGGTTGGTCTCTTCGGTCTTGTAGCCGAGGGAGATGCGCTTTGCTTCCTTGTCGAAGTCCTTGACGAAGACGGTGATGGTCTCGCCGATGGAAACGACCTCGGCGGGATTCTTGATGCGCTTCCAGGAAAGCTCGGTGCTATGTACCATGCCGTCGACGCCGCCGAGATCGACGAACGCGCCGTAAGAGGTCATGGACTTGACGGTACCGGTATAGAACTTACCGATCTCGATCTCTTCCCAGAACTTAGCCTCGCGCTCTTTTCTCTCTTCTCTCGCAACGACGCGGATGGAAGCGACCGCACGGCGGCGCTTTTCGTCGGTATCGATGACCTTGACACGCTGGGTGGTGCCGACGAGGACGTTCAGATCGCCCTCCTTCGGGATACCGGTCTGGGAAGCGGGAACGAAGAGCTTCTGACCGTCAACGGCGAGGATCACGCCGCCCTTGACAGCTTCGGTAACGGTGCCCTCGAGAACGGTGCCGTTCTCGGCAGCAGCCATGATCTCTCTCCACTTTGCGATACCGTCGACGCTCTTCTTGGAGAGGGTCGCGATACCGTCGCGGTCGGAGACCTTCAGAACCTTGACGTCGATCTCATCGCCGACTTTGAACATCTCGGAGAGCTTCGCGGACGAGTCGTCCGTGATCTCGTCGAAAGCGACGACGCCGGTCACTTTAGCGCCCAGGTCAACGTGCAGTTCGGTCTGGCCGATCGAAACGATTACGCCGCGTACGATATCTCCGTTATTTAAAGTCTTGAAGGATTCCTCAAGCAGTTCCGCAAAATTTTTGTCGCCTTCCGCGACGGGGGTGATTGCTTCATCAATCGTAGTCATAATGGTTTGAACCTCCTCTATATTGCTGTACGGCGTCGATGCGCCGGCAGTAATTCCGATTTTTTCATTTCCCGTCAGAGGGATCGTTTTCGCCTCGGCGGGGGACTCGATAAAATAAGTCCTTGCGCAGTATTTTTCCGCGGTGACCGCAAGCTGTTTCGTGTTGGAGCTGCCCCTTCCGCCGATGACGATCATCACGTCCACCGTCTTCGAGAGTTCCTCCGCCGCGCGTTGGCGCTCTTCGGTCACATTGCATATTGTATCAAATATTTTCGCGTTTGTATATAGGAAACGAAATTTATTTTGACAAATTTTCCATTCTGTTAACTTTTGCGTCGTCTGAGAGACCAAAACGGTCGGTTTTTCGACAATTTTTCCCTCTTCGAGCTCGTCCGCGGAGGAAATGACGCGGATCCCGCCGCTCCCGCGCGACACGATGCCCCGTACCTCGGGGTGATCCGGGTCGCCGAAAACGGTCAGATCCTCGCCCGGATGCTCCGAGACGATGGTGTGGATCTTTTTGACGAAGGGACAGGTGAGGTCAAGCACCGTGAAGTCGGGATTCCGGTCGGCGAGCGAATAAAGCAGATCGCTCATACGCTTCGTCGTGCCGTGGGTGCGGATGACGGCAACCGTTTTTCTCCCGTTTTTCGTCTCTTCAAAGACTTCGCGGACGGCGTCTTCGTCCTCGGCGCCGAGGGTGCGGACGCCCTTTTCCTCCAGCTCCGCGATGATCTGCGGATTGTGGATGAGCTGCCCGAGAATGCAGATGCCGGTGTTTTCGTCCCTGTCGGCAAGCAGCGCGTGAACGCGGTCGACGGCACGCCTGACACCCGGGCAGAACCCGGAATTCTTCGCGACGGTGATCTCCATATCAGGATTCCTTTCCCTTTCCGTCCTCCGGCGCGGGAAGCGCGGGGAGGGAACCGAGCGACCAGCCCTCGGGAAGAAGATCGGTCACACGGGCAAAGATCGCTTCGGCGGCGGCGCGGTAGCCGGTCCCGCCCTCTCCCGCAAGCGCGGCGATCTCCTCCGGGGTGACCGGCTTGCCGAAGACGACGTAAGTCTTGCGGAAGGCGTGCACCTTCATTTTTTTGGTCAAAATCAGCGTGGGAACGACCGGGACGCCCGCGTGTGCCGCGATCATCGCGACGCCGCCGAGCACCTTCGTTTCGCGCGGGTCTTCGCCGGGATGGCGGGTCCCCTGCGGAAAAAGACCGACCGCCTCGCCGCTTTCCAGAAGGGAGATCGTGGTCTTGACCGCGGAAACGTCGTTTTTGCCCCGGTTGACCGGGAACGCGCCGAGCTTGGAGATCAGTTTGCCGAGGAGCGGAACGCGGAAAAGCTCCGCCTTTGCCATATAGCGGACCTGACGCTTCACGGCGGCGGCGACGACGATGACGTCAACGTCGGTCGTGTGGTTGGGCGCGAGGATCACGCCGCCCGTTTCGGGGACGTTCTCCGCGCCGATGACCGAAATACGGTAGAAACGGCGGAAGAATCCCGCGGTGAATTTGTAGCTTTTGCGGTAGAAATCGGTCATATTTTTTTCCTTGGAGTCTTAAGTCTAAAGCCTTAAGCCTTAAGACTTAAGACTCATGACTTAAGACTTTTGACTTGAGACTTTTCCCTCAATGATGCGGAGCGCAGCTTCAACCGTTTCCTCCGCGCCGATGATCGAAATACGGTAGAAACGGCGGAAGAATCCCGCGGTGAATTTGTAGCTTTTGCGGTAGAAATCGGTCATATTTTTTTCCTTGGAGTCTTAAGTCTAAAGCCTTAAGCCTTAAGACTTAAGACTCATGACTTAAGACTTTTGACTTGAGACTTTTCCCTCAATGATGCGGAGCGCAGCTTCAACCGTTTCCTCCGCGCCGATATCCGAATTGTCGAGCAGGATCGCGTCGTCGGCGGGCTTCAGGGGCGCGACCGAACGGCTGCGGTCGTTTTCGTCGCGGATACGCATATCGGCGAGCACCTCTTCCACCGTGGTCTCGATCCCCTTTTCCTTCAGCTCGAGGCAGCGGCGCTGTGCCCGCACCTCGTCGGAGGCGGTGAGGAAGATCTTGACGTCGGCGTCGGGCAGGATCACCGTTCCGATGTCGCGCCCGTCCATGATGACGGAGCATTTTTTCGCCATATCCCGCTGGGTGTCGAGCAGGAAGGCGCGGACCTCCGGGATCGCCGAGACGGCGGAGGCGTACATCGACATTTCAGGCAGACGGATCGGACCGCTGACGTCCTCACCGTTCAGCTTTACGATCTGCGTGCCCTCTCCGTCGTATTCGAGAGAGAGGGAAATTTCAGGCAGGCAGGCGATCGCGGCGGGGATATCGTCCTTCGCGATCCCTTTGCGGTAAACGTAAAGACCGATCGCGCGGTAGAGCGCGCCGGTATCGACGTAAACGTAATGAAGTCTTTTCGCGACCGAGCGCGCAAGGAAGCTTTTCCCGGCGCCGGAGGGACCGTCGATCGCGATATTGACCGTTTTTTTCGTGGTTTCGGTCATGTTTTTCTCCTCTGAAACGGTTTTTCCGTATTTTTCGGCAGCGCTTTTCGCCGCGAGCACGGCGGTGGAAAACGCGATCTGCAGATTGAAGCCGCCGGTATAGGCGTCGACGTCGACGACCTCTCCGGCAAAATAGAGCCCCGCGACCTTTTTCGATTCCATCGTCCCGGGGTTCAGCTCCTTCACCGAGACGCCGCCCCGCGTGACGATCGCCTCGTCGATCGGGCGGAAGCCTTTTACCGTCACGGGGAAATCCTTGAGCAGACGGAGCACGGCGGCACGCTCTGCCTTCGTTACCTCGTTCACCGGCTTGTCGGGACGGATGCCGGTCAGCGAGACGAAGACCGGGATCAGCTTCGCCGGGAGCAGACCGCCGAAGGCGTTGCGGAACTGACGGTTTTTCTCCTCCGAAAAATCGGAGAGGATGCGTTTGTCGAGGGTCTTTTCGTCAAGGGCGGGCTTGAGGTCGATATGGACGGCGTACCTGCCCGGGGTCATTTTGTCAAGGTGTGCCGAGGCGCTTAAAATCACGGGTCCGGTCAGACCGAAGTGGGTGAACATCATCTCACCGAAATCGGAAAAGACGTCTTTTTTCTTCTGCGTGTCGGTGACGCGGACCTCCACGTTTTTCAGGGAAAGCCCCATCAGGTCGGCGCAGAAGCCCTCCTCCGCGACGAGCGGGCAGAGGGAAGGGGAGCGGGGCGTCACGGTCAGCCCGAGGTCCTCGGCAAAGCGGTAGCCGTCGCCGTCCGAGCCGGTCGTGGGGTAGGAAAGACCTCCGGTCGCGACGATCACGGCGTCAAAGGAATATTTTTTGCCGTTTCCGGTCACAAGACCGGTCACTTTTCCGTCCTCCGAAAGGATCCCCGTCACCCGTTCGTGAACCGTTTCGCAGCCCATCGCTCCGCGCAGGGCGTTCACGATGTCGGCGGCGCGGTCGGAAATCGGAAAAACGCGGTTCCCGCGCTCTGTTTTCAGCGGGACGCCCGCCTTTTCAAAAAATGCCTTCGTGTCGGCGGGAGAAAAGCCGTTCAGCGCGGAATAGAGAAAGCGCGGATTGCCCGGGACGTTGGCAAGCACGCCCGGAACGTCGGTGTCGTTGGTCACGTTGCAGCGGCCCTTGCCGGTGATGCCGAGCTTTCTGCCGAATTTCGGGTTCCGCTCGAAGAGAACGGCGGGCACGCCGAGCTCCTTCAGCTTCGCGGCGCACATCATGCCCGCGGCACCGCCGCCTACGATGGCGATACGGGGCGCGGTCTTCATTTCTGATTGTCCTTGTCGTAGACCTCGTACTCGTCCCAGATCTCTTCCAGACGGGCGAAGGTCTTTTCAAGCTCGCGGTTCTTTTCGCGCGCGATCGCGACGATCAGAGCGTTGATGATGCTCATCGGGGCGACGAGCGAGTCGACGAAGGAGAGCATATCCGATTTCGCGGTCAGGATGCAGTCGGCGTTGACGGCGATCGGGGAGGCGGGGCTGTCGGTCAGCGCAATGACGGACGCGCCCTGCGCCTTGGCAAAGTCGACCGCGTTGATGATACGCTTCGAGTAGCGCGGGAAGGAGGCGGCAATGACGGCGTCGCCTTCGCCGATGCGGAGCATCTGCTCGAAGATCTCGCTGCCCGAGGTCGTCTGCACGAGGTGAACGCTCGGGAACATCAGACGGAAATAATACCAGAGGAAGTTGGCGAGCGCGGCGGAGGAACGCATACCGATGATGTAGATCTCCTTCGCGCCGACGATCGTGGAGACGGCGCGCCGGAAGTCCTCCCGGTCGATCTCGTCAAGGGTGGTTTTTACCTTTTCGATATCGGAATTGAGAACGCGGCGGAGCACGTCGTCGTCGCCGAGACGGTCGTTCGTGATCTCAATGCGCTGTACGGCGGTCAGCTTGCTGCGGATCAGCTCCTGCAGCGAGTCCTGAAGCTCGGGGTAGCCTTCGTACCCGAGAATGGTGGCAAAGCGGACGACGGTGGACTCGGAGACGCCTACCGTCGCACCGAGCTTCGCTGCCGTCATGAACGCTGCCTTGTCGTAGGAATTCAGTATATAGTTTCCGATCGCGCGCTGCCCCTTCGACATCGAGGCGATTCTGCGCTGGATCTGATTCAGAAGATCGTTTTTCATACCCGTTTCGTCCTTTCGGAAATATTGCGGCATTATCCTCCTTATTATAAAGAATAAATGCCGTTCTGTCAATAGCGTTTGACGGATTTCTTTCATCATTTCCGAAAGACGTACGCAGCCGTTCCCGTTTCGCAAAAAAGAAATAGCGCCGTCCCCCTTGACAAAACGAGAAGAGTGTGTTATACTGTTCCCCGTAACCGGATGCAGACGTAGCTCAATGGCAGAGCGCACGCTTCCCAAGCCTGATACGCGGGTTCGATTCCCGTCGTCTGCTCCATGTAAAAAACCACTTTTGTCTACCGGACAAAAGTGGTTTTTTACAATGATATCCGTTCCTCGTC
>JAKSPT010000047.1 GCA_024404495.1 Lachnospiraceae bacterium
AAGGCTCAGCTCGGCACCGACACCACCAAGGGTGTCAGAGACGTCAAGAACGCTCTCGACGCTTACGAGAAGTCCCTCGAAGAGACCGCTGCTCCCGAAACCGCCGCTCCCGAAACCCAGAATACGGGCGACACCGAGGGCACCGATGAACCCACCGAGAAGAGCAATACCGGTCTGATCATCGGTATCGCTGCTGCCGCAGTCGTCGTCATCGCAGCCGTTCTCTTCTTCATCCTCAAGGGCAAGAAGAAGTAATCTTTTTCCGAAAAGATAAAAAATCACCTCCGCGCGAGCGGAGGTGATTTTTGCTTTTTATGAAAAAATTCGGGACTCTGTTGACAAATCGGAAAGAATATGTTAATATAATCCCAAAGCCGAAAGGCAAATATTGATTACGGAGGAAACTCTAATGAAAAAGCTTCTTGCGCTTCTTCTTGCGCTCTGCACGCTTCTTTCCTGCATGATGCTCGCCGTCTATGCGGACGAAGAACCTGCCGAGGGTGAGGAACCCGCGGATCCCTTCTCTCATGAAACCTATACGTTTGAGGTTTTCAAGGAATCCGAGGAAGAATTTCTCGTTGCGCCTTCTCCCAACAAGAATGACGCCCTTCGTTTCTCGGACGGTACGACCGAGACCATCTACTGCTACACCATCAAGAACATTTACAGCTTCTCTTCCATCCTGTGGAAGGCTAAGACCAGCCAGCAGCTCCTTCTCCAGGTAGCTCAGGTGTACAAGGAAGCCGACACCGAGTGGGTTGACGTCTACCGCTATGAGTGGGACGATTCCCAGGGCGACAGCCAGGGTATTCCCGCCGAAATGCGTGAGTACGAGATGAAGGACTTCTTCGATGCTTCCAAGGGCAACAAGCTCTACATCCGTATCGCAGACCAGAACCCCGATAACGGTTGGGGCGGCTGCATCTACACCGGCGTTGAGACCGTTCTTGACGTCGCCTACACGCCCCTCACCGCTGAGGAACTCGACGCTTACGAGACTGCCGCTGCCGAAGATTCCATCTCTCTGCACGGTATGAACGCCAAGTTCGGTTCTTTCGAAGTCGATAACGAGAACCAGGTCGCCGGCTCCGGATGCCTCACCATCAACGTCGGCAAAGGCTTCGTCAATGAGTGCAAGTTTGAGACCCCCGTTGATGCTACCGGTTTCGATACCTTTGAATTCGACTGGTACATTTCCGACCTCGCTATCCTTGACAAGTTCCAGCAGGGCGGCATGGACTCCGGCTTCGAGATCACCTCTGCCGGCAAGTGCGACGAAGAGGAGACCTCCTGGCACATCGCAGAGCTCCGCGACAACAACAAGGGCGCTGAGCTGAAGACCGGTTGGAACCACGTCGTTCTTTACCTCGACGAAGCAGCCCAGACCGGCGTCAACCTCGCAAACGTCAACTACATCCGTATCTTCATGGTCAACGAAACCGAAGATACCGGCGTCACCCTGAAGTACGATAACCTTCGTCTGACCAAGGCTTACGCCGCTGCCGTTGAGGCTGCAAAGGCTGAGGCTGCTCCGTTCATCGAGATGGCACAGAAGCTGATTGACGACGCGAAGAACGGCATCAACGCCGACAACTTCGACGCTGTCAAGAAGGCTTACAACTCCTACGACAGAAAGACCAAGGATCTTGACGCGCTCGTGAAGGAACAGCTCGGTTCCGATATCACCAAGGGCGTCAGAGAGGTTAAGAAGGCACTCGAGGACTACGAGGAATCCCTCAAGGAAACCGCGGCTCCCGAAACCGCAGCTCCCGAAACCCAGAATACGGGTGACACCGAGGGCACCGATGAACCCACCGAGAAGAGCAATACCGGTCTGATCATCGGTATCGTCGCCGCAGCGGTCGTCATCATCGCCGCCGTTCTCTTCTTCATCCTCAAGGGTAAGAAGAAGTAATCCCGTCATACCGCACATACGCAAAGCCTCCGGAAATCCGGGGGCTTTGCTTTTTGTTTTCTTGACTTTCGGTTTGCGGTGTGATAAAATAAAAGAAAAAAACGGGGCTTACGCTATGACTTATGAGGAATCGCTCGATCTCAGCGCGCGGATCGGCTCGCTGATCGCCTCCCGCTTTCCGAAGGTGGAATACACGCCGGAGGACGTGGAGCGCGCGAAAGAGGAATACACCGCCGACGATCTCGACGAAATGCGGGAGATCGGGATCCTGAAGGACGATTTTGAGGAATTCTACGTGATCCGCGAATTCACGAACGATTACGGCATCGGGGACGCCGGGGGCGGGGAATACCTTCTGCCGCTGTTCGCCCGTGCGAAAAAACTCGACGCCGAAGAATTCCGTTCCGATCCCTATCTGCAAAACGTGAAGGTGCCCGAGGTGAAGGAGGGCGATATCCTGCTGACGAACTCCTTTTACGAGCGCGGCGAGATCTTTCAGTACGAAATGCCCGATCTCACGGCGCGCACCGTGACCCCGAGCCTCGGCTTTTTCAGCGAAAAGGTCACGTTCCCCGCGATCTACGAGGGCGACGTACCGTGGGTAAGCGTCTGCCCCTCCGAGCTTTCCTCGATGGCGGAGGGGATCAAAAACGCGCACGGCAGAGTGCTCGTCCTCGGGCTCGGTCTCGGGTACTATCTGTACCGGATCGCCGGAAAAGAAAACGTCAGCCGGATCACGGTCGTCGATCTCGACGAACGGATCATAAAGATCGTCAAAGAGCACCTTCTCCCGCAGTTTCCGGGAAGGGAAAAGGTCACGCTCGTCCACGCCGACGCGCTCGACTATCTGAAAACGGTGAAGGAGGGCGACTTTGATTATTGCTACGCCGATATCTGGGAGGGCGTCGTGGACGGCGCCGCGTTTTACCGGCAGATCGAGCCGCACGAGAAGCGGCTTCCCGGAACCGGATTCGATTACTGGATCAAGGAACAAATACTTTCCTATCTGAAAGAGGTGGATAACGATGAAAAACGCACTGTATGAACTGATTGAAACCGTTCTTCTTCCCGGCGACGGGATCGCGGTCGGAACGAACCGGACGGGCAGCCTTACGCTTTCCGGCTTTGAAAAGACCGAGGACGGGAACGGCTTCACGCTCCGGTATGTCGGGGAAAGAAAGCACGATTTCGACGAATTCACGGTCCGCGCGGAGATCGGGGAGGATTTTGCCCTGCTTTCTCTTCGCGCCGTCCTGCATTACTGGAACGGCGAGCTTTGCGACTTCCTGCCGCGCGGCGCGGTCACGCTTCCGGTGAAGGATACGGAAAATCAGGGGATGACCGCCTCCTTCCGCGAAAAGCCGTGGTGGATGTACCCGTCCTTCCCGAAGAACTTTTCGGGTCTCCGCGACCGGACGCAGTCCCTTTTTATGAAAAAAGGAAAGAACCACTATCATTTCCTGCCGCTGACCGGCGACGATTTCCGCTGTGAATTCATGCCGGGCAGTCTCTCGGTCTCGACCGATACCGCGGGTGTCCGCGTACTGACCGGTCCCTTCCTTGCGGTCGCGTCCGCCGATTCCCCCTACGCCGCCGTGGAAAAAAGCTACGCGGGAGCGCGCGCCGCGGGCGCCATCCGCGTTCCGCTGAAAAAGGAGCGCTCCGTTCCCGAGCTGTTCGATTCTTTCGGTTACTGCACGTGGAACTCCTTCTATACCGGCGTCACGAGCGAAAAGATCTACGAAAAGCTCGAAGAATTCAAGGCAAAGGGCGTCCCGGTCAAATGGATGATCATCGACGACGGCTGGATGCAGACGAAGGACTCCCGCCTCTGTTCTTTCGAGGCAGACCCGGTCAAATTCCCCGAAGGGCTGAAGGAAACGGTCAGGAGGATCAATTCCTACGGCGTGAAGGTCGGCGTCTGGCACGCGTTTTTGGGCTACTGGGAGGGCGTCTGCCCCGGCTCTCCGCTTTTCGAGGCGCAGAAGGAAAACCTCGATCACACCCCCTCCGACCGTTGGGTGCCGTCCCTCGACGAGGAGCGCGGTTTTAAGTTCTGGGACGCGTGGCATTCCTATCTCGCGTCGTGCGGCGTGGAATTTCTGAAGGTGGACAATCAGAGCTCGACCTCGGGCGCGCTCGCAGGAATGATGCCGACCGCCGTTGCCTGCCGTCACGCGCATAACGCCTTCGAGCGCTCGGTCATGAAGAATTTCGGCGGCAGACTGATCAACTGCATGGGAATGGAGATGGAAAACGTCCTCGCCCGTCCCTTTACCGCCGTCACCCGCAACAGCGACGACTTTTTCCCGAACAACGAGCGCGGTTTCCCGATCCACCTGATCCAGAACGTGTACAGCGCGCTGTGGGAGGATCAGATGTACTGCTGCGACTTCGATATGTGGTGGACGACCCATCCCTCCGCGGTCGAAAGCGGCGTTCTGCGTGCAATCTCCGGCTCTCCGGTCTACGTGAGCGACGAGACGGGGAAGACCGATCCCGCACGCATCCGTCCGATCTGCGGCGCGGACGGCAGACTCAACCGTCTTGACGGCGCGGCGCTACCGACGGCAGAATGCGTCTATTCCGACTGTATGGCGGAGGGAAGACCGCTCACCGTCTTTAACCGCAAGGGCGACGCCTTCGCGGTCGCCGCCTTCAACGTGACCGGAAAGACCTCCTCCGGCAGCTTCGCTCTGAAGGATATCCCCGGTACGGAGGATTGCGAATACTATGCCTGCGAGTATTTTTCGCGCTCGGTCCTCCGGTGCGGCAGGGAAAGCGTGATTCCCGTCACGGTGGAGAAGGACGAAACGAAAGTGTATTCGTTTTTCCCCATCCGGAGAAAGAACGGGAAGGAATTCACGGCACCCGGCGACCCGACGAGATACGTTTCGATCGGCACCGGTGAGACGCCCGTCGGCGATGAATATTACCATGTAATAAAAAAATGATAATATCGCACAAAGAACGGTTCACGTCTTCGGAAAAAACGTGAAAAATGTCTGCTTGTGAATGATTTGCATTGACTTTATGACCGGATTGTGATAATATGGAAACAGACGGAAAACGTCAAAAAATCGGGGTAACCCCCAAGAAAAGGAAGAAAGTCATGAAAAAAATTCTCAGTCTGACCCTTTGCCTGCTGATGATCCTTTCCGTGGCGTCCCTCTTCTCGTGCGGCAGCAAGACCTATAAGATTGCTATCGTCACCGACGTCGGACAGCTGATGGACAAGGGCTTCAACCAGGGTACCTACGAGGGCGCCAAGGCTTACGCCGAGGCGAATAATATCACCTATAAGTATTATCAGCCGCAGGGCGGCGCAGACGCGACCGACGCTGACCGTGTCACCGCGATGGAGCTCGCCATCACCAACGGTGCCGAGATCATCGTCACGCCCGGTTTCCTGCAGGCCGGCGCAATCACCGAGGTAGCCGGCAAGCACCCCGAAGTCAAGTTCGTCTTCGTTGACGGCTGGGCACTGGGTCTTGATAACGTGACCGCTATCGTCTACAAGGAACAGGAATCCGGTTACCTTGCAGGCTATGCTGCCGTTATGGAAGGCTATCGCAAGCTCGGTTACACGGGCGGCGGCGGCGGTGCGAACCCCGCCTGCAACCGTTTCGGCTACGGCTTCGTTCAGGGCGCCGATGCTGCTGCGAAGGAGCTCGGTCTTGACGCGGGTGCCGTCGAAATGAGATACAGCTATAACTTCGGTGCTACCTTCTCCGCTTCCGGCGAGCTTCAGACCCAGATCAGCGGTTGGTACGCTGCCGGTACCGAGGTCGTCTTTGCCTGCGGCGGTTCGATGTTCCAGAGCGTCGTCGCTGCTGCCGAGACCACCACGAACGGCAAGATCATCGGCGTTGACGTTGACCAGTCCGGTGACTCCGACAGAGTCATCACCTCCGCCGTCAAGGGCCTCAGCGCTTCCGTCGAACTGGTTCTTTCCAAGTTCTACGACGGCAAGTGGGATGCTGAACTGAAGAACGCAGCGCAGAACCTCGGTGCTGCCGAGGACGCTACCGGTCTTCCCACCGCTTCCTGGTCCTTCAAGACCTTCACGCTTGACCAGTACAACGCGCTCTACGCAAAGATCAAGAGCGGCGAGATCGTTCCCGATGCCGCCACTCCCGACGACGCGAACAACGCCGACTGGCTCAACAAGTTTGAGAAGATCACCCTTAACTTCGAGAAGTAATTGTAAGCTTTCAGAACGGGCTGCCGTACGCCGTGCGGCAGCCCCGTGTTGATTATTACGAAAGATCGGTGACCGATCAAAGGGCGTGTCGATTCCGGAAAGCCCGACGCGCCCTTTGATCAATCACCGAAATACGGGGGGAAAATATGAACGCAGAAACGAGGATCGATCCCGGAGCCCCCTTCGCAATCGAAATGCGGAATATTACGAAGGTGTTTCCCGGAATCGTGGCAAACGACAACATTACCCTGCAGCTCCGCCGCGGGGAGATCCACGCGCTTCTCGGCGAAAACGGCGCGGGCAAATCCACGCTGATGAGCGTGCTTTTCGGCTTGTACAAGCCGGAAAAGGGCGAAATTTACAAGGACGGCAAAAAGGTGGAGATCCGCGACCCGAACGACGCGAACGCGCTCGGGATCGGTATGGTACATCAGCATTTCAAGCTGGTGGACGTTTTTTCGGTTCTGGACAATATCATTCTCGGCGTGGAACCGAACACGGCGGGATTTCTGAAAAGGAAAGAGGCAAGGGAAAAGGTTCTCCGTCTTTCCGAGGCGTACGGGCTCAACATCGACCCCGACGCGCTGATCGAGAACATCACGGTCGGTATGCAGCAGAGGACAGAGATCCTGAAAATGCTCTACCGGGACAATGAGATCCTGATCTTCGACGAGCCGACGGCAGTCCTGACGCCGCAGGAGATCGACGAGCTGATGGCGATCATGAGGAATCTTGCCGCAGAAGGCAAATCCATTCTCTTCATCACGCATAAGCTTGCGGAGATCATGGCGGTCGCCGACCGCTGCACGGTTTTAAGAAAAGGAAAATACATCGGCACGGTCGATATCGCCTCCACCACCAAGGAGGAGCTTTCCAATATGATGGTCGGACGCGACGTGAAATTCGTCGTGGACAAGGCGCCCGCCGTTCCCGGTAAAACGGTGCTGAAGGTCGAGGGACTGACGGTAAAGAGCCGCACCCGCAAAAAAACAGCGGTGAAGGACGTTTCCTTCTCGGTCAGGGCAGGGGAGATCGTCTGCGTTGCCGGGATCGAGGGCAACGGTCAGACCGAGCTGATCTACGGGATCACCGGGCTTGAAAAGCCGGTCTCCGGCAAGGTCATCCTGCGGGACGAGGATATTTCGGGCAAAACGATCCGCTACCGCAATATGCACGGGCTGAGCCACATCCCGGAGGACCGCCACAAGCACGGTCTTGTGCTTGATTTTTCGCTTGAGGAAAACATCGTCCTTCAGCGCTATTTCGAGCCGCGTTTTTCCAAGAAGGGCTTTATCCGCTTCGACGCCGTCAGGGAATACGCCGAGGGGATCATTGAAGAATACGACGTCCGTTCCGGGCAGGGCGCGATCTCGTCCGCGCGCGGAATGTCGGGCGGCAATCAGCAGAAGGCGATCATCGGCAGGGAACTCGACCGCGATCACGACCTGCTCGTCGCCGTTCAGCCGACTCGAGGCCTTGACGTCGGCGCCATCGAAAACATCCACCGTCAGATCGTCGCTTCCCGTGACGCCGGGAAAGCGGTCCTGCTGGTCTCGCTCGAGCTGGACGAGGTCATGAACCTTTCCGACCGTATCCTCGTGATGTACGAGGGGGAGATCGTCGGCGAGCTCGACCCGAAGAAGACGACCGTGCAGGAGCTCGGTCTGTATATGTCGGGCGCAAAACGTGACAACGTTATGGAAGGAGGAAGCGAAAATGCAAAAGAATGCTGAAAGCCGTGTGAAGCGCTCGGGGCTGAGCGAACGGCAGAAATCCATTCTCTCCTCGCTGATCTGTATCTTTGCGGGCATCCTCGTCAGCATCGTGATCCTCGTGATCCTCGCGCTGTCCTCCGATATGATCGACGCGAACGACGTCATGACCGGCATCGGCTGTATTTTCGGCGGACCCTTCGCGAGCCGGGGCGCGCATAACATCCTCTCGCAGGTCGGCGATATGCTCTTCAAAACGGCGCCGCTGATCATGACCGGTCTTTCGGTCGCCATCGCTTTCCGCACCGGGCTTTTCAACATCGGCGCGCCCGGGCAGTTCCTGATGGGCACGATGGGCTCGGTGATCGTGGCGCTTTCGGTCCCGACGACCGAGGGAACCGCGTTTCTCGTCTGGCTTCTCGCGCTCGTGGTCGGCATCCTCTGCGGTATGCTGTGGGGCGCGATCCCGGGGCTGTTCAAGGCGTAGCTCGACGTCAACGAGGTCCTCGTCGGCATCATGACCAACTGGATCGCGGCGAATATCGTAAGCTGGGTCTTCAGCGTCAACCGTCAGTTCATCAACATCGAGGGCGGCAAGGCGCAGTTCACCTTCGTCACGGGGGCGAACGGAGTCAGCACCCCGACACTCTTCCTCGATAAGCTTTTCCCCGGTACCTATATCGACTGCTCGATCCTCCTCGCTGTGCTGATCGCCATCGGGATGTATTATTTCATCAATAAAACGACGATCGGCTTCGAGCTCAAGGCGTGCGGCTACAACAAGAACGCCGCCGAATACGCGGGGATGAATCAGAAGCGCAACATCGTCCTTTCGATGGTGATCTCCGGCGGTCTTGCCGCCGCGGGCGCCTGCTTCTATTACCTCAACGGTCACATCGAGCTGAGCTGGAACACCTACAGCGCGCTCCCCGCCGACGGTTTCAACGGCATCCCGGTCGCGCTGCTTGCCGGCAATAACCCCATCGGCGTCATCTTCAGCAGCCTGCTCCTTCGTTTCCTCGACAAGAGCGGCACCAACCTCGCGGGCTTCACCGGCTTCAACGAGTACGTTTCCGATCTGATCATTGCGCTGATCATGTACTTCGCGGGCTTCTCGAAGCTGATCCACGACCTTCTCGCGAAAAAGAAAAAGACCTTCGCAGCGCAGGAAGCGTCCGCGGAGAATAAAGAAACGGTTGCAGCCGGGAAAGGAGAGAAATCATGACGTTTCTGATCCAGACAACCCTGATCTATACGATCCCGCTGATGATCGTCGCGCTCGCCGGCATCTTTGCCGAGCGGAGCGGTATCATCAATATCGCGCTTGACGGTATCATGATCTTCGGCTCCTTCTGCGGCGCGATGCTCGTGCATCTGTTCCAGACGAACAATCTTCTTGCAGGTCATTCGCAGCTTCTCTATCTGCTTGCCCTGCTTGCGGCGGGCGTCGGCGGGGCGCTGTTCTCCCTGCTGCTCTCCTTCTCCGCGATCAATCTGAGAGCGGATCAGACGATCGGCGGCACGGCGCTGAACCTGCTCGCTCCCGCGCTGACCCTCTTCATCATCAAGATCTTCTTCTTCCAGGATAAGCTCGTCATGAGCAAGAGCCTCGGCTTCATCGTTTTGAACGACGATCTGCCGCCCCTGCTCAAGCCCTTCTTTGACAAAATGTACCTCTCGACCTACCTGATGATCGCGCTGTATATCGTCCTCTCGATCTTCCTCTACAAGACGAAATACGGTCTCCGTCTGCGCGCGTGCGGCGAGCATCCGCAGGCGGCGGACAGCGTCGGCATCAACGTCGGCAGATACCGCTACCTCGGCACGACGATCTCCGGCTTCCTCGGCGGTCTCGGCGGGTATATCTTCATTGCCACCACCGCCGCGGGCACCGCGGAGGGTACGGTCGCCGGGATGGGCTTCCTCGCGCTCGCGATCATGATCTTCGGCAACTGGAAGCCGGTCGGCGTTGCGCTCGGCTCGCTGATGTTCGGTCTTCTGAAATGTATCGGCGCTTCCTATTCCACGCTCGATATCAACGGCGACGGGGTCTGCGCCCTCGCGAACCTCGGGATGCCGCTCTACTTCTACAATCTGATCCCCTACGTTGCCGTTCTCGTCGTTCTCGCCTTTACCGCAGGGAAATCCCGCGCGCCGAAGGCAGAGGGCATTCCTTACGATAAGGGTCTGCGCTGATATGGCAAAACTGTATTTCAAATACGGCGTGATGGGCTGCTCCAAAACGGCGCAGGCGCTGATCACGAAATTCAATTACGAGGAACGGAATATGAGCGTTCTGCTGATGAAGCCGGCGCTCGACACCCGTGACGGCGCGGCGGTCGTACGGTCGCGCATCGGGTTGGAATCCGAGGCGCTTGCCGTTCCCGCAGACTGCGATCTGTTCGCGCTCTATTCCGAAAAATACCGCGGGATACAGGTCATCATCGTGGACGAGTGTCAGTTCCTGACGCCCGAACAGGTCGATCAGCTCAGCCGGATCGTTATCGACTATGACGTTCCGGTGCTCTGCTTCGGTCTCCGCACCGACTTTCTGACCCATCTGTTTCCGGGCAGCCGGAGACTGCTTGAGATCGCGGAATCCATCACCGAGATCAAATCCATCTGCGCCTGCGGCGCGAAGGCGACGGTCAACGCCCGCTTTGACGAAAAGGGGCATATCCTCTTCAGCGGAGAACAGGTCGTTCTCGGCGGGAACGACCGCTATCTCGCCATGTGCCGCGGCTGCTGGCTGAAAAGAAAAAAGGAGCAGGAGGAGAACGGTATCTTCACCTGATCCGAAAAGGACTGCAAAATGAAACTGATCTTTATCCGTCACGGCGATCCCGATTATTCGATCGACTCGCTGACCGAAAAGGGATGGTGGGAAACGCATTTCCGCTAATGAAGTTCACACTTTATATATATATATATATATATAATGTTCATATTTACCTATTATTATTAATATGCAATGCTTAGCATTGACAACTAATATGAGGTGAATGATATGAAAAAACTCAAAGCACTTATGGCGTTGCTCTTTGCCGTGATTTTTATCATCGGCAGCTGTTTACCGGTATCCGCCTTAGACTTTATCGGAGAAAAAGAAGACACAACAGGAGCTCTATGGTGGAAGCAATATCATCTATACAAAGCATATTATTTGCGGACTAACGGATATGTTGATCATTATAATAAGCTTTCAAGAACTATCAAACATACATATAGGTATCGACAAGTTGATTATCTTGATTATTCGTTGTCAGTAACTGAGGAATATAGTGTGAGTTTTAATTCAACAAAGGAATGGAATGAGGATATGGGGTTTTCTCTTGGCTTGCCTGATATCATTGAACTGACTGCCAATAAAGGTTATGGAAGATCATGGGGTCTAACTTTTTCTATTAGCCGCAGTTCGACATATGTAAAAAATATATATAATTGGTTCCCGACAGGCACATATTTTCTTGCTCCGGGTGCGGATGTTAACGTTTGCGTCGAAGAGCATTGGCTAAAGAATTCAGAGGGTGTATATATAAATATGCAGGAACCGTTGAAAACATACTATATGCCTCTGAGCGATGGTTATGTTTCCGCTTATTATACTACTTCTTCGACGTCTCCTGTATATGGTGCTCCATAAAAATGATAATTGTTCATTTGTGACTTTTGGTTTTATTTGAGCAGTGCATAATCTCCGGGGAGGTGAAATGCTTTGTTTCACCTCCTCAAATTATCAGTTATTATTTGGCTCTTCATGATTTTTGGTGTTTTGATACAGCAGGACAGAATAACTGACCGTTATGCGGACGTTTCAGCAACAGAACAGAATGATCGCTGACCGCATCGTCCTTCGACGGTCTTTGGCACACCTCATCCACCGCTGCGCGGTCCCCCTTCTCGGTGGGGGACCCTTTCTTCGAAAGGCGGGGACCGCGCAGCGGTGGATGAGGTGCCGTTTTCGGAAACACCAATAATTATGAAGAACCTATTATTTAGATTAAGCAGTAAACAAGAGAAAGATGGGGGTATTGGTTTTGGGAATGTGCTTTGAAAAATGGAAGGTTGCGGTCATTGTTTTTCTGCTCTGCGTTTTATCGCTGTCTTCTTCATGCGGAAAAACAGAAGACCATATTTACGTTCTGCCAGAAAACGTATTAAGCAACTATTATGAGGCATCAGACACCTTTTCATTTAACGTGCTTTATTTGTATTCAGGAGCTTTTCCGGAGATAGAATTAATATCATTGAATTCAGAAAACGATACGGTTTGCTGGACTGAATTTTCAAATAACGAGTGTGATGAATTCGAAGCATATAACGGTTACCGGATGGGATATATAAAGCTTAAGGTCCCATGTTTTGATTCTGTATCGGTTTACAAAGCGACTTTTCTGATAAACGATAATACAGAGGAGATATCCTTCCGTCAGCCGTACCGGGCAAATAAACATATTCCGAATCCCTTTCCGGATTTTATCGGAGTAACAGGGCATGGAACTCCGTTTCAGATTTTCTACAGGGGAGATTGCGTGAATGATGTGCCTTTTGGCTTTTTGGCACGGGCGGATATTCTTGTATCTTCGTTTTCTTTTTCTGATTATCTAAACATAGAAAAAGCTTCTGTGCTGATCGATGATGAGTATATCGGTGACTATAGGGATGTTTTTCCGCTGAAGGTAAACGAGGGTTCATCATTTAAAATTTTGATCGAAAAAGGAAATTTTGAAAATTCCTATGCGGATTATGCGATTTCGTATATTTTGAAGTATTCCTTGGTGAATGAGCCTGATAAAATGCTTGAATTATTTGATACGACTTATTTTTTGGGGATTACCGATCAAGCAGTTTTTGAGGAATTTGTTTCGTTGTGGGAACAGAATAATCAATGAAAGATGTGGGTTGACCTAATGAAAAGAAAAATAATTATGGCATTTTTTCTGGCAATGGTTCTGGCGTTTAGTGTTTTCGGGTTGCTTTGGTCGAATGGTTTTCTGGAAAATAAAAGAGAAAATACTGAACCCTCGGAGCCGAAAGCCGAATTGGTTATTGATCGAGTGCGCTTCGAGGAATACTTCAGTAATTATAAATTGAAGGGAATCGTGCGGAATAAAACTTCACCGGAATTGACAAAAATGGCATTGCCTTTTTCCGCAATCAACGAGGAGAAGATAAAAACGCTTCTTGGAAAGGATTATTCTGTTGGTGAAACGGTACTGTCATCGGCAGAAGGCGATGATTTTGTAATTGATTTTAATGGAAAACTGGTTGATTATTCATATGACAGTGATGTATCCGGAGAATGGCTGCTCTTCTTTTTAAACTATGATTCACTGCTGATTGAAACCGAAATTGATGAAAGCCACTATGAAAAAATCGGTTATGATTCTGTTGTAAAAGTGAAAAAAGGGAAAAAGAGCTTTTCTTCTGCTATTCATAGAATAGGTTATGAAGTGAATCACGGTGTGATTGGCTTGACGGTCGATTTACCTGTACAAATGCTTCCCGGGACGGAGGTTGATATTGATGTTTTTTCATCTTTTTCAAAAAAAGCATTGTGGGTGGATGCAGACTTTATCATTTGGGATGGAAGCTCATATTATGTTTTTAAAGTAATTGATGAAAACGACGGACTATTTGTGAAGATTCCGGTTACTGTCGGTGAAGTATCTGAATTAACTGATCCAAACGGCACGGTATCCATTTTATACGAGATTTGTTCAGGATTGGTGGAAGGAGATATTATTTGCATTGAACAAAGGTGAAATAAAACGCGCAAAAACAAGTTCAAAGAATATAAGCCCGTTTATCTCAATGTCAGGGATAAGCAAGACCTATGACGGAAATAAATTCGTATTAAACGATCTTTCTTTTTCATTATGCCTTGGAGAAATTGCTATTATTATGGGACCGTCCGGAAGTGGAAAAAGTACATTTCTGAATATTCTCGGCTTGTTGGATAAAGCGTCTTCCGGTAAATACTTATTTAACGGTAACGATTTATGTGAAAAAAGAAACAAAAAATTATACTCTTTTATCAGAGGTGAAAAAATAGGATTTGTTTTTCAATCATATTATCTTATTGAAACTTTAACGGTCAGGGACAATATTATGATGCCGTTTTTGTATTCGGATACGAAAATTACTGACGAAATTGAAGACCATATCTCGGAATATGCTCAGCTTTTCGGAGTAACTGAACTGCTTGATAAGAAAGCAAGTTTACTTTCCGGAGGAGAGCGGCAAAGAGTGGCAATCATTCGTGCTATGATTAAAAAGCCTTGTCTTGTGATAGCAGATGAACCAACAGGTAATCTGGACGAGAAAAACGGAGAGACTGTAATAAATGCTTTCCGAAAGATTGCAGGAGCCGGAACAGCGGTTGTTATCGTTACGCATAATTCCGGAATAAACTGCCCGGAGGGAAAAAGATTCCAACTTTGCGAAGGAAAATTACATGAAATCAAATAATCGATTCGTTCTGTATATCAGAAACATCTTTGTTATGACCAAATCCAGTAAAATCAGATTCATTCTGACTTTTATCGGAATACTGTTTTCCGTTTTTGGTTTTGCTTTTGCTCTGATAATTTCTGATTCCTATTTTGAAAGCCGGAGGGATATCTATTCTTCTTTCGCTTCCAATTCGCTTCTGATTTCTTCAAACCAACCTTCTGAAGATAAAATTAATCTTTTCTTGGAAAATAAAAATTATTCTTCTGTGTTCATTGATGTGATAAGCAAAAATTATTATTTCATTGATTCGTTTGATTCAATTAACGGTCAGAGCGTCAGCATCACTACAACACTTCATGGAGTAGAGACGACCGAGGTAGTATCCCAGTACGATGGAATGCATTATATGCCCTTTCTTTCTTCTATCAAAAACGGAAGGGGAATTAATTGGGGAGATATTCAAAGCAAAGAAAAGACTGTGATGATTGATGAATATACAGCAGAATTACTGTATGGAAGTATCAAAGATGCTATTGGGCAAAGCATTGTTATTGATGGGGGGCGTGGTTTAGTATCAGAACAAACTTCCTCCTCTCCGCAAAAGCATAGTTTTATCATTAGCGGTGTTTGCGAAAATTCAAAATTAACAGAGCATAACCGGGTTGAAAATCGGAAAAAGATAAAAAAGGGTTCGGATAATGTGATAATCAATATTGATTTATACTGTCCGATCAGCACAATTTTTGATCTATATCCGGATTTGGACTATTATAGAAACTATATTGTAACCTTTGGATCTCAAAATGAGGCAAATGATTTCTATAATAAAACAATAGATACCAACGGTAATCAATATGGCATTTCGTATATCGTATCAAAAGACTCGTTGATGGCTGATATTACACTTCAAATGAAAGAGACAAAAAGAATAATTGTTCTCGGAATCCTTCTGTTGAGTTTTATCTTTGGAATAAGCATAATTAGTGTTGTGTTTTTTGCGACAAAAGAGCGCATTCCGGAAATAGGAATTCGGAAAGCGTTTGGAGCAGAAAAACTTGATATCGTTTTTCAAATTTTTTGCGAAATGCTATTGATTTCCGGACTTGCATCAATTATCGGCGTATTTGCTGCGCTATACTTCTCAAAGCTTTTGGAATATTATCTGATAAACGAATTGTGTATATATTTTGTTTTAAATATTACTGCCGGTGATATTGTAACACCGATTTTTGTAGGTGTTTTACAATCAGCAATCTTTGGAATGATACCGGGTATATATGGAGCGTCTATTCCAATTACGGATGCATTAAAGTTTGAATGACGATGCTGATACAATTAAGAAGGAGAAATGATCCGAGTGAAAAATAGACTTGTCAGGAAAAGGACTGCACTATGAAACTGATCTTTATCCGTCACGGCGATCCCGATTATTCGATCGACTCGCTGACCGAAAAGGGCTGGAGGGAAGCGAACCTCCTTTCCGACCGCGTGATGAAGTGGGACGTCACCGATATTTTCTGCTCCCCGCTCGGCAGAGCGCGGGACACCGCGAAACCGTTTTTGGAAAAGAGCGGCAGAAGCGCGGAGATCCGTGACTGGCTCCGGGAATTTCCCGGTTACGTTCTGAAGGAGGACGGCACGAAGCGGATCCCGTGGGACCTCCTCCCCTCGCATTTCACCGGGATCGACGATTATTTCTCCTCCGAAAAGTGGCTCGAGACAGAGCTGATGTCCTCCGGAGACGTGAAAGAAAAATTCCTCGCCGTCACCGACGGGATCGACGGGATCCTCGCCTCTCACGGCTATAAACGGGAGGGCAGATATTACCGCACCGAAAGCGAAAACCGCGACACGCTCGTGTTTTTCTGCCACCTCGGCGTGATGTGCGTCATCCTTTCGCATCTTCTCAATATCCCGCCGGTCGTGACGTGGCAGGGCTGCTTCGTCGCGCCGTCCTCGGTCACGATCCTGCATACCGAGGAAAGGGAAGAGGGTATCGCGTATTTCCGCAGTGCCTGCATCGGCGACGTTTCCCACCTGAACGCGGCGGGCGAGCCGGTTTCCTTTTCTGGACGCTTCTGCGAGACCTTCCATTCCGACGAGCGCCACTGAACAAAAAATCCGATACCGATGTAATATTTTTCCCTTCGCCGGGGTATTAAGGTTGAAAAGAAAAAACAACGAAAAGAGGATAATACAATGCCTGATCTGAATACCAGAAAAAAACTGATGGAAGACCTGAAAAACATCGGGTCTTTCGACAAACAAGGAAACACGAGAGACGCCTTCCATGACATCATGGAAAAAATGGCAGAGGAAGGCATGATCACTATGGCCGACGGCAAGAAGCCGGGCCGTAACGATCTGGACTACGACGAGCTTGACAGAATGTTCATCCGTGTGAACGACAACGACGATCCCTACGTCTTCAACGCGACAGACGCGGACGAGCTCGACAACGGCAACAAGCATATTTACAGTGCCGATCTTACCGAAAAGCCGCTGACGAAGGAAGAATACGCCGAGAAGGTATGCGGAAAAGCGCCGAAAAAGCCGGGCTTTTTCCGTAAAATGCTCGACGGCATCAAAAAGAACGTTTTCCGTATGAAGGATGGCGACAAGCAGTGCCGCGATTACGAAAAGTATCTGGAAAACGTCTACTACGCGCAGAAGGACGCGGGCTACGACCCGGAAAAGCCCGAAACGGTCGAAAAGAACGAGCGTGAACTCGCCGTCCGAAGCTATATCCTCGCCGGCAATGCCAGAGAAGGCAAAGAGCTTCCCGCTGACTATAAGGTCACGGAGGACCCCGAGTATCAGCGGATGATGAACGACCCCAGAACCGACATTTTCGTCAACGCGGAAACGACGCAGGATTATCTGAAGATGCTGCGCGAATCCGGATTCACAACTCCCGAACTGCTCGAAGGCAGCAGCGGCAAAACGATGTTTCAGAACTATGCCGAAGACCCTGAACTTTACGGCGCTCAGAATCACCTGATGGGGGGAATGGTACTTGCCGGAAACGCCCTGCAGGATTTCAATGAAGAAAAGCGTGAAGAAAGAGCGCAGGCTGCCCGTCAGGACCTCATCAACAAGAGAGCCGACAGCGCGATGAAGCAGATCGGTTCAAAGCTCGACGGTCCGGACAACGAGCGTTTCCTGAACGAGCTGAACGGCGTTCTCCGCAAGGACACGCCCGCCTCCAATAAAATGCTTTCGGTTCTCCCGAATACCAGCCCGATCGTCCTTGAGACCCTTTCCGAAGAATATGAAAGAAACATCGGAAACAAGGAGTACAGTCTGGAAGCCAAGCTTACCGGTCTCGTCACCGGCAGCCCCGAGGCAAAAGCACAGCTGAAGGAACAGCTTCAGGAACAGAAAACCGACGAACTCAACAATGCCAAGGACCATATTGACCTCGGTTCCCTCGGCGGAAAATAAGCATCCGTTAAAAGAATAAGACAAAACTGCCCGCCGAAAGGAACGCTGTGCTCCTCTTCGGCGGGCATTATTATATGGTTCAACAAATCGGTGGGTGCGTTTATGC
Source organism: Lachnospiraceae bacterium (assembly GCA_024404495.1). GTDB lineage: Bacteria > Bacillota > Clostridia > Oscillospirales > CAG-272 > CAKRZE01. The sequence goes on from JAKSPT010000047.1 coordinate 17,838, forward strand.
TTCTTGTTTTTCCGGTGCAGGAGAAATGCAAAACCGCATAATCAGACAATAGGAAACGGCTTTATGTGCTACTCTTCGATATTCTCCGGCAAGATCGGTTTTTCCCGGTCGCCGTCTTCAAACCGCACGAATCCGAACACGCTGTGAGAATTGTCCGCCATACCGTTATCTTCGTATGTATGGCTGGTGATGCTATCGTAATCGCCCCAAAACATCATACGCTGTATGCAGTCCTTCACGGAAAAGCCAAAGCCCTCGGGTGAGGTCAGATAATTCGTAATGCGGTAAGAACCGGGCATATCCGGCTCAATGCTCCTGATCTTCGACAGTGCCAGCCCATCGGCTCCGCTGATTGTGATCGCTTCTGCACCGCTCATATAGGAAACCATTGAAGCAAGCGCACCGCCGAGCGAATGTCCCGTCAGAGTCAAATGATAACCGTTTTGGATTTCATCGGTTTTCAGAACGGTTTCATAGAGTTCAAACGCCCGTTTTTCCTGCCCTGAAAGACCTGCACCAACAACGAGGAGCGAGGACTGCACCGCATCGGAAAAGGAGACCGAGCCGGAATAGGAGAGCCAGACGGTCTTGTTTTTGTCATCGGCAAACGCAGCACCGTAAAAACTGTTTTTCTCATCTTTGAGATCCGTCAGGAAGCGATAGCTGCCGACTGATTGCCGGATGAACGAAGCAGAATCAATCATTGCCGTTGTCGGATCATCCTTGACCGTACGAGAAATATCGGCGTTTTCGATGATGATCCCCATTTTCTGTGTGTCGAGAATATCTCCGACCGTTCCCGCAAGCCCGCTGCACCCCTCGCAGCCGTAAACCAGATAACTGAGCGACATCGCCGCAAATACACTTTCAGATTCGGAATACGGCTTTGCGGAGGGACTGTCAAATACTGTGCATTGCACCGATGCGGAATAACGGATTGCTGCCCATACAAGCACTATAATCAATAAAACTGTGATGGCGACAATCCATTTTTTGCTTTTTATTCTTTGCTTCATAATATACCGGATCCGTCGGCATCATTCGCTCTCACGGATCAATGTTTGTTTACGGGATCAGTTCGATGCCGATCGCGACGGCACCGTAGGTCTGCACCTGACGCTTGCCGTAGATGCGGAGGAGCTTTTTGAGGCAGGATTCGGGGGTGTCCTCCGGCTCACAGCCGAGAACGGTCAGTCCCTTCGCTTCGATCAGCTCCTCAAAGGTGGGATAGGTATCGAGCGAGGTGACGCGCACGGTCAGCGTGCCGCCTTCGTTCGTCTGCTTTTCAAATGTGATCGTGTCGCCGACGCGCAGCTTCTGACGCTTGGTGTCGTTGCAGCGGATCTCCACGCTCTTTTTCCCGGCGAGGATCTTCTCAAAGGGCGCGGCGTAGAGCTTCATCGTGTGATTGCGGACGGCGGGAGCGGCGTCGGAAACGGGCACGTCCTTCGCTGCCGTCTCGGGCGCGGGTTCTTCTGCCTTCGGAGCCTCGGCGGGCTTGTCCGCTTCCTTTACGGGTGCGGGTTCAGCTGCGGGCGCGGCAGATTGTGCTTCGTCAGCCGCGGGCGCCGCTTCCCCGGTCTTTTTCTTCGCGGAGGAACGGCGTCTGGAGGTCTTCGCGGGCTTTTCGGGCACCGCTTCCTTTTCCTCTGCCTTTTCTTCGGCTTTCACGGGCTCGGCGGCAGGGACCTCCTTTGCCTTTTCCGCGGGCTTGTTTTCTGCTTTTGCGCTTATCGAAGGA
>JAKSPT010000048.1 GCA_024404495.1 Lachnospiraceae bacterium
AGCAGGTACCCATACCGCGGGCAACGACGGCTGCGTGAGAGGTCATACCGCCGCGGACGGTCAGGATACCCTGAGCGGCCTTCATACCGGTGATGTCCTCGGGAGAGGTTTCGAGACGGACGAGAATGACCTTCTTGCCGGCCTTCTTCCAAGCCTCAGCATCGTCAGCGGTGAAGACGATCTGACCGCAGGCAGCACCGGGGGAAGCACCCAGACCCTTGCCCATAGGAGTAGCAGCCTTCAGCGCCTTGACGTCGAACTGCGGATGGAGCAGGGTATCGAGGTTACGGGGATCGATCATGAGGACTGCCTCTTCGGGCGTTCTCATACCCTCGTCAACGAGGTCGCACGCGATCTTGAGAGCAGCCTGAGCGGTTCTCTTACCGTTGCGGCACTGGAGCATATAGAGCTTGCCGTTCTCGACGGTGAACTCCATATCCTGCATATCGCGGTAGTGATCCTCGAGGATCTTGCAGACCTTAACGAAATCTGCGTAAGCTTCGGGGAACTTCTCAGCCATCTGAGCGATCGGCATGGGAGTACGGACGCCTGCGACGACGTCTTCGCCCTGTGCGTTGAAGAGGAACTCGCCCATCAGCTTCTTTTCGCCGGTGCCGGGATCACGGGTGAACGCAACGCCGGTACCGGAGTTGTCGTTCAGGTTACCGAAGACCATCGGCATGACGTTGACTGCGGTACCCCAGCTGTAGGGGATATCGTTGTCGCGTCTGTAAACGTTCGCACGGGGGTTGTCCCAGGAACGGAAGACCGCACGGATCGCTTCGTAAAGCTGAACCTTAGGATCAGCGGGGAAGTCAACACCGAGCTGCTTCTTGTACTCAGCCTTGAACTGACCTGCAAGCTCCTTGAGGTCGGCGGCGGTGAGCTCGACGTCGAACTTGACGCCCTTCTTAGCCTTCATCTCGTCGATGAGGGTCTCGAAATACTTCTTACCGACTTCCATAACGACGTCGGAGAACATCTGGATGAATCTTCTGTAAGAGTCATAGACGAATCTCTCGAACTTGGGGTCGGGGTTGCCCTTGATCATAGCGGCGACGACGTCGTCGTTCAGACCGAGGTTCAGGATGGTGTCCATCATACCGGGCATGGAAGCGCGTGCGCCGGAACGGACGGAAACGAGCAGCGGGTGCTCGAGATCGCCGAACTTCTTGCCGTTGATCTTTTCCATCTCGGCAACGTTCTTCCAGATCTCAGCCATGATCTCGTCATTGATCTGACGGCCGTCCTCATAATACTGAGTGCAGGCTTCGGTGGTGATGGTGAAGCCCTGCGGAACCGGCAGACCGATGTTGGTCATCTCTGCGAGGTTCGCGCCCTTACCGCCGAGCAGTTCACGCATCTTTGCGTTGCCCTCGGTAAAGAGATAACAATACTTTTTGCTCATCTTGTTATTGTTTCCTCCAAAATAGATTTGTAATTATTAGATTACCACTCGATATTTTACCATACCGCCCGCGGTTTGTAAACAGAGAAACAAAAAGTTCACAAATTATTTTAACATTAGCGGAATAAAACGCCGCACGGGAAGAAAATGAGGCGTGATCCGGTTCCTTTTTCTCTTGCTTTTTCGGGAAAAGGAGTGTATAATAGAAAAAAGAAAGGGCAGGCGATGAGAATGGAAAACGAAAAGGAAGCAATGATCCGGAAAGCGCTCGCTTCCGCCGGGATCGGTCCGGAGGAAGAGGTTCTTTTCGTGCCGCTTTCCGAAAGGATCCCTCTTTTCGCGGGCTTTCTCGCCGTCGCCTCGAAAGCCGATTTTTACGAGGCCGCCGACCGGTACCGCAAAACCGTGCTCCGTGATTACGCCGACCGGGGCGTGCGTTTCGTCTCCTTCGACGGGGTCGTGATCGCGCCCGACGCCGTGATCGGGGAAGGGACCCTGATCCATCCGGGCACGGAGATCCGCAGGGGCTGCCGTATCGGGAAAAACTGCGTGCTGCATCCGGGAACCGTTCTGGATCACGCCGTCCTCGGGGACGGATGCACGGTGAACGCCTCGCAGATCACGGATTCCGTTCTTGCCCCGGGAAAGACCGTCGGACCCTTTTCCGTGGTGAACGGGAAAAATCTTTAAGGAAAACGCTCCGGAGATCAGCCGGAGAAAGGACAGCTTGTGAGCATTTTCGATTTATTCAGGCAGATCGAGTCGGGCAGCGCACCCGCGGCGTCGGGTCCCGTCACCCATCTCGTCGTCGGGCTCGGCAATCCGGGCGCGGAATACGCGAATTCCCGCCATAACGCGGGCTTCCGCGCGATCGATCTTGTCGCCGATGCCAATCACGTCCGCATCGACCGCGCGAAGTTCCACGCTCTGGTCGGTGACGGAACGGTCGCGGGAAAGCACGTGCTTCTGATGAAGCCGCAGACCTATATGAACAGCTCGGGCATCGCGGTGAAGGAAGCGATGGATTTCTATAAGATCCCCTCCGAAAACGTCATCGTCCTCTTCGACGATATCAGCCTCGTGCCCGGAAAGATGCGTATCCGCCGCAGCGGCAGCGCGGGCGGGCATAACGGCGTCAAATCTCTCATTGAATATATGGGGACGAACGTCTTTCCCCGCGTAAAGCTCGGCGTCGGCGCGAAGCCGGAGGGCTGGGACCTTGCCGACTGGGTGCTTGCCGCGCTTCCGCCGGAGGACCGCAAAGCCCTCGACGCGGTGTCCGCCTCGGCACCCGAAGCGGTCGCCCTTCTTCTCGAGGGGAAGACCGACGAGGCAATGCGGAAATTCAACTGAGAAATCAAACAAAACAATACGCGAAGACCGCCGGATGAACTCCGATCGGTCTTTTCGCGCGTTTACGAAAAGGATGCCTTATGAGTATTGTTTCCACGAGGATCCGGGAGGAGCGGGAATACCGCGGCATTTCGGATGCGCTGAAAAAGGGAAAAACGGCGCTGAATCCCCATCCCCTGCGGCTGACCGGTCTTTCGGACGGCGCACGCGCCGCGTTTTACCGGGAATGTATCCGGGATATCAAAACGGAGCACGGCAGGGGACCGCTGATCGTCGTCCCCGATGAAAAAGAGGGCGTCAGACTGCAGAACGCGCTGACCGCGCTCGGCTGCCGCGTTCCCGTCTATCCGTTCCGCGATCTGATGCTTCATAATATCGCCTCCTCGCACGAATACGAGCAGGAGCGCATCGCCGTTCTCTGTTCGGTTCTGACCGGGGAGTACGACGCCGTGATCGCGACGCCCGACGCCGCGCTGCAGTTCACGATCCCCGCCGACCTTCTCGCCTCCTCCGTCCGCACCGTCTCCTTCGACCGTCCCTGCGATCCGGAGGAAACGGTGAAGTGGCTCGTTTCGGCGGGCTACGTCCGCACCGAAATGGTCGACGGCGTGGGGCAGTTTGCCGTGCGCGGCGGGATCCTCGATATCTTTCCGCCCGACTGCGAGCACCCGGTCCGTATGGAGCTTTTTGACGACGAGATCGACGTGATGGGCATTTTCGACGTCATCTCTCAGCGCAAGATCGAGGATATCACCACCTTTACGATGTCCCCGGCAAGAGAGCTCGTCCTTTCGCCCGAAAGAAGGAAGCTTCTTGCCGACACGGTCGCCGCGCTGAAAAAGAAGGCGTCCTCCGATAAGGCGAGAGAGATCTTTTCCGAGGAGCTGGAGGCGATCGCGCAGGGGACCGAGCTGCGCTTCCTTGACAAATACGTTTCGGTGGTCTACCCCGAGCGGCAGACCCTGCTTTCCTATTTCCCGTCGGAGCTTCCGGTTTTCGTGCAGGAATACGCCGCCTGCGCCGAGCGTATCGAGGCGTACGAGTGGCACGACCGGCAGGCGGTCGAGGAGCTGCTCACGACCGGCGCGCTGACCGGACCCCTTGCGTCGTTCGGGAAATACGGCACCGATTTCGACGCGTGGCTTTCCGATCATAACGGCGTTATCGTTGACGCCTTTGCCTCCTCGCTGACCGATATCCGCCTTTCCGGTCTGTTCTCGATGCGAACGAGGCAGACGGTATCCTACGGGGAATCCTTCGGGCTTCTCACCGAGGATCTGAAGGCTTTCCTTTCCTCCGGCACCGACGCCGTGATCCTCACCGAAAACGAGATCATGGCGAAGAATCTGAAGGCGATGCTTTCCGAGAAGGAGGGGATCTCCTCGGTCGTGACGAAGGACGCCGACACGGCGGCAAAGGGCATCCCGCTGATCCTTTTCGGGATGAATATCCCGGGCTACGAGCTGCCCGATACCCGGTTTGCCGTGATGTCCACCTATCCGAAGGGGGCGGGCGGCAGCAGGATCATTTCGTCGCGAAAAAAGCTGAAAAGCAAAAAGAGCGCGCAGGAAAAGATCATGTCCTACGCCGACCTGACCGAGGGCGACTACGTCGTTCATATCAATCACGGTATCGGTATGTATCTCGGGCTGCAGACCGTGACGGTCGACGGGATCACCCGCGACTTCGTGAAGATCAAATACGCCGGCACCGATATGCTCTACCTCCCCTGCAACCAGCTTGACGCGATCTCGAAATACATCGGCGCGCGCTCCGAGGACGGAACGCTGAAGCTCTCCAAGATGGGCGGGCAGGACTGGGTAAAATCCAAGACCCGCGTCAAGGCGGCGGCGAAGGAGATGGCGAAGGAGCTGATCACGCTGTACGCCGCGCGGGAACGGAAAAAGGGCTTTGCCTTCGACCGCGACGACGAGATGCAGTCGGAATTCGAGGCGGCGTTCCCCTACGAGGAGACCGAGGGACAGCTCACCGCCGTCCGCGAGATCAAGGGCGATATGGAGAAGTCCCGTCCGATGGACCGTCTGCTCTGCGGCGACGTCGGCTTCGGCAAGACCGAGGTCGCGCTCCGTGCCGCGTTCAAGGCGGTGCAGAGCGGGAAGCAGGTCGCCGTCCTCGTGCCGACGACCATCCTCGCGATGCAGCACTATCAGACCTTTCTTTCGAGAATGCGCGGCTTCCCGGTCAACGTGGATATGATCTCCCGCTTCCGCACGCCGAAGCAGCAGGAGGCGACGATACGGGCGCTGCGGCGCGGGGAGGTGGATATCCTCGTCGGGACGCACCGTCTGATCTCGAACGATATCGCCTTCCGTGATCTCGGTCTCGTCATCGTGGACGAGGAGCAGCGCTTCGGCGTTGCCGCGAAGGAAAAGCTGAAGCAGATGACCGAAAACGTCGACGTGCTGACGCTGACCGCGACGCCGATCCCGCGCACGCTGAATATGGCGATGAGCGGCATCCGCGATATGTCGATCCTTGAGGAGGCGCCGGGCGACCGGCTTCCGGTGCAGACCTACGTTCTCGAATTCGACGACCTCATCATCGGGGAAGCGATCCGCAAGGAGCTTCGCCGCGGCGGGCAGGTCTTCTACCTCTTCAATCGGGTGGAAACGATCGATATGGTGGCTGCGAAGGTCCGTCAGATGGCGCCCGACGCGCGCATAGCCGTCGCGCACGGGCAGATGGACAAGGAGGTCCTTTCCGATATCTGGCGCGGGATGCTGACCGGGGAGATCGATATCCTCATCAGCACGACGATCATCGAATCGGGCGTGGACGTGCCGAACGCGAACACGCTGATCATCGAAAACGCAGAGCGGCTCGGGCTCGCCCAGCTTCATCAGATCCGCGGGCGCGTCGGCAGATCGTCCCGCCGCGCTTACGCCTATTTCACCTATCCGAAGGGAATGACCCTGACCGATATCGCGACCAAGCGCCTCAGCGCCATCCGGGAGTACACCGAGTTCGGTTCGGGCTTCAAGGTGGCCCTGCGCGACCTTGAGATCCGCGGCGCGGGGAACCTCCTCGGCGCCGAGCAGCACGGGCATATCGACTCTGTCGGCTACGATCTCTATATGCGGCTGCTGAACGAGGCGATCCTTGAGGAAAAGGGCGAAAAGAAGGAAAAGCGCCCCGAATGCACGGTCGATCTCAATATCAACGCCTATATCCCGGAAAGCTATATCAAAACCGCCGGGCAGCGCATCGAGGCGTACAAGAAGATCGCGCTGATCGAAAACGACGAGGACTACCGCGATATCATCGACGAGCTTCTCGACCGCTACGGCAACGTGCCGCAGCCGGTCTCCGACCTGATCCAGATCTCCTATATTCGCGTTCTCGGCGGGCTTGCCGGGATGACGAAGGTCGAGCACAAGGGAAACTTCATCGTGATCTATCCTCTGCGGATGGACGCGAAGACCTGGTCGCGCCTCGTCGCCTCCTATCCCGGCAGGCTCGGCATCAATATGAGCATCACGCCCTACGCGGTCTATAAGATCGGTAAAGGCGATTTCCCGCTTGACGTCCTCATCGACCTGTTCAAAAAATATATACAAATTGAAAAGGAAAATACGGTGGAATCGGGAGAAAAAACGTCGTATAATCAAAAAAATAACACATTGAAAGGTTCGGACAAGTGAAAAAAACGGTATCTGCGGCGCTTGCGCTGCTTATGATCCTTGCCGCCGTCTGCCTTCCTCTTACTTCCTGCCGTGCGGGCGGGGAGAGGGTCATGGAATATCAGGGCTACGGGATCTGCGAGGGAATGTATCAGTACTGGCTCGCGACCTTCAAGAACAATATCCTTCTTTCCTTCGGCTCCTCCGATAAGCCCGAATTCTGGGCGTCCGAGGTCGCGGAAGGAGTCACCGCGGCGGAATACTATTCCGACTTTATCGACACGCAGATCAAAAATTACTGCGCGGCGCAGTATCTGTTCCGGTACTACGGTCTGAAGCTCGATCCCGACGTGAAGCAGGGGATAAAGGACGACATCAACGAAAAAATCGACTACTACGGCGGCAGGGCAGAGCTGAACGAAGCGCTTGCCGCGATCAATATCAACGTCGACGTGCTGGAGGAGATCTACACCGTCGAGGAGAAGCACGCCGCCGTCGTCGCTTATCTGTACGGAGAGGGCGGTCCGCTCGAGCTGACCGACGAAAAGGTCAGAGCGTACTACGAGGACAATTATTCCCGGATGATGTATATCGTTCTCTTCACGACCAAGCCGGTCTATGATGAAAGCGGAAACGTCGTTTATACGGCGGACGGCGTCTGGAAGACCGAGGAGATGACCGAGGAGGAGCTTGCCGCCGTCAGAAAGAAGGCGGAGGAGCTTACCGCAGAGGCAAAAGCGGGGACCGACGACGATTTCACCGCGCTGATGGCGCAGTCCGATTTCGACATCTTGAAGAATTACCCGAACGGGCTCTTCGTCTCGGCGAACGAGATCGACACTTACGGCGTGCAGATGGTGACCGCGCTCGCCTCGATGCAGCCGGGTGACGTCACCACCTACGAGGAGGACGAGTCGATCTGGATCGTCCGCAAGCTGAAGCTGACCGATTACGCTTCGCTTTCCGAATCCGACGCCTATCAGCTCGCCGCGCTCGAACAGTACGCCATCACCGCCGATTACGCGGATTCCTTCGCGAACTGGAACAGGGACGTGACGGTGAACGAAGAGATCAAGGCGAAATACGATATCGTCACGATCGGCGCGAATACCAATTCCTCATTCTGAAAGAAGGTCATCCTTATGAAACCGCTGAAGATCCTCACCTATAACCTCCGCTGCGAGACGCCCCACGACAGGGAGCAGGCATTCTTTTTCCGCAAGGATTACTGCGTGGAGCGCATCCTGTACGAAAAGCCCGATCTCATAGGCTTTCAGGAGGCGCTGCCCCACATGCACGCCTTCCTCGCGGATCGGCTCAGCGCCGAGTACGATCTGATCGGCTACGGCAGAAACGCCGATTTTACCGGCGAATCCAATCCGATCGCCATCCGCCGCGGCAGCGTGACGCTGACCTCCTATTCGCAGTTCTGGCTCTCCCCGACGCCCTCGGTACCGGGAAGCCGGTTTGAGATCCAGAGCAACTGCCCCCGTATCTGCGTCAAAGCGGAGTTTCTGACGCCCGACGGCATTCCCTTCCGCTACTGGAACACCCACCTCGATCACGTCAGCCCCGAGGCAAGAAAAGCGGGCGCCGAGCTGATCCTTTCCGAGCTTGCGAAGGAGGACGCGGTCAGAAAGCTGCCGTTCTTCCTCTCCGGCGACTTCAACGACACGCCCGATTCACTGCCGCTCCGCGCGTTCCTCGAAAACGGGGCGCATCCGCTCGCCGATCTGACGAACGGCGTCGGCGGGACCTTCCACGCCTACGGCACGAGAGAGCACCCGGAGCAGATCGACTATATCCTCGGCTCCGCCGGCACCGCCTTCCGCGACGCGCACCGTCTGACCGGAAGGAAAAACGGGATGTTCCTTTCGGATCACGACCCGGTCACGGTCACCGTCACCGCTTTTCCCGGGGCGCTGAACTGAACCGGAAGAAAATCGCGGAAAATAACGGAAATTTCGGAAAACCCCTTGCATTTTTCCGCAAGGCGTGATATAATGATACCGTAATTGAATGATGAAAGGATTGAAGAGCAGAGAACCTGCTCTTCAATCTTTTTTCGGAATGAAGGAGGAGCCGGATGGCAGTTAAGTCAGAGAAAAACACGAAAAACATTGCCGAAGCGGTCGCGGAGATGATCCTGCCCACCGTGACGGAACACGGCTGTACGCTCTGGGACACGGAATACGTCAGAGAGGGCGGAATGTACGTTCTCCGCATCACGATCGACAAGGAGGGCGGCGTCGACATCACCGACTGCGAGGCGATCCACCGCGCGATCGACCCGATCCTTGACGAAAAGGATCCGATCCCGCAGGCGTATCAGCTTGAGGTCTCGTCCCCGGGCATCGAACGGGTGATCCGGACCGACGCGCACGTGGAGGCGTGCCGCGGGCAGACCGTATCGGTCAAGCTTTTCTCCGCGATCGAGGGCGTCAAGCAGTTCACCGCCCGTCTCGACGGGTTCGACGAGGACGGCGACGTGCTCTTCGCGGTGCAGAACGGGGAAGCGTGGGACCCCTTCACCATCCCGCGTGACAAGATCAGCAGAATGCAGGTCTATTACGACTTTTCCAAAGACGAAATCTGAAAGTAAAACACAGCCGTCTGGACGACGGTTAAGGAGGAATACACAAAAATGGCAGCATCGAACAAGTCCATTGACGTCGGGGAATTCTTTGAAGCACTCGACCTGCTCGAAAAGAGCAAAGGCATCCCGAAGGAATATATGCTGGAGAGAGTGGAAGCCGCTCTCGTCAGCGCTTACAAGAGAGAAGAAGACGGCAGCTCCAACGTCCGCGTCGTTCTCGATCAGGAGAAAAAGGACGTCCGCGTCTTCCAGCAGAAGATCGTTTCCGATCCCGTTGAGGATACCGTCACGCAGATCTCCCTCGCCGACGCGAAGAAGATCTCCAGAAAATACAATCTCGGCGACACCGTCGAGATCGAAATGAAGCCCAAGGATTTCCGCCGTCTTTCGGCGCAGACCGCGAAGCAGGTCATCATTCAGGGCATCCGCGAAGCCGAAAGAGGAATGATCATCAGGGAATACGAAACCAAGCGTGAGGAGATCGTCACCGCGACGGTCGTCCGCATCGACGAGCTGACCGGCAACGTCGTCGTCGATACCGGCACCAGCCGCGCGACCCTCGTCAAGGCGGAGCAGATCCCCGGCGAGACCTTCCGCGAAAACGATCACGTCAAGGTCTTCATCACCGAGGTCAAGAACGAGCTCAAGGGTCCGATGGTCACCCTTTCCCGTACCCATCCCGGTCTCGTCCGCAGACTGTTCGAGCTTGAGGTCCCCGAGATCCAGGACGGTACGGTCGTCATCAAGGGCGTTTCCCGTGAGGCGGGCTCGAGAAGCAAGATCTCGGTCCTGTCGAGAGACGAGAACGTCGACGCGATCGGCGCCTGCATCGGTAACCGCAGTATGCGTATTTCGGGCATCATCGAAGAGCTGTGCGGCGAGAAGATCGACGTCGTGCTCTATTCCGAGCAGCCCGAGGAATACGTCAAGGCGGCGCTGATGCCCGCGACCGTCAACGAGGTCGTCATGGACGGCGAACGCTCCTGCAAGGTCTACGTCAACGCGGATCAGCTTTCCCTCGCCATCGGCAAGGAAGGGCAGAACGCGCGCCTTGCCGCGAAGCTGACCGGTATCAAGATCGATATCAAGGTCGGCGAGGAGACCCTCTGAAAGAAGGAAACGCGATGCAGGAAAAAAAGATTCCCATGCGGCATTGCGTCGGATGCGGGACCGAAAAGCCGAAAAAGGAACTGGTCCGCGTCGTCCGCACCCCGGAGGGCGGGATCCTGCTTGATCTGACCGGTAAAAAATCGGGCAGAGGCGCTTATCTCTGCCGTGAGCTTTCCTGCCTCAAAAAGGCGAGAAAAGCAAAGCGGCTCGACAGTCAGCTCGGGGTCGCGATCCCGGAAGAGGTTTACTGCCGGTTGGAAAGCGAGATGAGCGGAAATGGATGAGGCGGCAAAAAGAAAACTGCTCGGTCTTCTCGGCTTCGCGGCGCGGGCACGGATGGTCGACACGGGAGCGTCCCGGGTCGCGGATTCGGTCCGGAAGAACGACAGGGTCGTGAAGAACGAGAAGGGCAGAAGAAACGCGGGGGTCGTCATCATCGCCTCCGACGCGTCCTTCAATACCGCGAAATGGCTGAAAAACTGCTGCTCGTATTACAACACCGACTGCGCGCAGCCCCCGGTCACGATGGAGGAGCTCTCCAAAGCGGTCGGAAGCGCCGCCGACACCTCGGCGGTCGGACTGTTTACCGGCAATTTCCCCGTGTCCGTCAGAAAACTGCTGAAGGAAGCGGATCTGATCGAAAAGGACACGAACCACAACGATTCCGGAAAGGAAGACCTTGACCGAAAGGTGAAAGGAGACGGAGATACATTATGATTGAAACGAAAAAATATAAGATCGGTGCCCTCGCAAAGGATCTCGGCATCAAGAACAAGGAGCTTGTCGATACCCTGAAGGCGATCGGCATGGAAAACAAGAATCAGAGCTCGTCGCTGGAGGAGGGGGAATTCAACGTCCTTCTCGATAAGCTGTCCGCGGCGAAGCAGGTGAAGAACCTCGACGATTATATCGACGGCAGGGCGAAGATCTCCAAGGTCGTTCCCGTGAAGGAACAACCCGCCGCAAAGCCGGTAAAGGAAGAGCCGAAGCCCGCTGCGGAGACGAAACAGCCGGAAGCGAAGCAGCCCGAGACGAAGCAGCCCGAGGCAAAGCAGCCCGAGACGAAGCAGCCCGAGACGAAGCAGCCGGAGGCAAAGCAGCCGGAGGTCCGTCAGCCCGCTCACACCGATAACCGTCAGCAGGGCAAGAACCGCTTTGAAAACCGTCCCGACTTCTCCGCGAAGGACCCGAAAAAGGCAAATCAGCAGAAGAAGCAGGAAAAGCCGCAGCCCGAGGCAAAGAAGCCCGAGCTCCGTCAGCCCGAAAAGCAGGGTCAGGGCAGCATCACCGTCACGACCGAGGGCGGCGCGGAGAACAGAAAGAAAGCAAGAGTCGTCGATACGCGCGGCTCCGGCGCGGTCGATCTCTCCAAGTACGACGAAAAGCTTCAGAATTTCGTTCCCGAATCGGATTCCGCGTTCAACGACAAGCAGAAGCTGAAGAAGCAGGGCGGAAACACCCAGCGTCAGAATTCCCAGCAGGGCGGCAAGAACGGCGCTCAGCAGAGCGGAAACAAGGGCTCCGGCTTTGACCGCGAGGCGAGAGCAAAGTTCGTGAGCAGCAAGAACGGCGGCAATCAGAACAAGGGCAGAAACCCCGAGAAGGAGCCGCAGAAGAAGCAGCCCCTGACCGTTTCCATCCCCTCGGACGGCATCGTCGTTTCCGAATTCGCGCAGTTGATGAAGGTCACCGCCTCCGAGATCGTCAAGCGCTTGATCATGCTCGGCGTCATGGCGAACCTGAACCAGACGATCGACTTCGATACCGCTTCTCTCGTCGCCGAGGAAATGGGCGCGATCGTCAATAAGGAAGTCAAGGTCACGATCGAGGAAAAGCTCTTCGACGAAGAAGAGGATTCTCCCGAGAATCTCGTGCCCCGTGCTCCCGTCGTCTGCGTCATGGGTCACGTCGACCACGGCAAGACCTCTATCCTCGACGCCATCCGTCATACCAGCGTCACCGCGGGCGAGGCGGGCGGTATCACGCAGCACATCGGTGCTTACCGCGTGCAGATCAACGGGCAGGACATCACCTTCCTCGACACCCCCGGTCACGAAGCGTTCACCGCGATGCGTGCCAGAGGCGCGAAGGCGACCGATATCGCGATCCTCGTCGTCGCGGCGGACGACGGCATCATGCCGCAGACCGTCGAGGCGATCAACCACGCGAAGGCAGCCGGACTGGATATCGTCGTTGCCATCAACAAGATGGATAAGCCGAGCGCACAGCCCGAGAACATCAAGCAGCAGCTCACCCAGTACGACCTCGTTCCCGAGGAATGGGGCGGCGACGTCATCTGCTGCCCGGTCTCCGCGCTGACCAAAAAGGGTATCGACCACCTGCTCGAAAGCGTCCTTCTCGTTGCCGAAATGAAGGACCTGAAGGCGAATCCCAACCGCCGCGCAAAGGGTATCGTCATCGAGGCGAAGCTTGATAAGGGCAGAGGCCCGGTCGCGACCGTCCTCGTGCAGAACGGTACGCTTCATAACGGAGATACCATCATCGCCGGCACCGCGGTCGGCAGAGTCCGCGCGATGCTGAACGACAAGCATCAGAACGTGAAGCAGGCGCTTCCTTCCGAGCCCGTTGAGATCATCGGTCTTTCCGAGGTCCCGAACTCCGGCGACGAGTTTGCCGTGGTCGAGGACGAGAGAATGGCAAGAGAGCTTGCCGATCAGAGAAAGGCAAAGGCGAAGGAAGAGGTGTTCAGCGCCTCCGGCAAGGTCTCCCTCGACGACCTCTTCGCACAGATCTCCGACGGCGCGAAGGATCTCAACGTCATCGTCAAGGCCGACGTCGTCGGCTCGGTGGAAGCCGTCAAGCAGGCGCTCCTCAAGCTTTCCAACGACGAGGTCAAGATCAATATCATCCACACCGCGGTCGGCGGCATCATCGAATCCGACGTTATGCTCGCCGCTGCTTCCAACGCGATCATCGTCGGCTTCAACGTCCGTCCCGACAAGAGCGCGATCGACAGCGCGGAGCGTCAGTCGGTCGATATCCGCACCTACCGCGTCATTTACGACTGTATCGACGAGATCACGAAGGCAATGAAGGGTATGCTCGCGCCTACCTTCCGTGAACAGGTCATCGGTCACGTTCAGGTCCGTCAGACCATCCACGTCCCGAACGTCGGTACGATCGCCGGTTCCTACGTCACCGACGGTAAGATCACGAGAAAAGCCAAGCTCCGCGTCCTGCGCGACAGCGTCGTGCTTGCCGAGGACGAGATCTCCTCTCTCCGCCGCTTCAAGGACGACGTCCGCGAGGTGACCGAGGGTTACGAATGCGGTATCGGTCTTGCCAAATTCAACGACCTCCGCGAAAACGACGTCTTCGAGGTCTACGAAATGGTTGAGATCGAGCGCTGATCTCACGCCATGAAGGAAAAAGAAGCAAAAACGGCAGAAGCAGCCCCGAACGGCGGCTTTCTGCCGGTAACCGCCGAAGAAATGAAGGAGCTCGGCTGGGAGCAGCCCGATTTCGTTTACGTCACGGGCGACGCCTACGTCGATCATCCTTCCTTCGGTCCGGCGATCATCTCCCGCGTGCTCGAGGACGCGGGCTTCCGCGTCGCGATGCTGCCCCAGCCCGATTTCCGCTCGAAAGAGGATTTCACCCGCTTCGGCAGACCCCGTCTCGGCTTCCTCGTGACCGGGGGCAATATCGACTCGATGGTCGCACATTATACCGTTTCCGGAAAGAAGCGGAACTACGATTATTATTCTCCCGGCGGGAAGACGGGCTTCCGTCCCGACCGCGCCGTGATCGTCTACTGCAACCGCGTCAGAGAAGCCTACGGCGATATCCCGATCCTCATCGGCGGTCTCGAAGCGTCGCTTCGCCGGTTTGCCCATTACGATTACTGGGAGAACAAGGTCCGCCGCAGCATCCTTCTCGATTCCCGCGCCGATATCCTGATGTACGGGATGGGGGAAAAGACGGTCGTCCGCCTCGCGAAGCTGCTTGACCGGGGAGTCCCGGTGAAAAAGATCCGCGACGTGCGCGGAACGGTCTATCTGACCGACGCGGAGGACAGGCTTCATTTCGACGCGGTCGGCGGATGGAGCTACGAGGAGGTCCGCGACGACAAGGCAAAATACGCCGAGGCGTTCGGCATCGCTTACCGCGAGCAGGATCACGTCCGGGGGAGAGCGGTGACCGAGGTCTACGGCAACCGCGTCCTCGTGCAGAACCCGCCGATGGAACCGCTTGAAAGGGAAGAGCTCGACCGCGTGTACGCGCTCCCGTACAAAAGGGCGTGGCATCCGATCTACGATAAAGACGGCGGCATCCCGGGACTTGCCGAGGTGAAATTCTCGATCACGCATAACCGCGGCTGTTTCGGCGGCTGCAACTTCTGCGCGCTCGCCTTCCATCAGGGAAGAAGCGTCCGTTCGAGAAGCATCGATTCCTGCGTGGAGGAAGCGAAAAAACTGACCGCTATGGACGATTTCAAGGGCTATATCCACGACGTGGGCGGTCCGACCGCAAATTTCCGCTATCCCTCCTGCGAACGGCAGAAGGAATACGGCGTCTGCGCCGACCGGAAATGCCTCGCGCCGAAGCCCTGCAAAAACCTCGTCGTCGATCATACCGAATATACCGAGCTGCTCCGCCGGGTGGAAAAGGTCCCCGGCGTGAAAAAGGTGTTCATCCGCTCGGGCATCCGGTACGATTACCTCGTGTACGACAAGGATCCCGGATTCTTCCGCAAGCTCGTTGCCGATCACGTCAGCGGTCAGCTCAAGGTCGCGCCGGAGCACTGCTGCGACGGCGTCCTCGACGCGATGGGAAAGCCGCATATCGACGTTTTCAATCGGTTCACCGAACGGTATTTCGACCTCTGCCGCAAGTGCGGAAAGGAACAGTATCTCGTTCCTTATCTGATGTCGAGCCATCCGGGCAGCACGCTGAACGACGCGGTGGAGCTTGCGCTCTATCTGAAAAAGAACAACTGCACGCCCGAACAGGTGCAGGACTTCTACCCGACGCCGGGTACGGTCTCGACCTGCGAATTCTGGACGGGGCTCAATCCGCTGACGATGAAGCCGGTCTTCGTTGTGACCGATCCCCGCGAGAAGAAGCTGCAGCGCGCCCTGCTCCAATGGAGCAGACCGGAAAACGCGCCGCTCGTCCGTGAGGCGCTGAAGGAATGCGGCAGGGAAGAGCTGATCGGCTCGGGTCCCTCCTGCCTCGTCCGCGCCGAAAACGCTTCCCCGTCCCGCTCTGCGCGAAACGGCGCGAAAAACGTCGCAAAAGCGCGGGAAAACGGCGAAAAGCGCGGGACCGGACGAAAATACGGCCGTTCTCCGTTGTCCGGAACGCCCCAAAAGCAAAAAACGGAACAGAAAAAGAAGCATTGACCCCTTTCGCCGTCCGTGACGGCAGCCATCTGAAAAACAGGATTTTAATGAAAGGAATCTTTCCGCGAAGGAAAGGCAGGTCATACGATGAACGATACCAGAAAAATACCGATGAGCTTCCGTACCTCACTCAGCGGTTACAATAAAGACGACGTCAACCGCTATATCCAGCAGATGAATTTTCAGTTCACCCGTGCGGAGGAAATGAAGAACGCGGAGCTGGAACGCCTCTGCAAGGAGCTTGAAAACTGCCGTCAGGCGGGGCAGGAGCTTCCCGCGCTGAAGGAGGAAAACGAGCGTCTTCAGACAGCTTTTGAAAACGCGCGCGTCGAGCTCGCCGTCGCGAAAGAAGAAGCAGACAGAAAAAAAGAAGAAGCGGAGGCTCTTTCCCTGCAGTGCGAAGCCGCGAAAGCGGAGAAAACCGTTCTGCTCGAAGCCGCGAAAGAGGAAAGCGCCGCGCAGCTTGACGCCCTGAAATCGGAAGAAGCGATCCTGCTTGCCGATAAAGATTCGAGGATCGCCGCGCTTGAAGCCGAAATTGAGGCGCTGAAAGCCGAAAACGAAGCGCTGAAAAACAGCGCCGGCAGCGGGGACCGCGAGCAGAAGGCACAGCGCTACGAAAAAATGAGCTGTCAGCTCGGGGATATCCTGCTCAGCGCCAACGCGGACGCAGACCGCATCCGTGAGACCGCGCAGGAAAACGCCGACGAGATCCGTGCCAAAGCGGAAAAGGAAGCGGCTGAGCTCGTGGAGAAGACCAACGAAAAGCTGCAGAACGAGATCACGGAAGCCGGGGAGCGTCTTCGCACCGCTTACCGCTCCGCCTCTGCCGACTGCGAGCGCATCATTGCCGGGCTGAAGGACTCCCTTGCCTCTGCCGACAGCGCGATGGAAGCGCGTACCGACGCTTTTCTTGCCGGACTTCTGAACGGCGGGATGAACTGAGGAACGGGCGTTGCCTACCCTCGGTGAAAAACTGCGCTCCGCCCGGATCGGGCTGGGAATGACGCAGAAGGAGCTCGCGGGGGAAAGCGTCACCCGCACGCTCCTGAGCCAGATCGAAAACGGCAAGGCGCTGCCCTCGGTGCAGACGGTTTGCTATCTCGCCGCGCGTCTCGGGATCCCGGTCGGGTATTTCCTCTCGGAAGGGGAAGAAGCCGAGCGGTATCTCCGCTTCGGACACGCGGAAAAAGCGAACGAGACCTATCTCGCGGGCGATTATACCGCGGCGATCCGGGAAGCAAAGCTGCTTCCCGAGGGCGATCAGGACCGCACGCGCCTTCTCTGCGCTTCTTTTTACCGGCTCGGCTGGGAAAAGCTGACGCTCGGCTCTTTGAAGAGCGCAAAGGGCTTTTTCCTCCAATGTCAGCAGGCAGCGGCGAAAAGCCCGTTTCCGAGCCCGTTTTCCCGTCCCGCCTCGCTCTGCCTCGACTATATCCGCCGTCTGACCGATCCGGAAAGCAAAAAACCGCCGACCCCGCTCTTTTCCGACCCGGAAAAGGATCTCGTGCGGATCACGCTGACGATGAAGATCCGCGAGCTGTGCGAGGACGGACAGACCGCAGCGGCGCGGGAGCTGATGAAGCGCACCGAAAAGCTGCTGCCGGAGGAAAAGAATTATCTCGAAGCGATCC
>JAKSPT010000049.1 GCA_024404495.1 Lachnospiraceae bacterium
ATCCTTCTTTCCGGCATCGCGCTCGTTTCCCACGTCGTCGGAGTAAAGCCGCTGATGCTGATTATCGTTTTGCTCTGTGCGGCGGGCATCATCGGTTTTCTTTGGTATAAGACCGGCAAATTCAACACGGTCGCCGTGCTGATCGGGGCTGTCGGTTATCTGATGATCTATGCGTCCCTGATCACCTTGTCGGTCAGAAGCGGTATGATCCTGCCGATCGTTCTGTACGCGCTTGCGATCTGTCTGTTCGTGTTCCTTTGCCTTGTCGGGATCCTATCCAACCTCAAAAACGCAAAGGTACATTGGGTGATCGAAATCTCCAACGTGGTGTGCCAGTTTTCCGTTGCGCTTGCGACTGTGATTCTCGCAGGGATTTAAGAATGAATATCACAACTTCCGCCGGAAGTCCGGCGAGAATCAGCCGGATTTGTGTTTTATATTGACTTTTTCCTCTTTTTGCGGCATGATATAATTAACCTTTGAGAAATCAAATCCGCTCTTTTACAAGCAGCGAAGAAGCGTTCGTTTGTCCGTCTATTACGTTGCCGGAGGTCGTTGTTCCGTATGAACAAAAAACAATTCCACATCGGTGCGTATCTTTTGCAGAAGAACGCGCGCACAGAGGCTCATGTCCGCGATATCGCGGAATGCGGACTTGACTTTATCGCCTGTTTGAACCTTGAAAGGAACGGGAGAGGAACGGGATTTGACACGGGAGTTCTCGATCTGTTCTCCCGGTACGGGCTTGGCTGTATTGTCAGCGGCGTTCTTCCAGGTTGGTGGGGCGGCAACGGAGAAAGGGCAGGGCAGCTCTGCGACACAAATCCGCTTTCAGCTTACGAAGCAGCGGCAGCATCCTTTACCGATCATCCGGCGATTTGGGGGATCGACCTCGGGGACGAACCGTCCGCTCTCGATTTTCCGTATTACGGGAAGATTGCGGAAACGGTTAAAAAATGCTTTCCGAATCAATTCTGCTACCTCAATCTGTACCCGAATTACGCCTCCGTCGCATCAAACACGGTATTACAGACGCGGAGCCAGCTCGGGACCGAAACCTATGAAGAGTATATCGAGGCGTTCGTGAAGGACGTGCCGACCGACTGCATCTGTTACGATTTTTATCTTTATTCGCTTCACGATCTGCCCCGGATGTACGATAATTTCCGCATCGTCTCGGACGCCTGCCGAAGGACGGGACGGTCGTTTTGGTACGTTCCGCAGGTCAATTCCGACAGGAAAGAGGAAACCACGAGCGTGAATCGTCTGCGCTTTCAGGCATTCACCGCGATGGCATACGGCGCGGTCTGTCTTATTTGGGCGTGCTGGTGCGGCGGATGGTGGTATCATAACGTGCTCGACGGAGAGGGAAACCGGACGGAGCAGTACGGAAAGCTGAAAACAGTGAATGCCGATATCCGTCGGATTGCCGACGAATATATGAAATACCGCAGCATTTCGACACATCTGATCGGCTTTGACACCGACGATTCGATGGGGCGGTATTCCGACGTGCTTCTGCCATCTCTTTCGGTCGGATCATTTTCCGGTGTCCGCGGCGAAAACGGGGAAAAGCTTGCCGTCGGATACATGAAGGCGAAAGACGGAAAAGGCGAGGCGCTGATGATCGCGGCATCAGACGATCCGTACGACGAAAACAAACGGGAAGTCATAGTCGTTTTACGCTGCGGCTGCACGGACCTGCGTGCTTTCGGTACAGACGGCGGCAATCCGCTGACAAAGGAGGCTGACGGTTCTTACCGCCTTCGCCTCCGCTCCTGCGGCGGTGCACTCGTGACCGCTGAGCCATAATCATAAAAAGAACGGCTGACCGATATCGGACAGCCGTTTTGCTTTGGAATCAGTTTGGTAAAGATTCAAAGATCGAGGCATCGTATTGCTTTTTTTCCTCGAAGAGCGTATAGGAACGGAGCGTGTATTTCTTCGCGGTTTCGAGCTGAAGCCCGCCGAGAAGGTTGCAGATAAAGATCGAAACGGTCTTGTCTTCGTAACCGGGCTGAAGATCGCCCGCCGTGTCGGAAGCGTGGATTGCGTACGGTGTGGAAGAAGTCGAGGGCGAATGCCACTCACCGACGAGGAAGGAGAACTGATTGCCTCTGACGGTGACGTCGGTCACCTTGTCGGCAACGATCCCGGCACCGCAGCAGCAGAAGCATCCCTCCGGTGTGTAATTGTTGATGAACGCACCGCCGAAGGCGCGGTCACAGCCTTTTTCGGTACGCCACGGCAGGGTAGAGAGCGTCGCGACCATGTGATAATGCGCGGTGAGGGAAGTGTAGAATCGGTTGTCGAAAGCGACGCAGCCGGTCATATTGGAGGGGTCCTCGTTGATTGCGGCTTCCCCGAGATAATCGGGGCCGTCCGGACCGTAGTTGACCGTTTCATGGTCGTAAGCCACGTACGCAGGGTTGCCGAGATTGGCAATCAGATTGCCGGTCGTCACCGTGTTCTGCGCACGAAGCAGGGATCCGGGCTGATTCGGATTCAGATAGCGGAAAACCGCGATCGCGGCGTCTGTCGCGTCAACGATGTGATTGTTTTTTATCAGGGAATCGGCGGCGAGGCAGGAGATCCCGTCCGCCCAGGTGTAGTCGTGATGGCTCGCATAGCCGGTAATCAGGTTTTCCGAAATGACCTGATGCTCAGTCGACATCGCGGCGATAACGTTCCCGTGGCTGACCGGATTACTGACGCGGCAGCGGGAAAGCGTCGTTCCGTTCCCCTGCAGAACGACGTTCGAGCCGTTTCCGCCATAGGAACGATTGTCCCACGCAGAGAAGTTCCCGTCAACGAAAATATTCTCTAATTTCGCGTTATCATTCAGAATGACGAGGTGGTTTTCCCCGACGCCGGGCTTGCGGATCAGTCTTGCCATTTTCGCGTAATGGTCGGGGGAACCTTTCGTCGTCAGCGTGCAGCCCTTCGGGAGCACGAGTGCTTCGCTCAGTACAACGAGCGTCCCGGGTTCGAGCGAGACTTCTGCGTTTTCTTTCAGCTTTTTCTGCAGTTCGGCGCCCGTCATCACCGTGTTTCCGGTCCATCCGGTGACAGAATCGGAGGTCCAGTAATAGGGTCCTTCCAGAATGCCGGGAAGCAGGGAAGCAAACGCCTCGGTATCGGCAAGGGAAAGCGCAAGCGCTTCGGGATCGGTTCCCGCGTGCTTTTCGGCTTCCTTTTCATCCGGATCACGGTTCAGCACCGCGCGGAAAACGGTGAAAACCGTTTCCTTTGCGGTCAGATGCAGAGCACCGTATTCCTCAGAACCGAAAACGGAAGAAATCAGTGCTTTCAGGGTCTCTGTATTGCAGCCGTTTTCGGCAATCAAAGCGGAAAGAGCAGCGTATTCCTCTCCCTCCGGTGCGCGGGAAAGCCCCTCGGTGAAGAGTTTTGCAATGAACTGCCCTCCACCCGCACGGTCGGAAGATTTATCGACGGTAACGGTGTCTCCTTTGGTGAGACCGGTAGTACCGGTTTTTCCGCCGACCGGAACGATTCCCTCCGGACGGGAATAGCTGTCGTTATCGCCTTCGTAGGTGACGAGGTTACCGCCTTTGACAGATTCCAGCCAAGAGCCGGAAAGGGAAAAGCCCGCGTCGATTTTCAGAACCTGCGCCGATTCGTGGCGGGAAGGCGTTTTATAGCCGAGACGGCTTTCGAGAAAAGAATCAACGGCGAATTCCGTGATTTTCGGACTTTTTCCGAAAATCAGAAGCGATTCGTCCGAAACGCGGATCGCATATTCCAGTTCGGGAAGGGAGGAGGAGAGAAGCGACGTCTTTTCCGATGCGGTATTGCCGATCAGAATGACTTTTGTTTCGTTTACTTTCATCCAGATATCGGCGACCACGGGGAATTCGCAGCCGGTGACTGCTTTCAGCGCGGAAGCAAGCTTTTCGGCTGCTTCCTTTTCGTAGGTCCCGTCAAAGGGATAGAAGATACGGTATCCGGTTTCTCCGTTTTCACAGAGGGTAAGCACTTTGTCCGGTGCTTCTCTGTCGGAAATCGTCATTTCGGTCATCTCCTTTTCGGTTTCTTCGGGTGTTGTCAGGTCGGGGGCGGACGTATCGCCCGGGATTTCATCGCCGCTTTGGCAGGAAACCGTGCCGAGCAGGATCAGAAGGGTAAGAAGGAGCGAGATTACTCTTTTTTTCATTTCAGCTTATCATAATCTTCAAGGAGCTTTTCCAGTTCTGCTTCGTAGACGGACTGTCTCGATTCGTAAGTGGAGGCGAGGGCATCGGAAGCGGAAGAAGCCATCTGAACGATGGTTCCCTTGATACCGCCGATATCGAACATGAAGCCGGTGTCGTAATAGATCGAATCGAAGATCAGACGGATGGTTGCTTCGGACTCGTTGTCTCTCGACCATTTGGAAATCAGCGAAGTCTCGATGTATGCGGGGCGGAGAAGCTGCTTTCCGGTATAGGCGAGCGTTTCCGCGATGATGCCGGTTCTTTCGGTATCCCGGTTCGTGATCGGAATCAGCATCATAGCCGCGACGTCCTGATTGACGGTGTGGTGATATTCGGTCTGTTTGTCGTCGTATTTCGGCATCGGGAGAACGCCGAAATCGGGAAGCATTTCACGGAAGGTGGTGATGACCCAGAACTCGGTCGGGATAAAGA
Source organism: Lachnospiraceae bacterium (assembly GCA_024404495.1). Taxonomy (GTDB): domain Bacteria; phylum Bacillota; class Clostridia; order Oscillospirales; family CAG-272; genus CAKRZE01. The sequence continues at coordinate 4,647 of JAKSPT010000049.1, forward strand.
GCAGATTGCCGGAGGTGAACTGCGTCGAGGCGTTGACGTGAGTGACGTCCCAGTTCGCCGATTCCCCGTACAGATAATAGGTCAGGGTATCAAATACGTCATAGGTCCGGTCGGACATAAAGGAAAGTTCAAAGGAGGAACGGTCGGCGGTCGGAGTGACGAAAGTGCATTCCCCGGCGATCAGCATCTGATACAGCGTGTCACCGCAGTATACGATACCCATCATATCCTTGTCGGGATCAAGTCCGTCCCCGTCGAGGTCACGGTTGCAGGAAACCGCCATTTCAAACATATTGTCGAAGGTCCACTTGCCTTCCTCCACCATTTTGTAGGGGTCGGCAAGCTGCGCGTCTGCGGCGATTGATTTGTTGAAGAAGATGACGCTGGTCGAACGGAGATAGTTGTAACCGATATCCCCGGCGGCGATATAGAGCTTATCGTCAACTGTGAGCCCGTCCACGGCGTTGTGATCCCACCACGGGGCATTCAGATCGAGGCAGGGAATATCGTTCAGATTCAGAAAATCGCCTTGGCGGATCATCCCGCTGACCGCTTTCGGCGCCGCAAAGCAGATATCGAACTCATCGTCGCCCGAGGCGATCACCTTCTGCAGTTCGGTGATGACCGGATTGGCGTAGACCGGGGTGATCTCGATGTCAAGCTTATCGTTCACGCGGGAGATACGCTGAAAGACTGCGTTGTCAAGGGTGTTTGCGATATCGTCGTAAGTGAAGTCCACGTCGTACCAGACGATTGTTGAAGGATCGGAGACGAGGACGCGGAACCCGTATCCGTTGAAGGTACGGTCGGGAGTGCCGAGCGGGTACTCGGTTTCAGGCGGGGCGGTCACGCTCTCGGAGGGGGATTCCGTTTCGCCGGAGGGTGTTTTTCCGTTGGTGCATGCGGGCAGGAGCGCAGTGAAGAGAAGGGCGGCAATCAGGATCAGAAGAGCCGTTTTTTTCATGACAGTGATTCCTTTCCGATGAAATGATGACTGAAGCGGAGTGTAAACGATTACATTACCATATTAACATATTGTGTCTGAAATGTCAAGACGGGAATTGTGAACATTTCAGCCATAAGCGCTTGATTCTGTGATGAGGAAACAAAAAATATTTGCTTATTCCGGAACAGTGTGATATAATGATAGTATCAAACGTATGGAGGCAGCCTTGACGAACATCAAAGAAGTAGCAAAGGAATGCGGCGTTTCGGTCGCGACGGTTTCCCGCGTTTTCAGCGGAAGTGATCCGGTTCGTCCGGAAACAAGAGAACGCGTTCTTGCCGTGGCACAAAGGCTTGGCTACAGCCCGAATATGCTGGCGCGCGGACTCAAGAAAGCGCGCACGCAGACCGTTGGCATCATCATTCCCTCGATCGACAACAGTTTTTATCTTGGAATCCTCAAGCAGATCGAGATCATTTTGAGAAAAAAAGGATATCGGATGCTCGTGAGCTTTCTTCAGCACGGCGGAACGAGCGAGAGAGACGCGATTTCGCTGATGGCTTCCTCTCGCGTGGACGCGCTCGTGTTCACCCCGCGGGACAGGTCCAACGCCGATCTGATCGGAGCGCTGCGGGAAAATACCGGTCTTTTCCAGTTATTTACCGATACCTACGAAACGATCGACAGCGTGACGGTGGATGACGCCGGCGGCGTACGGGAGGCGGTAAGCCTGCTTTTGAAAGAGGGACACCGACGGATCCTTTACGTCGGCGGTGACCCCCGCGTATCCGGATATTACAGCGCGTATGCCGACGCAGGGCTGACGCCGGAAGATGGACTTGTCTGTCTCGATTGGTCTGCGGATGAAGCGGCTGTATGCCGTATGATCCGGGAGAAAAAGCCGACCGCAGTGTTTTCCGTCGCGGGGCAATCCGAAAAAGTGTGGAGCGCCTTCCGGAGCCTGTCTTTGAAGGTGCCGGAGGACGTCAGTCTGATCGTATACGACGATTCGGTCTGGGCAAGACTCCTCGGTATTACGGCAGTCGCTCATCCGTTGGAGGAAATTGCGGAAAGACTGTGCGAACGTATCTTCCTCCGTCTGGAAGGAAATGAGACGGCGGGGGAGGGCGGAAAGATCACGGTATCTCCTTTTCTCATTCGGCGTGAATCCGTTGCACCATCCGCGTCCGGGACCGGAAACCAATGAAGAAAGGCGGATTATCCCCGTCATCTCGAGCGCGTTTGAAGGAATGTATTCCGGTTCCTCGGTCGCCAACACGGTCGGCTCCGGCTCTGTCACGATCCCGACGATGAAGCGCATCGGCTACAAGCCCGAATTTGCCGCCGCCGTCGAGGCTGCCGCTTCCACCGGCGGACAGATCATGCCGCCGATCATGGGCGCCGCCGCCTTCCTGATGGCGGAGATCACCGGGTACTCCTATTTCACGATCGTCATCGCGGCGATCCTTCCCGCGATCCTCTATTTCGCCGGGATCTTCCTGATGGTCCACTTCGAGGGCAAGCGCCTCGGGCTCAAGGGTCTGCCGAAGGACGCGATCCCGAATTTCTTCAGGCTGATCCTGAAAAACGGATATCTGCTTCTCCCGATCGTCGTTCTCGTCATCGCGATGAACCACTACACCGCGGGAACCTCGGCGTCCCTCGCGATCTTCGCCGCGCTCGTCGTCAGCCTCGTTGACGTGGAGGCGATCAAAAAGCTGTTCGGCGGGAAGCTGAAGGGCGGGCGCGATATCGTCAGCCTGCTGATCCCGCTGATCCCCCTTGCCGTGCTGATCGTTCTCCGGATCGCGCTCAAGCCGAACGTAGGGCTTCCGATCTTCTTCGGTATGCTCGCCTGCGTCGCGTGCAGCTTCATCACGAAGGACGCGATCCTCAAGCCCGACCTCGTCGTCGAGGGTCTGAAGGGCGGTACCAACAGCTCGATCGGCGTTGCCGCCGCCTGCGGCATCGCGGGCATCATTTCGGGCGTCGTTTCGATGACCGCGCTCGGCTCTACGCTGATCGCCGTGATCGTTCCGCTCGCGCAGAAGGGAACCTTCATTGCCCTCTTCCTGACGATGCTCTGCTGCATCGTGCTCGGCATGGGCGTTCCGACCACCGCAAACTACGTCATTATGGCGACCATCACCGCGCCGATCCTCATCAAGATGGGTATCCCGACGCTTGCGACGCATATGTTCGTCTTCTACTTCGGTATCGTTGCCGATATCACGCCGCCGGTCGCGCTCGCTGCCTACGCGGGCTCCGCGATCGCGCACTCAAATCCTCTGAAAACGGGAATACAGGCAACCAAGCTCGCGATCACCGCCTTCATCGTCCCCTACGTGTTCGCCTACTCGCCCGAAATGCTTCTCGTGATCGAGGGCTTTCAGCCGTCGGTCATCAAAATCATCGAGATCTGTCTGACCTCGATCATCGGTATCTACGCGATCTCGGGCGGGATGGAAGGTTATCTGCATCACCGTACCCCGATCTGGCAGAGGATCCCGCTGATCGCCGGAGGGCTGTGTATGGTCGCGCCGAGCCTCGTGACCGACCTGATCGGCTTCGCGATCGTTGCCGTCATCGTCGTGCTTCAGTACGTGATCGAGCCGAAGCTGAAAAAGAAAAACGCATGATCCCAAACGGAACCGTGAACCCCGCGGTTCCGTTTTCCTTTTGAAAAAGACGCTTGCCTTTTCCGCCGATTGATGCTATAATAAATCAGAATGGTTTTATCGCATAAATGAAAAGAGGATAATGATGTCTATTGTACAGCTTCAGGCTCACCGCGGCGTGGAATGCGAATACCCGCAGAATACGATGGTTTCCTTCCGCGCGGCGGCGGAGCAGGGCTACGAGCGGATCGAGCTCGATCCCCGGATCACGAAGGACGGGCAGTTCGTCGTCCTGCACGACATAAAGATCAATTCCACGGCGCGGAATCCCGACGGCAGCCGGATCGAAAAGGAACTTCTGATTTCCGATCTGACCTACGCGGAGGCGTCGGAATACGATTACGGGATCCGTTTCTCCCCGGAATTCCGCGGGGAAAGGCTTCCGCTCTTCCGCGACGTCCTTTCGTTCGCGGCGGAGAAGGGCATTTCTCTGAAGATCGACAACAAGCTGTTTGAAATGAAGCCGGAGGAGCGGTACGCCTTTTACGGTGTGATCCGGGAAACGGGCGCGCGGGTCGTGATCTCCTGCATTACCGAGGAACACGCGGACGAGGTGAACGCCCGTCTGCCCGAAGGTGAAGTCTCCTTCGACGGGCTGTGCGACCCCGATACGCTGAAAAGGCTGAACGCCGTCTTCGGCAGGGATCGGCTGACCGTATGGCTTCCGATCGACCGGAAGAGGGCGGAATGGGCGCCGATAGGCTGGTTCGCCACGCCGGAAAAGGCTGCTGCGATCCTGCCTTACGCCAAGCTCGGCATCTGGGCGATCGCCGACGTCGAAAGCTTTCACCGCGCCTGCCGTCTGTATCATCCCGACGCGGCGGAAACGTCGGGGGAAGTCAAGCCCTCCGATATTGAGGAATACTGAAAAGAGGTGATCCGCGTGGCATCCGAACCGCTTGCAAATAAAATCCGTCCCGAAAGCTTTGACGATATGGTCGGTCAGAGCCATCTTTTCGGCGCGAACGGAACGATACGGAAGATGTGCGAGAGGCACTATCTGCCGAATATGATCTTTTTCGGTCCTCCCGGCACCGGAAAAACGACGGCGGCGAACATCATCGCGGCGCAGTCGGGGATGACGCTCCACAAGCTGAACGCCACGACCGCCTCGATCGACGATATCCGCGCCGTGATCCGGGATACCGGGTCGCTGATGGGGCAGAACGGCGTTCTGCTCTATCTCGACGAGATCCAGTATTTCAACAAAAAACAGCAGCAGACCCTGCTCGAATTCATCGAGGACGGACGCATCACGCTGATCGCCTCGACGACCGAGAACCCCTATCTGTACGTCTATAACGCGATCATCTCCCGCTCCGCCGTTTTTGAGTTCAAGTCGGTGACCGAGGAGGAGATCGTTCCGGCGCTGAACCGCGCCCTTGCGATCCTGAACAGCGAGACCGGACTTGAAAAAACGATCACCGACGAGGCGCTGCACTATATCGCCGCCTCTGCCGCCGGGGACGTCAGAAGAAGCGTCAACCTTCTTGAAAACACCTATTACGCGGGCGGGGACGAGCTGACGAAGGAGACCGCGAGCGGCTTTCTTCCCAAGGTGGTCGGCAATTTCGACCGCGCGGGAACGGTGCATTACGATATGCTTTCCGCCCTGCAGAAGTCGGTCAGAGGCTCCGATCCCGACGCGGCGATCTTCTACCTCGCGAAGATCCTTGAGGGCGGGGATCTGCTCGGCGCCTGCCGCCGTCTTCAGGCGATGGCGTCCGAGGATATCGGGCAGGCTTACCCGATAGCGCCCGCGATCGTTTACGCCTGTGTCCAGTCGGCAAAGGAGCTCGGTCTGCCTGAGGCGTCTCTGCCGCTTTCCCACGCGGTGATCATGCTCGCGACCGCGCCGAAATCGAACAGCGCCCATATCGCGTACGAGCGCGCCGCCGCCGATATCCGGGCGGGGAAGGGGCAGAACGTCCCCGACTATATGCGTCCGACGCACCGCTATCAGGATTACAAATACCCCCACGACTACCCGGATCACTGGGTGGAGCAGCGCTATCTTCCCACCGATCTCGGGGAGGCTTCCTATTACGAATTCGGTGAAAACAAGACCGAGCAGGCGGCTAAGGCGTATTGGGAAAAGATCAAAAAGAAGAAATGACCTCGTTTTCGTCGCTTTTTACGGGGAAAAGACCGGAGGAGGTCGTGAATTCGGCACAAATACCGTTGCAATAAACGCTTTCGTATGGTAAAATGATAAAAAAAGAGGAAGGGTGGGGAAACCCATGAAATTCCGTGAATTTCTGAAAAAGAAAAACGTATCGCTTTCGCCGAAGACCTATTTCGTCACCGCGATGGGCGCGATGGCGCAGGGTCTTTTCGCCTCGCTTCTGATCGGCACGATCCTGAAGACGCTCGGCGAATGGTTCGGCTTTGCGTTCCTTACCGAGCTTTCCTCCTTCGCGATGAACAGCTACGTCTGCGGCGCCGCGATCGGGATCGCGGTCGCGTACGCGCTGAAGGCGCCGCCGCTCGTGCTCTTTTCCTGCGCCACGGTCGGTGCGGCGGGCTATATCTGCGGGACGGTGATCCATACCGCCGCGGCGGAGATATCCTATACCGCGGGACCCGCGGGCGCGTTCCTTGCCGTTCTCGTCGCCTGCGAGCTCGGCAAGCTGGAAGCGGGCTCGACCAAGATGGATATCCTTCTGACCCCGGCGGTCACGCTGCTTTCGGGCTTTGCCGTCGCGAAGCTGATCTGCCCCGCCGTGGCGTATCTGATGTACTGGCTCGGCGATTTCATCAATACCGCGACCGCGCTGCATCCCTTCTGGATGGGCATCATCGTCTCAGTCGTCGTCGGTATGGTGCTCACCCTTCCGATCTCCTCCGCCGCGATCTGCGCGATGATCGGCATCACCGGGATCGCGGGCGGCGCCGCCGCCGCGGGCTGCTGCGCGCAGATGGTCGGCTTTGCCGTCATCAGCTTCCGTGAAAACCGTTTCGGCGGTCTCGTGGCGCAGGGACTCGGCACCTCGATGCTGCAGATGGGCAATATCGTGAAGCGCCCCGTGATCTGGGTCCCCGCGATCGTCGCTTCCGCCGTGACCGGACCGATCTCCACGATGGTCTTCAAGCTGAACTGCACCGGCGTTTCCGCGGGCATGGGTACCTGCGGTCTCGTCGGACCGCTCGGCATCGTCACCGCGGCTTCCGAAAAGGACGCTATGTTCTGGATCGGGCTCGTGCTCGTCTGCGTCGTGCTTCCCGCCGTGATCTCCCTTGCGGTCAGCGAGCTGATGCGCAAGCTCGGCTGGATCCGCGAAGGCGACCTTGCCCTCGAACTCTGATCTGCGGGTATCACGATGGAAAAGATCATTACGTTTGAAAAACTGACGAACTTCACCTTTACCAACCATCCGGACGTGAAGGGACCGATCCGCGGGATCGTGCTGAACTTCTACGGTCTCGGCGCAAACGCGATGCGGCACGAGACGCCGAAGCAATCGGTTTTCTTCGCCGGAAACGGCGTTCTGTATCTCGAACCGTATTACAATCCGTGGTCGTGGATGAACGACGAGGCGGTCGTTTTCGTCGACGAGCTTCTCGACGTGATTTTCGGTCATTTTGCGCTTCCGGACAATACGCCGGTCATTTCCACCGGCTTCAGCATGGGCGGTCTTTCCTCTCTCGTCTACGCGCGTTACGCGAAAAGAACGCCGAAAGCGGTCGTTTCCAACTGCCCGGTCTGTGATCTCGTGTATCATTATACCGAGCGGGACGACCTCCCCCGTACGCTGTACAGCGCGTTCCGTCATTACGATATGACGCTGAACGAAGCGTTGAAGACCGCGTCTCCTCTTCATCTCGTTCCGGAAATGCCCGATATCCCGTACCGGATTTTTCACTGCGGAGAGGATAAGGCGGTCAACATCGACCGTCATTGCCGCGCGTTCGTCCGCGCGATGAAGGAAGCGGGCAGAAACGTCACGCTCCGTATCTGCGAGGGCAGGGGACACTGCGACCTCACGCCGGAAATGATGGCGGAGTATTGGCAGACCTGTCTTGACGAGATCGACCGCTGACAACAGGAAGGGAGCTGCCGCGCTGACGCGCGGCAGCTCCTTTTTCTTTGCAAAAAACGGGTCTTGACGGAATATAAAAAATATGATATAATAATTCTGTATATAATAGGAAAGGAAGGTATGTTTCACATCATGCCTCAGGAAAACAGACCTCGCGGACGCGAGAAAAACGTAACGGGACAGGGAAAAGACATTTATAAGCGCGGCAGCGGCAACGGCGGCGGTCCGGTCGGCGGCGGTATGTCCGGCAGACCCACCGGGGAAAGACCCTCTTCGGGTTCCGGTTCGGGCGCTCCGATGACGAGAGCCGGCGGTAAGGGAGGGCTAATTGGGATCATCCTCGCGATCGTCGTCGCGCTCGGCGGCGGCGGTGGTATTCTCGGCAGCCTGCTCGGCGGAGGCGGCTCCTCCGGCGGCATCGATATCGGTCAGGCGGTCAGCGGGCTCGGCGGTCTTTCGTCGATCCTCGGCGGCGCTTCCGATTTCGCGGGCAACACCGTTTCTTCCGGCTGGTCGAGCAAGGCGAATACCGGTAAGCTCGATACCTCGGTCGCTTCCGGTTCCCGTGCCAAGTACACCGATATTCACGGCGACGGCACCGACAAGGTGACGATCATGGTCTATATGTGCGGTACCGACCTGGAATCCAAGGGTGGTATGGCAAGCGCCGACCTGCAGGAAATGGCTTCTGCCGAGCTGAACGACAAGATCAATCTGATCGTTTATACCGGCGGCTGCAAAAAGTGGCAGATCAGCGAGATCTCCAACTCGAAGAACCAGATCTACAAGGTCGTCAAGGGCGGCATCCAGTGTCTTGAACAGGACATGGGCAGCAAGGCGATGACCAAGCCGGATACCCTTGCCGAATTCATCGACTACTGCGAAAACAAATTCCCGGCAAACCGCAATATGCTCATCTTCTGGGACCACGGCGGCGGATCGGTCAGCGGCTACGGCTACGACGAAAAGAACTCGTCGAGCGGTTCCATGACCCTTTCGGGAATCAATACCGCGCTGAAAAAGGCGGATATGAAGTTCGACGTCATCGGTTTCGACGCCTGCCTGATGGCAACGGCGGAAAACGCGCTGATGCTCACCCCCTACGCCGACTATATGGTCGCCTCCGAGGAGACCGAGCCCGGTATCGGCTGGTACTACACCAACTGGCTGACCGCGCTCGCCAAGGACCCCGGTATGGATACCGTCAAGGTCGGTCAGAAAATCGTTGACGATTTCGTCGATACCTGCGCACAGAAATGCAGAGGACAGAAGGCGACCCTTTCGGTCGTTGACCTCGCGGAGCTCGAAAAGACGGTTCCCGAGGAGCTGACCACGTTTGCTTCCTCTACTCTCGACCTCCTGCAGAACGACTCCTACAAGACCGTTTCCGACGCCCGTTCGGGCAGCCGTGAGTTCGCCGCTTCCTCCAAGATCGATCAGGTCGACCTCGTGAATCTGGCGCAGAACATGGGCACCAAGGACGGCACCGAGCTCGCGAACGCGATCCTCGGCGCGGTCAAGTATAACCGCACCTCGACCGATATGACCAACGCTTACGGTCTGTCGATCTTCTTCCCCTATCAGAAATCCTCCACCGTCGATACGGCGGTCAAGACCTACGAGGCGATCGGCATGGACGGCGAATACGCCGACTGCATCAAGCAGTTTGCCAGCCTTGAGGTCTCCGGTCAGGCGGTCTCCGGCGGTTCCTCCTCGCAGCTTTCCTCGCTGCTCGGATCCCTCACCGGTTCCTCCTCCGGTTCTTCCTCCGGCGTTTCGGGCACGAGCGCGATCTCGGGTCTTCTGAACAACCTTATCGGCGGCGGCGTTCCCTCGATCTCCGGTCTGGATTCCTCGAATACCGGCTTCCTGTCGAGCCTGCTCAATATCGGCTCCGACCGTGCCTCGACGTATCTGAACGCGAACGCCTTCGACGCCTCGAACCTCGTCTGGAAGAAATCCGGCAGCGCGTACTATATGGATCTGCCCGAGGATCAGTGGAAGATGGTCCACGACCTCGAGCTGAACGTCTTCTACGACGACGGGGCAGGATATCTTGACCTCGGTCTCGATAACGTCTTCACCTTTACGGATAAGGGCTATCTCCTCGGCGAATACGACGGAACGTGGCTTGCCATCAACGATCAGCCGATCGCATACTACCACGAGAGCACGGTCGACGACGGCACGCATTACACCATCACCGGCAGAGTTCCGGTCAAGCTCAACGACGACCGCGCCGATCTGATCCTCGTCTTTGACGACGCGAATCCCCACGGCTATATCGCCGGCGTCCGTTATGATTACCGTGCCGGCGAGACCGACACCGTCGCAAAGGCGCTTGACGGTCTGAAGGACGGCGACGTGATCGACTTCCTCTGCGACTATTACGATTACGACGGCAATTACGTTGACAACTTTATGCTCGGCGATCGGCTTACCGTTTCCGGCGAGCTGAAGATCAGCGACGTCTATATCAACGCGGCGAACGCGAACGCCTGCTACCGCTTTACCGATATCTACAATCAGCAGTACTGGACGGAACTGATCCCGTAATCAAATCAAAACAACAGAAATCCCGCGGTCCACGGACCGCGGGATTTTTATGGCTCTTCATATTTTTTGGTGTGTGAAGGTTTATTGTTCTCCTTGATGCCGAAGCATAGCCTGCCGCGCAGAAGGTTCGCCTCGTAGGGCGGGACACAAGGCCCCGCCCTACGAGGCGAACCTTCGGTCAACGGACGAGAACGAGGATAAAACACCAATATTTATGAAGAACCATTTTTATTTGGGAAATAAAAAAATCCGGGAACGCTTTCGCGTTCCCGGAAAAGGGATCCGTAATTACTTGTTGGAGATAGCGGCCTGCGCGGCAGCGAGTCTCGCGATCGGCACACGGAAGGGAGAGCAGGAAACGTAGGTAAGACCGATCTTGTGGCAGAATTCCACAGAGGACGGGTCACCGCCGTGCTCACCGCAGATACCGCAGTGCATCGTTGGACGGACGCTCTTACCGAGCTTGACAGCCATATCCATGAGCTTGCCGACGCCGGTCTGGTCGAGCTTGGCGAAGGGATCGTTCTCATAGATCTTGGTGTCGTAGTAGGAGGGAAGGAACTTGCCGGCGTCGTCACGGGAGAAGCCGAAGGTCATCTGGGTCAGGTCATTGGTACCGAAGCAGAAGAACTCAGCTTCCTTGGCGATCTCGTCAGCGGTCAGAGCGGCACGCGGGATCTCGATCATGGTACCGACTTCGTACTTGAGGTCAGCGGCAGCAGCCTTGATCTCGGCGTCAGCGGTAGCAACGACGACGTCCTTGACGAACTTGAGCTCTTTCATCTCGCCGACCAGCGGGATCATGATCTCGGGAACGACCTTCCAATCGGGATGAGCCTTCTTGACGTTGATCGCGGCACGGATAACGGCCTTGGTCTGCATGACGGCGATCTCGGGGTAGGTGACGGTCAGACGGCATCCGCGGTGACCCATCATCGGGTTCGCCTCGTGGAGACCCTGAATGATACCCTTGATCTGTTCAACGGTCTTGCCCTGCGCCTTGGCGAGGAGCTCGATCTCGGCCTCTTCGGTCGGAACGAATTCGTGAAGCGGAGGATCGAGGAAGCGGATGGTAACGGGGTTGCCTTCCATAGCCTCGAACAGAGCCTCGAAGTCGCCCTGCTGATAAGGCATGATCTTATCGAGAGCAGCTTCTCTCTCTTCCTTGGTGTCAGCGCAGATCATCTCACGGAAAGCAGCGATTCTTTCCGGATCGAAGAACATGTGCTCGGTACGGCAGAGGCCGATACCTTCGGCGCCGAGCTCACAGGCCTTCTTGGCATCGCGGGGCGTATCGGCGTTGGTGCGGACTTCGAGCTTTCTGAACTGATCAGCCCAAGCCATGATTCTGCCGAAGTCGCCGCCGATCTTGGCGTCAACGGTGGCAATCGCTTCGCCGTAGATGTTACCGGTGGAGCCGTCGATGGAGATGACGTCGCCTTCATGGAAGGTTCTGCCGGCGAGGGTGAACTGCTTGTTCTCCTCATCCATAACGATAGCGCCGCAGCCGGAAACGCAGCAGGTACCCATACCGCGGGCAACGACGGCTGCGTGAGAGGTCATACCGCCGCG